>CAUWMZ010000001.1:0-111202 GCA_963560035.1 uncultured Parabacteroides sp.
AAAGCTACAACCAAACCTCAAAGTGTAAAAGGTGCATTTCTTCGAATGCTTACATTTCTTTGTAGTGAATTATGTAAATGTATTTGTGTATATCTATATAGATATTAAAAGATTAGGCAGGACAAACGATATCGTTTGTCCTGCCTAATCTAAATAGCTTAATTTGCCCTGAAAATATTAATATTCTTCCTCGTTGAAGAAAAAGTCCTCTTTACTTGGATAATCAGGCCAGATATCTTCCATACATTCGTAGATCTCTCCTTCATCTTCCATTTCCTGCAAGTTCTCTATTACTTCTAATGGTGCGCCAGAACGTTGTGCATAGTCAATAAGTTCGTCCTTAGTTGCAGGCCAGGGTGCGTCTTCCAATTTTGAAGCTAACTCTAATGTCCAATACATAGCTATCAAGTGTTTATAATCGCCGAAGCGATTAGGTTCTCTATTTTTCCCGCGAAAATAGGATTTTATTTATTATTGGCAAGTATAATCCCAAATAATTTCTTTGCCGTTATTATTTATACACTCTTTGCGTGCGAGAACAAAGAAATAGTCTGAAAGTCTGTTGATAAATATTAATACAGGTTCTTCTACCGGGCATGTTTCCGCCAGTCGGTAAATTTCTCTTTCCGCTCTTCTGCAAACGGTTCGGCAGACATGGGCTAAAGCGCTGGATCTGCATCCTCCAGGCAAGATGAATGCGTGCATTTTGGGGAGTTCATTATCTATTCGATCTATTTCTTGTTCAATTTTCTCAATGCTTTCTGGTGTTACTTTGCTTTCGATCTTTAGCTCTGTTGTAGCTTGGTCTGTCGCTAGATAAGATCCTATTGTGAAAAGTTTATGTTGGATGAACGATAAGAAGTCGGTGTCTTGTTCATCTGTTAATGAGGTAATAAGCAGTCCAATGAAGGAGTTAAGTTCATCTATTGTGCCATAGCTTTCGATTCGTTCGTGAGCTTTAGAGACTCGTTGCCCTCCGACTAGAGAGGTTGTTCCTTTGTCTCCTGTGCCTGTATAGATAATGCTTTTTTTCATATGATATGTTGTTTTTAAACGATTTAGAAATAAACGATATAATTTTTTTTATGTAGTTTCTTGTTGAAAACAGCGATTCCTAAAGAGAAAAGATCTAATGATACTGTTACTTCAGGACAAGCGCATACATTTTTCCAGAAAGAACGCATCTCATTATTTGCGTTAATACCCTCAAATATGAATAGAGTCTCATTTTTCACAAACTTAAGACATTCGTTGAATAGTTCTTGATTATCTACAGTTTCATGTTGTGTATTAAAAAAAACGAGATCTACCGTATGTAAATCATTTAAGGCTTGTGGCAATAGTTTTATATATTCTCCAATACGCAAATCTACCTTGTTTCGTCCTTTTCGAGATATGGTTTGTTTTGAGATTTCCGCAAATTCGGGAATATGCTCCAAAGCTATACAAGATAGTCCTTTCGCGTAGGATGTTAGGTAGAGAGTTGACAATCCCATATTTGATCCAATTTGTAGGATATGCTTGGATTTGAAATAGTTTGTCAAGCGAAATAGCAAAGCGCCTTCTTTAGGGCTGATAGCTTCGTGTTTCACGATGGAGCCAATGGTGCGAGTTTTAATCCGTCCATTGCATTTTCTATCGGGATAAGTAATTTTTTTTTCTCCAAAGAGTAACTGTTTGCGTAATAGCTCTATTTCTTGGAAACAGTAATAAGGACATTTCTCTTCGATAACTTTTGTGATTAAGCTGAACACGAAAGGAGAATGTACTCCAAATCCTTTGCGATAGCGGATACTGCGGTATAAAAGCAGCCCTTTTCGTAAAAAATTAATCTTTGCTATAATATGCATATTTATTTGATAATTGGGCAAATCATTGCCATTTACCGCGAACTTACATAAAAAAACGAATACCTATATTCCATTGTGTCTCCTTTATCTATTATAGATTTTTATAAAGAGATGTTGTTTTCCCTTTGGCTGTAAGGATGCTGTTTATAAGGATTTAATATCTTATTTATTATTAGATGCTTGGGATATAGCTTAAAGAAAAAATGAGGATGTTGAGGTTTTAGATAGGTTTAAAAATTAAGATGGTCAATAGAGATCATCTATAGGATCTCTATTGACCATCTTGATAAGATGTTTCCTCTTACTTATAATTTATGGATAACCTTCATGAGTTGTTCCCCAAGACCAATTGTATAACCTTGAGAAACAAATACGACACGGTTAAATGTATCCGCGATTAAGAAAATAGGCAAATTATGCATATTCGCTAATTTCATCGCGCCGGCCATTTCTTTTTGTATCGTATTGTCTATGTCTATTCCGTAAGTGATAGTGTTTGGTAATTCTCCAAATTCTTTTGTGTCAAAGTTCTTAAGACCTTTCTCGTCCGGGAATAATAAGACGATTCCTCTGCCCCAGTCTTCCAGATCTTTCTTAACAGCGGCTATGTCTCTCATCGCATGATTAGTAGGTTCTTGTCGTGAACCTAAGATAGCGACAATATAATAGCCTCTGCCTGTTGTAGCCAATAGGCTGGTCTCTTCTCCATTATCTGCACGTTTGAATTTGTTTTCAGAATTGAAGTTGCCTATAACTTGGATTTCATCTTTGCTCTCTCTCATCTCTAATTCGATAGGAGTTGTTTTATCAGCATCAACATTGAAAAATTTAATTTCGGCAAGGACACTACCATTTGCCATGCGTGTGCCGGTGACTAGCATATAGTTTCCTTCGTCTATAGAAAGCGGTTTCTTTAATAGTCCGCTCCAAGTATCTCCTAATCCCATGTCGACATGACTTCCACTTTCGAAGTTCAAAGTTTGTAATGTACCATTAGCCAATACTTTTGAAATTGTAAAATGGCTATAGTATTTAGGATCTTGTAGCGCTTTAATCGGTTGATATGTAGCGACGACCTTACCTTGTTTAGCGATAGTTTGAACTTCTGCTTCAAAATCAACATCAACCCATTTGTTGTCGTTGAAGTATTGAATTTTATGGGCTACAGGTTCGATTCTTGCGGGGATTCCTAAGCTGCGGGCGACAGCTACAAAGAATATGTTGCGTGATCCTTTGTCCGCGATGCGTGATTTCCATACACCCATAGGCATGATAGGAATGCGTTGTGCGTTTAGCGCATCATTTATAGATACGTTTTCTTTTACCCAGTCAACAAGAACTTGTGGGTTCTCCACAGCTTGTTTAGCTAATTTCGCATCGAAGTTTTTAGCGAAAAAGCCTTTATAAGGAGTTAAGAACTCATTAGCTACACGGGGATTCATGATGTATTCAGTGAACCATTTGCCGTTTATTGCGGGAGTGTTATTTAAATGGTCAGCTAAAACAGATGCCCGTGTATCTCGTAAGTCTTTTTCAGAGATAACATTAAGAAGATCCATCGCTTGTTTGCGTTTTTCATTGGGAGTTTCCTTTAGGAACTTCTCTATTTCTGCCCAATTGCCGCGGCTGCCAATCATAAACTTCTCGGTCTGTTGAGGATCGATGTTAAGCTCTTCGGCTAATGCGGCCGCTTTTTCTTCTGTGTAAAATGTCGCTACATATTTATTACGTATCGCATCTTCTTCTAGAAGTCGTTTTGCGTTTGTCTCTTTTTGTTCGGGAGTTACTTCTGCCGGAATTGTTCCGTCTACAGGAGGAATGATATCAAGAGATAAAGTTTCGATATCTCCAGGTTTTTTGTCTAGCTTGATCGTGATATCGCTTTCTTTGCCAAAAGATACTTTGCAAAATCCGAATTTCCCGTTTTTGCTTGCCCATACAAGCATATCACCTTTGCCGGCGGAGAGAGAACATTGTCCTTTTGCGTCGGTCTTTTTATGAGCTACACTATAGAATTCAGCATAGTTGTAAATTTTAAATTCGACAGAAGCGTCTTTTACAGCTTTGCCATTTGTGTCAGTGACGGTAATTGTCGCTTTTGCAGACGGAGCGTAATTGTCAATGACATTGATCTCTGTATATCCATCAGTACGATCCATGACATCCTCCGGACCGTTATATTTTCCGAATACTTTTGTGTGCATTAACATACCTCGGTAAGCCGGACCGTTGAACCATCCGAGATTTAATACAGGCTCTGGTTCGCAAGCGCCGAAGAAATACCATTTGCCGTTTACCCAAGCTTCGACCCATGCGTGGTTATCGTCGGTATGAGCCCAACGAGGAGTGTATACTTGGCGAGCGGGAATACCTACCGCACGTAGCGCAGCTACAGTAAAGGTAGACTCTTCTCCACAACGTCCATAGGCGGTCTTAACGGATGCGAGAGGAGAGCTGGTGCGTGCGTCTGATGGAGTATATATTACTTTCTCGTGGCACCAATGGTTAACCTCTAATACAGCCTCATAAAGAGAGAGAGTTTTCACTCTGTCTTTAAGTTCGTCGAAAAAGACCATACGGCTGTCGTCTAGGTTCTCATTGTTTATGCGGACAGGCAATACAAAGTGACGGAAGATATCTTCAGGAATACTGTCTCCCCATGGCATTTCTTCACGAGCCTGAAAGGAAGTGCGGATGTTTTTCAAGTAAAATTCGCCATTATAATCGGTGATGTCACCAATGGGCATATAGGCGTACATGAAGGTTAACGCTTCCCTTTCTTCGGGTGTCATTTGTTCATTGAATACTGCGAAAAGGTTACCGTTAGGTAATGCGGCTTGCTTCTCTTGAAAATCATTTTCTACCTCAGCTCGATGTTTGGCGTCGGATATAAAATGGTGGTTGTTGCAGCTCATACATGTTAAGAGCGTAATCAACAGAGTAAATAGATATTTTTTATTCATAAAGCGGATTATGTATGTGTGCCAAAAGTAGTGAATCTATGTGAAATGAAAAAAATTATCGAACAAATTGTTAAAAAAAAGGTTTGCCATGAAAAGAAGTCATGAACATTTTAGAGTGATATTTTAGATTAAATATCTATCTTTTTCGTTAAGAAGGTAGCAATAAGTATCATTTTATGGTTAAAATATGACTTCTTGTTTAACTAGGAATTGAGGAAGTTGAATAAAGAGATGTAAAGAGCGTGTTTATTCTGTTAAAAAAGTTCATGCTAGAGGATTGGTGCAGGAGGGAAGAGGAAAGGGTGTGTAAGTGGAATTGGGGAGTGAAGATTAAAAAAGGCAGAATATTCTTTTGATTATCTGTAATGATAATGCTTTTATTTATTGCGTATCTCATAAATATCACGAACTTTGTGGCGATATAAAATGTAAAAAGAAAGTTATGAGCACGATAAAAATAGAAAGTTTGGATAAGATTCATGAGGCTGCTAAAGAGTTTATTGCCGGAATGGACGATCGTACGGTTTATGCTTTTTATGGTCCGATGGGTGCGGGTAAAACAACGTTTATCAAGGCTATATGTGAAGAGTTGGGTGTAAGTGATGTCATCAATAGCCCTACATTCGCTATTATTAATGAATATCGCAGTGATACGACAGGTGAGTTGATTTATCACTTTGACTTTTATCGTATCAATAAGTTGAGTGAGGCTGAAGATATAGGAACAGAGGATTATTTTTATAGTGGTGCGTTGTGCTTTATCGAATGGCCGGAGAAAATCGATGAGTTATTGCCTGGGGATGTTGTTAATGTGACAATTTCGGAAAATCCTGATGGTTCACGTACTGTAGAGGTGGAATAACTTATGGATCCATCTGAATATTTTATATTAATCCTATTTATCATTTTAGGGACTCTGTCTGTTTTTGCGGCTGTTTTAAATTCAGACTGGTATTTTAAGACTAGTGGAGCTCAACCGTTCGTGGAATATTGGGGTCGTCGAGGGGCACGGATCTTTTATGTGTTGCTTGGCTTAGGATTGATTCTTTGTGGAATATTAGGGTTGATTTATTGGTAAATAGAAAAATAAAAACGATGCGCTTTCCTTAAAAAGAAGCGCATCGTTTTTATTTTATAAGTTTGAATCTATAGTTATGGTATTGACAATAAGCAGTTGTTAATCTTTTTAGAACTGGTTTTGCTTGATATAAAAATAGGGACGCTATCTGTTGGTCGTAAAATAGATAGCGCCCCTAAAAGGAAAGGAATGCAAATTTGATATGTCTTATTTGACCAGTTGAAAATCTAGTTGCTTACGTTCTAGATTTGCCTGTGCGACTTTGATCGTTATAGGATCTCCTAAGCGATAGCAATGTTTTTTGCGACGCCCAAGTAGGCAATAGTTCTTTTCATCAAACTCGTAAAAATCATCATCTAAGTCGCGAATAGGAACAAGTCCTTCACATTTATTATCGTTTAGTTCAACGTATAGCCCCCATTCAGTAACACCAGAAATGACGCCATCGAATATCATTCCTAGTTTATCCTGCATGAACTCGACTTGCTTATACTTGATGGAAGCTCGTTCGGCGTTAGCCGCTACTTGCTCCATTGTCGAACAGTGATCGCATAGATCTTCATATTTCTTTTTGATAACACTTCTGCCTCCGGCCAAATAGCGTTCTAGTAATCGGTGGACCATCATATCCGGATAACGTCGGATTGGAGAGGTGAAGTGTGTATAATAATCGAACGCCAATCCATAGTGCCCGATGTTATCAGTCGAGTAACGGGCTTTTTGCATGGCACGAATAGCGACAGTCTCTATTAAGTTCTCTTCGGGTTTGCCTTGCACATTGTCTAGTAATGAATTGATGCCTTTAGATACATCTGATTTAGGACCGTCTGTTTTTAGCTTGTAGCCGAATCGACGGATAAACGATGCGAAGTTCTCCATTTTTTCAGGATCCGGAAGTTCGTGGATACGGTAGACAAATGTCTTCTTTGTTTTTCCCTTAGGGGGGCGTCCAACGAATTCAGCTACGGTGCGATTGGCTAGTAGCATAAACTCCTCGATAAGCTTATTTGCCTCTTTTGATATTTTGAAATAAACCCGAATAGGTTTCCCTTGTTCGTCAATTTCAAATTTAACTTCATATCGGTCAAAGTTTATAGCGCCATTTTTGAATCGTTTTTCTCTTAGTTGCTGTGCAAGATCGTTTAGCGCTAATATCTCTTTTTGATAATCACCTTTGCCGCTATCAATTACTGCTTGAACCTCTTCGTAAGTGAATCTGCGATTACTCTTTATGACTGTTCTGCAGATTCGAGAATTTAACACTTCTGCTTTTTCGTTGAGTTCAAAGATGACAGAAAAGCAAAGTTTTTCTTCATCGGGCCGTAAAGAACAAATTTGATTACAAAGTCTTTCTGGTAGCATGGGAATCGTTCTGTCCACCAGATAGACGGAAGTAGCTCGGCTTTGTGCTTCTTTATCGATAATGTCATCCGCTTTCACATAATGAGTTACATCAGCGATATGTACGCCGACTTCCCAGTTGCCATTGTCCAATTGACGGGCAGATAAAGCATCATCGAAATCTTTCGCGTCTTTAGGGTCGATCGTAAAAGTCGTAATATCTCTGAAATCTTCACGTTCTTTCCAGTCTTCTTCAGAGATTGAATCTTTGATTTTATCAGCGGCTTTTTCCACTGATGCGGGATATTTATACGGCAAACCATATTCCGCTAAAATCGCATGCATCTCGGCATTGTTTTGTCCGGCGACACCTAAGATATCAACGACTTCTCCTAGCGGGTTTTTAGCGTTTCGTGGCCATTCTTTAATTTTGACAATTGCTTTATCTCCATTTTTTCCTCCTTTTAATTTATCTTTTGGAATAAAAATGTCGTTAGCTAATGTTTTATCTTCTGTAATTAAAAATGCGAAGCCTTTTTCCACTTGTAGTTTGCCGACAAATGTTTGTTCTTTGGTCTCTAGAATTTCCACGACTTCACCTTCCGGTTCAGCGCCTTTTCTTTTAGCGAATAGTTGCACTTTCACCTTGTCGCCATCCATTGCGTGCCCAGAGTTTCGTTCTGCGATGAAAATCGGTGTTCCTCCATCTTCTGGGGTAAAGGAATTTTTCCCGTTGCTTCTTCGAGAGAACATTCCTGTGGCGATAGTTCCAATGTTGTTCAGTCGATATCGTCCACGGTCAATCTCGGTGATGACACCCTCGGTGGACAGGTCATAGAGGATATCAACAACTTGTAGCTTTTGCACTTGGCTGTTAACGCCTATGATTTTGCTGATCTGCTTATAATTGAAAGGCTCTGCAGGAGCGGATTGAAAAGCGGAGACAATGGCTTGTGTCATAGCGTATTTTTTCATTCGCTTATTATTGCCTTTGTCTTTTTTGCTTTTCTTGTTTTTAATATCTTTTTTAGAGGATTTGTTCTTTGTCATAGATATATTTGTTTGATAATATAACAATTTATGGATGAAAATGGTTTGCTTTTACGCCGATTGCTCCGGGTTTGCAGTAAAAGACGCTTCCGCTAAGAGGATATTCTCGAAGTTGCTCTTCGCTTAAGCCAGATCGAGCGGTAGTTATATAAAGAGTATCAAGATTTTCTCCGCCGAAAGTGCATGATGCTACATTAGGAGCGGGTACGGCTACTTTCGTTAATAATTCACCGGTATATGGATTATAGCAGTAAACGCCGCTGCCACCCCATTGTGCTACCCATAGATTGTCATTTTTGTCGATGGCCATTCCATCTGGAGATCCAGAGCCTTCAGGTATTTGTATCGCTATACCATCGTATAAAATATTTCCGGATCGGTTGTCGTAACGGAATCGGATGATTTTATTAGTAGGGGTGTCATTGAAGTACATATATTTTTGATTAGCGGACCAAACGATGCCATTAGAGATCGTGACTTTGGTCAGCATTGTATTGATGGTTCCATCTGGCCATATACAATAAAGGCTTCCTTTGCCTTTAGGCGCTCCAAACCCCATGGTTCCGACCCATAATCGTCCTGCGGGATCACATTTTCCATCATTACAACGAATTGTCCCATTTTCGTCAGGAATAAATGCGATGGAAGTTTTTTCCCCATTGTTTAAATTCACTCTGATAATTTCATCTTGTAGGGCAACTAACACCGTTGTGTCTGTCTCTGGCACTACAGTAGAGACCATCTTGTTAAAATTCCATGAATTACAATCTCTTTCATTCGGAAGATACTCATATAATGTCTTACCTTCGATATCTACCCAAAAAAACGTATTACGATCAGGATGCCAAAGAGCACCTTCTCCTGTTGAAGCGTGCGCACGAAAAGCAAGGTCCGGAATAATGATGGCCGGATGTTTAGTGCAGGAAGTCATGACGAGTGATACCAATGTGACAATGAATAGAATAGTAGCTTTCTTCATGGGACACGCTGAATATAACTGCACAAAGATATAAATTTGTTTTATAATGCCATGATAAAAATTATTTATGTAACTTTGCTGCTTAAATAAAATGACAGATGTGCATAGAAATAAGAGAAGTTACCAGTAAGAAGGAACTTAAGAAATTTGTCAAGTTCAATATTGAGTTATATAAAGGAAATCCCTATCATGTCCCAGGTTTAATAGAGGAAGAAATGATGACGTTGGATAAAGAGAAAAATCCGGCGTTTGAAGTATGTGAGGCTAGTTACTTTTTAGCTTATAAAGAAGGAAAAGTAGTGGGGCGAATAGCGGGTATCATTAGCCGTCCGAGTAATGAGGCTTGGGGGCAAAAGAGAGCGCGTTTTGGATTCGTGGATTTTATTGATGATGATGAAGTCGTGAATGCGCTGTTCGAGACAGTGGAGAAGTGGGCTCGTGAACGTGGAATGGAAGAGATTCATGGTCCGATGGGTTTCACGGATTTGGATCATGAAGGGATGTTGATTGATGGTTTCGATCAATTAGGAACTATGGCTACGATTTATAATTATCCGTATTATCCAAAGCAATTGGAGCGTATCGGATATACTAAAGATCAAGATTGGCATGAGTTCAAGATCTATATACCAGAAGAGGTGCCTCAAAAGCATTTGCGTATAGGTGAAATAGTAAAGAAAAAGTATGGACTGAAAGTATTGAAATTTAAGAATGCAAAGGAAATTATGCCGTATGCTCATTCTGTATTTCATACGTTGAACTCCGCTTTTGCACCTTTGTATGGATTTGCTCAATTGACGGAAAAACAGATTGATTATTATATTAATATGTACATTCCAATGTTACGTTATGAGTTAGTAACATTGATTGTCAGAGAGGAGGATAATGCCGTAGTTGGTTTTGGTATCTCTTTGCCTAATTTGTCAAGAGCTTTACAAAAAGCACGAGGTCATTTATTCCCTTTTGGATGGATACATTTATTAAAGGCTTTGAAAAGTAAACCGAAAGTTATAGATTTATATCTTACTGGCGTTTTGCCTGAATACCAAAGTAAAGGTGTTAATGCATTGCTGTTTAATGATTTGATACCGGTCTATAAAAGACTGGGAGCGGTCTATGCGGAGAGTAATCCAGAGTTGGAGACAAATAGTGCTGTCCAGGCGCAATGGGATTATTTTAAGCGTGAGCATCATAAATCAAGGAGAGCATATATAAAAAAATTGTAGAATATGGAAGAACTGAATTCAACGACACAACAGCCGACAGAATATAACGATGATGATATCAAGACATTAGATTGGATGGAGCATATCCGTCGGCGTCCGGGTATGTATATCGGTAAATTAGGTGATGGCACCTATGCGGATGACGGTATTTATGTGTTGTTGAAGGAGGTGCTAGATAACTCTATCGATGAGTATATGATGGGATATGGAAAAATCATTGAGGTATCGATAGAGGAGGGTAGGGTCTCTGTGAGGGATCATGGCCGTGGTATTCCTTTGGGTAAAGTAGTGGATGTCTCCAGCAAAATGAATACGGGGGCTAAATATGATAGTAAAGCGTTTAAGAAGTCGGTAGGATTAAATGGTGTAGGTATTAAAGCGGTAAATGCTTTAAGCAGCTATTTTTTAATAACTAGCTTCCGTGATGGAGAATGCAAGCGAGTAGAATACAGTAAAGCCATTATAACTGAAGAGGCGGACATTCAACCGACAGAAGAGTCGAACGGAACGCAAGTCACATTTGTCCCTGATCGAGCGATTTTTAAAGATTATCATTATAAGGATGAGTTCGTTGAGGGCTTGTTGAAGAATTATGTCTTTCTAAATTCAGGCCTTTCTATTATTTATAATGGAAAACGTTTTTACTCTCGGAATGGATTAGTTGATCTATTGAATGAGAATATGACGACAGATCCTCTTTATCCTATTATCCACCTTGTAGGAGAAGATATAGAGGTCGTTATAACTCATAGTAATCAATATGGCGAGGAATATTATTCTTTTGTGAATGGTCAGCATACGACACAAGGAGGTACGCATCTTTCAGCATTTAAAGAATCTATAGGACGTGTCGTGAAAGAATTCTATAATAAGAATTTTGAATATTCAGATATTCGGGCGGGCATTGTGGCCGCCATTAGTATAAAGGTGGAAGAGCCGGTGTTTGAAAGTCAAACAAAGACGAAATTAGGTTCAAAAGATATGGGCCCGGAAGGACCTACAGTAGCTAAGTTTATAGGTGATTTTATAAAGAATGACCTGGACAACTATTTGCATAAGAATCAAGAGATATCCGAGATTTTATTAAAAAAAATATTAGATTCAGAGAAAGAGCGTAAAGCGATTGCGGGCGTAACAAAATTAGCTCGAGAGCGTGCTAAAAAGGCGAATCTACATAATAAGAAACTTCGTGATTGTCGAATACATCTAAATGACGCTAAGGGAGATTTATTGGAAGAGAGCAGTATCTTCATTACGGAGGGTGACTCTGCTAGTGGATCTATTACAAAAAGTAGGGACCCGAATTATCAAGCGGTATTCAGTTTAAGAGGAAAACCATTGAATAGTTATGGTTTGACAAAGAAAATCGTTTATGAAAACGAAGAATTTAATTTGTTACAGGCCGCATTGAATATAGAGGATGGTTTAGATGGCTTGCGATATAATAAAGTGATTATCGCGACAGATGCGGATGTGGATGGTATGCATATTCGTCTGCTGTTGATAACATTCTTCTTGCAGTTTTTCCCCGATTTGATCAAGCGAAATCATGTATATATATTGCAGACTCCATTATTTAGGGTTCGTAATCGTCAAAAAACATGGTATTGCTATTCAGAAGAAGAACGTCTATCTGCGATAGCTGCAGCGGGAAAGAACCCGGAAATTACTCGTTTTAAAGGTTTGGGAGAAATTTCACCTGATGAATTTAAACATTTTATTGGGAAAGATATACGTTTAGATCCTGTTACCATGAAAAAGGAGGACTTGGTGAAAGATATGCTGGAGTTCTATATGGGTAAGAATACGATGGAAAGACAAAACTTTATTATTGACAATTTGGTGGTTGAGGAAGATGTCGTAAATTGACAGAACCATATCGGATACGATAATAGGGTGAAAACATTATAACAGAGTTTAGTGATATGAATATTGAAGGGATCAGCGGTTTGGTGGAGATGGAAAAGCACGAGTCGATCTCTACCAATTGTCAACAATGTAAGCGTGTCGCATTATTCCCGGGGACATTTGACCCTTTTACGATTGGGCATCAATCTTTGGTTAGCAGGGGTTTGGACCTTGTGGATGAGATTGTGATATCGATAGGTATAAATGATAAAAAGTTAACCTATTTTTCTTTGGAAAAGCGTTTAGAGGCGATTCGAAATCTATATAAAGATAATCCTAGAGTAAGAGTCATGTCTTATGATAAGTTGACAGTTGATTTCGCCAAAGAGGTCGGTGCGGCTTTCATATTGAGAGGTATTCGCACTGTAAACGATTTTGAATATGAAAAAACAATTGCGGATGTAAATCGAAAACTAACAGGAATAGAGACATTTATCCTGTTTACAGAACCAGAGCATACGCATATTAGTTCTAGCATTGTTAGAGAGTTATTGCGTTACGGTAAAGATATATCCCAGTTTGTGCCTAAGGGAACATTGTTGTATTGATAATTATGAAACGAATATATTTGATGAAAAGATTTTTATTATTTCTACTGGTCGCTTTAGGTGTCGTTTCCGGGGCGACAGCTCAAAAAGCTAATATAGATGCTCGAAAGCTTCAATTGTCTTTGTTCGCTATTTCTAATTTGTATGTGGATTCTACAAGTGAGGCGAAATTAGTGGAAGATGCGATTGTGGGTATGTTGGATAAGTTAGATCCACATTCTACATATATGGATCCGGAAGAGACGAAAGAGATGACGGAGCCTTTACAAGGCAATTTCGATGGTATCGGTATTCAGTTTAATATGTTGACGGATACTCTTTATGTAATACAGGTAATACCTGGCGGTCCTTCGGAAAAAGTTGGATTGATGGCGGGCGATCGTATTATTCAGGTTAATGATACATTGATAGCGGGTGTAAAGGCGAAGATTACAGATATAATGAAGATGCTGAGGGGGCCGAAGGGAACGGAGGTTCGTGTGAAGGTTCAGCGTGGTAAATCTCCTAATTTGATGAATTTTAAAATCGTTAGGGGTAAAATTCCGGTATATAGTTTGGATGCGGCATACATGGCTGATAAATCAACGGCATATATAAAATTGAATCGTTTTGCCGCTTCTTCTGCTGAAGAGTTTCGGGAGGCACTGGATAAATTGCGTAAGCGAGGAATGAAAAATCTTATCTTGGATTTGCAAGGTAATGGTGGTGGTTATTTAAATATCGCGATAGAATTGGCTGATGAGTTTTTGGATAAAGGGCGATTGATCGTGTATACAAAAGGCAGCAAGCAGCCGAGAGAAGAGGCTAAAGCCACGGCTCGTGGTCAATTTCAAGAGGGACGTCTAGCCGTATTAGTTGATGAGTCTTCCGCTTCAGCTAGTGAGATAGTGTCAGGTGCTATTCAGGATTGGGATAGAGGAGTGATCATCGGACGTCGTACTTTTGGAAAGGGATTGGTACAAAAGCCTATTCCGCTACCGGATGGATCAATGATTCGTTTGACGGTCTCTCGATATTATACACCGACGGGCCGTTGCATACAGAAACCTTATGAAAGTGGGAAAATTGAGGAATATCATCATGATTTGATAGATCGTTATAATCGTGGTGAATTGATGAGTGCAGATAGCATTCATTTCCCAGATTCGATGAAATATAACACAATGCTAACCGGTCGTACGGTTTATGGTGGTGGCGGTATCATGCCTGATGTATTTATACCGGTGGATACAGCTCGTTATACAGATTACCATCGTAAGTTGGTCGCTTCAGGATTAGTGAATCGGGAGGCGATGAATTATCTGGATCGGAATCGAAATCAGTTGACAGGCCGATATAAAAAGTTCTCGCAATATAAGCAAGATTTCGTAGTGGATGAAGAGGTGATGAATGAGTTGTTGGAGATGGCAAAAGATGAGAAGATCGAGTTTGTTAAGGAGCAATATGATCGTTCAAAGCCATTGATAAAACTTCAAATTAAAGCCTTGATCGCTCGTGATTTGTATGATATGGCTCAATACTTCCAAATTATTAATGAAGAAGATGCTACTTATCGAAAAGCGCTTGAGATAATAAACGATAAAGAGTCGTACAACAAATTGTTAGGACGTTCGCCCATGTAAAAAAGGAGGCATATATGTATTGGACATTGTTCTTGACATTTATGAAAATTGGCATGTTCACGATAGGAGGAGGTTATGCCATGTTACCTTTAATCCAGCGAGATGTGGTAGATAGAGGTTGGATGACAAAGGAGGACTTTATAGATGTTTTGTCTGTAGCTCAATCTTTACCAGGTATTTTTGCCGTAAATTTAGCGGTGTTTGTCGGTTATCGGTTGAAAAAGACATGGGGAGGAGTGGTCTGTGCGTTAGGCTCTATCTTGCCTTCATTTCTTATAATGCTTTTTATCGCTTTATTTTTTACTCAAGTAAAAGATAATATATGGGTTGAGAAGGCTTTCAAGGGATTACGTCCCGCGGTGGTCGCGCTGATCGCGGTGCCTTGTTTGACAACAGCTCGTTCAATCAAGTTAAGTTATAAGCAAATAATTATACCGGTAAGTGCGGCTTTATTAATATGGATGGGAGGTATATCTCCTGCGTGGGTTATATTGGCGGCTATTGCGGGTGGATTGATATATGGATTAAATAGAAAGGGCTAAGAATGATTTGGTTCCAATTATTATATGTGTATTTAAAGATTGGCATATTGGGCTTTGGTGGCGGGTATGCGATGTTATCATTGATACAAGCGGATGTTGTAGATCGTTATGGATGGATCTCTTTAAAAGAATTTACAGATATAGTGGCAGTTTCTCAAATGACTCCAGGTCCGATAGGTATCAATAGTGCGACATATATAGGATATACGGCTATACACAATGCGGGTTATTCAAGTGCGATAAGTGTGTTAGGCTCTTGCTTGACAACATTCGCTGTTTGTTTACCTTCTTTTTTATTGGTTCTTTTGATCTCTTATTTCTTCGCAAAGTTTCGTGACAACAAGTATGTGGAAGCGGCATTTACAGGTTTACGGCCTGCGACAGTTGGTCTGATTGCCGCGGCAGCCTTGTTGTTGATGAATCATGAGAATTTTATTGATTATAAGAGCTTTTTAATATTCGCTGCCGCATTTATATTGACATGGAAGTTTAAGGTCCATCCTATTTTGATGATTATATTGGCGGGTATAGCTGGTGTAATCATTTATTGGTGATACTTCTACCGAAAGAGTTGCAATAATAGCTTTTTTAAAGCTTGGTTTATTGTGCTTCCATCGCAAGAATAGTTATTTACGAATAGAGCGATGGCGTAGCTTTTGCCATTATATTGGATATATCCCGCATATCCTTTCACTCGGCTCATGCTGCCGCTTTTTAATCTGGCTTTTCCTTGTAAGGCTGTCCCTTTTAAAAAATTGCGGACAGAGCCATTGATGCCGGCTTCCGGCAGAGATTCGTAGAATGCCGCATTATGTTGAGAATGTTTTTTCATATAGGTTAATATGTTGGCTACGAAGTCTGCGGATAATTTATTGGCAGGAGCCAACCCGCTGCCGTCGTGTATCCATATACCAGATACATCAATTCCTTTTTTCTCCCAAAAGCTTGTTATCATTTTGGTGCCTCTATTGAAAGAGGATATTATTTCTCCTTTTTGTGGTTTATAGTGTAATCCGATTGTTTTGATAATGGCATCGGCAAATAGATTATGACTGATATGGTTGGTCTCTTTAATAATATTTCGTAGTGTAGGAGAATATGTAGTGATCAGTTTGTTACGTTTGCTATTAGTCCATTTCCCTTTTTCTTTTAACAAGCGGAAGCAAGAGGCGATGCCTGTTGTTGAGATCCCTTGATTAGCCAATTGTCTTTTCATATAATCCGCAAGGAATAGAGCAGGGTCAGGAATATCACCTTTTAGAGGATACCAAGTTCGATTAGCGGGGATCGCTCCATGTAAATAGCGTTCTGTAGAAAAAGGCGCGCCAGAGATGAATGCGCTATCAGATGCGATAGAAGCGGATGAGAGGTAGTTATGGAAATGTAAATTGGGTATATTAGGATCGGTGCCCTTTATCTTGGGTCGTGTGCCGGCGACTCCACTCTGTAGTGCCAGCGTATAAGAGTTGTCGAACACACATATACCATAGCTACCGGCGCCATAATAATTACCCATATCTTCATTTGCCCATTTTAAAGATGTACCTTCAATATCAAATATACTTTCATCAGCTATAATGTTGCCCTCTATTTTATGAATACCTGCTTTTTGGATGGCGTTTATCCATTGCGTCATGAATCGTTTTGTGTTTTCGCCAAAGTGTTTAGATCCCAATGTCGGGTCTCCGCTACCTTTAATATATAGATTACCTTTTAAAATGCCATTTACGATTGTTCCATTATACTCTATAGTTGTAGAAAATTTAAAATCTTCACCTAACAATTCCAATGCGCTTGCGGTTGTTATGCTTTTCATGACGGACGCAGGTGTTAGTAGTCTGTCTGAATCGTATGAATAAAAAGTTTTTTGTTGATTGATATCTTTTATTATCAAGGAGAATGAGGCCCCTTTCATATAAGGCTTGTTTATAAAATGCTTTATAGCCGGAGCGGTTTGGGCTTTTATGAAAAAGCATACATAAAGGATAAAAAGGGAAAAATATAATTTGCGTGTCATGATGTTCTTGTATTCTACTTTATTTTATCTTTGTCGGAAGCAAAGATAAAAAGAATATGAATCCATTATTTGATAAGCCGTTTACGTTTGATCGCGTGATGCGTATCTTGTTTGGTGTATTGGTTATATCCGGAATAATTTATTTAATCGCCTTGTTGAAAAATGCTTTGTTGCCATTTTTAGTCGCTTGGTTGTTGGCCTATATGTTGCAACCATTTGTGAAGTTTTTTCAATATAAGCTGCGTTTCAAGAGTCGTATTCTCTCCATAATGGCAGTTTTGGTGAGTGTCATTTTATTAGGCGTATTGCTGTTTGTTATGGTAGTTCCTTCTATTGCGGCAGAGGCGGATAAGACATTAGAGTTGATTCGCACGCACGATCCTGCCAACGGTCATGTTCCATTGATCCCTCATTCATGGATACAATATTTAGAGACAAATGTCGATTTGAATCAGCTTATGGAGCTGTTGAGCCGTGAGAATTTGTTGAAAGCGGTTAAGCAAATCGCGCCTCAGGTTTGGTCTATATTGTCTAATACCTTCTCTATATTGTTGAGTATCACTATAGTGTTTGTCATTTTGCTCTATTTGATATTTATTCTGTTGGATTATGAAAAAATAGCGAATGGTTGGATCGATTTAATACCATTACGTTATCGTTTGTTCTTCCAGGGATTGGCGGAGGATGTAGAATACAGTATGAATCGCTATTTCAGAGGGCAGTCATTGATTGCTTTATCTGTGGGGATACTATTGGCGATTGGTTTTAAAATCATTAATTTGCCATTGGCTGTCACGTTGGGCTTATTTATTGGTTTTTTAAATTTGATTCCTTATATGCAAACAATTGGTGTTTTACCGATGGCGCTATTAAGCTTATTGCGTTCTGCTGAGACAGGAGAAAATTTTTGGTTGATTTTTGGAATGGCCTTGTTGGTGCTTTGCGTCGTACAGTGTATACAAGATTTATATCTGACGCCCCGGATTATGGGTAAGGCGATGGGATTAAATCCTGCGATTATTTTACTTTCTTTATCTATTTGGGGAACACTCTTGGGTTTTATAGGATTGATAATAGCATTGCCTTTGACAACACTATGTCTCTCTTATTATAAGCGTTTTATCTTACAGGAGAGTGTAGCATTGGCGAGCAAGGAAAAGAATCAAGAGGTGGAGCGGAATAAAAAAATGAGGCCGATAAGTAAAAAAAGTGCCATAAGCTATTGCGTATTTAAAAAATAGTCTTACCTTTGCACTCGCATTAGGGAAATAAATGCAACGGATGATTCGCTAGCTCAGCTGGTAGAGCACAACACTTTTAATGTTGGGGTCTTGGGTTCGAACCCCAAGCGGATCACTTATAAAAAATGAAAAATTTAGCGGTTATCTAAATAGGTAACCGCTTTTTCTTTATATACACAACCGTTTGATAGCATTAGGTCTATCCGAATAATGTTGTCTAATCTCCCTATGATATGACGCTGTTGATTATCTCCTATTATTATCTCTGATAATCAGAATGTTAAGTGAATAGTTATTCGCTTGTTGAGTGAATAACTAACGAGTAGGAGTAGTGAATAGTTATTCACTTGGGAAGTGGATAGTTAATCACTCAACAAGCCATTAATTGAGCGTGAAAAGGAGAATATAAAAAGCAAGAGAACATCTCTATTTTTTCAATCTATATTGTGGTTGAGGATAAAAAAGAATGAAGAGCACAAGGATATAAATTCGGATATAAACCTGTATATTTGCCGCAAACAAAAAAAAACATGTCCAATAAAACACTCAATATTAAAGGAACACTTATGCCATTGGACAAACCATTGGTAATGGGTATTTTAAATGTCACTCCAGATTCTTTTTACGCTGGTAGTCGTAAACAGACAGAGATGGATATAGAAAAACGCATCTGTGAAATATTAGCGGAAGGAGGTTCATTGATAGATATAGGAGGGTATTCTTCTCGTTCGGACGCGTCGGAAGTATCTTCAGATGAGGAGATGCGTCGTTTAGAGATAGCCCTACGTATATTAAATGAACACTACTCAAATATTCCCGTGTCAGTAGATACTTTTCGCGCAGAGATCGCACGTCGTTGCGTGGAAGAATATGGTGTAGCATTGATAAATGATATCTCTGGAGGAGAATTGGACCCGGAAATGTTCCAGACCGTCGCTGATATGCGTGTACCTTATATAATGATGCACATGCGCGGTACGCCAAAGACGATGCAGAGTCTTACGGATTATACAGATATGATAGGAGAGATTACTCTTTATTTCGCGAAAAAAGTGCGTCAACTTCGTCTAATGGGAGTGAACGATATTATTCTTGATCCAGGTTTTGGATTTAGTAAAACATTAGAGCAAAATTATCAGTTGATGAATCATTTAGCTGATTTTAAAACATTTGAATTGCCGTTATTGATAGGAGTTTCTCGAAAAAGTATGATATATAAATTGTTGGGCGGAACGCCTGCGGACAGTCTCAATGGAACGACAGTTTTGAATACATATGCGTTGTTACATGGCGCGAATATCTTGCGAGTGCACGATGTGCGAGCAGCAGTAGAAGCCGTTCGTTTGTTGTCTGCGCTTCAGTCGAATCAATAAAGAGAGGTGCATGTTCTTGTATAATCAATATTCAACATTATATAGCTTATGTGGATGCATTTTGGGATAAAGGACTTAATTGACGTCTTATTAGTGGCGTTTTTCCTATACCAAACATATAAATTAATGAAAAGCTCAGGCACGTTAGCCATTTTCAGTGGGGTGGTATCATTCATAATAGTCTGGATATTGATCTCGCAAGTGTTGGAGATGCGTTTGATGGGCGCTATATTGGATAAGTTCATTAGTGTCGGTTTTGTTGTCTTGGTTATTTTGTTTCAAGATGAGATTCGTCGTTTTTTATTGGCTTTAGGTTCGCATCGAGGTTGGAAATTTATAGGTAAACTATTCTCGAAGCGAGAGAGTGATCCGGAAAAAGTCGGAAAATATGTCGCTCCAATCGTGTTGGCCTGCATGAATATGGCGAGAAAAAAAACCGGAGCATTAATTGTGATACAGCGTGATATGGATTTGGCTATCTATGAGCATACTGGAGAGATGTTTAATGCGGACGTGAACGCTCGTTTGATAGAGAATATTTTTTTTAAGAATAGCCCATTGCATGATGGAGCCATGATTATTGCGGACAATCGTATTCGTGCGGCCGGATGTATCCTGCCTGTGGCGCAAAATGCTTCTCTTCCGAAAGAGATGGGATTGCGTCATCGTTCTGGGTTGGGAATGTCATTAGAGACAGATGCGTTAGTGATCATTGTGTCGGAAGAGCGCGGCCAGATATCTGTGGCGCATAAAGGGAAATTAGGCGTAAATATAACGGCGGAAGATTTGCAACAAATTCTGTCAGGCGAGCGAGATGTCGTGAATTACCGTTAAAAGTTCTGAAACTGACAACTCGACGTGTAATTCTTTTGTCTATTTTGTAAACTCTATATTGCATTATGCCTAATTTTGTAGTCAAATAAGATTACAACTATTAAATAATAAATATTTTCCATTATGGATTTAATGCAAGACATTATTGCGCGTGCTAAAGCAAATAAGCAGCGTATCGTTCTTCCTGAAGGAACAGAAGAAAGAACTCTTAAGGCAGCCGATCGATTAATCGCTGACGGTGTAGCGGACATTATCTTGATAGGTAATCCCGTAAATATTAAGGATTTGGCAAAGAGTCTGAATTTGAGCCATATTGAAGAGGCAACAATCGTTGATCCGAAGAATCATGAAAAGAAGGCGGCTTATGCGGATTTGTTGTTCCAGCTTCGTCAAAAGAAGGGTATGACACCAGAAAAAGCGGCTGTTTTAGTAGAAGATCCTTTGTTTTTAGCTTGCTTGATGATTAAATCTGGTGATGCGGATGGAGAAATTGCTGGCGCGGAGAATACGACAGGTAACGTTTTGCGTCCGGCGTTGCAAATCATTAAGACAGCTCCGGGCATGAAATGTGTTTCTGGCGCGTTCTTGATGTTCACTAAGACTCCACAGTATGGAAAAGATGGTATTTTAGTATTCGCTGATTGTGCGGTAATGCCGAATCCAAATGCGGAAGAGTTGGCTAGTATAGCTATCGCTACTGCTGGTACCGCTCGTGACTTGGTGGGTGTAGATCCTCGCGTGGCGATGTTGAGTTTCTCTACAAAGGGTAGCGCTTCTCATGAGATGGTAGATAAAGTAGTAGAGGCAACACGCTTGGCAAAAGAGATGGCGCCTGAGTTGAAGATCGATGGAGAGCTGCAAGCTGATGCCGCATTAGTAGAGGCAGTAGGAAGCAAGAAAGCTCCGGGCAGTGAAATCGCAGGTAAAGCGAATGTATTGGTATTCCCGACATTAGAGGTTGGAAACATCGCATATAAGTTAGTACAACGCTTAGGTGGCGCTGAGGCGGTAGGCCCAATTCTTCAAGGTATGGCTGCTCCTGTAAACGATTTGTCTAGAGGTTGTTCTGTTGATGACGTTTATAAGATGGTAGCGATCGCATGTAATCAATCAATTGGCTTGAAAGCCGCTAAATAATAACCTTTAAAATCGAATCATATGAAAATTCTAGTCCTGAACTGTGGCAGTAGCTCTATCAAATATAAATTATTTGACATGACTTCCGGAGAAGTTATGGCTCAAGGTGGTATTGAGAAAATCGGTTTGCCGGGCTCTTTCTTGAAGTTAACAGGGAAAGATGGCAAAAAGGTAGTTCTAGAAAAGGATATTCCAGGTCATCAAGTAGGTATTGAGTTTATTTTAAGTGTATTGACCGATGCTACTTATGGTTGTATCAAAGAATATAAAGAGATTGATGCGGTAGGTCATCGTGTAGTGCATGGTGGCGAGAAGTTTGCTTCAAGTGTATTGATCGATAAGGATGTAATCGCAAAGGTGGTTGAATGCTCAGATTTGGCTCCGCTTCATAACCCGGCAAACTTAAAAGGTATTGACGCTATGGAGGCATTAATACCGGGTATTCCTCAAGTTGCGGTTTTTGATACGGCATTCCATCAGACAATGCCCGATTACGCATATATGTATGGTCTTCCTTATGAGATGTATCAAAAATATGGCGTACGTCGTTATGGTTTCCACGGAACAAGCCATCGCTATGTGTCTCGTCGTGCTTGCGAGATCTTGGGCGTACCTTATGAGGAACAAAGAATTATCACGGCTCATATAGGTAATGGCGGTTCAATCGCTGCGGTAGATCATGGAAAATGTATTGACACATCAATGGGATTGACTCCTGTTGAAGGTCTTTTGATGGGTACTCGTTGTGGTGATGTAGACGCGGGAGCGTTATCGTTCATCATGGAGAAAGAGGGTATGGATGGTGCCGCTCTGTCAAACTTGATAAATAAGAAGAGTGGTGTTGCGGGTTTATCTGGCATCTCTTCTGATATGCGTGAGATAGAGGCTGCTGTTGAGGCGGGTGATCCTCGCGCTATTATGGCATTGAATGTCTATAATTATCGCATCAAGAAATATGTCGGTGCATATACAGCAGCTATGGGTGGTTGTGATATCTTGGTTTGGACAGGTGGCGTTGGTGAGAACCAATGGGCAACACGTCGTGTCGTTTGTGAGAACATGGAATACATGGGCATGAAGATCGACGTAGAGAAAAACGAAGGTATGCGTGGCCGGGAGATGGTTATCAGTACACCGGATAGTAAGGTGACAGTTATGGTTGTTCCTACGGATGAAGAGTATATGATCGCTTCCGATACATTAGAAATCTTAAAGAACAAGTAACCAGTAAACTTTCATATATTTTACTAATCTTCGCAGCTTACAAAACACGAGATTAGTGTTTAGATCGCCTTGACACCGGTTGAGGCGATCTTTTTTGTATCCGTTTGGGATTTTAGTTATTTTCGCGTAATAACAACACATAAACAATAAAAAGATTATGGCTCAATATAAACGAATCTTATTGAAATTAAGCGGTGAGTCGCTTATGGGTGCTAAGCAATATGGTATAGATGAGGTACGCTTGAATGAATATGCGGAGCAAATAAAGGAAATAGCCGATATGGGTGTGCAAATTGGAATTGTTATTGGGGGTGGAAACATTTTCAGAGGATTAAGCGGCGCATCGAAAGGTTTTGACCGAGTAAAAGGAGATCAAATGGGTATGTTGGCGACTGTTATTAATAGCTTGGCTCTTAGCTCAGCGTTGGTAGCCCATGGAGTAAAGGCAAAAGTGTTGACCGCGATACGAATGGAGCCTATAGGAGAGTTTTATAATAAGTGGCGAGCTATAGAATTGTTGGAGCAAGGGAATGTGGTGATTATGTCAGGAGGTACGGGAAACCCATTCTTTACGACAGATACAGGTTCTTCTTTGCGAGGCATAGAGATAGAGGCAGATGTGATGTTGAAAGGTACTCGTGTTGATGGAATCTATACGGCAGATCCAGAGAAAGATCCGACAGCTACAAAATTTGCGGATATCACTTATGATGAGATTTATAATCGAGGATTAAAAGTTATGGATTTAACAGCGACAACAATGTGTAAAGAAAATAACTTGCCTATCATTGTTTTTGATATGGATACGAAGGGAAATCTAAAGAAGGTAATGTCTGGTGAGAATATAGGCACATTGGTTCATAATTAAGTTATAGAAAATATTATCAATTGAGAGATAAGAGGAAGAAGGTAGACGTATTGTAGGAAGATTCTGCCTTTTATATATTATCATTTAGATATTTGTGGGGTTAGAAATCTTTATTACTTTTGTTTTCTGAAAAATCTGTAAACAAAAAATGTAGAAATTATGATAGATACGAAACAATTGATCAAAGCAGGGGAAGAGAAAATGACGTTCGCCATTGAATATCTGGACGAGCAATTGTCTCACATTCGTGCTGGTAAGGCCAACCCGAAAATCCTTGATTGCGTAAAGGTGATGTATTATGGAGCTCCAGTTCCTCTTTCGAATGTCGCAACGGTGACTGTTCCGGACGCGAGAACTATCATGATCACTCCTTGGGAAAAGAAAATAATTAGAGATATAGAAAAAGGTATCTTGGATTCAGAAGTAGGTATCACTCCGGAAAATAATGGAGAAGTGATTCGCTTAGGTATTCCTCCATTAACAGAAGAGCGTCGTCGTCAACTTGTAAAACAATGTAAGCAAGAGGCGGAAAACGCAAAGATAAGTGTGAGAAATGCTCGTCGTGACGCTATTGAGGCTTTAAAGAAAAGCATTAAATCAGATGGTGTTCCTGAAGATGTGGAGAAAGATGCGGAAGCGGAGGTGCAAAAGATTCACGATAAGTTTATTAAAAAGATCGATGATCTGTATGCCGCAAAAGAAAAAGAAGTAATGACCGTTTAATATGTTATCTAGTCGGCGATGGGTATAATTTATATTTAACCGCCGACTATTTATGTTTTTATGAGGGGGCTGGTAATAAAAAATACAGGTAGTTGGTACACTGTCCGTACAGAAGACGGGCGAGATATAGAGAGTAAAATAAAAGGAACTTTCCGTTTGAAAGATATTAAAAGCACCAATCCAGTCGCCGTAGGAGATATTGTCGCGATAGATATAAATAAAGAGGGAACCGCATTTATTGTTGAAATTGAGGATAGAAAGAATTATATTATACGTCGCGCTTCCAACTTGTCAAAACAGGCGCATATCATAGCGGCGAATTTGGACCAGGCGATGCTTATCGTTACGGTAAACTATCCGATAACAACCACAATTTTTATTGATCGTTTTTTGGCGACCGCTGAGGCATATCGTATTCCTGTTAAATTGGTCTTTAATAAAATAGATCGTTATAATGAGGATGATCAGAAAGCCTTGAAAGATTTGATAGAGTTATATACATCTATTGGTTATCCTTGCTCAACGTTGTGCGCTCGTAGTGAAGAGGGGCTGGACAATTTGCGAGCTGATTTAAAAGATAAGGTGACTTTGCTGTCTGGCCATTCAGGTGTAGGTAAATCAACAATTATCAATAAGCTTGTTCCAGGGGTTAATCTTCGAACAGGCGATATTTCTGAATATCATAATAAGGGCATGCATACTACTACATTCTCGGAAATGATTCCACTACCGGAAGGTGGATATTTAATAGACACTCCGGGTATAAAGGGATTTGGCACTATCGAGATGGAGGACACGGAGGTATCTCACTATTTTAGAGAGTTGTTTCAATATTCAGATAAGTGTCGTTTTAATAATTGTACACATCGTCATGAGCCTGGATGCGCTGTTGTTCAAGCGTTAAATGAAGGCCTGATTAGTGAATCTCGTTATAAGAGTTATCTTAATATATTAGAAGATCGATTAGAAAGTAAGTATCGGGAAGAGTTTTAATATTATACCGCAGGTAAACTCATTCCTGTGATTTTTCGATATAAATCTAATGCGTACACGTCTGTCATCCCTGAGATATAGTCGAGTACGCATTGTATTTTCCCGTATGTGGTTGGCGCATTTGTGTCGTATTGCTCTGGTATTCGTTGTAAAAGCAATTGGCTATAAGCGTGACCTTGATTCATGACAGCTTCTGTTAGGCTATCTATCAGATGGCTAAAGATGTGATATCCGGCAAGTTCAATATCTAGCACTTCTTTTGCTTTATATATTTTTTTGTAGGCGGTTGCGGAGCAGTTGTCATATGCTCGTTTCGCTTGATCTGATATATCATTGATCAGGGTAGAGTTATATGATCCATTTAGAATCTCTTTTTCCTTTTCTAGAAAGACGCGTGAGCACTCGTCGACTAATAATCCAATGATACAAGAACGTAAATAGGCTATTCGTTCGTTGATGTCACTTACGGCATCCATGACTTCTTGTATATGTTGTAAGCGTTTTCCCTCGAAGAAACAGAGGAGCAGTTGTATTGCTTCATCTGTACTTAAGATATGTAATTTATGAGCATCTTCGATATCCATTATTTGATAGCAGATGTCATCTGCAGCCTCTACTAAATAAACCAACGGATATCGAATGAATTTTTGAGAATAGAGAGGGTGCTGTTTTATACCTAATTCTTGGGCAATTCGCAAATAGCTGTTTTCTTCCGATTGGAAAAATCCAAATTTACCTTTTTCCCCTGCATATATTGAAGTGTACGGATATTTGACAATAGATGCGAGGGTACTGTAAGTTAAAGCGAAACCACCTTCTCTTCTGCCTTTAAACTGATGGGTTAATAGACGCATCGCATTAGCGTTTCCCTCAAAATGAATAAAATCTTCCCAACGTCCATTTTCTTCACGAATCTTTGTCTCTAGATTTTTCCCGTTTCCTTCAGAGAAATAGGTGGAAATAGCTCGTTCTCCTGAGTGACCGAAGGGAGGGTTACCCATGTCATGGGCAAGACAGGCCGCAGATACGATTGATCCTATTTCTATAAAATTCACGCCACATTCGGGGTATTTATTAATAAGTCCTTTTGCGACATTATTGCCAAGAGAGCGCCCTACACATGAGACTTCGAGGCTGTGCGTAAGTCTATTGTGAACAAAGATGCTTCCTGGTAGAGGAAAGACTTGTGTTTTATTTTGCAAGCGCCGAAAAGGAGAGGAAAAAACAAGACGGTCATAGTCTCTTTGAAAGTCTGTTCTCTCGTGTTTCCTTTCATGATATTTTTCCATTCCGAAGCGTTTGTCGGATAATAGTTGCGACCAATTCATTTTGCATTTGTGTTTGTATGATACAAATGTAGGATAATCTAATTAAGTGCGCTATGTGTGGATTGATTTTTGTCTCATTTAAATATGTAAAATGATTTCAATCAAATATATAGTTGTTAAATGTAGTCGAATTGCAGCAATTTAATTATTTTAATTTAACCAAATAAAAGTTTTATCTGCTTGCTTTTTGTTTACATGTCCTGACTCTGAATCGTTAAAAATAAGCGAATAATTTGTTTTTTTCGGTTTTAACTTGTCTGTTTGTCAAGAGTATGTATCTTTGCCTCTTGAAAAACATAAAAAATGTTTCATTGTTGCGTCGTATATTTGTCTTTATAAAGATAAAATATTAAAAAATGCAAATAAAGACGGTTGCGCCTATATTGTGAAATTTTAAACAAAAAGCAAAAGCCTATGTACTGAGATGGTGAGGGTACTTCTCCCTCGTTTAAAAACGCGTAATTAAGAAAACACAAATTTAGAATCACTTAAATCAAAAAACGATTTTTCATGAGAAAGTCATTTATGTTATTATTGACGTTTCTTCTGTGTCTAACAGCGTATGCGCAGAAGGTAACGGTTAGTGGTGTCGTTTTGGATAAGGAATTAAAAGAACCGCTAACAGGAGTAAATGTATTGGTGAAAGGTACCACTGTAGGTACAATTACTGATTTTGATGGAAAATATACCTTGGAGGCTGATAAAAATGCCATCTTGGTATTCTCTTACTTAAGTATGAAGACGGTTGAAGAACCGATCAATGGTCGTACAAAAATTGATGTTACGATGGTATCTGACGCAGAGGCCTTGGAAGAGGTTGTCGTAACAGCTATGGGTATTAAACGTGAGTCAAAGACTTTGACCTATTCAGCTCAAACAGTTGGTGGTAAGGATTTGAATGAGATCAAGAACGTAAACATGATCAACTCTTTACAAGGAAAGAGCGCAGGTTTACAGATTACGCCGAATTCAACAGGTGCTGGTGGATCTTCTAAAATCTTGTTCCGTGGTAATAAGTCAATTAGTGGTAGCAACCAGCCGTTGATCGTTGTAGATGGTGTTCCTATGATGATGAATGTGTCTGATACTCAGGTAAAAATGGCTTACGGTGGTGAACGTGATGGTGGTGATGCAATGTCAACAATCAACCCTGATGATATTGCGCAAATCACACTTTTGAAAGGTGCGTCTGCCGCTGCCTTATATGGTGCAGTAGCAGCCAATGGTGCCATCATGATCACGACTAAATCAGCTCAAGCTGGTAAAGTCTCAATAAATGTATCAAGTAATACAACAGTTGAGTCCGCTATGGTATTACCTAAGTTCCAAAGCACTTATGGGGCAAGCGATGAGGGTACATTTAGCTGGGGCGATAAATTAAGCGCTAAAGCTCCTAACTATGCTCGTAAATTCTATCAACCAGGTTATACAACAAATAACTCTATCTCTTTGGCTGGTGGTACAGAGAATATCAATTCATATTTCTCTTATGCAAATGTATCTTCTAACGGCATCACACCGGAAAATGACTATTTAAGTCATAATTTATTGGCGAAAGTTGGCTTCAACTTGTGGAAAAAGGTACATGTTGATGTAACAGCTCGTTATAATAAACAACATATCGAGAACCAACCGGCCGCAGGATTCCTGAAAAATCCGATTACAGGAGCATATTTGTTCCCGAGAGGCGAAAATTGGGATGCTTACAAAAATGATTATGAGGTATACGATGGCGTTAAAAACGTAAATGTTCAAAATTGGACAAATGTAAAACAAGAGCAATTTACGAACCCCTATTGGATATTGAATCGTCAAAAACCTGTCACAGACCGTAATCGTTATGAGTTTGGTGGTAGCATTAAATATGATATTATTGATGGTCTTTCTGTTACAGGTCGTTTGCGTTATGAGCGTGGAGATGAAAAATGGATCTTAAATGAATATGCCTCTAGTGAAGGTGGACGTAACTTGTTAGGAACCATGCATGATACTCGTTCATTTAGTGAGCAAACATATGCGGATGCGTTGTTAAGCTACAATAAGATATGGGATGAAACTTATTCATTGTCTATTACTGCCGGTGGTAGCTTTACGAAAACAAAAGCATCTAGTATAGAGTTGATCGGTTGGGGAGATAGAGCTTTTGAAGTGAAAGATGGTATTATCACTCCGGGTGCTTATTATCCTAATATTTTTAATCCGAAGAACTATTATACAATGCAGACAACAGAGACACTGAAGGAGAAACGTTTGAACTCTGTATTTGCGACAGCTCAATTTGGTTATAAGGAAGGTTTATTCTTAGATTTCAGTGCTCGTAACGACTGGTCTTCTTCTTTGGCGTTCACAGATGGCTGCTCATTCTTCTATCCGTCTGTTGGAGCTAGTGCCTTGTTGAATAAGTTTATCGACTTCGGTAAGAATGTAGATTTATTCAAGCTTCGTGCTTCTTATTCTATTGTAGGTAATGATGTGCCTATCTACGCATCAAACAAACGTTATACAATAGGAGATCAAGGATCTATCGTTCCTCCTAATGAGGCTGCGTTCAAGACATTGAAGCCTGAGAAGACAAACTCTTTGGAAGTTGGTTTTGATGGTACATTCTTCCAAAATCGTTTCAATGTGAATTTGACTTATTATAAGACAAATACAAAGAATCAATATTTCAATATTACCGCTCCTTGGGAGACAGGTTTGAAGAACCGTTACATTAATGCAGGAAACGTAGAGAACCAAGGTTTTGAGGTTAGCTTAGGTTGGTATAATCAATTTACTGATAACTTTAGCTGGAGCACAAACTTCAACTTCTCTTATAACAACAATAAGATCATAGAACTTGCGGACGAGATTAAAGATTGGACATTGGCAAGTTATTGTACAGGCGCTATTGTGCTATTAAAAGAAGGTGGTCACTTTGGAGATTTGTATGTTCGTGATTTGAAGAGAGACGAAAATGGAAAACCGGTAGTTTCTACAGAAAATGGCGCTCCTGTATTGGCAGGTTCTGATAATAAAGATTTGGTTTATGCAGGAGATATGAACGCTAAGATCAATATGGGATGGAATAATACATTCCATTATAAAGATTTTACGTTAGGATTCTTGATTGACGCGAAAGTAGGTGGTCGAGTATTATCTATGACTGAGGCTACTCTTGATGGTTGGGGCGTTTCAGAGCGTTCTGGCGAGGCTCGTGATGCAGGAAAGGTCGTTGTTGATGGCGTTGAGTTTAATCCGAAAGCTTATTATACTACAACAGGTGGAACAAACTTCAATTCTGATATTTTAGCATCTCAATATGTATATAAAGCGACAAATGTTCGTTTACGTGAGTTGTCTTTTGGCTATACATTCCGTAATTTGTTTGGTGCAAGTAAAAATCTGACAGCATCTATTATTGGTAGAAACTTGTTCTTCTTCTATAAAGATGCTCCGATGGATCCGGATGTAGCTGCGGGTACAGGCAATGGATGGCAGGGCGTTGATATGTTCGCTTTACCGACATCTCGTAGTTTTGGATTGAATTTAAAGCTTAACTTCTAAATCTTAGAAATATCTTATGAAACTAAATAAAATTTTAAAATACGTTGCTGTATCGGCTTTGATGGTTTCAGCAGGGGTCATGACTGTTGGATGTACAGATGATTTTGAGAATTTGAATACAGACCCTTATGAAGTGAATCCGAACGATCTTCCATTTTCCGCTCAGTTTAAAGAACCGTTCTCATATGTCTATGCTCCACAGCAAAACTTGTTCCAATATTGTTTCAATTTGAATATTGACTTGTTTGGTGGTTATTTCATGACACCGCATAATTTCGGTGGTTCAGGCAATGTAGACTATGCGTTAAATCGTGGTTTCTGTGGCGGTATGTTTGAAAACGTATATCTTCATATCTTTAATAATACACGTCGTTTGATCGCTTCTTGTGATGAGCGTGGTTTGAATGATTATGGAGCAATGATGCGTGTTGTACAGGCTTTTGCTATTCAAATGCTTACGGATGCTTACGGTCCGGTGGCTTATACTTCTGTACTTAAAGATCCGACAGGTGGAGCTTCTTTTGCTTATGATAAGCAAGAGGATATTTATAATTCTCTATTCGCTTTAATAGACGAGGCTTTGCAAAATTTCAAAGGCACGGCTTCTGTTGAAGATATGAAAGCGTTTGATTCTTGGTGTGGTGGTGACATCGAGATGTGGAAGAGAGTCGCTAATCAATTGAAGCTTCGTATGGCAATGCGTATCGTGAAGGTAAATCCTACATTAGCTAAGCAAAAAGCAGAAGAGGCTGCCAAAGCGGGTGTATTGACTAGTGCAGATCATGATATTTTGATTAATCAAGGTTTAAGCAATGAGTTGACTCGTATGTTTGAGTGGGGCGATTGTGGTATGAACGCCAACTTGATTACAATACTAGAAGGTTTCAAAGATCCTCGTCTTCCGTTGTATGTAACAAAAAATAACTCAGACGTTAAGACAGAAGATGGATCATTAATAAAGAAAGGTTCTAAGTATTTAGGAATTCGTGGTGGTTGTGACCTGCCTAACAAGCCAAATCAATGGGGTAATTTTTCCACTGTTGTGTGTGCTTATACGACACCTCTTCCTGTTATGAAGGTAGCAGAAGGTTATTTCTTGCGTGCTGAAGGTGCATTGCGTGGCTGGAATATGGGTGGAGACGCTAAAGATCTATATAACGAGGGTATCCGTACTTCTATTCAAAAAGAATTGCTTTACAAAGGCGGTATTGCAGATGTAAAGGAAATATCAAGCGATGAGATCGACGCTTATATTAATGGTACGACAGGTCAAGAGGATTTTATTGACCCGGTGGACAGTAAAAATAGTATTAAAGCGTTGAACACACTAGGTGTTAAGTGGGATGAGGGAGCAACCAAAGAAGAGAAGTTACAACGTATCATCACTCAGAAATGGATCGCGAATTTCCCGTTATCTTGCGAGGCATGGGCTGAATACCGTCGTACAGGTTATCCTAAATTATTCCCGAACCGTGTAAATAAGAGTAACGGTGATATTGATACAAAAGATCAGGTTCGTCGTTTGCTTTATTCTGGTGTGGCTGTTAGTACCAATAATGCTGAGTTGCAAAAGGGTATTGAGTTGTTGAACCAAGAAAATACTGCCGCTATCTCTGGTGATAAAGGTGGTACTCACGTATGGTGGGATAGAGCAAATCAAGGAAACTTTTAATTGATTTGAATCGATTTTAATGTTAATAAATATCTAAAAAGGGGCTTCTCCAAATAAATGGAGAGGCCCTTTTTAATAAATGTAGTACTTTCGATGTATTAAATCTAAGTTCGTATGAAAGACAGATGTATTTTACTTTATTGGTTGTGTTTGATCTGCCTCTGGGGAATCACTCCTGCATGGGGACAGAATGTGTTGGAGATCCCGAATCCGGGAGATAAAGCGTTGCTTCATGCCGGGTGGTATGCGCGAAAGGCAAACGAGGTAAAAGTGGATGGAAGCTCATTGAGTGTCCAACCTTTTCAACGGGAAGGATGGCTTCCTGCCCGTGTTCCGGGAACAGTGTTGACAACATTGTTGGATAATCACCTTTATTCAGCGCCTGAGTTCGGCTTAAATAATAATCTGATACCGGATATTCATGATGTAGGTAATGATTTTTATACCTATTGGTTCGTAAGTCAGTTTGATGTAAAGAATTTGCAAGAAGGACGTATTGTTTGGTTGAATTTTCGAGGTATAAACTATAAAGCGGAAATCTTCTTAAATGGAAAACGGGTAAATCAAGATACGCACGAAGGGATGTTCTTACGTAAGACATTTGATATTACTAATTTGTTGCGTACAGATAAGCCTAATGTCTTAGCCGTATTGGTCTTTCCTCCAACGTATGCGGGTAATCCCAATGGAGGACAAGGTGGTGATGGATTGATAGCTCGTAATAATACGATGCAATATACACCAGGATGGGATTGGATCCAGCCGGTGAGAGATCGTAATACCGGTATTTGGGATGAAGTGTCAGTAACTACATCAGGTGTTGTTCGCCTTTCTTCCCCTTATGTTGTAACAAAAGTGCCTGGGATACGAAACCCAAAAGATAAGATTCAAAAAGAAGCTTTTGTAAACACATCTGTTGAATTGGAAAATCTTAGTGATAAACCCGTGAAGGGATCTTTGCGTTGTGAGACTAATGGAATAGAAGAATCATTAGTTGTGGCGTTAGCTCCTCATGAGAGAAGAAATGTATCCTTAAAATCTATCGCTATTAAGAATCCAAAACTGTGGTGGCCAAATGGAATAGGAGAACACCCTCTTTATAATATGAATCTTTCTTTTTTAATGGAGAAAGAGGTGAGTGATGCTTGTCAGTTCCGTTATGGCATTCGTGAAATCACATCAGATAAGGCATCAGAGAATGGAGGTAGACGCTTCTTTGTTAATGGTCAGAAAATATACATTACTGGAGGAAATTATATTAACTCGGATTGGTTGTTACGTTTATCACCAGAGCGCTATCGCGATGAGGTTCGTTTTCATGCAGAGATGAATTTGCGAATGATGCGTGTATGGGGTGGCGCATTAGTGGAACGTCCTGAGTTTTATGATGTATGTGATGAGTATGGTATTTTGGTCTTTCAAGATCTTTGGGGAAGTGGAGACTGTAATGGCGCATGGGAAGATCCTTCGAAAGTCGATTCTAGAGAGCGTCGTTGGGAATACCCGGATAATCACAGCCTTTTTGTGGAGTCTGTGAAAGATCAAGTAAAAATGATTCGAAATCACCCAAGTCTTTGTTTTTGGTGTGGAGCGAATGAGTGGCCTTTGGCAAAAGATATTGATCGCACTTTGCGAGAAGACGTATTTCCCTCATTGGATCCAGAACGATTATTTGTTAGCTTTTCGACAGATTCACTGTTTACAAGAAATTATTTAGGAGATAATGGTGATGGCCCTTATGGAATACAAGAGCAAGAGTGGTTCTTTACTTTTCGTTCACATCCGTTTAATCCAGAATCAGGTTCTGTAGGATCACCAGAGGTGGAGAGTATGAGAGAGATGATGAGTGAAAAAGATTTAGCGGAATTTCCTCAAAAAGGTGTAGTTCGTAATCAAACATGGCGTTATCACAAAGATTTGGGTTATCGTGATCATCTAGAACGTTATGGCGCTGTAAATGACATCGAGACCTATTGTAAATATGCTCAAGTGGTTAATTATGATCAATATCGTAGTTTTATGGAAGGTTGGGCTTCTCATATGTGGGATTGGTATACAGGTATTTTAATTTGGAAAACACAAAATCCTTGGACTTCTTTACGTGGGCAGATGTATGATTGGTCATTAGATGTAAATGCCTCTCTTTATGGAACAAGACAGGGATGTGAGCCATTGCATGCTTATTACAATCCTGTCACCCATAAAGCTGGAATTATTAATACAACTTTAGAGGATAAAGGACAACTGCCTTTAGCGGCTAAAGTTTATGATTTAAATGGAAAATTATTGTGGGAACAGACGTTAACAGTAGAGGCAAAAGCCAATATTTCTCATGAGTGGTTGAATATCCCCGTTCCACAAGGAGTTAAAGGTGTTTATTTCTTGCGTTTGACATTAGGTGATAATACACCGAATATTTATTGGTTAACAACAGATTCCAAAGACTATACCAGTTTAGCTCAGCTCCCTAAATCAGGGTTGGAGACACAAGCCATATTGAAGCATGAGGGAGCGAAAGTAGTAGGTACGGTAAGTCTAAAATCATTATCACGTATATCATTCTTTAATCGAGTAAAAGTGTTTGATCGTGAAACAGGCAAACGAATATTGCCGGTACATTATTCTGATAATTATATAACATTGATGCCTGGAGATAAACGTGACATTCATTTTGAATGTGTTACAGATCTACCGACAAATCGCATACGAGTTGTAGTTGATAACTGGGATACAGGCCGTATAGAAGTCGCTACTAAATAATATAAATAGGTATCCTTTGTGTAAAAGTCGTCATAATAGATTTTTGATAATCTCTTATGGCGACTTTTCTATTTTAATTAAAAATCAGTCTATTAAAACACCTTTTCCTTGTCGTATGATACAAAATTCATCTGTTGTGCAATCGATAACAGTAGAAGGTTCGGTTCCGCCGTATCCTCCATTCACTACGGCATCAACTAAGTGTTTGTATTTTTCTTCGATAAGTTCTGGATCCGTAGTATATTCGAGCTCATCATTTTCATTATGAATAGACATGGAAAGGAGAGGATTACCAAGAGTTTGCACCAAAGCTCTCGTGATGTTGTTATCAGGAACACGTATTCCTACCTCCTTGCGATTTTTGTATATTTTAGGTAGCTGGCTACTTGTAGGAAGAATAAAAGTAAAAGGACCTGGTAAATTCTTTTTCATTAACTTAAAGACCGAATTGCTAACTTTTGCATATTCGCTTATATTAGAAAGATCATAACAAACAATAGATAAGTCATTTTTTTGTGGATTTACGCCTTTTATTTTGCAGATTCTTTCTACAGCACGCACATTAAGCGCATCACATCCAATAGCATAAACTGTATCTGTTGGATAAATAACAAGGCCGCCGTCCCTAAGGATGCCGGCGACCTTTTCTAAGCAAATTTGATTTTGAGAATCTTGATATATCTTGATTAACATGCCAATCAACCGTAAATAATATGTCCGTTCTCGTCGGTAAACTCTTCCATTCCTTTACTATATTGGTTCATGGCACGTAGGCTCATACCCATGCTTGAGAATCCACCATCGTGGTATAGATTTTGCATTGTCACTTTACGAGTGAAGTCAGAGAACATCATGACGCAATAATCGGCGCATTCATCAGCGTTCGCATTGCCTAGAGGACTCATCTTATTGGCGAAATCCATTAAGTGATCCATTCCTTTTACACCACTTCCGGCTGTAGTTAGTGTCGGAGATTGAGAGATCGTATTGATACGAACACCTTTTTCTCGTCCATAAATATAGCCAAAACTGCGTGCGATAGACTCTAGCAAGCTCTTTGCGTCAGCCATATCATTATAACCGAAGAAAGTACGTTGAGCAGCGACGTAAGAAAGTGCGATTACAGAACCATAATCAGCAATAGCATCTTGCTTTTTAGCTACTTGCAGCATCTTATGAAATGAGATAGCAGAAATGTCAAGTGTTTTAGACAACATTCCATAGTCAAGATCATCGTATGTACGTTTTTTACGCACATTTGGGCTCATGCCAATAGAGTGTAGAACAAAATCTATTTTGCCACCCAATATTTCTACAGACTTGGAGAAAACGGTTTCCAGATCTTCTACGCTTGTTGCGTCAGCCGGAATAACCTGTGCATTGAGCTTCTCGGCTAAAGCGTCTACCTGTCCCATACGAACAGCGATAGGAGTATTGCTCAGTGTAATTGTAGCGCCCTCCTCTACGGCTCTTTCCGCCACCTTCCATGCGATAGACATATCGTTTAGCGCACCAAAGATGATTCCCCTTTTGCCTTTCAATAAATTATGACTCATACCTTTATTTATTATTGTTACGGCACAAAAATAGATATAATGTGCAACATACGCAAGTGATTCAATCTGTTCCACTTCATTATCTTACAGATAGAGAAGAGCTGTTTTAAGATCTCCTGTTAATATTTTCATTCATTTGTCTCATTCTATTAATTAAAAGAGAGTTCACGCATTTCTTTTTTAATTGTTACATTTGCGCCAATTTTGAAAAGGACAAAATATTTAATAGATACGATCATGGATATTATTGATCTTTATGATTTATTCCTTCATCATTCACACATAACGACAGATAGCCGTAATTGTCCAAAAGGAGCGCTTTTCTTCGCATTGAGGGGAGAGCGTTTTGATGGGAATCAATATGCATCGAAAGCTTTAGCGGCAGGTTGTTCTTATGCGGTTATTGATAATGCGGATTACTATATGGATGAGCGCACAATAGTGGTGGACGATGTTTTAAAAACATTGCAGCAGCTTGCGCATCATCATCGTAAAGTATTAGGATTACCTATTATCGGCGTTACGGGAACGAATGGTAAGACTACGACGAAAGAATTATTAGCTGCGGTACTCTCTACAAAATTTAATCTTCTGTATACTCAAGGGAACTTAAATAACCATATCGGAGTTCCATTGACATTGTTGCAGTTGAATCCTGATCATGAAATAGCTGTAATAGAAATGGGGGCCAGTCATCCCGGAGATATTAAGGAATTAGTGGATATTGTTCATCCTAATTATGGCATTATTACAAATGTGGGAACAGCGCATTTGGAAGGCTTTGGCTCGTTTGAACAGGTCGTTAAGACAAAGGGAGAATTGTATGATTATATTCGCCATATAAATGGAAAAATTTTTATTAAAAGCGAGAATGAATATTTAAAAACTATCGCTAAAGGTATAGAGCAAATTACTTATGGGTCAGGTGATGATAATTTTACATCTGGTCACGTGATAAGTTGCGATCCATTTTTGGTGTTCGGTTGGAAGCAACAAGGAAAGATCCATACGGTAGAGACACATTTAATTGGCAATTATAATATAGATAATGTGCTAGCTGCTATAGCGGTTGGTCGTTATTTTAAGATTCCTGCGGAGCGTATAAGTCGAGCTCTAGCCGCTTATCAACCAACTAATAATAGGTCACAGTTAATTGCTACTACATGTAACCAGTTGATTGTAGATGCTTATAATGCGAATCCAAGTAGTATGAAAGTTGCTTTAGATAATTTTATGCGTATGTCTGTGACACCAAAAGCTGTTATTTTAGGAGATATGCGAGAATTAGGTCCTACAAGTGATCAGCTTCATGCTGAGGTAATAGAGCAAATAAAGCAATGTGGTTTTGATAAAGTATTGCTTTGTGGAGAACATTTCTCTAAGGTTGGTCAGATATATACGACATTTGCCACAACAGAAACGTTGATAGAATCTTTACACCATCAACCTCTTAAAGGATATCATATTCTTATTAAAGGATCGCATAGTATGGGTCTTGAAAAGCTAACAGATATCTTATAGTACCCAGCTAATAACAGAAAATGACCAATATAATTAAGCTCTTTTTCATAAATTTGCCGCCATATATAATAAACCGATTCAAAAATGAATATACACGAACTTTGCTGCGTAGGTCATATTACCCTTGATAAGGTGGTTACACCTAAAAAAACAGTTCATATGCCAGGAGGAACATCATTCTATTTCTCTCATGCTATTAAGCATTTCCATGATATTGACTATAAACTTGTAACAGCTTTGGCGGAATCAGAGATGGGTGCTGTGGATGATCTTCGAGCAGAAGGTGTGAATGTATCTGTTATGCCAAGTAAACATACGGTCTATTTTGAGAATATATATGGAGAAAATCAAGATAATCGTACACAACGTGTGTTGGCTAAAGCAGATCCTTTTACAATCGATTATTTGAAAGATATTAATGCGAAGATATTTCATCTAGGAAGTTTATTGGCGGATGATTTTTCTATTGACGTAGTGAGGTATTTGGCCGGGAAAGGTTTGGTTTCTATAGATTCTCAAGGTTATCTTAGAGAAGTAAGAGAACAAAATGTATATGCGGTAGATTGGCCAGAGAAGAAGGAGGTGTTGAAACATGTGCATTTTTTGAAAGCAAATGAGCATGAGATGGAGGTGTTAACAGGATTCTCTGATGCGAAAAACGCAGGAAAAATAATATATGAATGGGGTGTTAAAGAAGTATTGTTGACTTTTGGTAGTATGGGATCTGTTATTTATGACGGTACAACATACCATAAAATACCAGCATTTATACCTAAAGAAGTTGTCAACGCAACGGGAGCCGGTGATACTTATATGACAGGATATCTCTATAAAAGAGCGAAGGGAGCAGATATTGATGAGGCTGGACGTTTCGCTGCTGCCATGACAACATTAAAAATAGAAGGAATAGGTCCTTTTAATGGAACGAAAGAAGATGTGCTAAAATGTGTGGAAAAAGCAGAGCAACAGATGCCTGATCAATTTATTTGATACGAGCTTCATAATTAATTTAAAAAGAATAGGTCCGTAAGACTTTAAAGTTGATCTTACGGACCTATTCTTTATTGTTTACAAAGTGTCGTTTATTAATCGTTTTTAAAAGCTTTGCAAAATGTTGTCATTAATAAGATGCACAGTCCCAGTAATCCAATGAGCATGTAAGCATAGTTCATTCCAAAAGATTTTGATATTGCCCCGATTAATAAAGGAGCAATTAAGGAGCCTATAAAACTAATACTGGATAAGATTGTCAGAGCTATGCCAACAGGTGTTTGTGATTTTGCGCCAACTAAACTATATATGGTAGGAACCATACAAGAAATACCTAGGCCAACAAACATAAAGCCTAATGAGTTAATAACGACTTTTAAAAATATAGAGTCAATAAAATTACTAGATAGGGCACAAGTGAAGAATCCTAAAAATATAAAAGAGCCTGCTAACTGTAATACTTTTTGTTTTCCAAGGACACGATAAGCAGAATTAGCTAGAAAACGGCCAATAGTCATCATTATCATAAAAACTAAAAAGCCTATTTGTAACGATTTTGGAGCTTTTAATTCTGATTCAAAATAAACTCCACTCCAATCAAACATTGCGCTTTCAACGACTAGTGCGAACAAACTGACAATACCGAGTTGGATTAAAAGCATTTCTGGTTTACGAACAAAACTTAATAGAGCAGGAGATGATTGTTCTTTTTTCTCTGTAGGTTTTTCCTTGGTGATATCTTCTTGAAGATATTTACGGCATACCAATACGATTAGCAAAATTAAGCAGGAAACAAATGTGAAATGCCAAAAAGGAGAAATCCCGGAAATAATCATAACAAAACCGATGAGTGCTCCTAAACAAGCGGCAAGACTCCACCCTCCATGAAAAGAAGCCATGATGGTACGTCCATAGAGACGTTCGATACCTATTCCTTGAGTATTCAATGATATGTCACATAGATTCCAAAAAACGCCAAAACAGAATAGGCAAATGCCTAATATGTAGAGATGTTGTGCTAGTCCAATTGAAAATAAAGCTAAGGCGTAACCTAAAATACTGACTTGTGTCATTATACGACTGCCCAATGTGGAAACTAAATAACCCGCTAAGGGAATCGCTATAAATTTACCTACAGGGATCATAAATAAGACTAGTCCCCAATAAAAAACATCGCTTACTGAGAAAATGCCTTTAATGTCAGGTATACGACTTGCCCATGTGGAAAAACAAAGACCTTGAGCTAAGAAGAATGACAACATCGCATAACGAATACGTTCTTTTGAGAATCCTGTACCCAATGGTACATTTATTTTTTCATCCATTATAATTCATTTATTACAGTTAATCTATTATTGATGTAAGGATAGGAGCTTATTCCCTCTTTTTTCGCAAAGCTATCAAATAAAATGGGATGAGGCTATACATCAAAAAGAAATATTGAATTTCTTTGTAGGATTGAAGTAATAAAGTATATGTTATAAGATTATAAAAATGCCCCTGAAAATAGACCGTAAAGGTGTTTCAGGGGCATATAGAAATGATTTCTTGATTCTTTTATTCCCAGAAGTAGACTCTTTTCACACGCGGTGAAATAGATGTTAAGATCTCGTAAGGAATGGTTTTGAGCTTGTCGGATAATTCGCTAACAGGAAGCTCATCTCCAAAAATGATAACAGAATCACCCTCATTCGCTTGAATATCTGTAACATCTACCATGCAAGCGTCCATGCAAATATTGCCAACAATTGGGCATCGTTTGCCGTTAATTAAAACTTCTCCACCTCCATTACTAAAATGTCTGTCCAATCCATCGGCATATCCAATAGGAATAATAGCAATACGAGAATCACGTTGTACATAACTCTTACGACTGTATCCAATTGAATCTCCTGCCGGGACATTTTGTATCTGTAGAATAGTCGTTTTTAATGTGCTGACATTTCTCAGTCCTTTTTGTCCAGAAGCACTTACACCGTAAAGGCCGATGCCTAGACGGACCATATCCATTTGGTAGTCCGCAAATCGTTCGATACCGGCAGAATTGAGGATATGTTTAATAACTTTATGATCCAATCCTTCTTCTAAGCAGTGTGCTGCTTGTGTAAATTTATCCAATTGTTGATGTGTGAAATCATCAAAAATATAAGAGTCACTTCCTACGAGATGAGAGAATGTAGAACGTACGGTTAATCCTGATTGATCTTTGAGCTTTTTGCATAACTCTGGAATATCATTAGGTTGGAATCCTAATCGATGCATTCCTGTATCAATTTTTACATGAATAGGATATGAAGTGATTCCTCTTCTTTCAGTCTCTCGAATTAAAGCGTCAAGCAGTCTGAAGCTATAAACTTCGGGTTCAAGATGATTTTCAAATAAAACATTAAAACTGCTGAATTCTGGATTCATGACAATGATAGGAATGGAAATACCTTCTTTTCGTAATTCAGCACCTTCATCAGCTACAGCCACAGCAAGGTAATCACAGCGATGTTCTTGTAAAGTTTTAGCTAATTCATAGTAACCAGCTCCATAACCAAAAGCCTTTACCATGCATACCATTTTTGTCTCAGGTTTTAGTAGAGATCGATAATGGTTGAAATTGTGGACGATAGCGTCGAGATTGACTTCAAGAATTGTTTCGTGTACTTTCTTTTCAAGTAGTTCGGATATTTGTTCGAAGTGGAACTTTCGTGATCCTTTTATCAATATTAGCTCATCTTTAAACTTTTTGAATGAGGCTGATTTGATGAACTCTTCAGTTGTCGTGTAAAATTCTTTTTCTAAGTTGAAGAGTGATGCATATTCTTTTAAGTCACGTCCAATGCCTATGATACGTTCTACTTTTTTGCGACTTACTAAATCTGCTACTTTTTTATAAAGCGATTTAGGTAAAGTACCAGACTGAAGGATATCAGAAAGAATAAGTGTACTTTTTAGTTTTTTCCCACCTTTACGGCTTTGTTGAAAATCGAGCGCTATGTCTAATGAGTTGATGTCTGAATTATAGGTGTCATTGATAAGTAGACAATTGTTAATGCCTTGTTTTACATCAAGTCTCATGTCAACAGGTTCTAATTTTGCGAATTTTGAAGCATCGTTGACACTTGTAGGCTTAAGGTATAGCATAACGGCCATACAATGGATCACATTCTCAATTGAGGCATCATCTGTAAAAGGGATTGTAAACGTTTGGTTAAATCCCAAAAGGGTACAATGAATGATGGTCTCCCGATCTTTCTTCTCTATGGCTTCGATGAATAATGGAGCATCAGAATCTGTTCGGCTCCATGCTATAGCTTTATGTGATAAACAAGCGGCCTCTATGCAGTTAGAGATAAAAGGATCGTCACCATCATAAATAATAGCTTCGCAATCATTGAAAAGGGTCAATTTTTCTAAGCATTTTTGTCTAGAGGACAGGAAGTTTTCCTGATGAGCTTCTCCAATGTTTGTGATGATTCCCACTGTAGGAGCAATGATGGGCTGTAGCCGTTCCATTTCATCAGGTTGTGATATACCCGCTTCGAATATACCTAAGGTATGCTTTTCGTTTATTTGCCATACAGAAAGAGGTACGCCGAGTTGTGAATTGTAGCTTCTCGGAGAGCGTACAATATTAAATTCGTTATGTAGCAATTGGTAGAGGAACTCCTTTACGATAGTTTTTCCATTGCTTCCAGTGATGCCAATAACTGGAATATTGAAACGTTTACGATGGTAAGTCGCTAATTTTTGTAACGCTTTAAGTGTATCTTTTACGACAAGGAAATTAGCTTCAGTCATGTGATCGTATTCTGGATTCCAGTCACTGATAACGAAGTTGCGAACTCTTAACTTGTAAAGTTCTTGTATATATCGATGTCCATCATTCGTCTTGGTTTTTAAGGCGAAAAACAGGCTTTGTTCTGGAAAGGAGAGTCGGCGGCTATCTGTTAACAACAGGCTGATTTTATTGTTGTTAAGTTGGTCTGTATTAGCGCCGATGATCTTTGCTATTTCTTTAATAGTGTATTCCATTCTTTTATTTGAGTTTAGCTTTTACTATTTCGATCTCTTTTTGGATATCAAAGGAATGAATAATCTTATTAATATGTTCCATCTTTAACAATGTTTGCAGCAAAAAACGTTTATAAGCTTCGCTTTCGGGTTGAAATGGCTTATGATTGATAGCTTTTAAAATCTCATTCCATTCTTTGAGGAGGCGTGTAGTCTCTTTCGTTAGAAAAGTTTCTGTAAATCTTTGCCATATATAATCAATAGCCAGAGGAGAGGGGTGAAGCATATCATCTGCATAAAAACGATAGTCACGTAGCTCGTCCATAAGAATTTCATAGGCGGGGAAGTAGGCTATCTGTTTTGGAAATTTTTTTTGCAGTTTATCGACAGCAAGGAGTAAAGTCGCTTTACTTAATTGATTTTCATGTGCTCCATCTTTCCAATGACGAATAGGGCTTATGGTGAAGAGTATATTTAAGTTTGGGTTTATTTTCCAAATAGACTCTAGTAATGAATCCCATTTGTCTGTAATTGTCTCAATAGAGAGTTTTTCTCTTTTGAACATACTTTCGGGCAATTTATGACAATTTGAAACCACTTCATTATTAGTTTTGAGGCGGTAAACAAAAGCAGTTCCTAGTGTTATAATCAACCGGGTTGCACTTTGCAAAAAAACTGCAGATTGTGTTAGCCGTTTATTGATTTGGTCGAGGCAATCATCTTTTGATGTAGCAGAGAAAGCGCTGTGATGGCTAAAGCTGTGATAAATACCCTCATATTGAAATATATCCTTTTCGCCAAAAGGAGTAGGGTATAGTAGTCTTTGTAATCCTTGCGCAATGGATAAAGGGTTATATAAAGTTCCAAAGGGGTTGATATCTGTGTTAAATTTGTTTTCTTCTAATTTCCGTCCTATGTTGTTGGCAAAGCAAGAGCCCATCATTAAAATATGATCTTCATACGAAAAAGAGAAACCTGCCTTAGGTAATGATATCTGTGTATATAATTCCATGATTACTTTTCACGCAAAAGTATAGAATGTTTGAAAAATGAGCAAGAGATAAAACGGCGGCAATTCTTCTGAATTGTCGCCGTCAGATTTAACCCCTCTATGGCTTCAGGTTAAACCTCATCTCCCATCGATGCTAAATATTCTTTCCATAATGAATCCACATCATAATTTTCTCCCAAGGCATACTTGATAGCTCCGTTGAATGACCAAGGAATAACCTTCAGTGTACTTTTGTTAAAGTTTCGAAGGAAATTAGGATCTTTGGTCTGTGTTAGCCAAGCTAAGAAGAATCCTGTGGTACGATAACCATCCATATAACTACCACCTTTAGGGCGATCAGCGAGCGTGAATCCACCGTTAAGGTAACGAACGGCATCAGCTACACCTTCAATCATTGCCCAAAAAGTTTTATTTGTACCATAGCTACCAATGCCTTGTGGTTCTAATTGAAACCCGTGAGTTAACTCGTGGTAAATGACACCTCTTGTTTCGTAGTCTACTCTTGCGGTATCGTTGTTGGCAAAGCTTTTTTCGATCCATTCGGTGCTATATACAATACTGATAGACGGTGGCATACCATCTTTTGCGGAGATGCCATCATAATCTTTTAATATATAATGAATATGCTCAATATTTGGAATACTATCATCAGGTGAAAAGTACAGAGTTTCCAATACTTTGCGGGCATGTTTTGTTATATAAGCTTTAGGATCTTTAATGACAGTTTTATAAATGTCTGATCCTCTTGTTTCTGGAGACTGATTGTCGAATTCAATCTGTCCTATATTATAGTTATCCCAAATATTATGTTCTTGCTTTTCATTTGCAGTATCAAGCTTTTTCTCTCCAGAACAAGCCAATATTGCACTTAATAGAAAAGCATAACTTATCAATTGTTTGTAATTCATTCTTTATATTTGTTATTTGTCAATACTCATTTGCTCAGAAAGAGAATATGGTTGATTATCACCTTTGAAGATACGTTTTTTATTAGGAGCAGAAGACATCTCAAAAGTAAGAATGCCTCCGTTCATGATATCTTCCTGTGTAATATATCCTTTTGTATAAAGTTTACCGTTTAGAAAGACTGCCTTGACATATCTTTTTTTATCGCTAACCTTATCCGCCTTAATTTCGAATGTTTTACCATTTTCTAATTGAATTTTCATATAAGGGAGATATGGCGCACCTAAAACATATTGATTTGTTCCGGGGCAGACAGGATAAAATCCCATAGCGGATAGAATATACCATGCGGACATTTGTCCACAATCGTCATTTCCACATAGACCATTAATATTGTTGCGATACATTTTATTCATAATTTCACGTTGCCAATATTGTGTTTTCCACGGTTGACTAGTCCAAACATAGAGGAATGGGATATGATGACTCGGCTCATTGCCATGTACGTAGCCGCCTAAAAGTCCTTCTTTGGTGACATCTTCTGTTTCCGCAAAGAATTCATCTGGAAGGTGCATAGTGAATAAAGAGTCCATTTTAGAGATGAATGTTTTTTCTCCACCCATCAGTCTGATTAAGCCATTCACATCTTGTGGAACGTAGAATGAATAATTTAAAGCATTACCTTCAATAAAACCTTCACCATGTGTGCTTAGCAAGCTGAATGGCTCTTTAAATTTACCATTAGCATAGCGTGGACGAGCATATCCAATGGATGTGTCATAAACATTGGAGAAATTTGAGGCACGTTTTTTATAAGTATCCGCAACTCGTTTATTCCCCGCTAAGAGAGCAGTGTGATAGATTGTCCAATCATCATAGGCATATTCTAACGTGAGAGATCCAGCGCTTGCATTGCACCCTAATGGAACATAGCCGTGTTGCATATATTCTTTTGTACCATCGTAATAAGGGATAGTTGAGCTACTAATCATGGCCTTAAGAGCGGCATCTTTATTAATAGGTAATCCTTTTGCGATAGCGTCAGCCAAAACAGAGACGGAGTGATACCCAATCATGCACCAGTTTTCATTTGCCATGTGACTCCAAATAGGTAAAGCATGATGTACGCTCTGTTCACAATGTTTTAGCATAGATTGAGCAATATCTGTATTCACTTTTCTATTAATGATATTAAATAGAGGGTGTAACGCACGATAAGTGTCCCAAACAGAGAAAACCGTATAGTTCGTAAATCCATCAGCATGATGAATATTTCCATCTAGTCCTCTATATTGTCCATCAACGTCAGTATAAACACAAGGATTTATCATAGTATGATAAAGTGATGTATAGAGCATGGCTAGTTGGTCATCGTTGCCATTAGCTTGGATGATAGATAAAGATTTTTCCCAAGCGTTAGCAGCTTTTGATGCAAGTTGGTTGAAGTTAGCACCGGATGCCTCGGCATGCAAATTTTTTAAAGCACCATCAGTGCTAACTCCAGAAAGGGCAACCTTTATTTCCAACTCATTGGAGGTTGTAGGGTCGAAGTTGAAATAAGCGACAATTTTGCGACCTCCAATATCGGGGAAATTTTCTTTCATATTAAACTTGGCGTATCCTCCCCGATAATTTACTTTCGCTTTCTCATCACATCCATAATGGATAATAGGTTTGGAGAAAGAGATTGCGAAGTAAGTGTAATTAGTGCGTGCCCATCCATTAGTAATACGATAGCCTGTAACTAGCGTATCGTTTTCAACACGAATATTGGTCCAAAGAACTTTTCCGTCATAATTGTAAATCCCATGAATCATGTCAAGAATAATGCGTTGTTGGTCACAGTTTTTAGGGTAAGTGTATTTGTGAACACCAACTCGTTGAGTCGTCGTTAGTTGCGCTTTGATTTTATAATCATCAAGCATTACTTCATAATAACCAGGTTTTGATATTTCTGAAGTGTGAGAAAAGCGAGAACGATAACCTTTGTCTGGGTTAGTAGCTGTGCCAGGATTAAGTTTAAGGTTTCCAGTTGTTGGCATAATTAAAATATCTCCTAAATCGGAGTGTCCTGTACCGCTGAAATGTGTATGGCTAAAGCCAACGATACTACTGTCTTTATGTTGATATCCGGCACAGTATTCATATACACGAGGTTGGTATTTGCCATCCATATTATGGGGTATGGTGTCGGTATCCGGACTCAGTTGCACTAGTCCAAAAGGTACGCAAGCACCAGGGAAGGTATGTCCCATTCCGTTTGTTCCAATAATAGGATTTACCCGATCAATGATCTGCGTCTGTGCGATAGCTACTGTTGAGCCAGCTGCCAAAAGTAGACAATAGATAGATTTTTTTAATTGTAACATATTTGAGTCTTTGATTTATGGATCAAAAGAAAGGAAGGTAAACTTTAGAAAGCTAATATCTTGTCTTATTAAAGCTTACCTCTCCCCGGCTTTAATCAATAAGTATAGTAGTCATCTTTCATCGTCAAGTGCTAATTGTTAATAATTGATTTCTACTATACTTAGTTGATGTTAATATAAAGCGTTTGCCGCATTAGGCTTCAAATTTGGATTGGAGGCCAACTGTTTGGACGGAATAGGGAATACATTGTATTCTTCTTTCTGTGAAGGAGTATGGTCCCACCATGATGTGGTGACAAATTTATTGAAGCGAACCATATCAGAACGTCTCGTGCCTTCGAATGCGAATTCACGACCTCTTTCGGCAAGAAGTTCATCCATTGTTAATGTTGTTGTTGTATATTTCTCTTTATCCCAATCACTATCAGAGAAAGCACGTTTGCGTACGCTATTGATAAGGTCGACACTTTCTTGTGTCGCTTTATTACCATTCTTTCTCATTAATGCTTCTGCTTTCATAAATAAGATGTCGGAATATCGGAATAATACCCAATCATTATCTTGATTGCCTTTAGAGCCTTCAATAATTTCATATTTAACACTACGAGCACCACTGTTTTCTTCTCCCTCGGTCATTGATTTTATATAATTGACAAATTCCAAAGGTTTGCCAGTGTATTCCACAGAACCTTTCAGCGGTTCGGCTGTCGTATCGTAATGATATTTTCCATTTTCATCTTTTACACGTGGGTATTGAACGCCAATCAAGAAACCTTCGCTTTTTCTTAAGTCATTATCTTTGAAAGAATCGTAGAATGTCGGTTGGCAAACGATACCATTCCAAGGACCATCTTTTAAGTTCCATCCCGATTGGTGCGCATAGTGTAGCCAACGTAGATACCATTGCATGCCACCCGCATAAACTTGGTCATAAACAACAACCCAAATATTTTCTTTAGAGACTTTGTCATTATCAGCTTTAAAAGGATCATTCCAATTCGTATCTAATGTAAATTCGCCAGCAGCTAACTCGTTGCAGGTGGAGATGCAATCATCCCAATGAGCTGTACCAGTATATACTTCCGCATTCAGATAAACTTTTGCAAGAAGAGCTAATGCTCCCCATTTAGAAACACGTCCGTAGGTGCTGGTTTTATCGTCAGATAAATTAGGAATGCTTTCTTTTAGTTCTTTTACGACAAAATTAAATACCTCTTCACGAGATTGTGATGTTGGGCTAATTTCATTAATCGTTTCAACAACGGGAACACCTCCATATAAATCCATTAAATTCCAATAGCAATAAGCACGGTAAGCTCTCATTTCGGCAACGGCTTGTGCTTTTGAAATAGGTACTTTTAAGGCATCGAAGTTTATTTTTTCGAAATCAGATAACATGTTATTCGCTAATCCAATGCCCATGAACATTAAATACCATGCACGTTCGACTTCGTTTTCAATTGGAGTCCATTGATGTCTATGTAGGCGAATCCAAGCACCACCATCGTAACCATGAGGACCTTTTTGGGGCCAGGCGCAACCATCTGCGGTTAATTCCTGTAATAAATAAGGAGATTGAGCAAACATAGAACCACAAAAGTGTCCCCAAGGGCGCATCATGGCAGCGATTACCTCATCGCCTGATTTATAATAATTGTTTGCGGTTACTTCACTATAGATAGTCTCGTCCAAATTGGTACAAGAAGAGAATATTGTCGCACCAAATAAGAACGCTGCTGCGCATATTTTATTTAAAGTTTTCATTCTTGTTGTATTATTTTATAGTTCAACTTTATTGTTTTAGAATCCGAAGTTTACACCCAAAGTAAATGTACGAGTGTTAGGATACATACCACGTTTGTCTATACCGGCTTCTAGACCTGTTACGTTAATGTCAGGAGTCAAACCGCTATATCCTGTAATAGTTGCGACATTCGTGACGTTTCCATAGATACGTAAGTTGCGGACGAATTTGTTATTTTTAAAGTTGAATGTATATCCTAAGGTAACATTGTCAATTTTTAAGAAGTTACCCTTTTCTAGGTAGTAAGTACTGAAAATAGGATCTTGTTTAACACCACTGTTTAAAGCATCCTTATATACGTTTGTTCCGTTCTTATCGATTTGAGCGTTTGTCCCGAAGTAAACACGACCTTCATTAAAGATGTCGTAATCAAACATACCACGTAAGAAGAAACTGAAATCGAAATTCTTGTAAGTAAATGTGTTTTGTAGGCCTGCTTTGAATTTGGGTAATCCATTTCCTATGAAAGTACGGTCTGCGTCAGATAGTCCCTCTTTACCATCTAAGTCACGGATGTTGTAAGTTCCATCCGGATTGATACCATCGCAAATATAGCCATAGAAAGATCCTACAGAATGTCCCTCTTGCAAACGTTGCGCATATCCTAAGTTTCCTGGAGATGGAATAGAGTAGCGATCTTCGTAGCTGGATTTATAGATGTCATTAGATAAGGAGGTCAACTTATTTTTTTCCCAAGAGAAAGTAAAGTTTGCCGTATAAGAAAAGTCTTTTGTCTTAACAATTTCACCGTTAATAGAAAGTTCAATACCTGTATTTTTCATGGTACCTACGTTTGTTAAGATCGTATTATAGATCAAAGAAGGCTGCTGAGCCGTGTAAGAACCAATTAAGTCTTTTGTTGTACGTTGATACCAGTCGATAGTTCCACTTAATCTGTTGTTAAAGAAACCATAGTCAAAACCAACATTTAAAGATATGGCCTTTTCCCACTTAAGATCAGGGTTGGGGTTGTTTCCTGGTCCATAAGTTGCTGTAATCCAATGGCCACTAATTGCATCCCAGTTTCCGGCTCCTGTACCGTAGCGAATTAAAGATTGATATGGATCTGTTGGTAAACTACCGGTAACACCATAACCGATACGAAGTTTTAAGATATCTAGTGCTTTGAAATTTTGCATAAATTCTTCTCTAGAAAGCATCCATCCTGCACTGACAGATGGGAAATAAGCCCATTTGTTGTTAGAACCGAATTTAGAGGATCCTTCTCGACGGATAGAGGCGCTGGCCATATATTTACCATCATAGTTGTAGTTGGCACGGGCGAAGAAGGCTATTAGTTTACTTGTTTTTTTCTCGCTTCTCATATCGGCCATACCGTCTTTTAAGTAAGAACCAGCATTAAGGTTGTTACTTTCGAATGCATCGGTTAAAAATCCGAAGTTTTTTGCACTGAAGAATTCTTCACTGAAATCTTGATAGCTATAACCTAATAAACCAGTGATGTTATGAACACCGTTGATAGATGTTGTGTAGTTTGCTGTCCATTCCATTGTTTTATTGGTCTGTAACCAATATTTTTTATAGGCTTCACCATTATCACCTCCTTTAATAGCGTCATAAGATTTACGGCTTCTGTAATAGCTGGTGTATTGGTCATTTTTTTCTAAAGCGAAAAACCCTGCGACTGTCAAGCCTGGAATAACTTCATATTGAGCTTTGAAGCTACTCAATAAGTTTTTCTTTTCCGCTTTACGAGACTGTTGATGTAATTTAGCGACAGGATTCCAATCGTCATATCCGGCGTATGTCTCATAGAAGCTTCCATCCTCATTATGAATAGGAATGGTGGGATTCATACGTGTTGCTTGATAGAATACGTCATAGTCATTGTATGAGCCATTTTGCGTATCTTCATCTTGTGCTAAATAATCAGATTTTATATATGAATTGGACAAATTAAATGAAAGTAATAATTTGTCTTCGAAAGAGCGGTGATTTACAGCGATTGCTCCATTGATAGTTTCCCTATCAGAGTTAATAACGATACCTTGATTTTTACGATAGTTCAAAGAAGCGCGATAACTCATTTTATTGTTTCCGCCAGTAGCAGTCAAGTTATGAACGTGAGTGATATTATTTTTATTTAATAACTGATCATAAGCATCTTCTCGTCCACCAAAATCATGAATACGCTCATTGCCTGTTGATTTTGCATAATCAGCAAATTCTTGAGCTGTTAGAATATCTGGGCGTTTAGCCACTTGTTCATTCATGATATAACCAGAATAATCAATTTGAGAGATACCAACTTGAGGACGTTTCGTTGTAACGATGATCACACCATTGTTGCCACGGGTACCATAGATAGCGGCTGCAGAACCATCTTTCAAAACATCCATAGCTTCGATATCTTCAGGTGCGATGGCATTTAATGAGGCCATATTTCCTGGAATACCATCGATAATAATTAGCGGTTCGTTGTTTCCTTTTAAAGAAGAAGCGCCACGCATCTGAATATTAGGAGATGCATTAGGGTCTGCGCTTGTTCTAGAGATAGTCAAGCCGGCTACACGTCCTTCAACTAATTGCATCGGGTTTACGACCGGAGCTTTATTAAAATCAGAAGCTTTAACGCTTGTTACAGAAGAAGTGATTTCTCCTTTCTTCTGAGATCCATAACCTACGACTACGACCTCATCCAAGGTCTCAGAGTCTTCTGATAAAACAATATTTAATTCTTTTTGTCCGTTATAGCGTATTTCTTGAGATTTGAAGCCAATAAAAGAAAATACCAACGTACTATTATTAGGAACGTCAAGCACAAAATTACCATCAAAATCAGATGCCGTTCCATTTGTGGTTCCTTTGACAATAATACTAACGCCAATTAAAGGTTCTCCGCTTTGATCTTTTACGGTTCCCTTAATAGTGGTGTTTTGTTGTGCGGCTTCTAAGATGGTCTTGCTGTTTACTTCTGGAATAGTGATGTTTTCAGTAGCAAAAGATGGCTGAAAAATTAAAGATAAACAAAGTAACATGGACGTTTGTCCTCCCAATAAAGTTAGGTATTTTCTCATTTTACCTTCACTTCTTTTTCCCATAAATGCATATTAAATTAGTAGTTAATAATGAGCTTTTTAATGTAGAATAGCAAACGATATGGGTCGTTTTGTTATTCGTTTGCAATATTAATAGTTGTTAATGGATATAGAGGTGCTTTATGAGACAAATAGGTGTCACAAATAGCTAAACGCATATTATGATACTTATTTGGCAAAATATGACACCTGCTTAGAATCAGTTATTTATGCTTTTTGATTGCGGTATTCTTTTGGAGTCATGCCATATTTGCGAGAAAACTCTCTGTAGAAGTATGATTTATTAGAAATACCAACTTCATAAATGATTTCTTGTACGCTCATGTTAGTAGTTACTAAAAGTTGAGCTGCATGAGTAAGTTTATAATCTTTTATGAAATCGCTAGGAGTCATGGATGATATTTTTTTAAATCGGCGATATAAAGTTCGTGTGTTAATATGTAGCATTTCCGCAATTAATTCTGGGCCTAATCCTTCTTTGCCGATATTCTCTTTAATGATAGTTATGACTGCATCTATAAATTCTTTATCCTCATGATGCAGCAATTGTCCGTCTGTATATTGATATGCGCTTTCAGGAGAGTAAAAATAATCCTTAAGTTCACGTTGAGTTGTAATTAGTCTATTTACGGTTGATAGTAGTACCGTGGGGGAGAAAGGTTTGGTTAAGTAGGCATCGGCACCGATATTAAGTCCTTCTGCTTGTTCTTGATTTGAGATTTTAGCAGATACGATGATGATAGGTATATGTCTAGTGTATTTATTATCCTTGATGAGGCTTATCAATTCCAGACCATTCATTTTGGGCATCATAATATCAGTTATAATAAGAGCTGGTGTGCATTGTTTGAGAATGGTTAAACCTTCTTCTGCCTCGTGAGCGCCTTTTACCTGATAGTATGGCGAAAGAGTTTCACTGATGAGCCACACTATATCTTTGTGGTCATCTATGACTAAAATAATGGATTTATTGTTTTTATTTTCTTGAATAGGATGTTTGGTTGTTTTTGTCAATTCTTGACAGTCTTGACAAGTGTATGTGGGGATAGATTTTTCATCTTTGATAGATTCTTTTGTTTCCTCTTTAAAAGGTAGAGATACTTGAAATTCAGCATATTTTCCCCATTGACTGTTTATTCGTATTTCTCCATTAAGGGAGCGTATGAGGCTATGGCAAATGAACAGCCCTAGACCATTGCGTGTTGTATGTTGACTATCTTCTATATCCATTGAGTTAAGGATGCGGTAACGGTCGAAAATTTGCTGTTTTTCCTCTTCTTTAATGCCTTTGCCTGTGTTATATACCTTGAGAAGCAAGTGTTGTTTGATGACATTAAGGGAAATACGAATAATACCTTCATTGTGAGTGTATTTGAATGCGTTAGAAACCAAATTTATTAGAATTTTTTTGAAATATATAGGGTCTGTATTCCAATGTAGTTCTTGTGGAGCTTCGACTAAAAAGCGAATGTTACGTTCTTTAGCAAGTGAGTAAAAACAATCGCATTGTGAATGAAGAATTGAGGAAACGGACACATTTTGGATGTTAGCATGTTCAAATCCTGCATCCTCAGCTTTTCGAAAGTCTAAAATTTCTTGAATTAATTCATTTAGTTCGTTGACATTTTCTTGAAGTACAGTTGTATATTTTGCTATCTCCTTATCATTTGTGTTAAAGCTATATTTTTGTATATAGGCATTTACGCCATTGATAAGTGTCAAAGGTGTGCACAATTCATGTGTGATATGTGTGAAAAAGTTAAGTTTTGCTTCATATAGCTTTTCTTTTTGTTCTTTTTTGATCTTTTCAGCAATTTGTCGTTGTTTTTTCAGAATTCGGTAAATACAGAAAGCGATAAAGATTAAACAGGAGAACAAATAGAAGCCTAAAGCAAACGGACTTAGGTAAAAGGGAGGTAAAACTTTTATAGGAAGTGTATATTCTTTAGCGATTGAGTTTGTCACATCGTTGCGATAGCGCACTTTTAATAAATATTTCCCATGTGGAAGATTCATAAAGGTTGCCTTATTCTCTTTTTGTATCTCTTTCCATGAGTTGTTGTAATTGACTAATTGATAAGCATACTCATAGTTTTCGCCATTAATATAGTCTGGGGCGACGAAAGATATGTTTACATTTTGTACATGTGCGGGTATGTTGATACCCTTTTGGCAAATAGCGTCATTAAGTGGATATGTCTGATTATCCATTTGTATGGCGAAGAACTTTAATTCAGGTTGATAGTAGTGTTTTGTTTCTGTTTGCTTATTGATCCATACCAATCCATTGATGCCGCCAAAGAACAATCGTCCCGAATATGGGCATTTCCAATAAGCATCATCGGAAAATTCTGTTACATTGAGGTAAGGACGATGATAATTATGGAAAAAGTTGTTTATGGGATTGTACTGCGTTATGCCTTTGTTTGTACTTAGCCAAATGCAACTGTCATTTCCTTCAAATATGCCGTGAATCATCTCATTGGCGATTCCATTGTTTTGATTAAATTGGTTGATAGAGGCTTTTCCCGCAATATATTTTAGTTTGGTTAATCCTGAGCTACTGCCGATGTAGAATGTAGAGTCTTTTGCGGGACATACAGATAAGACATCGCCAATAGCTAAATTTTTTAAGTCACTGGGCTGCATAAATTCATATTTGTAGCTGAATATATTGAATCGTATGACTCCATAGCCTCCACGGCTGCCTAAGTATAATGTCGAATCGTTGTCATATACCATTGCCTGAATTTCCCTGCAAATCTTATCGCCTTTTTTTAGTTTGAAGTTTTTGATAGATGTGATAGAGATAGATGAGTTATTGCTTTTGACGTTTAATTTTAGTAATCCGTCGCGAGTTGTGGCTATCCATAAGGTTGAGTCATCGGATTCGCAAATAGAATGGATATGTTGTATTGGCCATACTTTATCGGGGGCTTGTATAGTTCGAATCTGTCTGTTTTTTAGAGAGTAGTAAGATAGTCCGGGGCCATCGCTCCCTATCCATATGAGTGGATGATAGGTGCTTTTATGAAAGCAATAGACTCGATTATCCGCAAGGCCATTTGCTTTGGTGAAATGAGAGATTGAGTTCAGAGGTATTGTTTTATGACCTTGATAAGTGTCATAGTTATTGATTCGGACTATGCCGTCTCCTTTTGTGCCGAACCAAAGTGCACCCTCTTCGTCCGTAAAAAGGGATCGTATAGGATTTTGTATATTAATAGGCAGTTCATTGAGCAATATGGATCCGAAAAGATCAGGTTTGTCAAATAGCATACGTATGCCTTGTCCATCAGTTCCAATCCAAAATATTTCTTGCTTTAGGTCTTTCATTAGGCAAAAGAGTCCGATGCCAATATTGATACTTTTTTCAGGGTGATTGATATTGAGAATCGTGCCATTTCGAAACGCTATGAATATGTCGTTTTTGAAGGTCCCTATCTTGTTTATGGAACCATATTGTTGAATAGAGGTTGATATGTCAGAGATGAAAGTTTTCTCTTGGCTGTTTATCTTTTGGCAATAGAGTTTACCTGTATTGTCGACAAAGAAAATGTTGTCATTCTCGTTTGATGCAATCAAGATTGGCTTGTCGTGGAAGATGAGCTCTTCGGATAAGAGATCGAAATTTTTGTCCGTGAAATTAGGTGTTAATTGTTTTAATATGCCCGAAGATAGCAAAAGATAGAAATGGCCGTCTTTTCCATGAAATAAAGTCTTGACATTTTGAGGCGATATGCCCTCTTTTGGAAGATCACGAAAGCCATCGCTATGTGGTGAATAGCAAGAAATGCGATTATCTTTACAAACAGCGAGAGTGATGCCACTGGAGTCTGTTGCCATCAGTTCACATTCCATATAGCCAGGATATGACTCAACTACATGACGTTCTATTAAGGAAAATTTATTGATACCTAGAGAGGTAGCAATCCACAAATATCCTGGTTCTGCATCGGAAATTTTGTGGATAATATTGCTACAAAGAGAGTTCTCGTTATTCAGTTCGAAACGAAATACGTATGTGTCTTTTCCGTTATATAGGTTTAATCCGTCATATGTGCCGATCCATAAGAAACCATCCTTGTCTTGGTGCATACAGATGATCGCATTGTTTGAAAGATTGATCATCGTGGCTTGGTGCAGCGATTGGTGTGCGAAGGAAACGGAAGGTGCCGCAAACAGCAGCATTTCCAAGAGAAGGATGAATAAGATATTTCTCATGTGTTTAACCTGGATTTACATTTTCGTATGCAGGCAAAGGTAAGAAATATCTTTTTATGTTTTTTTATCTCTTATTGTTTCGTTTCATAAGAAGAAAGATAAACAAAATGAAAAAGGCAATGCACATTGCTGTCATTTCTATCCAATAGTGAGACGGTTCTATCCAAATTTCATTTAATAAGTTCCAGCGTCCCATGATCTCGACAAAGTTCCAAAATATTACGACAGTAGGGATAGCGTAGCGAATAGCGTAAGATAGTTGTTTTATTTTTAGTAGACGGGTAAATAGATATAGAGACCAGGCTAGAGAGCCGAATGCGATAAAGGCGGTTACGGGATGGTGATCTCCCAAGAAGTTGTTATCATAGACGAAAAGTAACACTAGATAACAGGTCCACATGAGCATGTTCAATTCCATAAAAGTAGTCATAGCCGTGTTACGGATGATAGGTTGCAGTTCTCGCTTTCCATCCGAATAGTGCAGCTTTTGTTGGATCCAGTTGAATAGAATACATTTGGAGCGTGTGCTGAAAATGTAGAAAAGCATGATAATGGCCCAGAAACCAATAGATGATGGCATGATTAAGTATTCTGCTTTTGTGACTATTTCTCCATTCTCGATAAGAGGTTGTACGCCATAGCGATTGGCAAAATAGACATAACTAAATTCAATCCATCCGGTCCAGACAAATAAACCTCCGAATAATCCTGCGAAGGTGGCAGATAATTCTTTTTTTGAGAAAATGCCGGCGAATAGCCATATTATACCTAGCAATCCTAGGAAAAATGCTGCATTATATAAAAGCTCGTGTCCCAATAGTTTTTCCATGAGAATCATAGCGGCATCGTGAAAAGTACGATTAAGAATGACAAGATTCCTGTCCAAGGTGAAGTAAGTTTCATGTTTGTTATATTTTGTCTTTTGTGAATAAAAAATGATTGTTATAAAAACGGGACGAAGATACGTTAATATTTAGTGAGAGGACGTTAAAAATACATCATCTATTGTGTCTAAAAAATTCTTTTGCAATATTTCTGATAGAGCGGATTTTAGAGGTATAGGTAGATGTTGTATGCTGTGATTGTTTATTTTTGTGAAAGTTAAAGATTTAATAAATATGGATAGGATGGAAAAAGGATTAACATTTGAGAGTACGGATGTTGTACGTTTGGAAAATGTGGCAAAGACTATTGGATCTGGTGATTTAGAGGTGTTTGCTACGCCTGCTATGGCAGCTTTGATGGAAAATGCGGCGATGAATGCTGTAGCGAGAGAACTACCAGAGGGTACTACTACCGTAGGTGCTTTATTGCGAATCTTACATTCAAGACCGTCGGGATTGGGTGAGAAAGTGACGGCTGTTGCTACTCTGAAAGAAGTAGATGGACGTAAACTTACATTTACTGTTGTAGCGCACGATTCGAAAGGTGTGATCGGTGAAGGTGAGCATATTCGTTATATTGTGAATAAGGAACGTTTTTTGTCGAAACTTTAGTCACATTTTTTATTTTACAAAAACAGGGTCTTAAGCTATATACTTAAGACCCTGTTTTTGTATATGCAGATAAAGTTATTTTACGAAAGAAGCGTTTTTCAAGTAAACTGCACTTTTTTCTACACCTTCAAATTGTGTACGTCCTTTACGATCGGCCTCCAGTTCTACGTAATAGCCCATGATGCCTATTTCGTAAGCCTTTTTGAAAATATTGGGGAAGTTCATCATTCCGGAGTCTCCAATGATCCAGCGATCTTTGATGTGTAGTAATTTGAAACGGTCGGGATAGTTGCTAAGCCATTCTACAGGATCTTGTTGTCCCATTACAGTCCAATAGACATCTAATTCAAACATGACCTTGTCTGGATCTGTATTTTTTAAGAATAATTCCTCGATGCAGGTCCCTTTTGTTGCCCAAGGATTAACCATGTTGATCTCGGGTTTACCTGTCTTCGGGACACGCTTAAATTCGTTACTATGGTTGTGATATCCCCAACGAATGCCTGCTTTTTGTGAGATTTCTCCGGCACGATTAAAAATCTCTGCGATGACTTTGGCGTCATCTTCATTTTCAACGCGTGGTAAACTGGGTTGTACCATGCAGCTGACTCCTAACTCAGCATGGATGTCCGTTGCCTTTTTCCAAAATTCGTCAAACTTAGGCATGTTCTCTTTTGTATATTCGCGTAATGAAGGAGAAAGGTGTGAGCTACTGATTTTTAATCCAGCGTCTTCGACCATTTTTTTATAGTCTTTAGGCGCAATAAATGTAGTGTTTTGGGGATTGTAATCTCCAAATTTGCCGATGTCCTCTTTATATCCAAAGATTTCCAAATCCGTATATCCTGCTTTTGCCAAGCGCTTCAGTCCATTTGGCATATCTTGTAGCAGTTCTTGTCCCAAGGAATAGGTTTGTAATCCGATTTTTTTTCCTGCGTTAGAGGCCATTGTTTCGCTCATGATAGGCTCAGATTGAGATAAGTCAGAAGCTATGACTTTTTGAGTGGCGATACCTCCCAGCGTAATCAGAGAGATGTTTTTTAAAAAACTTCTTCTATCAGTCATAATGATTAAGAATTAAAGTTGAACAATTGTTTCCCGCAAAGATAACTATCCTTTTGTTTGCGCATGGATAAAATTTATCGTAAAAAGAGATGTAGGTGTTTAAAATGATTTAAAAATTGATGCGTTTTAATTGGGCATTTTTCTGAACATCTCTAAATTACTATATTCTTTTATCGAAAACAGTTTTGGTAAAATAAAGGAGGTGTTTCGTAATTTTGACATACTTTCTACTTTCGTTTTGAACCAATAGCCAAAATGGTTGTATGATTTAATCAATATATTAATTATCAATTAATTACAACTCTATAAATGAACTTACTAATAGCTACTCAAGTGAACTATTAATCACTATTCCTTAGATTAACTAATCACTACTACAGCCATTAACTATTCCAATAACAAGCCGTTAGTTAATCACTTAAAACGATATCTACTAGTTTCATTTTCTTCCAATTTTTTAAACACGAATTTTCCAAAAACAGAATATCTCCATCCTAACAGAAATAAAGAAGAGGGTGTGTCAAAACCAAAATGATCATCCCGAAAAGTTACAGATTGTGACTACCAAACTTAAAAGAGCCGTATCGAACTCTGTTTCGAGTAATGATACGGCTCTTTTTTTGCTTTTTAGGATGCTCAAGTTTCAGATTAAAAGTTCTTCTTTGGTTTAATTTAGTTTTGAAACACCCTCTTGAAAAATGAAGATTTAAAAGTTAAGAGCAAAGATTTATTTTAATATATTAGTTTTCAAAGTTTTACCATTCTATAAACTTGCCTCTTTGTTTGCGCTTCTCTAGCTCTTCTTGCAAAAAGCGTCGGCGATCTTTTGCTATGTAGCGTCGGGCAAAGATGTTTGGTACGGCTACACCTAAAGAGATGCAAAGAATGATTAGGGCAGAGTTGATTCCATTAAAAAATGCGTTCGTAACTTCACCGATTACACCATGAAGATTGATGAATGCTAGAAGTGAGCGATACATCAACACTCCGGGAATCATTGGAATAACGGAAGGAATAGTTAGCACGTGGTTGGGAACATGAAACCAGTGTACAGCTTTTACTGCGATTAAGCTGACTACAAAACTTCCCATAAATGATCCTATAACAGGGCCATATCCAAGTTCAAAGTTTACGAAGTTACGGATACAAACCGCAATAATACCACCGATGGCGACAACCCATAACAAGCGGCGTTGTATATTAAAAATCATAGAGAAACCAACGGCCGCAATAGCAGCTGCAATAGCATACACATAATATGGGTCATGTGGAATCATGCTTAGCTCACTGAATTTATGGTCAATTTCGATATCATTCATGACGAGTACGCGCATAGCAAAGGCTATACCAAATGTCATGGCGGCAACCATCATGACCGTATTTGCTGCACGAGTAATTCCGACTAACAGGTAATTGTCTAGCATATCATCCACAAAATTGATCAAGGGAACGCCAGGTACAATAAATAGCGCGCAAGCTAATAGTGGGTGATATGGCGTGTTTGACAATCCGGAAAAAGAAGAGGCGTAGGCTAAGCATGTAGATATAAATGCGGCAGCTGCAATACTCATGTAAACGTTTAATCCTGCTTCAATACAGCGGGCACGTACACGGAATCCGATGAATGCACAAATAGAGGCAAATAAGAAGGCCATCCAATCGCATCCGAATAACTTACAGAATCCTCCACAAGCAAATCCGGCACCGATTGCCACTAAATAAGGAGTATAGTTACGTGGACGACTAGCGATCTTTTCCAGTTCTTCTTCATATTGTTCTAATGAATAATCTTGCTCAATAGCCCTCCAAGAGAGTTTGCTAATTTCAGAGATGGCGGTCATGTTGATGCCATGTTTTTCGCATTTTTGGAATTTAGAGAAAGAATAACGCTCGTCACTCACATTGACCATGATCATGGTCCACCTGATGTCTAGGTGCAACTTCTCTTCAGGTATCCCCATAAAGGCGGCTACCCGTTTCATGTTCCGATCGATACGGTTTGTATCTGCGGCGCTTTCTACCAATAACTTTCCTGTGCGGAGCAAAAGATCTAATTTGCGCCGTAATAGCAACACTTCCTTGTCTGTCATCTTTACTTATATATGTTCTTATATTGAATATCCTAAATCCCGTACTGGGTGTAGTTGTGGTAACTGTTTGAATAGTATAAGTAGTAAGGAAAACTCATTTTGGCGCGAAGATATGGAATTTATTGATATCTTGTTTGCGGAAAGTGAATGTAGGGAGTGTTAAATGAAGGGGTCGTATCGAAAGAGTATTACTTTGTTTTCTATTAATGAGGCTTGTACGTCTATCAGTCGTTGGTTGGAGCTTCCTCTGAATAGTAGGCTTTCATCGTGTAGAGACTGGATGAATGGACCGTCAACTAGTACATCAATGTAGCGCAACAAGGCGGTTTGTGTGGGTGATTGGATAATTTGCTCGAAGGTAAATCCCGTGTAGCACCAGATGTTTTTCTGGCTTTGTTTTTTTATAGCTTTAGCTACTTCCATAAATCCTTCTGCTTGAAACATAGGATCTCCGCCGCTGAATGTTACATTAGCAAAATCGTCTGCCAATATTTTTTGGACAATTTCTTTTGTTTCCATTGGATGTCCATTTTTTATGTTCCATGACTCAGGATTATGACAGCCTGGACATTGATTTGGACATCCTGCTGCATAGATGGCGGTCCGGAATCCCGGACCGTCTACTGTTGTATCTTCTATGATATCTAAAATTGATAACATGATGTGTTTCTTTTTTATTAATTATGTGTAACGCGGTCATTTAGCTCCGCCAGTTTAGCTTTGTTCCATCGGTCAGTTGTTCCAACTAGATATCCGGTAATACGTTGCAGTTTATCAAGATGTGTGCTGCCACACTTGGGGCATGCTTCTAAATGTGGAGTTGCATTTTCGTAGCCGCAATCCAAACAGCGATTACGGTTGTGGTTGACCGATCCATATCCGATGTTGTATTTATCCATCATGTCCACCACTCTCATGATTGCTTCTGGGTTGTGAGTTGCGTCGCCATCTAGTTCTACGTAGAAGATGTGTCCTCCGCGAGTCAAGTCATGGTATGGAGCTTCGATTTCTGCTTTATGTCGTGCGCTGCATTTATAATAAACCGGTACATGATTTGAGTTCGTATAATAATCTCGATCAGTGATGCCGGGAAGAGATCCGTATTTCTCTCGATCTTTTTGAGTGAATTTGCCGGATAGTCCTTCTGCCGGTGTAGCTAGAATGCTGTAGTTATGTTTATATTGTTCTGAATAGATGTTTGCGTGATCACGCATGAACGTAACGATTTTGATTCCAAGAGCTTGGGAATTATCGTCTTCGCCATGATGCTTACCTGTAAGGGCCACTAAACATTCGGCTAGTCCAATGAATCCGATGCCTAGTGTTCCTTGATTAATAACAGATTCAATAGTATCCAACGGCTTCAGCTTTTCAGAGCCGATCCATAGAGAAGACATCAACAGCGGAAACTGTTTAGCGTAGGCTGTTTTTTGAAACTCCATGCGTTCATGTAGTTGGCGTGCTGTGAGGTCTAGCATGTGGTCTAGCTTGGAGAAAAATAGATTGATTCGTTTTTCCTTATCTTTCAGGTGCATACATTCGATAGCTAAGCGGACGATATTGATTGTGGAAAAAGATAAATTGCCTCGCCCGACAGATGTTTTCGGCCCAAAACGGTTTTCGAAAACGCGTGTACGGCATCCCATTGTCGCTACCTCATACATATAGCGTTGTGGATCATCTGCTTTCCACTCTTCGCTTTGATTGAATGTGGCGTCTAGATTTAAGAAGTTAGGGAAAAAACGTCGCGCCGTTACTTTGCAAGCTAGTTGATATAGATCGTAGTTTCTATCTTCAGGTAAATAGCTTATGCCTCTTTTCTTTTTCCATATTTGGATAGGAAAAATAGCAGTTTCTCCGTTACCAACGCCACGATAAGTGCTTTTTAGAAGTTCTCGTATGATGCATCGTCCTTCTGCAGAAGTGTCTGTTCCATAATTGATGGAGCTGAAGACAACTTGGTTCCCTCCACGAGAATGGATTGTGTTCATGTTGTGAATAAAAGCTTCCATTGATTGGTGTACACGACTTACGGTACGATTGATAGCATGTTGTAAAATACGTTGTTCACCGCTTAGGTTATCGAGTTCTTTTGTTATGTAATCGTTAATAGGTTTCTTGTAAAGATGGGAGAAATCCTGTCCATATAAATCTTCCAATGTTTTAACCTCTTCTATGAAACTTTTACGTACGTATGGAGCTAAATAAAAATCAAATGCAGGTATTGCTTGTCCGCCGTGCATTTCGTTTTGGGCTGTCTCCAATGAGATGCAACCTAAGATGCTGGCAGTTTCGATGCGTTTAGCCGGTCGAGATTCGCCATGGCCTGCAGAGAATCCGTTTTTTAAGATGCGGTCGAGCGGATGTTGAACGCAGGTTAAGCTTTTAGTTGGGTAGTAATCTTTATCATGAATGTGTAGATAGTTGTTTTCTACAGCCTCTTTGATCTCATCACTTAGTAAGTAATCGTCGACAAAAGGCTTTGTTGTTTCGCTGGAGAATTTCATCATCATACCAGCAGGAGTATCTGCATTCATGTTAGCATTCTCTCGAGTAATATCATTCGATTTGATGTTGATAATTTCTAAAAACATATCGCGGGTTTTAGCCCGGCGTGCAATGCTCCTTTGGTTTCTATACGCTATATATTTTTTTGCAACATCTTTACGACTGCTGTTCATCAACTCCATTTCTACGGCATCTTGAATTGCTTCGACAGTCATTTGTGGTTGTCCCTTAAATGTGATATGGTCGGTGATTTGACGGATTAATTGTATATCTTCACCCTTATCCGTATGTAGCATTGCTTTGCGGATAGCAGTGGCTATTTTTTCTTCATTAAAGCCCACAATACGTCCGTCTCGTTTAATAACTGTTTGAATCATGTCCTGGATTATTTTTTATTTTTATTGTGTGCGCAAAGGTATTCTATAACAGTGTATGATTTTCTTTTTGGAAAACTTTTTGTCGATTAAATAATGTTAATCAATTGTTATTCGGTTAATTGATATTTTTTTGGAAAACTTTGCGTTAAAATATAAACTTTTTGTTTTCTTTTTTGGGGAAATAGATGTATTTAATAAGTTCGTTAATAAGATCTTTAGAATGTAAGGAAAGATATTCTTTTTGCTAAAAGAAAATAATTTATATTTTTGCTTCTGCTTTGGTGATGATACAGATCGTTCGGTCATATCATGAAGAGGGAATCCGGTGCAAATCCGGAACAGTGCCCGCTACTGTAAGTTGTCGTTAGAAAAAGGATAGATCTCTTGCCACTGTCAAGGAAAGAAAGATAGGAAGGCCATCCTTTTAGAAATAAGTCAGGAAACCTGCCAAGCGCTTTTTATTGTCGTCATACCCGGGGTCAGGAAGACGAAATACGAAATAGATTTTAACAAATCGCATTTTATGAAAAAAGCATTTTTATGCGCAATATTGGTGGCATGTTGCATGATGCATACTGCTTGGGGACAAGTTTGTCTGCGTGGAAAAGTGGTTGATGAGAATAATCGCCCTATTTCTGGTGCAAATATTCGTGTTTCGGAGTCGTTATGTGGTACGACAACGGATGTTGATGGACAATTTAATTTGATATTGTCAGATGGTGCTCATTGTTTGCGTGTAACATATTTGGGATATACTCAAGCGACATATGAGGTAAATCATTCTATGGACAATATCTTAATTCGTTTAAAAGAAAAATTTATTAATATTAATCAGGTAGTAGTGACTGGTACGGGGTCACATAGGCGTATGAGCGATTCTCCTATTCCTATAAAGGTATTAACGGGAAAGGATTTGCATGAAGCTAATGTTACCGATTTTCAAGATGCGATGACTAAGCTGAATCCTAGCATTGTTTTTATGGAAAATGGGCAAGGAGTGACGATGAATATGAATGGTTTAACAGAAAAGTATGTTGTTGTATTGGAGAATGGCAAACGTTTGGCTGGCGATGATGCTTATGCTCGTATCAATATGTCTAATATAAAACGGGTTGAGATTTTAAATGGTGCTGCTTCTGCTTTATATGGATCAGATGCGATTGCGGGGGTTATTAATATTATTACAGATGATGTTCAAAATAAAGTAAATGTGTTGAGCAATAGTCGTTATGCTAGTAAAAATCAGTTTGAGCAATCTGCAACTGCAGATGTGAATGTCGGGAAATTTGCATCTTATACTTCTTATCAATATCAACGAGCTGACGGTTGGCAATTAAGTCCTTTTGTAGAAAGTAAAGGAGAGTTGGTTCGAACAAATAAGCAAGCATCAGAAGGTTTTCATAAGCATGTGATAAGTCAACGTTTTATATTTGATGCGACAGATCGATTGTCGTTTTATCTTAGAGGCTCTTTGTATGTTCGCAAAACAGATCGTCCAATGCCTATGGATATTGTAAATACGACGAATTATAATTTGCGAAAAGAAACTTTTACATATGGTACAGGTGTGCAATATATGATTAATAAATGTGCCTATTTAAATGCTGATTATACATCAGATAATTATAGTACCTATAAGGATTTTTTTGAAGGAAAACGAAATGGCGCAACTGATATAACAAAACGTGTGCATTTTCATGATTTAAATGTGAAAGGTATATTTCGCTTGGGAAAGTTTAATAAATTATCTGCCGGCTCGGAGTTTATTCGAGAGATGCTGAACAGTCAAACGGATCATATTCAAGGGAAAAAGGTGTATTCTTTAGCGTTTTATCTACAAGATGAGATAAATATAAATAAGCATTTTCAATCGTATGTGGGATTACGTTATATCTATCATGAGCAATTTAAAAGTTTTGCTATCCCAAATGTAGCATTGCTTTATAAGGTTGGAAATTTTAATTTTCGGGGATCATATTCTTCTGGTTTTCGCTCTCCCGATTTAAAAGAACTTTTTACAGAATCTGAAAAGAAGAGTGCCGGAGCAACACGTTTAACGATAGGTAATCCAAATTTAGATCCGGAGAAAAGCGATAATTATACATTGAATGTAGAGTATTCAATGCGTACTTTGTCTATCTCAGTTTCTGCATTTATGAATAATGTGCGTGATATGATTAATTATAAGACATTAGAAACAAAAGAAAGGGATGTTTATAATGTGGTTCATGGAACAGATTTTGATGAAATTCAAATGCGTGCGAATATTGATAAGGCAAAAATTAAAGGATTTAATGTTTCATTAAATGCGTATTTAGGAGCAGGTTTCTCAGTCAATAGTGCTTACAGTTTTATAGATGGTAAAAATGTTCGAGAAAAAGAGTTGTTGGACAAAAGCGTTAAACATAGTGGTACATTAGCGGTGGCATGGACACATATGTGGAATAAATATCGACTTAATGTTAATTTTAATGGACGAATTCAAGGTGAGCGCTATTCTGTGTCGTATGGATATGCTCCAAGATTTTCTTTATGGAATATTAATACGAGTCATATTTTTCGGTTGAGGAATTTTTTACTAGAACCTAGTGTTGGTATAGAAAATTTGTTTGATTATGTGGATGATCGTCCTTTTAATAATAATTATGCGACTTTGACTCCTGGAAGAACTTGTTATGTGAGTTTATTACTTCGATTCAAACGATAGATAAGTTGGATTTGTTTTTGAGTTATATATAATATAATGTATAGAAAGTGTTCACAAATTATATTTGTTTTTTTATTGCTGTTCAGCAGTGTCTGTGTTTTGTGGGCAAAGCCGGGACGTGAGTTTCACGCTGCTGATATTCGTGATGGTATGGAAAAAGGGGATAAGTTTGCAATTTTGATGGTTCATTTTGGAAGTGCTTATCCTGAAGCTCGAACGGAAATACTAGATGTGATGAATAATCATGTGAAACGTGCTTTCCCAAATGTAGAGGTTCGTCAAGCGTATAGTGCCCGTAGTGTAGTCGCTCGTTTAAGAGCTCAAGGAATATGGGTGCAATTGCCTGTGAATGCTTTAATAGAGTTACGCGATCATGGTTTTACGCATGTGATTGTACAACCAACGATTATTATCGAAGGGGTAGAGATGGAGGCTATACGGCAAGAGATTGAAAAAATGAAAGGATTATTTAAAGATTTGCGAGTTGGGAATCCATTGCTCTATGATGATAGGGATTATGAAGAGGTGATTAAAGCTCTTTCAATAGCATCGATTAGTAATGTTTCTGCAAATTTATTAGTGGCTCATGGTACATACCATGCAAGTAATTCTGCTTATGCAAAATTGGGATATATGTTTAAGTTGAAAGGAAAAGCGAATTATTATATTGGTACTCGAGAAGGTTTTCCTACACTAGATGATGTTACGTTAGAGATGCAAGTTGCAGGGAAACGGGATGTGTGTTTAATTCCGTTTATGTTTGTGTTGGTAAAAGGAAAGAAAAATGAGGTCGTTACTTATTGGAAGCAACAATTGGAAAATCGGGGTTTTAATGTTTCTATTAATGGACGATCATTAGGACAGTATTCCGCTATTCGAGAACTATTTATAGAGCATATTCGTTTTGCGATGAAATATAAGCGAATTTCTGTTTTAGACCGTAAAAGATTATTCGCTCATTTATGATATAGAGGTTGTTAGATTTTCTAACAACAATGTGGAGATTATGGTTGTAAGTATAGTTTCGGACTTTATTTGATAAGGAATCAAATGAATTGTATAGGGCTTTTAATAGAAGAATAAAAATGTAATGTTTTTAACAGGTTGTATATTAGTTCGTGAAATAGATAAAAAAGCAGTTTAAGAGGTGAGCATTTGATTATTAAGCTAATTACTTAATTGAAGCATGTACAAGACATCTATTTGAAGACAAAAGGATAAAAAGAACGGCGAAAAGACAAGTGAATGATAAAAATATTATATCTTTGCTGCGAGAATTGGTTTCTCATATATCGTTCGGTATATGAGAATTAAAAGGGAATCGGGCGTAAATCCCGGACAGTCCCGCTGCTGTGAAGCTCTAATGCATCTCGAAAACACTATCGCCACTGGCCTTAGCTGCCGGGAAGGCTCGAGGTGAGAGTCAGTCAGAAGACCTGCCATTCTTGTTTATACTGTTTTTACTCGAGGGATAGGGAAACAGGGCAAAAAGAATGTTGATCAATAGTTTAGAATTTATGGAGAATTTTGGTTCTCGTAGTGACATGATCCGAAAGGTACTTGTTGCGAACCGAGGAGAGATTGCTATTCGCGTGATGCGGTCATGCAAGGAGATGGGCATTCGAACCGTTGCTGTTTATTCGGAGGCGGATCGTACGGCTCGTCATGTGATGTATGCGGATGAAGCGGCTTTAATAGGGCCAGCGGCTTCAAAGGAAAGTTATCTGAATATAGATAACATTATTGTTGCGGCAAAGCGTCATCATGCAGACGCGATTCATCCGGGTTATGGTTTTTTGTCAGAAAATGCAGATTTTGCACGTCGTTGTAAGCAAGAAGGATTGATCTTTATTGGTCCGGCTGCGGAAACAATGGAGGCGATGGGTGATAAAATAGCTGCCCGTAAGCGTATGATTGCAGCAGGTGTACCTGTCGTTCCTGGCACAGAACAGCCTTTGCAAAGCGCAGAAGAAGCGTTAAGGGTATGTGATGAGATAGGTTATCCAGTGATGTTGAAAGCTTCAATGGGTGGAGGCGGAAAGGGTATGCGTCTAATTCATGAAAGAAGTGAAGTGGTAGAGGCTTATAATACAGCTCGTTCAGAGTCATTATCTTCTTTTGGTGATGATACCGTTTATATTGAGAAGTTTGTAGAAGAGCCCCATCATATTGAATTTCAGATTTTAGGGGATAATTATGGAAATGTAATTCACTTATTTGACCGAGAATGTTCGGTGCAACGTCGCAATCAAAAAATAGTAGAGGAAAGTCCTTCTCCTTTTTTGACTCCGGAATTGCGTAAGGAGATGGGAGAAAAAGCGGTGGCAGCAGCTAAGGCGGTTAATTATTCAGGAGCTGGAACAATTGAGTTCCTTGTGGATAAGAACCGCCATTTTTATTTTCTGGAGATGAATACTCGTTTGCAAGTAGAGCATCCAATTACGGAAGAGGTTGTAGGTGTAGATTTGGTAAAAGAGCAGATTCGCATAGCGAACAACGAGGTGTTGCATTTACATCAAGATGATATTTATCAACGTGGTCATGCGATAGAGTGTCGTATTTGTGCAGAAGATACAGAGAATAATTTCATGCCATCACCTGGCATTATTCGTCAATTGACAGAGCCGAATGGTATAGGTGTTCGTATAGATAGCTATGTTTATGAAGGTTATGAAATTCCAGTATATTATGATCCAATGATTGGAAAGTTGATCGTATGGGCAACCACTCGTGCATATGCTATAGAACGTATGAGACGTGTATTGTATGAATATAAGATAACAGGTTTGAAAACTAATTTAAGTTATTTAAAGCGTATAATGCATAATCCGGATTTTGTTAGAGGTGAATATAACACATTGTTTATCGCTAAGAATGCAAAAATGTTACAGCGTTCGAACGGTAATAATGAAGAGATTGAGAATATAGCGATGATTGCTGCTTATATGGACTACTTGATGAATTTGGAAGAAAATGTTCCGGCTCAACTTCCAGATGCACGTCCTATTAGCCGTTGGAGAGAGTTTGGCTTGCGAAAGGGTGTTTTACGGATTTAAGAGAGAGACGAATAAATGGAAATACATATCGGAGATAGGGTGGCCGACGTGACGTTGGTCAGCAAAGAGGGAAATAAAGTATCCCTTTCGATTGATGGAAAGCCTTATGACGTGGATATCGTGATGGCAGAAAATGGTAGTTGTTCTATCTTACATGATGGGAATTCATTTAATGCGGAGATTATCCCAGGTGATGATCATAAGAGCTATGATGTAAATATGTTTTATCGTTCTTATCATGTAGATATTGTTGATTCGCAGAAAAAGTATTTACGAATGCGTAAGAGCACAGATGAGAAACAAGCAGATAAGATTATAGCGCCAATGCCAGGTAAGGTTGTAAAGATTCCGGTAGTGAAAGGTGATCGTTTGGAGGCAGGTGATATTGTTGTAGTGCTTGAAGCGATGAAGATGCAAAGTAATTATAAAGTAAGCTCACCTTGTGTGGTGAAAGATATTTTGATCGCAGAAGGAGATTCGGTAGATAAGGATCAAGTGCTTATGACTTTAGAGATTTTAAAAGAAGAAGGAGATGAATAGGGAACAATTATATGAGAATTTCGAGGCCTTGGATAAAGAGGCTTCGTTAGGTGGCGGATTGAGTCGCATTGAAAAGCAGCATGCGTCTGGACGTATGACGGCCCGTGAACGTATCGAGATGTTGTTGGATAAGGGTACATTCAATGAATTGGATAAATTTGTGGTGCATCGTTGTACGAACTTCGGTATGGATAAAAAAAAGATCCCTGGAGATGGAATGGTTACGGGTTATGGTAAAATTGATGGTCGTTTAGTCTTTCTTTATGCATATGATTTTACTGCATTTGGTGGAACTTTGAGTGCTACCAATGCCGCTAAAATAGTGAAAGTACAACAGCTTGCGTTAAAGAATGGCGCTCCAATTATAGCATTGAATGATTCGGGTGGCGCTCGTATTCAGGAAGGTGTGAATAGTTTGGCAGGTTATGCTTCTATATTCTATCAGAACACGATGGCTTCAGGAGTCGTACCTCAGTTATCTGCAATATTAGGCCCTTGTGCGGGTGGAGCTTGTTATTCTCCTGCATTGACAGATTTCATCTTTATGGTGAAAGAGCAGAGTCATATGTTTATCACAGGTCCAGATGTGGTTAAAGCTGTTACACATGAGGTGATAGATAAAGAGTCTTTAGGTGGTGCAGAGGTACATAGCTCGAAGAGTGGTGTTGCTCATTTTATGTGTAATACGGAAGAGGAGACATTAATGAGTATTCGTGAGCTCCTGAGTTTCTTGCCGTCTAACAATATGGAAGATGCTCCTATGGTAGCTTGTTCAGACGATATACGTCGTGAGGAAGAATCTTTGCAGACTGTTATACCGGAAGATCCTAATGTTCCTTATGATATCAAAGATATTATTGAGCCTGTTGTAGATAATCAATATTTCTTTGAGGTAATGCCTCATTTTGCTCGTAATATCGTGGTCGGTTTTGCTCGTTTAGGCGGTCGTACAGTGGGAATTGTTGCGAATCAGCCTGCGTTTTTAGCGGGAGTATTGGATATTGATGCGTCTGATAAGGCGGCTCGTTTTATTCGTTTTTGTGACTGTTTTAATATTCCATTGATTACATTTGAAGATGTACCAGGATTTTTACCGGGTTGTACACAAGAGCATGAAGGAATTATTCGGCATGGTGCTAAAATTGTTTATGCTTATGCGGAGGCAACAGTTCCTAAAATTACGTTGATTACTCGTAAGGCTTATGGCGGTGCATATATTGTGATGGCAAGTAAGCCGACAGGAGCTGACATTAATTTAGCTTATCCAATGGCAGAAATTGCTGTAATGGGAGCTGAAGGTGCTGTGAATATATTATATCGTAACGCAAGTGAAGAGGAGAAAAAAGAGGCTATTCAAGAATATACAGAAAAATTCTCTAATCCATATCGTGCGGCAGAACAGGGCTTTATTGATGAAGTTATTCAGCCGAAAGATACACGTTATAAATTGATTCAAGCATTAGAAATGGCGAAAAACAAGAGTCAGAGTAATCCACCAAAGAAACATGGAAATATTCCTTTGTAAGTAGTGTGTTACATAAATAATTTTCAGAGAAGTTGAGTATCTGAAGGTATAGGGAATCCCGGGATGACAGTGTTAGTTGTCCCGGGATTTTTTTTCTAGAGAGAGTCAAAAAAGGGTAAAAAGATGAAGCTTATTTCTAGAAAATATTATCTTTGCCATCAGATCGGTTTCGCATACTCCGTTCGGATATGCGGATTAAAAGGGAATCGGGTGTAAATCCCGGACAGTCCCGCTGCTGTGAAGCTCCGATACATCTTGAAACACTCCATTGCCACTGGTATTTGCCGGGAAGGCTTCAAGGTGGGAGTAAGTCAGAAGACCTGCCGCTCATTAAAGTCTGTTTTTGCTCGAGGGATTAGGAAAACAGTACGAAAGGATAAGCAATATCTTAAAAAAGCAATTCGTATGGAAAAAGTATGTTCGCGTTGTCACGCGACATTTGATTGGCCTGTGACATTGTCTCAGGAAGGAAAAGATGTATTCGCCCATTTGGATGAAATTCAAAAGCGATTTGTTTGTTCGCACTATGTGGTGGATAGTATTTGTTTAGATTGTTTACTTTATATTCAAAGAACTTTCTATTCGTTTGATATTCCGAAAAGTTATTTGCCAAAAGAGTTAGATATTTAGTAAATGTTGTTAGTTAAAAATGGGAGACCAGTTTGTGCTGGGAATATTTAATGTTCAACAAGTGTATCTCCGCCGAAGTGATTCGCCGGGGATATTTTCCTTGAATTTAATACAGAGAAAATATAGATATGGAATGGATAAATGAATTGTTGTGAGGTGAGGGAGTTGGTCATTCAATTTTCTTATTGTCAGTTATTATAGCTGTTGGTATTCTATTAGGGAAGATCAAGTTTTTTGGAATATCGCTTGGTGTTACAATGGTTTTGTTTGTTGGCATATTACTAGGTCATTGTGGCTTTATGGTAAATTCTGCCGTAATACATTTCTTTAGAGAGTTTGGTTTGATACTTTTTGTTTATTCTGTAGGCATGCAGGTAGGTCCTGGCTTTTTCTCCTCTTTTAGGAAGGGTGGCGTAACATTGAATTTATTGGCTTGTGCGGTGGTCTTTTTAGGGGTACTGATAGCATTAGCTATTCATTTTATCGAGAGAGTCCCTATTACTACGATTGTTGGTATCTTATCTGGAGCTGTGACGAATACACCGGGATTAGGTGCGGCGCAACAAGCTTGTTCGGATATGACAGGCATAACAGACGAGACGATTGCTTTAGGCTATGCGGTTGCTTATCCGTTAGGTGTGATAGGAATTATTCTCTCTATGTTGTTTATACGTTATGTATTTCGAGTTTCTTTCGTAAAGGAAAATGAACAGTTAAAATTGGAAGCGGACACAGAGTCAGAGGCTGTTCCTGTTTCATTGGAAGTGAAAAATCCTGCTATATTTGGTCATTCTGTTGGAGAGTTGTCGAAGTTTTTGGAGCATCGAGAGTTTGTGATCTCACGTATTATGCGTCATGGAACAAATAAAATAGAGATTGTCTCAGGTAATACGGTTTTGAATGAAAATGATAAGATTTTTGTAGTTACGACAGTACATGATGTTGCTGCGATTTCTATTTTTATAGGAAGGGAAATACAAATGGATCGTAAACAATGGATTCCTGCTGAAAGTCAGTTTGTTAGTAGGAGAATATTGGTTACGCGTCATGAGATTAACGGAAAGACTTTGGGATCATTGCAATTACGTCGTCTGCATGGCATAAATGTGACACGTATCAATCGTGCTGGATTAGAGTTAGTGGCTACACCAAGTTTGGTTTTACAGATAGGTGATCGTTTAACAGTGGTTGGTAGTGAATTGGCGGTTGAAAAGGTGTCGGAGACATTGGGTAACTCCATAAAGCGTTTAAATGAGCCGAATCTAATCACAATATTTGTTGGGATTGTATTGGGTATTATTATGAGCAGTTTGCCAATTAGTTTTCCGGGTATTCTACAGCCTATAAAATTGGGCCTAGCGGGAGGGCCATTAATTGTGGCGATTTTGATTAGTCGTTTTGGGTATCGCTATAAATTGATTACTTATACAACACAAAGTTCTAATTTGCTTTTGCGTGAATTAGGTATTACACTTTTTTTAGCATGTGTGGGATTAAGTGCCGGCGATGGTTTTGTAGATGCGATTGTTAATAAGGGTGGTGTTGCGTGGATTGGTTATGGATTTATCATCACGATAGTACCTCTTTTAGTCGTTGGTTGTTTGGGTCGATATGTTTATAAGTTAAATTATTTCACGTTAATGGGGTTGATTGCTGGAAGTACGACAGATCCACCTGCATTGGCCTATTCAAATATGAGTGCGGGGAATGATGCTCCTGCAATTAGTTATGCGACTGTTTATCCTCTTACGATGTTTTTACGGGTCTTGACTGCCCAGTTGATGATATTGTTTTTTTACTCCTAATTGCATAAGTGTTTTTTACAAAAAATGACTTGGACGACCCAAGGAATAGGTTGATCAAGAATTGTGTAAACTCTTAATCCTTCGCAGAAGTGATTCTCCGGAGGATTTTTACTTTAAAAGTAATTTTGTCGATATGATATTAAAAACAGAGTTTACCGCATTGCTATTGCAGAAAAAGTCACTGAAAAGGAACAGGGGAAATGAAGGAATGTAAGTTCTGAATTATTTATTTTACGAATAAATTGCGTTTGAAAGAAATATCGTTTGTGAAAAAGTATTTAGATATATGTTTTAAGCGTATATTTGTGGGCGATCAAGGTGTAGATGTCTTTGAGTCCAAGGATATCTAGTAAAAGGGAATTCGGTGTAAATCCGGAACTGTACCCGTAGCTGTAAATCCAATAAACCCAGGCAAACCAGTTGCCACTGCCTTTTGAAAGGTGGGAAGGTAGCCGAAAAAGGGTGGATAAAGTCAGAAAACCTGCCATGATTGTTGTTATACGTTGTCTCGGGTGAAGGTAGCGATAAACCAATAAGATTATGCGATATATATATTTGATAAAGACCTTTTGTCTCTGTTGCACAGGTCTCATTTCTTGGAATATTGTTTCTGCCCAGCAGATCGATACGCTTTCCTATCATAACCTTTCTGGTGTTGAGGTTGTAGAAAAGGCTCGTCCTGCTATTATGCGTGAGTCTGCTCCGTTACAAGTGATGGATCATGCGAGTATTGATCGGTTGGGAGCGTATGATTTGTCAGATGTATTGAAACGTTTTTCAGGAGTTTCTGTGCAAGATTATGGTGGTATTGGTGGTTTGAAGACTGTTTCTGTGCGAAGTTTGGGTGCGAAACACACAGCTGTTGGATATGATGGTGTGACTATTACGGATGCACAAGGAGGACAAGTGGACATTAGTCGTTTTTCGTTAGATAATGTGGATATGGTTTCATTGTCGATAGGACAGTCTGATGATATTTTTCAGACAGCTCGTATGTTTGCTTCATCGGGCGTATTGAATATACAGACGGCGAGGCCTGATTTTGATAAACGTCCATTTCATCTACGTGCGCAAGTGAAAGCAGGTTCGTTTGGCTTAGTAAATCCTACGTTACGCTATGAGCAGAAGATAGGAAGTTTATTGGCGGCTGTCGCTGATGTGGATTGGATGCGGGCAGATGGAATGTATCCATATACGTTAGAAAATGGGAATATTGTTACTCGAGAAAAACGACATAATAGTGACATAGAGACATGGCGCAGTGAGTTGAATTTGTTGTGGAACTTTAAGCGTAGAGGTCGTTTAAATGTGAAGGGCTATTGGTTTAATTCGGATCGAGGATTGCCGGGATCGGTTGTTTTGTATAATGATTATCATAAGGAACGACTGGAAAACAGGAATGGCTTTGTGCAAGTGTCGTATGAGAATCGTTTTTCAGATCGCTTATCTTTTAAAGCTCATGGAAAGTTTGATTATGCTTGGACACGTTATAAAGATTTTCATAGCGCATATATCGATGGAAAACAGGTAGATGTTTATACGCAAAGAGAATATTATGTATCTGCCGCATTGTTATATCAGCCATGGAAGCGAGTATCTATTTCGTTTGCTGAAGATTTTTTTGTCAATACCTTAGATGCAACTACTCCGAAATGTCCGTACCCAACACGTTATACATCCTTAAGCGTATTAGCTGCACAATATAAAAATGATAGATTTACAGTGACAGCCAGTTTGTTGGGAACTTATTTAACAGAGCATTTGGAATTTGGAGAAGCTGCAGCAGATCGTAAGCGTTTTTCACCAGCCTTAAGTGCTTCATGGAAAATATTCCGTGATCAGAATTTGCGTTTGAGAGCTTCGCTTAAAGATGCTTTTCGAGTACCAACATTTAATGATCTTTATTATGACCGTATGGGTAATAAGGATTTAAAATCAGAGAGAGCTACTCAATATAATGTGGGATTAACGTGGAATGCCAGTTATCCATCTATATGCTTGGATTATTTGAGTTTGACAACTGATGCTTATTTTAATAAAGTTTCTGATAAGATTGTGGCGATTCCTACTATGTTCATTTGGAAAATGATGAATAGGGGGAAAGTGAATATTGCGGGTTTAGATGTTAATTTTGCATCTAGATTTGCTTTGCCAAGAAAATGTTCAGTACGTGTAGAGGCTTCTTACATGTATCAGCATTCGGTCGATGTGACAGATAAAGACTCTAAAATTTATAAAGATCAGATTCCATATACGCCTCGACATTCTGGAAGTGTAACACTTTCGTTTGAAAATCCATGGGTGAATTTGAGTTGGGGATTGACGGGAGTCAGTGACCGTTATTCATTGTCTCAGAATATAGATATGAATTTAATTGACGGATATGTAGAGCAGCAATTGTCTGCTAATCGAACATTCGTTTTTAGAAGTTGTTCGCTTCGTTTTCAAGCGGATGTAATTAATTTGGGGAATGTTAATTATGATGTAATCCGCTATTATCCAATGCCTGGACGCTCGTTTCGGGCTAGTGTACGATTTATTTATTAATAATTTAAAATTATAGAAAGAATGATGGATTTCAAAAAATTACTTTATGTAGCTATTTTCAGCGCATTTATGGGTGGCTCGTTTGTATCTTGTGACGATGATGATGAGACTTCGTTAGAATCAAATCCACAACCGGAAGAGGTGAATGGTTTTTATTTGTTGAATAGAGGTAGTAATGGTGAAAATAATTCTTCGATTCATTATTATGATTATCAGACGAAGGAATTGTCAAAAGATTTATATTCTCAGGCGAATGGCAGCTCTTTGGGTGAATCTGCGCAGCAAATGTTGATTTATGGTTCAAAAATTTATGTGGCCGTAACTTTTTCTAACCGTATTTCGGTTTTGGATAAAGATGGTAAATTATTAAAAAGTATTGATACGACAGAAAAAGGTCAGCCGATGAATCCTCGTTGTTTAACTGCTGCGGATGGAAAGGTTTATGTCTCTTATTATAATGGTCATGCTGTAGCTTCTTTGGATACTACAACTTTAAGTATAGAGAAAACGGTGTCTGTTGGACGTTATCCGGAGGAGATAGTAGCAACAAACGGAAAGCTTTATGTGGCAAACTCAGGAGGTATGGATTATCCAAATTATGGCAAAACAGTTTCTGTTTTGGATTTGGAAACATTTACAAAGGAGAAAGATATAGATGTAATCATAAACCCTGTTTCAATGCAGGCCGATAGCAAGGGTAATGTATATGTTGTATCAATGGGTGATTATAAAGATGTTAAGAATACGCTTCAACGAATTGATGCGGTAACTGGAGATGTGAAAACAATAGGAAATGGAACGTTGATACGTATTGTAAATGATAAATTGTATGTCATTTATGCTCAGTATGGAGAGAAAGCGTCATTGGCTGTTTATGATGCTTTAACAGGCAAGTTAGAGGTTCCTGATTTGGCGGATATAACAAAATTAGAGTCTCCAACTTCATTAGGTGTTGATCCTATCTCTCATGAGATTTGTATTGCTGATGGTCCTTATAATAGTACAGGTACACTCTATTTCTTCGATAAAGATGGAAAGCAAATCAATTCTATCGACGCAAATGGATATGCTCCTATGAGCATTTGTTATGCTGTCAAGTGATATGAAACAATGTATATGGTTAATGTTCGCTCTTTGGTTGATGGCTTGTACCTCTTCCAAGGAGCGAGCTTCGTTTAAAGAGTCGTGTGTATCTGATTCGATTCATTACGCTAAAGGTTTTTCAATTAAGCGTAACGAAAAATATACACAGGTAGAAGTGCGTGATCCGTGGGATACAACACGTCTTCTTCAGCGTTATTTATTGGTTGATAGGTCAGCAAAACTTCCAGAGGGATTGCCTAAAGGAACAATTATAAAAACGCCTGTAAGAAAAGTCGTGGTTTATACATCTGTTCATGCTGCAATCATTGATCAGTTGGGTAAAACGAGTCAAATTGTTGGAGTATGTGAGCCTCGTTATATGAATACTTCCTCTATTCAGGAAGGTGTTAAAACTGGATATATTGCTGATCTAGGAGAGGCGACCTCTCCTAATATAGAGAAAATGATAGAGATTGGCGCAGAGTTGGTGATTGCTTCACCATTTCAGAATAGTGGTTATGGTCCAGTGGAAAAGATAGGAATACCAATTGTTGAGGGAGCTGATTATATGGAATCGTTGCCTTTGGGACGGACAGAATGGATTCGTTTTTATGGCTTGCTCTTTGGAGAGGAAGCTTTGGCGGATTCAATTTTTTCTCAAACAGAAGAATCTTATATCTCTTTAAAAGCTTTAGCTGATCGAGTAGATAAACGGCCGACAGTTTTCTCGGAGAAATGTTTTGGCTCTTCTTGGTATATGCCGGCAGGAGATAGTTATATGGCTCATTTATTTGAAGATGCAGGAGCTGATTATATCTTTAAGGAGTTGCCGGGATCGGGTAGTACGCCTTTGGCTTTTGAGACAGTGTTTGAAAAAGCAATTCATGCGGATTTGTGGTTATTGAAATATAATCAAGAAACAGAGATGACCTATGAGGATTTGCGTTCTGAGTATACGCCATATGCTAATTTTGACGCTTTTAAACGGCAAGCTGTTTTTGCGTGTAATACGAGTGTAGTCCCTTATTATGAGGAGTTCCCATTGCATCCTGATTATCTATTGAAAGATCTGATATGGATTTTTCATCCTGATCTTTTGCCTAATTACGAGCCTCGCTATTATCACAAGATGTGTTCTAGATAATATTAGTAATGCTTAAACTTAATAGCGAAAAAAGCCCCGATTTCTTACAACTGAAATTCGGGGCTTTGTAGTTTGGCATTCGAAATTATAGGGAGTTTAGTTGTTTATACATAACCATTTAACATGCCATAGAAATACATTGGCTTCAAAATGTATACTTTTAATAACCAAGCTAACCATTGTTCTTTTGATGTATCGAGTAAAGAGAACGGGAAAGTGATATCCGGTTTCTTTTCGTAATCAAATTCACAAAGTAATACATGACCATAGTCCGTAACGATTGGACAAGCCGCATAACCATTATATTTCTCTGTAGGCTCTTTACCTTCCATTAAGGCAATTAAGTTTTTTGCTGCGATAGGGACTTGTTTGCGAATAGCGGCTGATGTTTTACTTGTTGGGATTCCTGCGACATCGCCAAGGGAGACAATATTGGGGTATTTTTTGTGGATAAGAGTTTCTTTATCTACCATAACCCAAGCGTCTGCTGCTAATTTCCCTTCTGTCCATCCTAATCCTGCGTCACGGACAAAGTCTGGTGCGGACATAGGAGGAGTAAAATGTAAGAAATCGTAATCTTCAACAAAAGAAGTTACGATCTTTTCATCGCCTTTCTTTTCTATCTTTTCAAAATGAACTTGCTTTGCGGCTGTATCGACCCCCTTTACGCGTACATTCAAATTGATAGGAATATTGCGCTCTTTATAAATCTCTTCCAATCGAGGGGTGAAATACGGAATATCGTATAACTCTTTCGATGCTGTATAATAATTAAATTGTAATTTCTCTCGAGTTCCTTGCTTTCTAGCATAGTGCTCTGTTAGTAAGCAAATCTTTTTGGGCGCTCCTCCGCATTTATGCTTTGTATAAGTATCTGTATAAATACCTTTTCCTCCTTTTTTAGCAAATTCTTGGATCGCTTTCCATGTTTTTTGTGCTCCAACAAAATCATAAATGGAATTTGCATTTCCTTCACCTAATGTATTAAGAGTGATTCCTTCTACCTTATCCCAATTGCATTGCAATCCTGGTGTAAGCACAAGGAAGTCATATGTGATTTTACCATTATCTTTTGTTGTAATCTGATTCCAAACAGGGTCGATAGCAACAACTGAATCTTTGATCCAGTTGATGCCACTAGGCATACAATCTTCTTGTCTTTTCCAAACATCATCTGGTTTGTATACACCTGATGCGATCAATGTAAATCCCGGTTGATAGAATTGACGGTCACTGGGGTCTATAAGCGTGATATCAGGTTTGTCGAGCCAATGTTTTAAGCGAGAAGCCATACTAATACCTGCAGCACCTCCTCCAATAATGACAATTTTCCCTTTAGCGTTACTTGAAAAAGCGTTTGCGCTATTGATATTTGTACCCGCTATAAATCCAGCGGCAGCTAATAGTTTGAAAAAATGTCTTCTATTGATCCCTTTCTTCTCCAATGCATCTAATTGTGTCTCCAGTTCGTCTTTCATCATGTCAAAAGAATTTAAGATTTAAATACAACACAAAGAAAATGGAATTAAGGGATATGTGCATAAAAAAATACTACTACAAGGCTTTCACAAATAGTTTTTTAATTAGAAAGTACTACTACATTACTTTCTCATTTTGAATGTAATATTATTTTATATTGCTGATTATCAGTATATTAATATTTTTTAGATAAAAGGTGTTGAGAGATTTAGAATTTCATGAGAAAATCAACGAGATTTATATCGCTATCTAAAAATAAACGTTTCCTTAACCGGTATCTACGAAGTTCGATAGCACGTATAGATACATTCATTAATGATGCAATTTCTTTTGTTGAAAGATTCATGCGAAGTAAGCAACAGATGCGCAAATCACCTGCAGTTAAGTCAGTATATTTTTGTCGTAGTCGTTCCATGAAGTTTTGGTGTGCGCTGTTGAAATAGCTTTCGAATTGTACCCAATCAGCTTGATTGTTGAGTGTTGCTTCCATGAGTGAACGTAGATGTTTGTATAATTTAGTTGGATATTGGTCACCTAAAGTATTTTTTTGCTTGTCCAATTCTTCCAATAGCATTTGGATCGCTTCATTTCTTTTCACTAACGCTGTGGTTTGGAGCGTTAGTTCGTTGTTTTTATTTTGCAATTCTGTTTCCAGCATTTCACTTTTTAGCTGTTGCAATCTTTGTTGCTCGGCCTGTCGTTCTGCCTGTAGTCGATCTTGTTCTTTTTTGTGCAAGTTATGCGCATGAAGACGGAAGCCTTCTTGAATAATAATCCATATTAATGCGATATATATGAAATAAGCCCAAATAGTATTATACCATGGGGCGCGGACAGTGATGGGTATGGTTAATTCAGGAAAAGGGCCTCGAATTACATATTTACGTACATGAAGTTCGTATGTTCCTGGTGGTAATTGTAGAAAATTTATCTCTCCGTCTTTTTGCCAGGGAGACCATTTGGTGGATACTCCTTCTAACATATAGCTAATTTGGTGGTTGGGAGTGAATACGGTTGTTCCAACATAAAGAGATAGTTCTTGGAAATTATGTGGTAGAGATATTTTTTCTGTATCGGGTGGCAAAAAGTGTACACCTTTTTGGTCTTGGTATTTTATGTGTGTTAGTTTTGGAACACTAAGGCTACCAAGGCTACCTTCAATAAGTTGTCTTGTGTTGATTAGTAATGTTCCTTGCATAGCTGATACTAAAAAAAGCGAATCATTAAGAGGTATAATTCGTTTACCGTTTGTTACCAAGTTTAGCTTATAATTATCGAATAGGATACGACATTTTAAAGAGACAATTCCATTGTCGAGATGAAAAAGTCCAGCTTCGTTTTGGTAAGTAAGCCAATAATGATTATTGGGTATAGGATAGATGTCTTCTGCGTTGGCAAATATACCTAAAGCTTCTGAATCTTTGAATAGATCTTTGAGATTGGGAGCGTTTGTTTTTTTATCAGGTCGTATATAGAATTCTCCTTCTTCTTTTGTGATAGGAACAAACTTATCACCAAAAGTAAGGCTTCGGGTAAAATAGCCCGTATTAGTTCGAACGTAAAGTTGATTGTCGTATTTAGCGGCATCTTTAAGTTTCCCAATCAAATTGCGTTTACCAAGCATGGCAATAGGAGGATTAATATCTATTTGTGAAATTCCATTATCGAGTGCGAGCCAGACGAGGTTATCATCTTGTACACAGATTGATCGGACAATATCGTCTTGTAACTGATTGTTAATGTATAGATGTTGAAAGACTTCTCCTTCATCGTTTGTTATATAAATTCCAGACATTGTTGTCCCTGTAAAATGGAGACCTTCTGCGCTAGCGAAGTCTGTGGGGTCTTTCTTTTGAATTTCTTCAGGAATAAAGTATTTTGTTTTTGGATTATCAAAATTGATAAAAGAAGGGAGAGTGTCTATGGGATGATATTCTAGATTTTTATATTTATTGTATAGCCAAAAGCCAAGAGATGATTCTCCTTTTGTATAAATAGTATCGTTGTGATAGGTTACTTTATAGATAGGACTTTTGTCGGGTAAACTATGAATACGCCATGTGTTGCCATCAAATGTAAGAAGACCGGAATTATTTGCTACATATAAAACACCATAATAAGAAACGGCTAAATCCCAATTTTGACAGCTAGCTTTATAGTCATCGACGGTATAGTTTTGTACAAGGATAGATGGAGGAACGACTATTGACGCTTGTAAGGCGAAAACCGCAAATAAGAATAATATGATGAATGGTAATCGTCTATACATGGTCTTTAAAATGTAGAGACAAGGCTTTTTAACCTTGTCTCTGATTTATTTACATGTGCAAATATAATCAATTTTTGATTATTTGTACTCTTGCCAGCTCTTAATCTGTATATCTTCAATACTCATATGACAGAAGGCATTGATGAATGCGCTAGCTAAGCGTGCGTTTGTGATCAATGGAATGTTATGATCAATAGCTGCACGACGAATCTTATATCCATTTGTTAATTCACGTTTGCTATGATCTTTCGGGATGTTAACAACCAATTCGAAGATATGTTTGCTAAACATGTCCATGATGTTTAATTCACCATGTTCATCTGGCCAACAAACAGTTGTTGCTTTGATTCCATTATCATTTAAGAATTTAGCTGTACCGCTAGTAGCATAGATTGTATAACCTTTTTCATCCAACATACGGCAAGGGTCAAGTAAGTCGACTTTACTTTTCGCTGCGCCAGAAGATACAAGAATATTCTTTTTAGGAATATTGTTACCAACAGCGATCATTGCGGATAATAAAGCCTCATTGAAGTCATCGCCAATACATCCAACTTCTCCGGTAGAACTCATATCTACGCCTAAAACAGGATCAGCCTTATGTAAACGAGCAAAAGAGAATTGAGAAGCCTTGATACCAATCCAATCGATGTCGAACGCACTCTTGTCCGGTTGAGTATAAGGAGCGTCAAGCATGATGCGGGTAGCAGTCTCAATGAAGTTGCGTTTCAATACTTTTGATACGAATGGGAAGCTACGAGAAGCACGTAAGTTACATTCGATAACTTTTACATAATTGTTCTTCGCTAAGAATTGAATGTTGAAAGGTCCACTTATATTTAATTCTTTTGCGATCATCTTGCTGACTTTCTTGATACGGCGAGCAGTCTCGAAGTAAATCTTTTGAGCCGGGAATACTAAAGTTGCGTCTCCGGAGTGAACACCCGCAAACTCGATATGTTCTGAAATTGCATATTCAACGATTTCTCCATTTCTTGCTACTGCGTCAAACTCAATTTCTTTCGCACCTTGCATGAATTCTGATACAACTACCGGATATTCTTTAGATACTTTAGCCGCTAAATCTAAGAATTCGATCATTTGCTCTTTTGTATGGCAGACATTCATTGCTGCTCCTGAAAGAACGTATGATGGACGGATTAAAATAGGGAAGCCGACTTTATTGATGAAGTCGTCAATTTCTTCCATACTAGTAAGTTCGGCCCAACGAGGCTGATCGATGCCTAGAGAATCTAGCATAGCGGAGAACTTATGGCGGTTTTCAGCACGGTCGATAGATAGAGGTGATGTTCCTAATACCGGAACATTTTGGCGATGTAGTTTCATGGCCAAGTTGTTCGGAATTTGACCTCCTACAGACACGATTACGCCTTTGGGCAACTCTAAATCGATGACATCCAATACGCGTTCAAATGAAAGTTCGTCAAAGTAAAGTCTGTCACACATATCATAGTCTGTAGACACAGTCTCAGGATTGTAGTTGATCATGATAGACTTATAGCCCAATTTACGAGCTGTTTGAGCAGCATTTACAGAACACCAGTCAAACTCTACAGATGATCCGATTCGGTATGCGCCAGAGCCTAAAATGATTACGTTTTTATCGTTTGGATAATAGTTGATATCATGAGGCGTACCATCGTATGTCATGTATAGGTAGTTCGTCAATTCTGGATGCTCAGAAGCGATTGTGTTAATTCGTTTTACGCTTGGTAAGATACCAAGTTTTTTTCGAAGGTTACGTACACGGATGTTCTCTTTCTCCATGTTGCCGGCTGGATTCTCTACATAGCGGGCAATTTGGAAATCAGAGAATCCTAAACGTTTTGCTTCTCGCAATACATCTTCAGGTAGATCTTCTATTTTGTTGTATTTCTTTAATACGTTAGCATAGTCTACGATGTTTTTCAATCCTTCTAGGAACCAACGAGTTATTTTCGTTAATTGGTGGATTTTGTCTACGCTATATCCCTGCTCTAAAGCCTGTGCTACAGCGAAGATACGTAAGTCTGTAGGGTTCGCCAGCTCCTCATCTAGATTGTCGAAGTGAATGTCATTGTTCCCAACGAAACCGTGCATACCTTGTCCGATCATACGTAGACCTTTTTGCATGATCTCCTCGAAGCTTTTACCTATGGACATGATTTCTCCGACAGACTTCATGCTGGAGCCTATTTGACGGCTTACGCCAACAAATTTAGTTAAGTCCCAGCGCGGGATTTTTACAATCATGTAGTCTACCTCAGGTGCTTTATATGCTGAATATGGTGTACCCATTTCGCCAATTTCATCCAGGCCATAACCTAATGCCAATTTAGCGGCAACGAAAGCTAATGGATAGCCACTGGCTTTAGATGCTAACGCTGATGAGCGACTCAAGCGTGCGTTTACTTCGATAACACGATAGTCGCAAGTTTCAGAGTTGAAAGCATATTGTATGTTGCATTCTCCAACGATGCCTAGGTGACGAATAGTTTTTGTGGAGAGTTCTTTTAATAGATTTAATTCTTTATCTGTCAGTGAGCAGGTTGGGGCAACAACGATACTTTCGCCGGTGTGTACGCCTAGAGGATCGACATTCTCCATGCTAACTACCGTAAAGCAATGGTCGTTCTTGTCGCGAATAACCTCAAACTCTATCTCTTTCCAACCCTTTAGGGATTCCTCAACTAAAATTTGGGGAGAGTAAGCGAATGCGCTTTCTGCCAATGTGCGAAGTTCTGCCTCATCTTTACAGATACCGCTACCCATACCTCCTAAAGCATAGGCTGAACGGATCATGACGGGGAATCCAATCTTATGTGCAGCAGCTACTGCGTCATCCATGCTTTCTACAGCTTGGCTGATTGGAGTCTTAACATCGATCTCATTTAGTTTCTTAACAAATAGGTCACGGTCTTCAGTGTACATGATAGCCTCGACAGATGTACCAAGCACCTTAACGCCATATTTGGCTAATGTTCCGCTGGTATAAAGCTGTGTTCCGCAATTTAAAGCGGTTTGGCCACCAAAAGCCAATAGGATTCCGTCTGGTTGTTCTTTCTTGATAACTTCCTCTACGAAGTAAGGAGTAATAGGTAAGAAATAGACCTTATCTGCTACTCCCTCGGATGTTTGGATAGTCGCAATATTCGGATTGAGCAATACGGTACTGATTCCTTCCTCTTTCAGGGCCTTTAATGCTTGTGAACCAGAGTAGTCAAATTCTCCGGCTTGTCCGATCTTTAGGGCACCCGAGCCCAAGACGATTACCTTTTTGATACCACTTTTCGACATAGTAATTGGGTTGTTTTTATTTGTTATAATGATTCTGTATTAATATCTTATTTACTGTTTTCCTGACCTGTGGGCACAAAAAAAATGCGTTAGTAAAAATAACCAACGCATCTTATATAAACAAATTATAATCCCGTAAAATAGAGAAAAGAACTTTGACATCCGATACGTAATCGGTATGATTCTTCGGGTTGTCTTTATGTGCCTTTATTGTCATTTACTCTCTCCTCAAAATTTCGGCAAAGATATGGATTTATGTTTTACCGTGCAACATTTGTTCTCGGCTAATTATTGAAAATAGGCTATATTTTTTAGGAGAGATGTTTTTGTGCGAGGTTTTCCAGTAGGTAAGGCTCGCTATTGTTTTCTGATTCTTTTTAGAGGTAGTTTAGGAAATAGCTTGCGGAAACGTACTAAGTATGCGGTAACATTGCTGCCTGCAATTATAAGTGTTACGGCTAAAATGATCATGATGATGCCGCAGCAGAGGCGGGGTGTTAGCGCTTCACCGAAGATCGTGACGCCAAAAAAAATGGCGGTTAGTGGTTCTAAGGCTCCGAGAATGGCGGTTGGCGTGGAGCCAATATATTGAACGGCCAATGTTGTACAGAGAAATGAGATCGCAGTGGGAAAGATGGCAAGAGCCAATAGATTGCCCCATAAATACCATTCTTCCGGGATAAGCAGACTTTTCCCGAAATCTATGCGTGCAATAAAAAGTGTTAGACCAAAGAGTAATACGTAGAATGTGAGTTTTAAGGTAGCGATACCTTTTAATAATGGACGGTTTGCGCCGACAATGTAGATGGCGTAGGAGAGGGCTGATCCCAACACAAGTAATATACCTGTGAGGCTGAGGGTTGTGCCGTCTTCACTTTTATAAAGAAGAGTGATGCCACCGACAGCGAGTATAATACAGAGTGTGGTTAGTATAGAGATTTTTTCTTTGAAAATTAATGCCATAATAATAGCTACAAGAATAGGATAAACAAATAGTAGTGTTGATGCGATACCGGCTTCCATGTAATTGTAGCTGAGAAATAAAGCGAGAGAGGAGAAAGAGACAAGTAGTCCCATAATGATTAGTGGAATGACCTCATTATTCTTTAGCTTGAAGTTGCGTCCTCTTGCTTTTATCATGATCGCTAATACGGGAATGGCGAACAAGTATCTAAAGAATAAAACTGAATCCGGATTCATGCCAGCCTTGTAGAGTGGAAGTGCGAATAGTGGATTCATGCCGTAAGTGGCTGCGGCGATTGCTCCTAAGATGTAACCTTTTACTTTAGTATTCATAATAAGCAGTTTTGTTTATTCGCAAAAGTACAATTTTCGTATTGAATCGCGATTTTGATAGATCGTCAAATTATTTCTATAAAGGACCCTGCTTTTTAGAGGAACAAAATACTTATGGTGAAGTACTGTTTTTTGCACATTCTTGTGTCTGTTTTTGATGAGGATGTTATAAAGGTCATGATAAAGCATAATTCGAATGCTTGAATAGGTCTATATACAATATGTATAAGAATATTTGTATCTTTGCGTCAATCGAAAAATAAAAATAAAAAACATGGAAACAGTAGTAAGTGGAATTAGACCAACAGGTAATTTGCATTTAGGCAATTACTTCGGAGCGGTAAAGAGCTTTTTGCAGATGCAAAATGAGTATAATTGCTTTTTCTTTATCGCTGATTGGCATTCGTTAACTACTCACCCGCATCCAGATAATATACGTAATAGTGTAAAGACCATCCTTGCGGAATATTTGGCTTGTGGTATTGACCCAGAGAAGGCTACCATCTATATACAGAGCGATGTTCCAGAAGTAGTTGAGTTGTACCTATATTTGAACATGAATGCCGGAATCGGTGAGTTAATGCGTACGGCTTCTTTTAAGGATAAAGCTCGTCAACAGTTGCACATTAGTCGTGAGGGTAGTGAAGGTGATGTAGAGAAAGAGATTTTTAATGAGGGTAACAAACATAGTGTGAGTGCCGGATTGTTGACTTATCCGACTCTGATGGCTGCTGATATTATTATTCATAAGGCATTGAAAGTGCCTGTTGGTAAGGATCAAGAGCAGAATATGGAGATGGCTCGTCGTTTTGCTCGTCGTTTTAATTCTACTTACGGTGTAGACTTTTTCCCGGAACCAGCCTCGTTTCATTTGGGCGATAAGTCTGTAAAAGTTCCTGGCTTGGATGGCTCGGGAAAGATGGGCAAGAGTGAAGGTAACGCTATTTATTTGATCGATGACGAGAAGACTATTCGTAAGAAAGTAATGAAGGCCGTAACCGATGCGGGACCAACGGAACAGAATAGCCAGAAGCCGGAACCTGTAGCTAATTTATTTACAATGATGGATATTGTTTCGGATAAATCTACTTATGATTTTTTTAATGAGCAATATAATAAGTGTGAGATCCGTTATGGTGATATGAAGAAGCAATTGGCTGAGGATATCAATAAATTCTGTGCTCCTATTCGAGAGAGAATTTTGGATATAGCAGCTAATACAGAATATATGGATAAAGTAGCTCGCATGGGTGCCGAGAAGGCTCGTGAGAGTGCGGCGAAGACTTTGAACGAAGTTCGTCAGATTATCGGTTTTCGTCCATATTGATCTTTAGGAAAGATATAATAAGGAAAGGGCGTTTGAGGAGTAAATCCTTGGGCGCTCTTTTTTATAAATAAATGCTCTAGGGTGTTGAATTGAGTAAGGGTCGGAAACGTGGATAAATAGTGGGCAATCGTGTTGTTGATAACTTAATAGATGGTTTTCAACAGGGAAAATGACATTGTTGATAATAAAATGTATTATTTTTTAATCTTCTTGAAATTAATATATTGAGTTGTTGATAACACTTGTTGATAATCGTAAAAAGGCAGGTGTATGGATTGCGTTATATTATAATAAAAAGGCAGCAGGTAATGATAAAATGTTTCCTAAATATCATTGCCTGCTGCTTGTTTTATAGCTAAAATGTTTAATAGCCTAATTCGAAAGGTTGCTTAACGGCTGGTATGCCATCAGACATCCATAATGGCATTTTCTCATGTTTCAAATAGTAATTAAAGAATTGGAACATACGTTTTTGAAAATCGATGCGATTTGCTAATTTCATTGGCCAGTGTGGTTCTCCCGTATAGTTTAGCATCCAGCAAGGCTTACCCAGTCGCTTCATGGCTACAAAATATTCGATGCCTTGATACCAGGGCACATGTCCATCTGCGTCATTATGCATGATAAGAATAGGCGTTTTCACTTTGTCCATCGTGAATAGCGGTGAGTTCTCTAAATAGCGTAGAGGTCCGCTCCACGGTGTTGCCCCCAAGCGGCTTTGTGTATGTTCATATTGGAAAGAGCGCGCTAAGCCTGATCCCCAGCGAATACCTCCATAAGCGCTAAACATATTAACAACGGGAGCGCCAGATTCTATGGCGGCGAACAATTGGGTGTGGGTCGCTAAATAGGCTACTTGATATCCTCCCCAGCTATGGCCTTGTGCTCCAATTGCTTTTTCATCGATGTATCCTTTTGAGATCATCATGGCAACACCTGGCATGACACAATTGTAGCAGCTTTCGCCCGGATGTCCGTCAACGTAATGAATGTCAGGATTAAAGATGATATAGCCATTGCTGTTATATAAATGGTAATCGATAGTTGAACGATGGGGTTCTGGCATTCGATAGTTGTTTAGTGTATGAGAATTACGTTCATAGAAGTTTACGATCATTGGATATTTCTTTGATGGATCAAAATCTGCTGGTTTATAAACAACTCCTTCCATGGGTTTGCCATCTAGAGAGATCCAAGATACTATTTCAGCGTTACCCCAAATGAAGTTTTTTTGCTGTTTGTCGCCATGAGATAATTGTGTGGAGTGTTTGAAAGCCAATGTAGCATGATGAATATCAGGATATTGTTGAAAATTCTCTTTTGTGAAAATCACATCGTCTGAAAGTTTCGCTTTTTGGATATGGCGTAGTATATAATCGCCTTTTATAAGCTCTTTAGGAGTGTTTTTACCTGATAGTCTTGCGTTGTAGAAGCCTTCATTTTTATTTCGTTGGTTGAATCCCTTGAGCAATTGAGGTTTGTTAAGATCAAAAGAGCGGCATTCAGGATCTAGTTGCAATAGACTGTAAGAGATCTCCTCTTTACGGCCATTCACCGTTAAGTTAATAGGTGCTGTTTTAGCTTGAGGATCAAATTTCCATATATCATATCGGTCGTGAATTAAGATGTATTGATCATTCGAAGTCCAGCCGGCTGCTCCATATGCGGAAGGATAATCAGGAACGTCATTTTCTTCGTCCCAAGCAGTGAAGCTTTCGGGTGTCGTTAAGCGATAGCGTATGCCTTCCGATAGTTCGATAGTGTACCAGCAGCTATCCGTCTCGCCGTACCAGTATGCATATTTTCCATGAGGAGACAGTTTTAGGTTTCCATAGTCAGCTTTTGCGATAAGTTTACGCGATCCATCTTGTAGTTTTACCGTATAATAGTCACTGCGGGTTCTTCCTTCCCACATAGACGATAGAGAATAGGGATATGAAGTGGAAAGAATAGCGAAAGGCGCATCTCCTTCGTTTCCTATTTTGATGTTAGGTAACTCTTCGTTAGCCAACTGGATAAGTGATTTTTCGTTTATGTTATATACTGCGCAATAATTTTTTTTGAGGTTATTATTTTTATTAAACTCTTGCACTGTATATTGCACGGGTTCATTCCAGCTCCATACTTGTACGTTTGGTCGTTCTTCTGCCAGTTGTGTCGTATCGTTTTGTTTTGGTTCCGGAGATGTGCCGAAGAAAAGGTGTTGACCGGATTTAGAAAAATAGATTTTACCATATTCGCTGATTACCCATTTTTGAGGAAATGCCTTATTCCCTCGAGTGGCGATTTGTGTAGCGGGCTTATTTTGTTTGGAGAGCCATAGTTCCATTGCTTTATATGATGAATCTTTGTTGGCGCAATAGAGAAAAGCGATGTTATCTCCTTGTTGGTCGAAAGAAGTATATTTGAATAATCCCTTGCCTTTTTTAATCAAAGATAGTTTACCATTTTGAGGATTTAGCGTGAAGAGTCCGGCTGGTGTTGTTTCATTCTCAGCTACACTTGTGAAATAAAGCATATTGCTTTTGGGGGCGAATTTGAAATCTGTTACAGATTGAAATTGAAATTTTGTCTTGCCATCTAAGGAACGTACATAAAGAGTTGAGTCCTTACGGCCTCTTTGGTATGCGATCCAATCAGCCTCATTTGCTAGTTGGAATGTTTTGAGAGAGTCGATAGTTTCTTCTTGTTTTGTTAGAGAGTAGATGATTAGTTGGTTCATAGGCATTTTTTCTTTCTCTGTCTTTAATATTTTGAGAGAGTCGATGACTGTGGTTTGTGGTTTTCGCTCTACTATTAAGAATTTAGAGGAAGCGGAAAACTCAAAATGTTCAGTGGAGGAAAAGGTTGAGATTTCATTTCCTTGCGTTGAATACAAATGTACGGTTGCGTCGCCTTTCCAAGGTTCCATTTTGCAAGCTGCCCATTTGCCATTATTAGAGATGGCTTGTTGTGAGATCCTTTGCCATGTGGCCAGATCATCGACAGTTAGGGCTTTTGGGGATTCTTGTGCGATAGCAGATCCGATACTTCCTATGAAAGAAAGTAAGATCAAAAACTTTAATTGTCTCATGATATTTAGTATAACTTGTGAATATGATGTAAGCAAAAATAAACAAACTGTATGATATTTTTCTTTTTTGCGTATTGTTTTAGGGATGTTCTTTGGATAGATAGCTCTTTTATGAGTTTAGGAATCTTGTTGTGTTATTGTTTCTATTAAAGAGACTTCTTTCAGATAGAGAGGTAAGCGATATAATTTGTAAGTTTGCGAAGCTTTTGCTTAAGGTTAATCAGATATGGAAAAAATGGAAACATCAAATAAATTTTGTTATTGGTATCTTTTTTATAAGGATCAGCTATTGCTTCAAAAGGAAAATGGTCAGTATTATATTCCTTATGGCATAAATCCACCTTTGTCTGTTTCGCGAGTATTGAATGTAGAATATCATGGGGGAGAAATTTCTTATACGGCAGCTTTAGAGCAGCCATTAGAAAATGATGAGTGTTATGAGTTGATAGGGTTACGTGCTTCTTGGGATTATATATCTAAGGCGCATTATGAAAAAGCAGGTAAGGCCTATCAATTGCTTTATTGGGATGCTCATAGTCTATTTTGTCCAGTCTGTGGAATGCGTACAGTGCAGATCTCACCGATAGCAAAGCGTTGTCCGGCTTGTAAATATGAGATATATCCGCGGATCTCAACAGCAATGATCGTATTGATCCGTAAAGGAGATTCTATATTGTTGGTGCATGCTCGTAATTTTCGGGGGACATTTCATGGATTGGTCGCTGGCTTTTTGGAAGTTGGTGAGACATTAGAAGATTGTGTGCGTCGTGAAGTACGAGAAGAGACTGGTTTGGAGATTAAAAATATTACTTATTTTGGTAGTCAGTCATGGCCTTATCCTAGTGGTTTGATGGTAGGATTTATAGCGGACTATGATGGTGGAGAGCTGAAATTGCAGGATGAGGAGTTAAGTTCTGGAGCATTTTATTCAAGAGATAATTTACCGGAGATACCTAGAAAATTGAGTATGGCCCGTCAATTAATTGATTGGTGGTTGGAAAATCAAAAGTGAGTCTTTGGGGAGTTCTTTTTTTGTTGTTTTTCAAAAGCTTTGCTTTTAGATATGATATCGAGTGTTGGAAGATTGTTGTAGTTTTTCCATGTCGAATCACGTTTTGCGTTTCTTTTATGGATAAATGCTTTGCGGCTCGTCATTTCTCCTATATCAAAAATTGCCAATGCCGTTGATCCGGTTGATAGAGGTTTAAGTCGAAGCTCTTCCAATATGGATTGATAAACAGGAAGTATTTTCTTTAAGGGGATATTGTGTCTCCAAAATACGGCGGAGGGTAAATTCTTGAGATCGATATTTCGTTTTGTGGTATCTTCTACTTGAATATATTTAGAGAAATCTTTTAGGATAGGAAGCTGTTGTGGTGCGGATAGAAGAGGCTCTCCTAAGGGTGCTTCAGTATTGATAAGGTTTCCTTCTTGGATCGCTTTTTGAAATTCTGGATTTAATTTAATTGTATCTCCTTTTTGTAAAAGATTTTTTAGCCAAATGGAATCGCGCTCAGTCCATTGTGCGTAAATAGATTGTGCGCAAAAATATAAGATCAGTTCTATTAACAAAGTTTTCATGCTCTTGTGTTAAATGCGTAAATATAAAGAAAAGAAAGTGTTTTTTGGAAGTTTATTTTTATTATTTATATTTAATGCTCATTTTTAAACTTATAGCTAAGTTTTATAACGAATGGAAAGAGAATTGCAAATAACTGCTGATGGAAGTCATACCCTTTATGTTCCAGAGATGAACGAACATTATCATTCTGTGAATGGAGCATTGAGAGAGGCTCAGCATATATTTATAGAGGCTGGATTATATGCGGTGAAGCGAGATCCTCTTCGGTTATTGGAAATTGGTTTTGGCACAGGATTAAATGCGTTTTTAACCTTGAAAGAGGTAGAATCTTTAGGAATATCACATATAGATTACTATACAGTAGAGTTATATCCTCTCTCGTTGGATATTATTCATGAGTTGAATTATGGATCTTTGATTTGGCCGGAAAATGAGGCTTTGTTTGAAGCGTTACATTTGGCGGCATGGAATGAAGCGGTTTCTATTACAGATCATTTTACGCTTCATAAGTTGCAAGGAGATAGCAATACTTGTCCGCTTCCAGAGAATATCGATTTAATTTATTTTGATGCGTTTGCGCCAGATAAACAACCAGAGATGTGGAGTCAAGAGATATATGATCGTTTGAGCGCTCATACGGTATCAGATGGTGTTTTGGTGACCTATTGTGCGAAAGGAGTTGTGAGGCGAGGTTTGCAATCTGCGGGCTTTGATATGACTCGTTTGCCGGGTCCTCCGGGAAAAAGGCATATATTGAGAGGAATCAAAAAGAGCATATCAATTTGATATGCTCTTTTTTTATGTCTGCTAAAAATAATTTATTCAGCACGTAAAGTGAAACGTTTGAATGATAAGATCTGCAATTCAGGATCAATCTCTTTCATTGTTTCTCTTACAGTTTTTTTGCCATCCATGATGTCTTCTTGGTTCAATAAGCAAACCTCTTTTAAGAATTTAGCAAGACGACCTTTAGCGATGTTCTCGATCATTTGTTGAGGCAAGTGAGCTGCTTTTTCTGCAGAAACAGTAGCGATGATTTCTTTTGCTTTCGCTACGTCCTCAGCTGTGATCCATCCCTTAGTCATGTTGCTTTCCATGTGTTCTTCGCTGTCAACGTGAGAAGGATTGATACCAGCTTTTTTCAAAGCGGCTTCAACAGCTTTTTGAACTTGCTCAGCTTTAGTCTTCTCGATAGCGACTTGGATTTCTGCGTCTTTTACAGATTCAGGAACACCAGCCTCATCGATAGCGATCGGGTTCATTGCTGCGATTTGCATAGCTACATTATGAGCAGCTTCTTCGCATTCTTTGTTGAATGCTGCGATTGTACAAAGTTGGTTTTTGCCCATGTGGTTGTAGACAGTTGTATAAGCGCCTTCAACAACACAATATCCATCCAACTCCATCTTCTCACCAGTGATACCGCTACGGTCCGTAACAGCGTCCATGATTGTGCCTTTACCCATAGGCAAAGCTTTCACTTCGTCTAAAGTTTTGCATCTGTTTGCTACAGCGGCATCCAAGATAGCTTGAGTTAAAGCTACGAAGTCTTCGTTTTTAGCTACGAAGTCTGTTTCACATTTTAAAGCGATGATAGCGGCGAATTGACCATCTTTCTTCGCTAATACACATCCTTCAGCAGCTTCACGATCAGAGCGCTTAGCGGCGATAGCCTGTCCTTTTTTACGGATGATCTCCATTGCTTTTTCGATGTCACCATCAGATTCAGTCAATGCTTTTTTACAGTCCATCATACCTGCTCCACTCATTTTGCGAAGCTTGGTAATATCTGCCATTGTTACAGCCATAATCCTATTTCTTTTATATTAATAATGTTTATAGATCAAAATCAAAAAAGCGGTATGTCCACGACACGGATGACCAAAAGCCAAACGTCGAGCAGACATACCGCTATGTGAAGTCTAATTATTCTTCGTCTTTTGCGAACTTGTCGGCAACGTTAGCGTTTAGCGCATCGCCGTCTTCTTTCTTCGTACGCTCTTTCTTGACAGCAGCTTTTGCTTTACGCTCTCTTTTAGGAGCAGCTTCTTCTGCGGCTTCTGCGTCAATCTTCTCAGCCTTACGCTCTTGCAAGCCTTCGTTCATAGCTTCGCAGATAGCGCCTAAGATAACATCTACAGATTTTGTAGCGTCATCGTTAGCTGGGATAACGTAGTCGATATCGTTTGGATCAGAGTTCGTATCAACCATACCGAATACAGGAATACCCAAACGGTTGGCCTCGCGAACTGCGATATGTTCTTTCATTACGTCTACAACGAACAATGCTGACGGAAGGCGAGTAAGATCTACGATAGAACCTAATGTCTTCTCCAGCTTAGCGCGTTGACGAGTGATTTGAAGTTTTTCTCTCTTTGAAAGATTATCAAATGTACCATCTTTTGTCATCTTATCGATTGTAGCCATCTTTTTGATAGCTTTACGGATAGTCGGGAAGTTGGTCAACATACCACCCGGCCAGCGCTCGATAACGTAAGGCATACCTACAGAAGCAGCCTTCTCAGCGACAACTTGTTTAGCTTGTTTTTTGGTAGCAACGAAAAGAACTTTTTTGCCTTGTTTAGCTAAGTTCTTTAAAACCTCAGCGGCTTCGTCTACTTTAGCAACTGTTTTGTAAAGGTCAATGATATGAATACCATTGCGCTCCATGAAAATATAAGGAGCCATAGCGGGATTCCACTTTCTTTTTAAGTGTCCGAAGTGTACACCAGCCTCTAATAATTGATCAAAATTTACTCTTGACATTGTTTTTTCTTAAAATCGTTTACATTCTTGTTTACTTTCAACTACCAGGTAGTTTCCCCGCATGTCATCATGTGAAAAAAATCCCGATAATTTAGATACTAAACGCTTTATTTTACTTGTAAGGGACTCACAAATAACATTAACGTTTACTGAACTGGAATCTCTTACGAGCTTTTGGACGACCCGGTTTCTTACGCTCAACAGCACGAGGATCACGTGTAACGAATCCTTCTGCTCTAAGAGTAGCCTTGTCTTCCGGATTGATCTTGATTAGTGCGCGTGCGATAGCCAAACGAGCTGCCTCTGATTGACCTTTGAAACCACCACCATCAAGATTGATCTTAATATCATATTGCTCTGCTACGTTCAATTTTGCCAACGGTTGCTTTACGATAAACTGAAGGATTGAAGAAGGGAAGTATTTCTCTAGCTCACGTTTGTTGATCGTGATCTTTCCTGTACCTTCGCTAACGAAAACGCGAGCAACTGCCGCTTTACGTCTTCCTATTGCATTTACTACTTCCATCGTGATTATTTATATGAGTTTATATCGATTAATTTAGGTTGTTGAGCCTCATGTTTGTGCTCAGCTCCTTCATAAACATACAAGTTGTTTAGCAATTTTGCGCCTAGGCGATTCTTAGGCAACATACCTTTAACAACTTTACGGAACAAACGGTCTGCACCTTTTTTCAAAAGATCGGCCGGGGTGTACTCGATTTGTCCACCGGGATATCCAGTATATCTCAAATAAATACGATCGTTCCATTTGTTTCCTGATAGAACGACTTTGTCTGCATTGATGATGATTACGTTATCACCACAGTCAACGTGCGGAGTGAAATTGGGTTTGTACTTACCGCGCAAAAGTTTTGCAACTTTAGCGCAAAGGCGACCTAGTGTCTGGCCTTCGGCGTCAACAATGACCCACTCTTTGTTTACAGTTGCCTTGTTTGCAGAAATGGTCTTAAAACTTAAAGTATCCACTGCTTAAAAAATAATTTAATTAATAACTCAAAAAACTAGCTTTATGTATATCTTATGACGGACACATGTCATAACAATATGCTAAAGGCTAAACCTTTAGTACTATTTGATAATAATCGGCTTGCAAAGGTACGCCTTTTCTCGGAAATACCAAACAAATCTAATTATTTTTCAAGTCATTAAGTTCGTGTCTATTATTTGCGGAAGTAATATCCTAAAGAGAATGTGACATTGTTTTGAAATACGGAACTTTCTCCTTCATGCTTTACGGCGCGCCGGTCGATAACACCACAAAGTGAGTTGACAGAGAAGAAAAATTTATTGTACTCAACGGCTAAACCTAAATTGATTCCGAAGTCGCATGGTTTTAAGTCTTTTTCTTCTGTCGTTCCAAAATGTAGATCTGGTTGGGTTTCTCTGCTTTTCATTTTTCCAAAAAGAGACCATTCGAAGGCTGGTCCTCCAAAAATAGATAGATGTACATCTGTAAAGCTGAAGGTGTAAGCGATGTTTACGGGTATTAGTAATGAGTAATACCAACATTTATTGTGTAGAGACATTCCTTCTAGGTTCTGATTTGAATAATAGGATCCTCCTTGGTTTACGAAGGCAAGTTCTGGGCGCAGTGACCAACGTTTTTCTTTGTGTAAGGGAATGTCTGCTATTCCTGCGACGCTAAAGCCACAACGGCTTCCAGATTCATATTTATTTTCTATTTTTTGAATTAATGCGGAATAGGATCCTCCCGCTTTTATTCCAAATGAGACTTGAGAAATAGCGGGTAAAATAAATATTAGAGTGCTAAATAGGATGATTCCTATTTTCCTGATAGTGTTTTTCATTTTTTTCTATTGTTTTGATAGCAAAGATAGATATTATTTCATAAATCATTGAATGGCGTTTCTATTTATTTCGTTGATTTTTATCTCTTGAACAGTAATGATTATCGTGGAGTAAAAAGCTGGTTTTTCTCTAAATCGATAGGGGTTGCTTCCCTCTCTGCGGAGAATAATTCTTATCTTTACGCAGCTTTTCAATACTTATGTAGATATCGTTATATTATATATGGAACCGTTTATACACTTACACGTACACACTCAATATTCACTATTGGATGGCCAAGCTTCTATTGACGCTTTGATCGACAAGGCTTATCAAGATGGGATGAGGGCTATTGCCGTGACTGACCACGGAGTCATGTTTGGAATTAAGGAATTCTTTAATAAGGTTGGCAAGAAAAATAGCAAACCTTTAGGAATGATTAAAGATGCGGAGAAAGAGCTAAAGCCTTTGTTGGTTAAAGACTCACTTTCTGAAGAGGAACAGCAGAAGGTGAAGAAGCTTCAGGGGAAGATAGCGGAGGCGAAAGCGGCTGTTTTTAAGCCAATCTTAGGATGTGAGTGTTATTGTGCTCGTAATGGAAGGCATAGTAAGTTGGCTTCTCAAGATGATAGAAGTGGATGGCACTTAATCGTTTTGGCGAAAAACAAGAATGGTTATAAGAATTTGATAAAGATTGTTTCTCTCTCTTGGACGGAGGGGTTCTATGGACGACCACGTATAGATAAAGAGCTGCTGGAGAAATATCATGAGGATTTAATCGTTTGCTCGGCTTGTTTGGGTGGAGAGATTCCTCAACATATTATGAATGGCCGTATTGATAAAGCGGAAGAAGCTGTTGTATGGTTTAAAAATTTGTTTGGGGATGATTATTATCTGGAGATGCAGCGTCATGAGACGCACGATCCAAATGCGGATTGTACGATATTTCCCAAACAGCAAGAGGTGAATAAAGTCTTGATAGAGTTGGCGCATAAGCACAATATTAAGTTAATAGCGACAAATGATGTGCACTTTGTCAATGCGGATGATGCGGAAGCGCACGATCGTTTGATTTGTTTGAGTACGGGTAAGGATTTGGATGATCCAAAACGAATGAGATACTCAAAGCAGGAGTGGATGAAGACAACAGCGGAAATGAATGCTATTTTCGCTGATATTCCAGAGGCTTTAAGTAATACGCTGGAAATATCGAATAAGGTGGAGCTTTATTCAATAGATAGTGGACCTATTATGCCAACATTCGTTATTCCGGAGGATTTTGGAACGGAGGATGGATATCGTGAAAAATTGACAGAAAAGGATCTATTTGATGAGTTTACCCGTGATGAGAATGGCAATGTGGTATTGAGTGAAGAAGAAGCTTTAGCTAAAATCAAGAAGTTGGGTGGTTATGATAAGTTATATCGTATAAAATTGGAAGCCGATTATTTGGCGAAATTAACTTATGATGGTGCGAAGCATTTGTATGGAGATCCATTAAGTGATGAGGTGAAAGAGCGTTTGAATTTTGAGTTGCATATCATGAAAACAATGGGTTTCCCTGGCTATTTCTTGATTGTGCAAGATTTTATTCGGGCTGCTCGTGAAGAGTTGAATGTGTCTGTAGGGCCGGGACGTGGCTCGGCCGCTGGTTCAGCGGTGGCTTATTGCCTTGGTATTACCAAGATTGATCCTATTAAATATGATTTGCTGTTCGAGCGTTTTTTGAATCCGGATCGTATTTCTCTACCTGATATTGATACGGATTTTGATGATGATGGAAGAGGGGATGTATTGCGTTGGGTGACGGATAAATATGGAGCTGATCGTGTAGCTCATATTATCACATACGGAACAATGGCTACAAAATCGGCTATTAAGGATGTGGCGAGAGTGCAGAAATTGCCTTTGTCCGAATCGAATCGTTTAGCGAAATTGGTACCGGATAAGATCCCGGACATGAAGAAGTTTAAGCTGGGTGATGCGATTAATTATGTCCCCGAATTAAAAGAAGCGGCCATAAGCAATGATCCATTAGTGAGAGATACGCTAAAGTATGCTCAAAAATTGGAGGGAAATGTGCGTAATACGGGTGTGCATGCTTGTGGTGTCATTATTGGACGTTATGATATCTCGGATGTGGTGCCTGTAAGTACGGCTAAAGATAAAGATACGGGAGAGGAAATACTGGTTACTCAATATGAGGGCTCTGTCATTGAGGAGACGGGGTTGATAAAGATGGACTTCTTGGGCTTAAAAACTTTGTCTATCATTAAAGAGGCAATAGAAAATATCAAGCTGACGACTGGAAAGGATTTAGATATTGATCATATTAGCTTGGAAGATCCCGCCACATATAAATTATATTGCGAAGGAAAAACTACTGGTACTTTTCAGTTTGAGTCTGCGGGTATGCAGAAGTATTTGAAAGAGTTGCAGCCGTCAAAATTTGAGGATTTAATCGCCATGAATGCTCTCTATCGTCCGGGGCCAATGGATTATATCCCTTCTTTTATCGCCCGTAAACAAGGAAAGGAGGAGATAAAGTATGATATACCTGTGATGGAACGTTATTTGAAAGACACGTATGGTATTACGGTCTATCAAGAGCAGGTCATGCTTTTGTCTCGTTTATTGGCTAATTTCACAAGAGGCGAGAGTGATGCGTTACGTAAGGCTATGGGTAAAAAGCTGATCGAGAAAATGAATCATTTGAAGTCTAAATTTATGGCTGGAGGTCAAGCGAATGGCTATAAGGAAGAGACATTGAATAAGATTTGGGCCGATTGGAAGAAATTCGCTTCTTATGCTTTTAACAAAAGTCATGCGACGTGCTATTCTTGGGTCGCTTATCAAACGGCGTATCTTAAAGCGAATTATCCATCGGAATATATGGCGGCCGTTTTAAGTAGAAGTTTATCAAATATAACAGATATCACTAAATTTATGGATGAATGTAAAGCGATGGGAATACAGGTTTTAGGACCAGACGTGAATGAGTCTATATTGAAGTTTAGTGTAGATAAGCATAAAAATATTCGATTTGGTTTAGGCGCTGTAAAAGGAGTGGGTGAAGCTGCTGTGCAAAATATTATTGAAGTTCGCAAAAAGCAAGGGGCGTTTAAGGATATTTTTGATTTTGTGGAGCGAGTGAATCTGACCGCTTGTAATAAGAAAAATATTGAGTCTTTGGCTTTAGCGGGAGCTTTCGATAATTTTGGTATTCAGCGTGAACAGTTCTTCGTCGATAATGGAAAAGGTGAGCTGTTCTTGGATACATTGGTCCGTTACGGTAATAGATACCAAGCGGATAAGAGCTCTGCGGAGAATTCGTTGTTTGGTGAGGATGCTTTTGTGGCGATCGCTAAACCTGAAATACCGCATTGTGAACGTTGGAGTGATTTAGAGCGTTTGGACAAGGAGAAAGAGTTGGTTGGTATTTATTTATCAGCTCATCCTTTGGATGAATACCGGATCATTTTACAGTATGTTTGTAATACGGGTGTGAGTGAATTGAGCGATCGGGATAGTTTAAAAGGACGGGAGATCTTGATGGGTGGAATTGTTACTGACTTTCGGGAAGGAACGACAAAGAATGGTAAGCCTTATGGAATTTTGAAAATTGAAGATTTTACGGGTAGTGGAGAGATCCCTCTTTTTGGAAAAGATTATATTGATTATGGTAAGTATGGTAAAATAGGAATGTATCTTTTGATCACGGCACGTGTTGAGGCGAGTCAATGGAATCCCAATAAGCTCGATTTTAAAGTTGGATCAATTCGCCTTTTGCAGGATGAAAAAGAGCATTTGATAGAGAAGATCTGTATAACAGTGCCTATTCACGATTTAGATGAGCCTACGATAAATGAGTTGTCCACATTGATAAAGAAACATCCAGGCCATAGCTTGCTTTATTTTCGTGTGGTTGATGGAGAGCATAATGTATCTTTGAATATGTTTTCACAATCAATTCGATTGAATGTGACTCGTGAGTTGATCGATTTCCTTCACGAGAATGAGAATATTGATTTCAAAATTAACGCTTAATATTGTGCGAGGCTGAAAGAATTTGTATTTTTGAGCCCATAACAGTCATATAAATATAATTATAACTTGATAATACTTAAAAAAATGGCACAACAAATTACAGATGCGAATTTTGAGGAACTTTTGAATTCAGGAAAACCTATGGTTCTTGATTTTTGGGCAGAGTGGTGTGGACCATGCCGCATGGTATCTCCCATTATTGATGAATTGGCAACAGAGTATGAAGGTCGTGTAACAATCGGTAAAATGAATGTTGATGAGAACGACGATGTTGTTGGACAATTCGGTATCCGCAATATCCCTACAGTTTTGTTCTTTAAAGATGGAAAAATGGTAGATAAGATTGTGGGAGCTACAACAAAGGATAAATTCGAGGCTAAAATTAAAGAGCTTCTTTAAGTAATAGGAGAACGGCATATTCTTTTTTAAGAGTGTATGCCGTTCTTGTTTTTTGTTCATCCTTGATATTAAAATTCTTTATTTTGCCTTTTTAATTGAAGGTTTGTGTCTGTCCCCTTTTCTTTTTTAGCTCTATTAAAGGAAAAAGAGGCTGTCATAAAATGACGACCTCCTTATTTAAACAGTTTTATATCAAATTATTTCAATGTGGCTAAAGCATCTTTGATGCGTTTGATGGCCTCGACAATATTTTCATCGCTTGTGGCATAGCTCATGCGAATACATTCAGGCGCGCCAAAAGAGGTGCCGCCCACACAAGCGACATGTCCAACCTCTAAGAGATACATCGCCAATTCATCAGCGTTTGTAATGACACGTGTCCCGTCAGTTTTGCCATAATAATAGCTGCATTCAGGGAAGAGATAAAAGGCCCCTTCTGGCTTGTTTACCTTAAATCCGGGAACTTCTTTCGCTAATTTGACTATTAGATCACGACGGCGCTCAAAAGCCTTGCGCATCTCTTCTACAGGTTCTTGCGATCCAGTATAAGCAGCTTCTGCCGCTTTCTGAGATACAGAACAAGGGCTGGAAGTATATTGCCCTTGCAGTTTATTGACCGCTTTGATAATCCATTCTGGAGCCGCTATAAATCCAATACGCCACCCTGTCATCGCATAAGCTTTAGATACTCCGTTGACGATAACGGTGCGTTCTTTCATGCCTTCAATAGAAGCTATGCTATGGTGTTTGCCGATATAATTAATGTGTTCGTAGATCTCATCTGCGATTACGATAATGTTCGGATGTTTCTTTAGTACTTCGGCCAATCCGTTTAATTCTTCTGCGCTATAAACAGAGCCTGTTGGATTAGAAGGGGAGCATAAAATCATCAACTTTGTTTTAGGCGTAATAGCCGCTTCCAATTGTGCGGGGGTAATCTTGAAGTTTTGTTCAATACCGGCAGGAATGATGATTGGAGTTCCCTCTGCTAATTTTACCATTTCGGGATAGCTAACCCAATAAGGGGCCGGGATGATTACCTCGTCGCCAGGATTTACCAACGTCATTACAGTGTTGCAAACAGATTGTTTGGCTCCATTTGCACAAGAGATTTGATTGATTGTATAATCTAGATCGTTTTCTCTTTTTAATTTGGCTACAATTGCGTTGCGTAGAGCAGGGTAGCCCGCTACGGGTGAGTAGCGAGAATAATTCTCATCTATTGCCTTTTTTGCGGCTTCTTTAATAAAATCGGGAGTATTAAAATCAGGTTCTCCAACACTTAGGTTGATAACATCAATACCTTGAGCTTTTAATTCACCACTTTTCTGCGACATCGCTAATGTCGCAGAAGGTGATAAACTAGCTAAACGATTTGAAATTTGTGCCATGAATTTGCTTTTTGTATAGTAAAATAAATTATGATACGACAAAAATAGCGAATAAATCGTATTTATGCAACGTAATGAATTTATTTGATATTATGCAAAAGGTGTCCCATGCGTTCCTTTTTGGTTCTCATATAAAACTCATTATAAGGATTAGGTTTAATTTCGATAGGAACATTTTCTACAATTTCTAGTCCATAAGCTTCTAGGCCTACTCGTTTTACAGGGTTGTTGCTCATTAATCTCATCTTGGTGATGCCTAAGTGGCGTAAGATTTGTGCGCCTACTCCATAGTCTCGCTCATCAGCTTGATGACCTAAGTGCAGGTTAGCATCCACCGTGTCTAAGCCATCTTCTTGCAATTTATATGCTTTCATCTTTTCCATCAGTCCGATGCCTCGTCCTTCTTGGTTTAGGTAGACAATGACACCTTTGCCCTCTTTCTCGATGCGTCTCATTGCTTCATGAAGTTGCTCGCCACATTCACAACGCATAGAGCCAAAGATATCTCCTGTCGCGCAAGAAGAGTGAACACGGACTAAAACAGGCTCGTCTTTCTCTATTTTACCTTTAATTAGTGCGATATGCTCTAATCCATTGCTTTTTTGGCGGAATGGTATCAAGCGGAAATGTCCGTAAGCTGTTGGTAGATCTACTTCAACGCCATTCTCTACGATAGATTCTGTACGTAATCGATAGGCGATAAGATCTTTAATACATATAATTTTAATGCCAAATTTTTTTGATACTTGGATTAATTGAGGTAAACGAGCCATTGTGCCGTCTTCATTAATAATTTCAATTAATGCGCCAGCTGGGTATAAACCGGCAAGTCTGGCAAGATCGACAGCCGCTTCTGTATGTCCCGCACGACGCAAAACGCCGCGTGAGCGTGCTCGTAATGGATTGATATGCCCGGGGCGACCTAGGTCGGACGGTTTAGTCTTGGGATCTGCCAACGCTAAGATTGTCTGCGCACGGTCATACATAGAAACTCCGGTGGTGCACTGTCCTCCAAGTTTATCGACAGTGATCGTAAATGGAGTGCCTAATAAGGATGTGTTATTGGCGACTTGCATATCCAATTCCAATTCTTGACAACGTTCTTCCGTGATAGGGGCGCATAACACACCTCTTCCGTTCTTTAGCATGAAGTTGATTTTCTCGGGGGTGACTTTTTCTGCGGCGATGATAAAATCGCCTTCATTCTCACGATCTTCATCGTCTACAACGATTAAGAATTTTCCCTCTCGGAAATCTTCGATAGCCTCTTCGATGGTGTTTAATTGAATCTCGCTCATACTTGGTAGATTATTTTATATCAGAATTATTTTTTAGCAAATGTAATGAATATATCATATTGACCAATTCATCGCTGGTTTTTTGTACCATAAAGATGTCATGGTGCAATAATTTACGTTGGTAAGTGGCCAATAAATAAAGAGGTAAGCCTATCGGCAGGATAATGCCTAAAACGATAGCTGCCTTTTTGTTCAAATGCTTACTTAACATGTTTACATAGCCTTCAATGACAGGATAGTCCATAAGCTTGTTAAGTAAAAGCGTGTGGCTTGAATTACTCAACTCTTTGATGATCTCTTCCATTTCTTGAGCCAACTTGTCAGCTATGGGATCTTTGCCGCTATTTTTCCAAAAAATAATATAATTGATCCATATTTTATGCGAAGCCAAATAGTTCGCGCTTTCTTTTGAGAGCTTTTTCAAGCGAGGAAGCATGGCATCATAGTCCGGTTGATAAATGATGATCTCTTTATATTCTATTTTACGCCCTTCTCGTTTGCCGATGAGGTTTTTTAATGCGTTGACATACGTGTCGGCATTTAAGATAACAGAGTCTTTTACGGCTTTGTAGGTTAAGAATATGCCCATGGGGGTTAAGACGGCGGAGCTAAGCCACATACCTTCCCATGCTTCCCATACACCATCTCGCGCCATTTTAAAGCCCATATTATCTATAATGTAATAGATAATAAATAATATGACAGAGATGACGACAGGAACTCCTAATCCTCCCTTTCGAATGATGGCGCCTAATGGAGCTCCGATAAAGAAGAACATAAGACAGGCGAATGAAACTGTAAATTTTTTGTGCCATTCGGTTAAATGTCGGCGTACTTTATATGCTTCATCTCCTACGGTTGCCGCACGGAAATAGTAATCTGTCTTGATGTTTTCTATCGAGAATCGTGCGCGACTTAGGATAGAGGCCTGTTCACTGGGTTCTTGCGCTAAATAAAGACTGTCGAAATCAAGTGTAGGGGTGGCGACAAGTAGAGATGTTTCATCTTCTTGTTTAATATTTCCTTTTTGAGGCTCGCTGCTTTTTCTTATTTGGGGAGATTTCAGTGTTCGTATATATGATGCGTCATAAATGCTTTTTGCGTTTACGTTTTTAATACTATCTAAGCGTATGCTCATTGAGTCGATAGAGGTTTGTAAATCGCCGAGGTTTTTCCCCATGAACTGATTTTGCATGAATGATTCATCCGTACGGCTGAAATTGGTGTTGAAATCGATGAGGATGTCTTTGCTGCTGAACGATTCGCGGCGATAAGGTACGGCCGTTTGTATCTGTGTCGTGCTGGCTTGTCTTTTACCTACGTTTTCGAACGATTCCCCATTAAAGAGAGAGAGGACCAAAAAAAGCTTGTCGGCAGAGGTCTTTAGCCTACCGGAGTCGGCAATGATTACTCTGGCGTTGTTAAAGCCTTCGGAATAATCATAGATCATGATATCTTTTAACAAGCCGGTTTGGTTGTTTTTCTTTTTTACATATACATTAAATCCGGGAATCTCTTTGTAAAAAGAACCTTCAGGTATATCAAGCTCGGGCGATTTTTGCCTCATGGAATATAATAATGTATATAGCTTGACCTGAATAATTGGCATGACGTTGTTTTGGAAGAAGAACGCCCCGACGCTAACGAAGAGAAGTGTGATGATAAGAGGTCGCATAATACGCATAAGTGATACGCCTGCCGCTTTCATTGCTAGAAGCTCAAGTCGTTCGCCTAAGTTGCCAAATGTCATAAGAGATGCCAGTAAGACCGCCAGGGGTAGCGCCATGGGAACAAGGAAAAGTGCGGCATACATGAACATCTCCGCCAAGACCGGAATGCCAAGGCCTTTACCTACCATGTCATCGATGTTTCTCCAAAGAAATTGCATTAATACAATGAACAGACAGATGCCAAATGTCATTAGAAACAATGGCAGGAAGGTCTGAAGCATGAATGTATATAATCGTTTTATTCTCAACATTGCCTAATTGGTTTGGTTGGCAAAAGTAGTGTAAAAAACGATAACCAGCCACAGATTTTTGGAAAACTACACTAAATGCCAAGTGTGCGTTTTAGATCTTCTACTTGTGAATCCCAAAGCGCGATGGAGTCTTTTTTTTCTTCCGGCTCGGAAAAGTCCGTAATTTCAAGAGAGACAGATCCTGTTAATTCTATGGTGTGAATTCTAAATTCAAAGTATGCGTTTTCGTCTTCCTCGTCACTCCAGCGATAGCGAATGTTGCTTTCGGGTTTGGTGTTGACAACCTCCGCTTGTTGACTTTCTTTATTCCAAATAAATGTATATAGGTTATCTTCAATGATGACTTTGTCTGCGAACCAAGCAGAGAGTCCGAGTGCTGTTGTTAACTGATTCCATAGACTTCTTCTTGAAACTTTATCGAAAATGTATTCGATATGAAACTTCTCCTTTTTCATTGCGTTTTTATTGATATTTGCCGCAATATACAGAAAAAGATCTGAAAGATGCTATTTTTATTGTTGAAAAAAAGTATCTAATAATTAACACTTTAGAAGAGAGATGTGAATTTTGTGAAATTTTTTTTGCCATTAGGTATTGCGTATTAAAAAAATAACATCTATTTTTGCACCGTCAATGAGAGAAACAATGACATGATGGCGAGATAGCTCAGCTGGTTAGAGCGCATGATTCATAATCATGAGGTCCCCGGTTCAATCCCGGGTCTCGCTACTTTGAAAATCAAGCAGTTACAGCAATAAGTAACTGCTTTTTTTATGTCTTTTCAGATGGTTTTTACCTGAATTTTCGTGGTTTTCAGAGGCAGAGTTAAACCAAGAGTTAAACCAAAAAATGTATGAGTACAACGGTTAACGTCTTGTGTTACAAGTCTAAAGTTTTAGCAAATGGCGAAAGCCCTTTAATGCTTCGTATCTGTAAAGATGGTAAAAAGAAGTATAAGAGTATTGGAGTTTCTATTAATCCTATCTATTGGGACTATACAAAAGGTAAATTGAAAAGGAATTGTCCTAACTACAACAGTATTCATTTGCTGATAACAGAACAGTTAAATGAATATTCTAATCAGATTGTTGATTTCCAAGTTTCTAAGAAAGATTTTACAGCTTCTTCATTAGTTGAAAAAATAGATCAGCCAGTAAGAAAAGTAACTGTAAAGGCTTTTATAGAGAATGAAGTTGAACGTTTAAAAGCAGAGAATCGGATTAATTATGCTTCGTCGCATAAACATCTTCTAAACTCTTTGTTGTCATATAAAAAGAATCTGGAGATTCCTTTTAGTGAAATTGGTGTAACTTGGTTGAAAAGCTATGAATCTTTTTTGAGGCAACAAGGACTTGCGAATAATACGATAGGTATTCGATTACGCACATTGAGGGCTGTTTATAATCGTGCAATAGAGGAAAATCTTGTCAAATCGGAGTGTTATCCATTTAAGAAGTATAAGGTGGCTAAATTGCAGGAAGAAACAGTAAAGCGTGCTATTTCAAAGGACGATATAAAGAGAATCATGCAATATCGATCTCCTAATCCGTATTTGAGATTCCCTATAGACTTATTCCTGTTTTCCTATTTCATGGGTGGTATAAACTTTGTTGATATTGCTTATCTGACAGAGGATAATATTATTGATAATCAATTGGTATATGTTAGAAAGAAAACTAAAAAGCGAATTAAACTGCCATTACAACCTATTGCTATTGAGTTGATTAATAAATATAAGAAGGCTGACAATCTCTTTTTGTTTCCAATTCTTAATAATTTTCACAAAAGTGAACAACAAAAAATCAATAGAGTAAGGAAAGTTATCAAAAAGGTAAATAAACGTTTGAAAGAAATAGGAGAGGAATTAAACTTGCCTATAGACTTGACAACATACGTTGCCCGTCATAGTTTTGCCACATCATTAAAGAGATCAGGCGTGAATACCTCTTTAATCTGTGAGGCTTTAGGGCACAGTTCAGAGAGAGTAACCCAAATCTATCTGGACAGCTTCGGTAATGACCAGATGGAAGACGCAATGAAAAACCTACTCTAAACCAAAGAATCCTGTTTCCAGAAATGGAGACGGGATTCTTTTTATCCTTTATCTTTGCACAATCACCATTTAAAAGAAGAATCTCATGTTTACACTTCCAGACAAATTACCCCATGACGATCAACTTCCTGCATTGGAGTATGTCTTTCATTTGGCGACATTAATCGAACCTTTTGAGGATTTCTACGGATCGCCATTATTGGAGCGGTATATCTCACGTTACAATACTTCTGCAACCAAAAGCGGATTGAAGAAGTTGGATAAATTGAAAGCAAGATTGAATGAATTTTTGTCCCGTGAAGAATTTGGAGAGACACTAACTTTCTTTGAAATGGACATTGAGAAATTCTGGCATTTATTATTATTCGTATATGATTTCTCTTATAATCAATGCACGGATGGGATCAAACATATATCCTCATTAACAACCTTACAAACCATCATTGACAAAATAACGGAAAATACAGAACTTCACCCGTTGCAATCTCCCACTTTCAAAGAAGAGACAAAGATCACATTCTGCATTGGAAAGAAGAAATATACCATTGAGGATTGTCCTACCATACTTCGTATATGTTCAAGGCTTAAAGAAGATGTTGACACCTCTGACGATTGGAACTGGCAAAACATAAAATCCTATATGAAGTCTGAAAACTCTGAGTCCACTTCCGTATTGGCTTATGCCTTCTACCTTCATTTTATCACTTTCTTCAACTCTTATCAGTCCATCATTTCCAAACGGAAGATAAAAGATTCACCATCTAAGAGAGAAAAGCAACTGATTGGCGATTTAATTTTCTTCACTGGAATTATCCAAAATGAAAGCATATCAACCGATCCTGACTACTTGAAAACACTGATAAAGAGATACAAAGACTACCAACTGCCAAACGGAACTTTCACATACTGACTAAGGGGAACAAATTTGTCCCCTTTTTTTGTTCCTACCCCATCCTACAAAATACCCGCACCTTTGCAGTGTAATCAACAACGAGAGGCCTCAAGTTCACGATTGCGATTTTAAAGTTTAACAATTAAAAAATAAAAAAATGAAGACAGTAAAAGAAATTCAAGCAGAAGTAAAAAGAGAAGAAAGCGTATTGAACCAGTTGGAAAAAAGAGGCGCAGCCTCTTCTGTTATCGAAGCACAGAAAGAAGCAGTTAAAGCCGCAAAAAAGAAACTTGAGGCAGCCTTAAACACTCCTACTGAAAAAGCAATTCAATCAACAGCAACAACAGGCTTTGTAACATTCAATGTCGTAAAAGATGGCGAGACAATAAAAGAATCCAAAAAAATTGCATTTGTAAAACACAACAGACCTATTGACACAAAGCGAGTTGACAAATACATTTATATCATCACTCAAAACAAATACGAAGAAGCATATCCTATCATTGTGGCAGAAGCAGAAAAAATCCTTGAAAAAGAATACACAGTTATTGATATCAATGGAAAAACAATCGATAAAACAACAGCTACAGATTATTATGTAATTCTTGACGGACAGCATAGAGGTACTGCATTCGCCAAATTGGCAGCAGCAGGTGAAGAAGTTGAAATTCCTAACGTTTATATCCGCAATAAAGAAAATATTGGGGAATATTTGACTGATATTAATGAAGCAGCAAAAAGTTGGGATAATAAGGATAAATTTGCCGTTGCAGGATTAACCACCGAAAACGAAGCAATCAAAACAATCTCTGAAAAGATCGGGGAAGGCTTCAATCCCTCAACCGCAGCCTTAATCTATTTGGGAAAGAAATTAAACGCCTCTCTTCTGAATAAGGCATTAAAAGGTGAAGAGATCAAATTACCCAAAGGCGCAATATTTAACAAAGAACGTGGGGATAAGTTCATTATATTATGCAAAGCCGCCGGAATGAGTGTTGAAATAATTACAAAACGTTACTACATTGAAGGATTCAACTCATTCGCTATCTCTACAAATGAGGACAAAGCCTTTGGTGCCCTGAAAGAGATCGGAAGACAGACTGATTCAATGGCCAAGATCAAGAATGTAAAAGAAGGTGACGACTTTATCGCTCTTTTAAAAGATGTTGCCTGACAAACAAGTACCGAACAGGGGTTTAAGTAACAGATAACCCCTGTCTCCTTTCAAGAGTAAAACCATTTAAAGGAAGAATCACTAAATTAAATTGGCAGTTTCTCTTTTAAATGGTTTAACTTCCCTTCAATTAAAAAATGACACTTTATATATATTTGAAGTTTAATTCCTTATAGCTTGCCACTTCTGCATATTACTCCTACCTCAAAACTACCAAGTTTTTGAGTTCA
>CAUWMZ010000002.1:0-102342 GCA_963560035.1 uncultured Parabacteroides sp.
GAAGGGAACTATTACTCAAATAGCTGATATGAAGGGGTGGGAAACTTTAGTTAATTAAAAAGAGAGAACTTTTGATAACCTTTCTTATTTTGCCGCAAAAGTCGGCTATTTTTTCAATTTATTAGCGTTTGTAACGATTAATAAGATGTTAATAAAGTATTTCAAATATATTACGATATAGCTGTTTGTGGAATTTTGTATGGTTTATTAGATAAGTGCAAAATGGCTATTAGTCCATATACTTATTTGGGCTAATAGCCATTGTTTACCAGCCAAAGTAGTTTTTTGCATTGTTGTAGCTGATGTTTTCAACCATTTGACTGATAAAAGGTAATTCAGAAGTAGGAAGTAATCCTTTTTCTATTTCATCTCCTAGTATATTGCAAAGTATACGACGAAAATATTCGTGTCTGGGATAAGACAAGAAGCTTCTGGAGTCAGTTAGCATACCAATAAATCGACTTAAAAGACCTATTCCAGAAAGTGCGTTTATTTGGTTTTGTATGCCATTTATTTGATCAAGGAACCACCAGGCCGCACCATATTGCATTTTACCAGGAAAACTTCCATCATTAAAATTATATGCATTGGCGATCATTAGCTCTGTATCTCGTGGGTTGAGGTTATACACAATAGTTTTAGCCAATAGGTTTTCTTGATCTAAATGACTGAAAAAACGATTCATGGAGGTAGAAATAGGTTGATCGTCTATAGCGTCGAAACCGGTATCAGGGCTAAGCGCTTTAAACATACGTTTATTATTATTTCGATTGGCCCCGATATGATATTGTTGCACCCATCCGCTTTGAGCATCCATAATTGCCAAATCGAAAAGTAAAGCAGAACGATATTTACGAACTTCTTGTGTTGTAAGAGATTTACCCATACGAGCTTTTAAAAATATAACTTCAATCTCTTGTTCTGTATAATGTTCCGCATAAAATGTATCTAGTCCATGATCAGACAGTTTGCATCCATGGGCAGTGAAGAAATCATGTCGTTTTTGCAGGGCATCTAGCAAATTTTTATAAGTAAGGATGGTAGTATTGGAAGCCGCTTCTAATTTTGTCATATATTCGTTTAACGCTTTGAAGTTGTCGATTGCCAAAACTTTATCTGGGCGCCAAGCGGGATAAACACGTGTGTGAATGCCTTCGGTACAAATTTGTTGATGATATTCTAGCGAGTCGATGGGGTCATCCGTTGTACATACTATTTCAACATTCATTTTTTTCATGATAGCTTGAACTCTGAACTCAGGAGTTTGTAGCTTTTCTGTACATTCTTGATAAATCTCTTTAGCGTTTTGGGAATTAAGCACTTTGTTAATATTAAAAATGCGACTTAATTCGAGATGTGTCCAGTGATAAAGGGGGTTACGCATCGTATAAGGTAATGTCGCGGCCCATTTTTCAAATTTCTCATAAGAAGATTTATTTCCTGTGATATATTCTTCAGGAATGCCATTAGCTCTCATGACCCTCCATTTATAATGGTCTCCGCCTAGCCAAATTTCTGTTAAGTCTTTAAATTGATGATTCTCGGCAATTTGTTTCGGATTTAAGTGACAATGGTAGTCGATGATAGGCATTCTTTCCGCATGATTATGATATAGCTCTTTTGCGGTGTCTGTTTGTAATAAAAAATCTTTATCAAGAAATTGTTTCATGCTGAGTGATATTTATGAATGATGGATAGAGAATCTCGACAAATTTGGGAGATGGTGTCCCAATCTCCTTTTTCTATGCATTCTTTAGGAAATAATTTGGATCCCATTCCTACGCAAGTAATACCGGATTTGAACCAAGCGGATAGATTTCCCTTGGTAGGCTCAACCGCTCCAGTTGCCATAAGTAAACACCATGGCATTGGTGCTTTTATGCTTTTAACAAAAGAGGGACCTCCCACATTTCCCGCAGGAAATATTTTGCAAAGGTCACAGCCGGCTTCTTGTGCAAATCCAATTTCCGAAACGGATTCACATCCAGGGACATAAGGAATAAGGCGCCGATTGCAGGTCTTTGCTATTTCGGGATTAAAAAGAGGCCCGACAATAAAATTCGCTCCTAATTGCATATATAATGATGCTGTTCCGGCATCAATGATAGAGCCTGCGCCTAAGATGAGATTAGGGCATTCTAGGGATGTGTATTTTATTAATCTCTCAAATACTTCATGAGCGAAATCTCCTCGATTTGTGAATTCAAAGACTTGTACGCCTCCATCATAACAGGCTTTAATTACCCGTTTAGCAATTTCTATATCTTTATTGTAATATACGGGAACCATACCTGTTTGTATGATCGTTTGTAATGTTTGTATTTTTGAGAATTTAGCCATTTTGTAATGATTTGTGGTTTTTATTTATCTGGAGATACGGCCTGAAGCATCTCCAGTCATTAACTTTTCAACTTCATCGACTGTCACTTGGTTGAAATCTCCATAAATAGTATGCTTTAGGCAAGAGGCGGCGACTGCGAAATCTAAAGCTTTTTGATTGTCTTGAGGATAAGAAAGTAGTCCATAGATGAGTCCACCCATAAAAGAATCACCTCCACCAACTCGATCCACAATATGAGTGATATTGTATTCTTTAGATTGATATAGCTGTTTTTTTGTGTAGAGTATGCCTTTCCATGTGTTATGATTAGCGTTAATAGACTCTCTCAGTGTGATAATAATTTTTTTTGCTCGAGGAAATTTAGTCATTAATTGTTCGCAAACAGATTGAAATAAACTGGCATTGACTGTGCCATTTGTAGAGGATGCGTTAAAATTGGTAGGCTTTATGCCAAAGATTTTTTCTGCGTCTTCCTCATTGCCAAGGATTATATCACATCCAGCAACAAGCTCAGGCATGATTTCCCCAGCGGATTTGTTGTATTTCCATAGATTTTTGCGGTAATTAAGATCGCATGAGACTGTGATGCCCATTTCATTCGCTATTTGTATTGCTTCAAGGCAACTTTGTGCGGCACTTTCAGAAATAGCGGGCGTTATGCCTGTCCAATGAAACCATGCGGCATCTTGAAAAATCTCTTTCCATGGAATCATTCTAGGTTTAATTTCAGAAATAGATGAGTGTGCACGGTCATAGACGACTTTACTAGCTCTAGAAACAGCGCCTGTTTCTAGGAAATAGATGCCCAATCGCTCTCCTCCATAAATAATGTGAGAAGTGCCTATACCTTGTTTCCTTAGTTCCATGATACAAGCACGAGCGATATCGTTTTGAGGTAAGCGAGTGATGAATTCAGTCTCAATGCCATAATTGGCCAGTGATGCCGCTACATTTGCCTCTCCCCCTCCAAAGGTCGCGTTATATTGATTCGCTTGGCAAAAGCGTAAATAGCCTGGAGTCGCAAGTCTTAGCATGATTTCTCCGAAAGTGATAACTTTCTTTTTCATGGTGGTATATAGTATTACGTTTTCGCAAATGTAAGAGTTTATTCTTAAAAACGATTGGGCCTGCTTACTATTTGTCTTGCATTTATATTACTTTTTATACGGAGTGATAGAAATGGAATTTATTTAGTAGAATTGGCGTTCTAATAGGTAAACATTATCTTTGTCCCATAGTATTCACAGATAAAAGAGTTAGTTATGAACTTCAGCGATCAATGTTTCCATATTTTTGAGCAAGCAACAAAAGCTTATCATGTAACAGACAATGTAGATGCTACTGTACATAATCCTTATCCCGTAAAAAGCATCGAATTTTATCTTTATCTGAAGAATTGGATTGATGCGGTACAATGGCATTTAGAGGATATCATTCGTAATCCGGAAATAGATCCGGTAGAAGCGTTGGCTATTAAACGTAGGATTGATAAATCCAATCAAGATCGAACAGATTTAGTAGAGTTAATAGATAGTTTTTTCTTGGATAAATATAAAGATGTAAAAGTTTTATCAAATGCTACGATTAATACGGAAAGTCCAGCTTGGGCTGTTGATCGTCTTTCTATTCTTACGTTAAAGATTTATCATATGCAAGAAGAAGTAAATCGTGCGGATGCTTCAGTAGAGCATAAAGAACGCTGCGAGAGAAAATTAGCTATTTTATTAGAGCAGAAGAGTGACTTATCGTTGGCTTTAGATCAATTATTGTCTGATATCCGCGATGGAAAAAAATATATGAAAGTATATAAGCAAATGAAAATGTATAATGATCCGGCGTTAAATCCAGTATTGTACGGTAAAAAGTAATGGCAAATATTTTAGTGATAAGATTGTCGGCTATCGGTGATGTGGCGATGACCGTTCCTGTCATTTATTCTGCAGCTAAAGCAAATCCAACGGATACATTTACTGTGTTAACTCAATCATTTTTGATTCCGGTGTTTATCAATAGGCCGAAGAATGTTGAGGTAATTGGCATAAATACTAAAAGTACCGAAAAATCTTTAGCGGGAGTACTTCGTTTTGCTTCTGCTTTGGTTAAATACGATTTTGATGTTGTATTAGATTTGCATAATGTATTGCGGACGATGGTGATACGTTCTGTATTTCGTTTGTATGGTAAGTCTGTCTTTGTGTTGGATAAAGCTCGTCGAGATCGTATTCGTTTGACTGAACGTAAGAAGAAAAAAATCAATCAGCTTCGTCCCGTAGTAGAGCGTTATGCTGATGTTTTTCGTAAGGCAGGACTTAAGTATTCTGAATGTTTTCACTCTTTGTTTGAGGAGAGAGAGCCGGATTTGTCTTGTCTGGATTTATTGGCGGGAACGAAAGTTGGAAGATGGATAGGTGTTGCACCTTTTGCGAAGCATCAAGGTAAAATTTATCCAATAGAGAAAATGGAATGCGTAGTAATGGAACTTGTGAAGCGAGATGATATTACGATTTTTTTGTTTGGCGGAAGAGGTGGCTACGAAGAGTCTCTTTTAGGTGAGTGGGCCGCCAAATCTCCGCGAATCAAAAGTGTTGTAGGCAAATACTCGTTGGATCAAGAGCTGGCTTTAATCAGTCGTTTAGATCTATTGCTTTGCATGGATTCCGCTAATATGCATTTTGCGTCTTTAGTGGGAACACGGGTGCTTTCTATATGGGGAGCAACGCATCCTTATGCGGGTTTTTATGGATACCATCAGGATCCTGATGATTGTATACAACTGGATATGCCATGTCGTCCATGTTCGGTTTTTGGACAAAAAGCATGTTGGCGAGGTGATTTGGCTTGCATGCGGCAGATAACGGAAGAAAAGATAGTCAATAAGGTGTTAATCTCTTTAAAAGAAACGATTACGAATGAAGGTAGTCATTAATCCCTCTTATACTCAATACGAAGATTTTGTTAAGCGCATACCACAGATATTTTCTTTGGAAGGGAAAACAATATATAAGGCGAGAAACGAAATCAAGGTCTATGATGTAGATGGTGTGCAAATTAACGTTAAGCGCTACAAGATTCCTATATGGATCAATAGGCTTATTTATCGTTTGTTTCGTCATCCTAAAGCGATGCGCGCTTATGATTATGCGCAGTTTTTACTGGCGAAGGGAATAGAGACTCCCACTCCAATTGCTTATATTCTTTTTACAAAATGGGGATTATTAAGTGAAAGCTATTTTATCAGCTTACAGTCTTCTTTTCAGACTCTTTATAAAGTAGGGCAAAGCCCGGTGGAGGATAATGCAGATATTTTTCAAGCGTTAGGTGTCTATATGGCGAAGTTGCATGATGCAGGAATTTATCATGCGGATTTTTCTCCTGGAAATGTACTTTATGAGCGGACCGATAAAGGTGTCAACTTTTCGTTAGTCGATATAAATAGGATGCGTTTTGGTTTTGTCTCGCTAAAGCAGGGATGTGCGAATTTCGCTCGATTGTGGGGACGAGAGGCCGCTTTTCACATTATGGCTTGGAGTTATGCGAAAGAGCGTCATTTAGATGAGGAGGTGTGTTTGCGCTGGATTCTATACTATCGTAATCGTTTTTGGAAAAAATATATGTTGAAGCATAAGATGGAATTTGAGTTATAAACATTTTATAGAAATGCCTATAACTCAAATTCCATGTATGCTTACGTGATTTATTTACAGTTGAAATAGAGTTATTAAGAGCATAAGATATTTTCATATACTCGCATGAAATGAGCCGCTAATACATTAGGCAAGAATCGCTGCGCATTTTCTAGTCCGCCAGAGCGCATAGACTCAGCCAGTTTGGGCTCGTTCAATACGGATTCTATTAAGTTGCGCAATTCTTGTTCGTCCCTTGGGTCGGTATATAAAGCGGCTGGTCCTCCAGCTTCCTCTAAGCAAGATCCAGTAGCCGCTATCACCGGAATACCGGCAAGCTGGGCTTCCAAAATAGGTATGCCGAACCCTTCGAAAAACGAAGGATAGACAAATAAGGTTGCCATTTGATAGAAAGCGGCTAATTCGCTAAAAGGTATTTGGGTTAAGATACGAACACGATCCGACATGTTATTTTCTTGGATAAAGCATTCTACTTTATCTGTATAAAGTGTGCGTTTGCCAATCGCGATTACAGATATATCCTCTTTCAAGTTTTTCAAGGCTTTTATCAGAAGCAATAAGTTCTTTCGTTCTTCGATGCTTCCTACATATAATATATAAGGACCTTTGATTTGATATTTTTCAAGAATAGCTTGTTTTTTATTTGTCGGTATGGCGTTCCCAAATGAGGGGTCGCATCCCTGATACACAATTTCTATTTTTTCTTCGGGAATATGGAAAAAGTCACGAATGTCTCGCATGGTTTGTTTGCTGATAGCGATGATTTTATTAGACCTCAAACATGCTTGTTTAAATTTATAAGTATAGATTATACGATCTATGGGCTTATATAGTTGCGGATAGCGCAAAAAAATCAGGTCATGGATCGTTACGACAGAAGGGATTCCGTTTTGTCGTAGATTCATAGGAATCTCATTGCTCAAGCCATGGAAAAGATCGACTTGCTCTTTTTTGAGTGTGCTAGAAACATCAAAAGAGCGCCATAAAGAAGGCAGGAATTTATCGAATTTGTTTTCTGGATAATGGAATGATACATTCGGGCGTTCTACGATACGTTTGCGCAGAGTCTCTTTTCCCTCACTGGGTGTATAAAGTTGATAAGTATGTTCAGGGAAAGAGGCAGATAGGCTATTCACTACGAATCGGCTATAATTGCCCAGTCCGGTAGCGTTATGTGTAATCCTTTTTGCGTCGAAAGCTATCTTCATAGATCTTAATTCAATGTATAAACAAAAACAGGGTGTAAATTTAATCGCATTTATCTTATTTTCTACCAAAATCAGCGGGAATTTCCCCCCATACAGCGGTCTCCCATTTGATGATTTTTGTCGTGTAAATGTTATTATTAAGCCATTTCTCTGCTCGTTCGATGAGGTCGAAGATTGGCTTGTTAGCCTCTGTTTGTTGTAGTAATGTCTTGCATTTCTTCTTTTTCACCCAACTAATAGCATTACGGCTATCGGAATAAATGGGAATATTTGTCCCTTTTTGTTTAAGTAAAGCTAGCCCATGTACTAGAGCGAGGAATTCTCCAATATTGTTTGTTCCCTCTTTGAGAGGACCAATATGAAAAATCTCTTGCCCCGTTGCTGTATAAACGCCTCTATATTCCATATCTCCAGGATTTCCACTGCAAGCGGCATCAACAGCAAGACTTTCATTGATAGGTTTCCCGATAGGTGTATTCAGTGTTAAATTATTTATCGCTTTAGGGGAAGAGACACTTTTAAGGTAATGCACATAGCCTGCCTCAAAGGCTCTATTTGCTTCGTCTCTATTCTCAAACGATTTATATTTAGCGCCTTCTTGCCCTTCGACTTCGGCTTTGCAGTCTGCCCAATTGTCATAAATGCCGGGATGTAAACCTTTCCAAACAACGTAAAATTTATTTTTTGCCATACTCTTTATTTAAAAGCTCTTGTGAAAATTGAGAAAATGTGCCGAAAGGGACTCCTTTCTCTTTAAAAAAATATATAAGATCATTAAGGCGTTGCAGCATTTTATCCCCGGCATTGTTTGTCATGATAAGGGGCAATTTTAGCTCTTTACGCTCATTGATCGGTGTAAATTCCCAAGGATGGAAATAGGTAAGAAAGTAAGAATCTGCTTTCCATGTCCAATAGGCAAACTCTCGATATAGAGTTGCGGGTAAATTATGATACGCAAGCCAAAAGAGAGGAAAACGAATTAAGGGTGTGACAGATGCGGGGAGTTGCAAGACCTCGGCTTTCATGAAATGAGTGCGTGGTTGTCTAAAATGATTATAACGGCCCGGAATGCAAGTTGGATTTAGAGAAGAGTTATATAAATAGCCTGCATTCTGTATATCTTCTTCTTTAACTGGCATCATGCGAGCCATGCGGAAACCATAGACCGTTTGCCCTGTTATATCTTCTAAAGTCTCTTTTGATCTGAGTAGGTCCGCTGTTTCAAAGGAGGAGTGGTAGAAGCCATGAGAGGCGATTTCATGCCCATCTTTTTGAATGTCATTGATAACATCTTTTGCGTGTAATGCGAAATTGGCGGTGCAAAAGAAGGTCGCTTTAACACGGTGCTGTGCTAAACAATCCAATATTTTATGGGTTCCTTCTTTAGAAATTCGCATTTGTTCCTCGAAAGGAAGATTAACACCATGCTCAAGCGGTGCGTCAAATTCTTCTATATCAAAGCTAAGTAATATCATGTTTTAGTCTTTATGAAAAAGGATAGAAAGAAAATTTAGAGCTTCTCTGCGAACTACTCTAAATCCCATGTTTGAGACGATGAGTCCCTCTTTGATTTTAGCGTCTATCGTTGTTAGACGTATATTTTTTTGTTTGCTGGCTTTATATATGAACTCTGTGTCAAAGAGGAAGCTATGTATGCGTGTTTTCAAAAAAATAGCTTGTCCGGCACGACTGAAACCCTTCATTCCTCCCTGTGTATCTGTTATTTTAATCCGTAAAATCCAAGCGTTGCATAGATGGGAAAGAAGGGATAAAATACGTCGGAAGGGCGGTAGATTTTGTTGATAGCTTTTGTCTCTTGTGGCAACAACAACGTCTGCTCCTTTTAATAAGGCATCTACAACTTTCTTGAATGATTCATCGGTATATGGAAAATCATAGTCTGTATAGATAATATATGGAGAGGTGCATTGTTTTACGGCTGTTCGTAGAGCATAACCTTTGCCTCTATTTGGGTGATAATCTATTATTTTCACATCAGGAATAGACTCTCGAAGTCGAGCTATTGTTTCAACCTCATATCCGCGCTGTGATCCATCACTGACAATAAAAAGATGGAATTTTATGGGATTATATTGCTCGTTCAATAGACGAAGATGATTAGCCACTTGTATTTCCCATCCTTGGGGAGGATTATAACAAGGTAAAACTAAATCTATATTTGTTTTTGTATTCATGATTTTACGAACTTCTCTATTGGTTGATAATTTTTAGTACACATTTCCATTGTGAGTTTTAACCAAATTAAAACGCAAGGTAAGGCCTTTAAGGCATATGGATAAACATAGTGTACCCGTATATATTTAGGAAACAAATCAGAGGGTGACATGCTGGTTAATATGAATGCGAAGATCATAAGGGCTATGTCTAACCCAGAACGTTTCCAGGGAGCGGCTGTATACCAGATCGCAACACCGATAAATGCGATAATGTATGTACTAGACTCACTGCCTGTGCTAAATAAGACGACAAACATTAAGACTGATGCGAGGATTGTTTTTCGAAAAGCGATGTATTTATATTGTGCGAATCGTAAATACGGAAGTCCGAATAGGAATAATCCTCCAAGAATCAGGTAAAGATCTGAATAGTTGTAAGAACCGCTTATTTTACGAACCATTCCCAGAAAGGATATGTTTTGCATGATAGCAAACAGATTATTAGAGTTTTTTTCGCTAAGGCTTGTAATCCAAGCGCCGTATTGCGACAGAATGTAAGAGGGGTCGGCGAGAATCATTGGAGCGACTAGTAACACTACTATCCAACTCAAGCAAGCGATACTGAATTTTAGCTTATGGCGGGAGAAAAGGAAAAAGGCAAAGCCGGTAATACCATATAATTTTGTAAGGGTGCCTAAAATTATAAGGAAAGCAGCCCAAATATCTTTTTCTTTTTCTATAAGTGCAAATGATAGAATAAGGATCGCGGCGATACTGATGTTGAATTGAGACATGAATTGTGCTGTTAGAAGTTCGTGTGCGCAATACCAGTAGATAAAAATGTGTTCTTTCTTGAAGCCAGGTAGCATTTTAATGGCTTCAAAAAGGAAAAGACTTTGTGTTACAGACCATGTTAGTAACCCAAGCCATGTTGGAGTTATGGCAAAAGGGGCTATTAACAGACTAAATAAGGGGCCATAAAGAAAAACATCGTAATATTCTTCCGGGTAAGATATATAAAGAGGAAGATCATTTAGCGTATGCCAAAAAGATTCTTTGAAAATAATGAAATTGTTACATTTCTCAGGGGCAAGTTTAGTAGCCCATGCGATGATGCTAATTAATCCCCAAAGGCCCATTAAGGTGCTGTATCGACTGAAAAAAGGCTTATGGATGATTGCGTTTAGTCTATTTATAATATTTATCATTCCGAATAATTACATATATAGTCGGCAAATGTACATAAAAAGTTATGATTTATATATAGTTAAAGATAAGACTGTCGTGGGTTGTAATAATTAATAGTCTGGTTGTTGTGGATATAATTAAGAAGAGTAGTTGTTTCACCCCTCGGTCAATGCGAAAACAGATGTTTTCATTTGATATTGGATTTGACGACAAGGAAAAAGTTTACATTTGCGAAAATTATCATTATATGAAACGTATTTTTTTGATTGGATATATGGGGGCAGGCAAGACAACCGTGGGAAAAGATTTATCTAAGTTAGCCAACCTTTCATTTATAGATCTTGATTATTATATAGAAGCTCGTTATCATAAATCCGTATCTCAAATTTTTGCGGAAAAAGGAGAAACTGAATTTCGGGAAATAGAGCGTAAGGTGCTTCACGAGGTGGCAGAGTTTGAGGATGTGATCATTTCAACAGGAGGAGGGGCGCCTTGTTTTTTCGATAATATGAAGTTTATGAATGCGCAAGGGACTACAATTTATTTGCGGGCATCAGCAGAGGAGTTGGCGAATAGGTTGGAATTATGTAAACATACTCGTCCTGTCTTGAAAGGGCGTTCGGGCGATGAGCTTCGATTGTTTGTGGCAGAGAGTCTAGAGCGAAGAGAGCCTTTTTATAATCAAGCGTCAATAGTGTTTGATGCGGAGAAAATGTTAACAGATTCAGACGTGCGTGAAATTTCAAACGCGTTGCTGGATATTATATAGAAAAGAAGATGGAGACAAACGGTAATCGACAATCACAATATGCGTATATTCCGCAGGAGTTGTTACAAGAGCTATGTAAAGTGAACAATCGTTTGTTAATAGGTGTTCCTCGTGAGCGAATCGAATCAGAGAGGCGTTTGGCTTTGACCCCTGAGGCTGTGAACATGTTGACAGACTGTGGCCATAGAGTCATGATGGAGAGTGGAGCAGGATTGGGCATTAGTTATTCAGATAATAATTATGTAGAGGCGGGAGCGGAGATAGTCGATACTCCAGAAGAGGTGTTTCAAGCAGATTTAATCTTGAAGATATTACCGCCATTGCTCAAGGAGGTTGTTTTAATGAAGCCGAGAGTTATGGTTTTCTCGTTAATTCAGTTTAGTGGATTCTCAAAAGAGGCTTATGAGCTAATGGCGACAAAACGTATTACGGCTTTAGCCTATGAGTTGATGTCAGATGATTATGGCTGCTATCCCTTGTTGAATGTCACTTCAGAGATAGAAGGAGCCACTTCCATCACAATTGCTTCGGATTTGTTGAGCAATATTCGAGGAGGCAAGGGTATATTGTTGGGAGGAATTCCGGGAGTGTCTCCCACGGAAGTCGTGATTATAGGCGCGGGCAATGCGGGAACAATAGCGGCTCGGGCCGCATTAGCGCTAGGAGCATCGGTGAAGGTCTTTGATGATGATGTAAATAAACTGCGTGCGATACAACAAGCTTTAGGGCAATGCTTGTTCACATCGACATTCCATCCCCATGTACTGCACAATGCGTTTCGTAGCGCAGATGTTGTGATAGGGGCGATGCGTTATATAAATATGAGGCATCGCTATGTTATCTCTGAGGATTTGGTGAGGAGCATGAAACAGGGTGCGTTGATAATAGATTTACGGATGAGCCAAGGAGGATGCTTTGAGACAACATCAGGTTTGTCGTCAGAAGATCCGATTGTTTTTGAGCGTTATGGCGTATTGCATTATTGCGAAGAGAACTTGAGCAATCGAGTTGCCCGAACGACCTCTATGGCGTATAGCAATATATTTGTGCCGCTTTTATTGTCATTAGGAGATGCGGGTTCTGTGCAAGGAATGATCAAATCAGATAAAGGGTTTCGATCGGGTTTTTATATGTATTATGGAAAAACGGTAAATGAATATGTGTCGCATCATTTTAATATGCCTTTTGGTGATTTAGATCTATATTTGTCGGCATTTTGATAAATTTTCTGATTTTTTGAAATAAACAATAAAGGCAAAGGCCCGAAAATAGTGGCTAAGTCGGGGAAAACGAGCTATCTACCTATTCATTAAGCCCCTCTTTTTTGATACAGAAAAGTTTTGAACTCGGAAAGTTTATGCTTTACTTTGCGAGAGATCTAAAAGATATAAATTATCACGTTAATTTATTAAATAATACTATGGTAGAACATACAAATGTAACAACACTAGACACAGTCGTCGTTCGTTTCTCTGGCGACTCTGGTGATGGTATGCAGCTAGCTGGAAATATCTTTTCGACTATTTCGGCTACAGTGGGAAATGGTATCAGCACATTTCCCGATTATCCGGCAGATATACGTGCCCCGCAAGGATCTCTTACTGGCGTTTCCGGATTCCAAGTTCATATTGGCGCAGGTAAGGTGTTCACGCCCGGTGATAAATGCGACGTGTTGGTAGCGATGAATGCGGCAGCTTTGAAGACGCAATATAAATTCGCTAAGTCAACGGCTTGCATTATTATTGATACGGATTGTTTCCAAAAAGCTGATCTTGAAAAAGCCGCATTTAAGACAGAAAATCCAATCGAGGAGATGGGCATTAAGCAAGATGTGATCGCCGCTCCAATCTCCCAAATGGTCAAAGATTGTTTGGAAGGCAGCGGAATGGAGAACAAGGCGATGTTGAAATGTCGCAATATGTTTGCGCTAGGATTGGTTTGTTGGTTATTTAATAGAGATCTATCAATTGCCGAAAATTTCTTGCGTGAGAAATTTGCCAAGAAACCGGCTATAGCGGAAGCAAATATAAAAGTTATACATGCGGGTTATGATTATGGCCATAATACACATGCCTCAGTCGATCATACATATCGGATCGATACGAAAGTGAAAGTTCCAGGTAAATATATGGATATTAGCGGAAACAAGGCGACAGCTTATGGTTTGATAGCTGCGGCAGAGAAAGCCGGCTTGCGTTTGTTCTTGGGCTCTTATCCCATTACTCCCGCTACAGATATTTTGCATGAGTTGTCTAAACACAAATCTTTGGGCGTAACAACAGTTCAATGTGAGGATGAGATATCTGGTTGTTCGACAGCGGTAGGCGCGGCATTTGGTGGTGCGTTGGCCGTTACTTCAACATCAGGTCCTGGTGTTTGTTTGAAATCAGAGGCGATGAATTTAGCGGTTATTACAGAATTGCCATTAGTTATAGTAGATGTGCAACGAGGAGGTCCTTCAACAGGATTGCCAACCAAGTCAGAACAGACCGATTTGTTGCAGGCTCTATATGGTCGTAATGGCGAGTCTCCAATGCCAGTAGTCGCGGCCGCTTCGCCTACAAATTGCTTTGATGCCGCATTTGCTGCATGTAAAATGGCGTTAGAGCACATGACTCCAGTGATTTTATTGACGGATGGATTTGTCGCTAATGGTTCAGGGGCTTGGAGGTTGCCGGATTTATCGACATATCCTTCAATTAACCCTCCTTATGTAACCCCGGAGATGAAGGATAATTACACTCCATATCACAGAAATCCGGAGACAGGAGTTCGTTATTGGGCGATACCAGGTCAAGAGGGATATATGCATATCTTAGGAGGATTAGAGAAAGACAGTAATACAGGAGCTATATCGACTGATCCGGAGAATCATAATCTAATGTGTCATTTGCGCGCGGAGAAAGTAGCGAAGATCCCAGTTCCTGATGTAGAGGTGCAAGGATGTGTAGAAGACGCAGATTTGCTGATTGTCGGTTTTGGTGGAACTTATGGACATCTATATTCAGCGATGGAAGAAATGAATAAGGCTGGAAAGAAAGTCGCTTTAGCGCATTTCACATTCTTGAATCCACTTCCAAAGAATACGGCGGAAGTCTTAAAGAGATACAAGAAGGTTGTTGTGGCAGAGCAGAATTTAGGCCAGTTCGCCGGTTATCTTCGAATGAAGATAGATGGATTTGTTCCATATCAATACAATGAAGTGAAAGGCCAGCCATTTGTTGTTAGCGAACTAGTTGAAGCTTTCACTGAAATTTTAAATAAATAATAACCGTAAAGAAAGTAAAGACAATGAGCGAATATACAGCAAAAGATTTTAAGAAAGGACAACCTCGTTGGTGTCCGGGTTGCGGTGACCACTTCTTTTTGGCTTCGCTGCACAGAGCAATGGCTGAGTTGGGAATAGCCCCCCATAATACAGCTGTTATTTCAGGAATCGGATGTTCAAGCCGTCTTCCGTATTATATGAATACCTATGCGATGCAGACTATTCATGGTCGTGCGGCAGCGATATCCACAGGCTTTAAAGTGGTAAAGCCGGATATTATGGTGTGGCAAATTTCAGGTGATGGTGATGGTTTAGCTATTGGAGGAAATCATTTCATTCATGCGATTCGTCGTAATATTGATATCAACATGATATTATTGAACAATCGGATCTATGGATTGACAAAGGGTCAATATTCACCCACCTCTCCTCGCGGTTTTGTTAGTAAATCTTCTCCTTATGGTACGGTGGAAGATCCGTTCCATCCTGCGGAGCTTTGCTTTGGCGCACGAGGGCATTTCTTTGCTCGTGCGGTAGCAACAGATGCTCAAGGCACCGTAGATATTTTAAAGGCAGCCGCAACACATAAGGGCGCATCTGTATGTGAAATCTTGCAGAATTGCGTTATTTTTAATGACGGAACACATGAGTCCGTGTATTCTAAAGCAGGTCGTGCGAAAAATGCGATCTATTTAGAGCATGGAAAGCCAATGTTATTTGGAGAGAATAAGGAATTTGGCCTAATGCAAGAAGGCTTTGGCTTGAAAGTGGTGAAATTGGGAGAGAACGGCATTACGGGAAAAGACATTTTGGTACATGACGCACATTGCGAGGACAACACTTTGCATTTAAAGTTAGCTTTAATGGAAGGTCCGGATTTCCCAGTCGCTTTAGGTGTTATTCGAGATGTAGAAGCTCCGACATATAACGAAGCGGTTCATGCCCAGATAGAAGAGGTGTCAGAGAAGAAAAAATATCATAATTTCCAAGAATTATTAATGACGAATGATATTTGGGAAGTGAAAGAATAGGATTTATTTCCTCATAATAAAAAGAAAAACCTCCTGTTGTGTTTGATAAAAGCTCGCCAGGAGGTTTTTTCTGCAAACTCCACATTGCAAAGTGAATAGATAGAATGTTAATTGCATGGAAAAGAGTAACCATTACTGAAAAATTTCCTTAATAAGATGTGTACGATAAAAAAAAATATTACTTTTGTACTGCGGTTAACAAGGTGGAGCGATATGTGCTCTAAGAGCGAGTAAAAGCTCCTGCCGTTTAGAATTAGAGTAGAGAGAAAAGTTATATAAAGTCAATCATTTAAATTAAATTCAAGATGGCTAATTTAGATTTAAGCAAGTACGGAATTGTTGACGTGAAAGAAATTCTTCACAATCCGTCTTATGATGTTCTGTTCGCAGAAGAAACAAAACCGGGTTTGGAAGGCTTTGAGAAAGGTCAAGTAACTGAGCTAGGCGCAGTAAATGTAATGACTGGTATTTATACAGGTCGTTCTCCTAAAGATAAATTTTTCGTAAAGAATGAAGCCAGCGAAAACACTGTATGGTGGACTTCTGATGAATATAAGAATGATAACAAGCCTTGTTCAGAGGCTGCTTGGGCAGATTTGAAGGCTAAGGCTGTAAAAGAGTTGTCTGGCAAACGTTTGTTCGTAATCGATACATTCTGTGGTGCTAATGAGGCTACTCGTTTGAAAGTTCGTTTCATCATGGAGGTTGCTTGGCAAGCTCACTTCGTAACTAACATGTTCATCCGTCCGACAGCTGAGGAATTGGCTAACTACGGAGAGCCTGATTTCGTATCATTCAATGCTGCAAAAGCTAAGGTTGAAAACTTCAAGGAATTAGGTTTGAACTCAGAAACTGCTACTGTTTTCAACTTGAAGACTAAAGAGCAAGTTATTTTGAACACATGGTATGGTGGTGAGATGAAGAAGGGTATCTTCTCTATCATGAACTACTTGAATCCGTTGCGTGGTATCGCTTCTATGCACTGTTCTGCTAACACAGACAAGGCTGGTAAGAGCTCTGCTATTTTCTTCGGTTTGTCTGGAACAGGTAAGACTACATTGTCTACAGATCCGAAACGTTTGTTGATTGGTGATGATGAGCACGGATGGGATAATGAAGGTGTATTCAACTACGAAGGTGGTTGCTACGCAAAGGTTATCAACTTGGATAAAGAGAGTGAGCCGGATATCTACAACGCAATCAAGCGTGACGCTCTTCTTGAGAACGTAACAGTAGGTGCTAATGGTAAGATCGATTTCGCTGATAAGTCAGTTACAGAGAACACTCGTGTTTCTTATCCTATCTATCACATTGAGAATATCGTTAAGCCGGTATCTAAAGGCCCTCACGCAAAACAAGTTATTTTCTTGTCAGCTGATGCCTTCGGTGTATTGCCTCCAGTATCAATCTTGACTCCGGAGCAAACTAAGTACTACTTCTTGTCTGGATTTACAGCAAAATTAGCTGGAACAGAGCGTGGTATTACAGAGCCTACTCCTACATTCTCTGCATGTTTCGGTGCAGCTTTCTTGTCTTTGCATCCTACAAAATATGGCGAAGAGCTAGTTAAGAAGATGGAGATGACAGGTGCTAAAGCATACTTGGTAAATACAGGTTGGAACGGAACAGGAAAACGTATCTCTATCCGTGATACTCGTGGTATTATTGATGCTATCCTTGATGGTTCTATCAACAATGCTCCTACGAAGAAGATCCCGTATTTCGACTTCGAAGTTCCTACTGAATTGCCAGGTGTAGATCCGAAGATCTTGGATCCTCGCGACACTTATGCTGATGCTTCTCAATGGGATGAGAAGGCAAAGGATTTGGCCGCTCGTTTCATCAAGAACTTCGCTAAGTTCACAGGAAACGAAGCTGGTAAGGCTTTGGTTGCTGCTGGCCCTCAGTTGTAATTGCTTAAAAAATCTTGCTTGAAATAGAGCAGGTTTAAAAAATATCTTTATAAAAAGGCGTAGAGTCGTTGATTCTACGCCTTTTTTTACATTATTAGTGTTAATTTTATTATAAATAATAAGTAGCTGAAAAAATATTCATACCTTTAGACCAATTATAAGAAATTGGGGTGGAGCGATGATAAAAAAGCTGGCATTTATTATTAGTTGTATAATTTTATTGTCATCATGTGGCAAAGATTATGTCTATCGGATAGAGGGGGAGCTTTCTAACTTGGAAGACACGACTATATATGCCGTTTTTGAAAAAGATAATTATAAGGTTGTAGATACAATTGTTTGTGACAAACCCGGGCAGTTTCAAATAGATCAAAAGGAAGCTGGTTTCCATAGCGTAACTTTATTTTTTGATAATAAAGAGCATTGGGTTACGGCATATTTGGAACCTAAAGTCCATGTGAAAATATCGGGAGATATTCAATCTCCAGTATCAGTACAGGTCAAAGGTGGACGAATTAATGATAAGTTGGAGCTTTTTAAGAAGAAAAATCAATCTTTGTTGACGGAATTGACGACTTTGACGAATTCGTTGAATACGAAAAATTTGAATAGTACTATAAAAGAGACAGAGCTTGCGGCTCGTTTGGCTGATGTTAATATGCGATTAAGTGGTGAGGCCATTCGTTTTATAAAAGAAAATCCCGATGAGGAAGCTTCTGTCGTGTTAATTCAATATTTCTTTTCAGATCCGGATGATACACGTAAGTTGGATGAATTATTGGCATTATTGAATCCAAAGTTGAAGACATTCTATTTAGTAAAGGAGTTGGAGCAATATAGTGCGCGAGCTAAGCGTACTTTATTAGGAGCAGAGGCTCCAAACTTCTCTGTGAAAAATATCTATGGAGATCCAATCAGTCTAGATTCTTTTCCTCAAAAGTATATATTGCTAACATTTACGGCACCATGGTGTGATATGTGTCAAACGGAGGATCTATATTTAGATAAAATCGCGAAAAAATACCCTAAGGAAAGGCTGGAAATATTGTTGGTTAGTTTGGATGATGATCAAAAAAAATTGCGTGATGTTTTAAAAAAGGACAGCACTGTGTGGAATTTGGTTACAGATTCAGCGGGACAAGCTACAATGTTGATTGATTTATATAATGTAAGTGTTTTACCTCGTTCTTTTTTAATAGATGAAGATCATAAGATATTGATGAAGACAGATAATGGAATAGAGATCAAGCAGACATTAGAGAATTTGTTCGAAGATTGATCTTGTTTTAAGATATAAAAAAACCTTAGCTATGTTAGTGAAATCATATGCCGCTGCGTTGCACGGTATTTCTGCTATGGTTGTTACCATAGAGGTTAGTTGTACTAAAGGAATTCAATTTTTTTTGGTTGGTTTGCCTGATGTGGCTGTAAAAGAAAGTCATGAGCGCATTATCTCGGCGCTACAAGAGTCAGGTTATAAATTCCCTCGTAATCGAATTGTGATTAACATGGCTCCTGCGGATGTCAGGAAGGAAGGCTCTTCTTACGATCTCCCGTTGGCGATTGGCATATTAGCGGCAGCGGAGCAGATAGACTCTTCTATTTTATCTCAATATATGTTGATGGGAGAGTTGTCTATGGATGGAAGTTTGCAACCTATCAAAGGGGCTTTGCCTATTGCTATAAAAGCCAGAGAAGAGGGTTTTAAAGGATTTATATTGCCGAAGCAAAATGCCTGTGAGGCCGCTGTAGTTAATAATTTAGAGGTATATGGTGTATCCAATATTAAAGAGGTATTGGAGTTTATGGATGGAAAGAGAAGTTTGTCTCCAACAGTTATAGATACACGAAAAGAGTTTTACGATCGGCAACAACTATTTGATTGTGATTTTGCGGACGTAAGAGGGCAGGAAAGTGTAAAGCGGGCAATGGAAGTAGCTGCGGCAGGTGGGCATAATCTCATTATGGTAGGGCCTCCTGGCAGTGGTAAATCAATGTTGGCAAAGCGATTGCCAACAATCTTGCCTCCGTTTACCTTGAGAGAGGCGTTAGAGACGACAAAAATACATTCAGTAGCGGGTAAAATTAGTGGAGATACTTCGTTGATGGTGCAGCGTCCTTTTCGATCGCCGCACCATACAATTTCTAATGTCGCGATGGTTGGTGGAGGAACATTTCCACAGCCCGGAGAGATCAGTCTGGCGCATAATGGCGTGTTGTTTTTGGATGAGTTGCCGGAGTTTAATCGAAGTGTTTTAGAGGTTATGCGTCAGCCATTAGAAGATCGAAAGATAAATATTTCTCGTGCACGTTTTACGGTAGAATATCCTGCAAGTTTTATGCTGGTCGCATCCATGAATCCTTGTCCTTGTGGTTATTATAATCATCCGGACCGAGCTTGTCTTTGTTCTGCGGGTGCGGTTCAAAAGTATATGAATCGTATATCCGGACCTTTATTAGACAGGATTGATATACAGATAGAAATTACGCCTGTTCCATTTGAGAAGATCTCAGAGCGTCAACCCTCAGAATCGAGTGCGGCGATACGCGAACGTGTTATTAAAGCTCGATCGATTCAGGAAAAACGTTTTTCTGAACATGATGGAATTTATTGCAATGCCCAAATGAATTCTCGGTTACTTCATCAATATGCGATACCTGACGCAAAAGGTTTAGCGATATTAAAGACAGCGATGCAGCGTTTAAACCTCTCCGCACGAGCTTACGACCGTATATTGAAAGTATCTCGGACGATAGCGGATTTAGAGCATTCAGAGCATATAGAAGTTTCTCATTTAGCGGAAGCGATACAATATAGAAGTTTAGATAGAGAGACATGGGGCACCTGAGTCTCTCTATCAATTGTTTTATCTATTGGTGATTTTTAACTGTTTCTATATTCTTGAGGGCTAATGCCAACATATCGCTTGAAATATTTACCAAAGAAAGACATATTGGTGAAGTTTAAGGAATAGGCAATATCTTGAACCGTTAAATCCGTAGATTTAAGTTGTGCTTTAGCATCCATAATAACCATGGATGTGATAATTTCTGTACATGTTTTTCCAGAGCATTGTTTCACATTTGCGCTTAGATAAGCTTGAGTGATACCTAATTGTTGCGCATACCATGCCACATTTCTTTGTGTAGCGTAGTTTTGTATTACAAGCTGCATAAAGTTTTTGTTGGTTTGTTCTGCCTTAGATAGTTTTTTGACATCAATACCTTGCTCTTTATACATCGTGCACACACTCATCAAGACGCCGGTAAAGATGTGGTTGACAATACTATCGCTGATTTGTGCTCCATAAAAGCTGTAAGCTTTTATTAGTAATTCAAAATAGTCAACAGATAAGGATATGGCTTGTTCATTGAGTTCATAGAGTGGATTTTTCTTCACATTGTAGTGTATTTCCATTAGTGACTTGTTGATATTTGTCGTATTTAAGAAATTAGAGGAAAAGCCTAAGAAATAGATTTGTAAGTCTCCTTCTATCTTATGAATTTGAAAAATTGTTCCTGGTAAGATCGTAATAAAGTGTCCTTTTTTGATTTTAAATTGAGTTAAATCAATAGATGCTTCAATCTCTCCGTCTAGACATAAGACAAAAATGCCCGCTTTAAGTCGACATGGATAATTGGCGTAAAGATTTAGTAAACCGATATCATTGGCATTGAGCTTGCCTATTACCCAGTTTTGTGGAAGATCTATTTTGGGTATGTCATGTTCTTCTTCATGAACTGTTAAGTTTTGTGTAGTATTTTCCATGTTCTGTTGTTTTTTATATGTGAATGCAAAGATACTTATATTCTAATAAATAGAACATATGTGTATAAAAATAGAACATGTATGAAATCATAAAACATTGGTATTTTGAATTTGATATATTGCAAATCTAAAAAATAGAATATATTATCAGATAAATAGACCTTGCTAAGTATAAATTGATATAGTTCTTTTGTGTCGTTTTTTGTGAGATATTAATGAAAGGAACTATATGAGAGAGAAAAAGAAGTTATGTAAAAAATGGTTGTATGTCTTTTTATTATGCATACTAATGAGTGCCTGTACCAACGATCAGGAGTTTGAAATGGAAAAAGAAGGAGGTCTAATTGCTTTGAATCTATTTGCGGAAACTAATTTTGAAGAAGCGACAAAGTCTGTAGATGTAAATAGTTATGCGGATATAAAAAAATATACCGTTAAGATTCTGAAAGGTGAGCAAGAGGTGCAGTCTTTTCTTTATTCCGAAGCTCCTAAATTTATCAATTTATCCAATGGTCCTTATCGTTTAAGAGCTTTTTATGGAGAGGATCTACCTGCCTCTACGACAGGTATGTATGTGGAGGGTGTTGCTTCATTTAATGTGAACAGTGATCAATCAGAGGTGGCTGTTGTTTGTAAACCTGTATGTGGTAGAATTAAGATCGTGTTTGATCCAACGATGGCTACTTATTTTAAAGAGTATAATATATCATTAACAACAAAAGCTTTAGCGGCCAATCCATTTGTTTGGGAGAAAAATATGACAGATCCTGTTTATTTGCGAGTGGTGGAGAATGAAGCTGTTTCTGCTAAAATCAATTTGACAGCAATTGATGGGAAAAAGGCGGTAGTTCCAGATAAGAAATATATGTTAAGTCCTTTGAAATCATTAACAATAAAGGTAAAACCGATACTTCAGAATGGAAATGTGGGAATTACGATAGAGATTGATGATAAGACGAATGATATACCAGTTGATATAGAGATTCCTTCAGATTGGAAGTAGTAACGATAAATAAAGAATCATGAAAATAAAAAATATACTAACTGTTATTGTGTTGGCATTAACAGCACTGTCTTCATGTGAGATGAAAGAGGAGATCAAAGGTGGGAACGGAAATGCGTCGGATATAGGCTATTTGGAATTAGGTGTCTCGGTTGATACAAAAAAGAATTCTATAACGAAAGCGGTGGCAGATCCAACTAACCCTATAATAAATGTTGATCAATATCCCGTTGTGATTAAAGGGGTGTCAAACACAGAGTTTATTAAAGAATATAGCAATTATATCGCATTTAAAGAGGCGATGCCGATAGAGTTGCCAGTCGGATCTTATATGATATTTGCTCATTCAGCCGGGGAGATGCTTCCTGTTATGGAAGAGCCTTTTTATGGAGGAGAGACTCCGCTGCTTATTACGAAAGGAGTAACTTCTTCTGCTCGCGTGATTTGTAAGATGAAAAACACGAAAATCTCTTTGCGGTACACAGATCGGTTTACGTCTTCTATGAAAACTTGGTCTATCACGATCCACGATAATACGCAAAATATATTGTCGTTCACACATGATTCATTAGATGTGAAGCCCAAATATTTAGCTATGTCTGAGAAAGCATCAGAGATAATCGTAAATATTGAAGGCGTAAAGGCTGATGGAACGAAAGTGTCAGAATATCGTTCTATTACGAAACCAGAGGGCGCAGCTTCTTCTTATTGGGGAGCTAATGATGATTTGACGATAACAATGGATATGAGCGAAGCAGGTGTCGTGACGGGTGTAAGTGGTATAAAGGTGACTGTGAATGTTAACTTTGAGGAGTTTGAAGAATCTTGGGATATACCTGTTGGTGGTGAGACAAATCCTGTACCGCCGGTTGCTCCTGAAGGAGGGGGTAATAAACCGACTATTACGAGTGACTATTTAAAAGATGGTATCTCTTATCAATTATCTGCGGATGGGAGCGTGATGACAGGAAATCCTTCTGAAGCATTAGTGAAGATTGCTGTGCCGGGAAAATTGGCAAAATTGATTGTGAAAATTATCGCGGGTAATGATACGTTTCATAGCATGTTAATTCCTTTAGGATTGAATGAGGGTAGAGATCTCTTGTCTTTAAGTTCATCTAGTTCATCTGAAATGGATGGTATTTTAGTAGAGGTACTTTCGCCTTTACCTAAAAAAGGAGATTCGTCGTATAATTTAGATATCGCTAAGTTCTTTACGATGATGAATGGCGCAGGAGGAGGAACTAGCGCATTGGGACATCGTTTCGAGATTACAGTAACAGATATGGCAGGGCAGACAGCGACGGCAACATTGGCGGTTATTATTAATCAAGAGGGGAAATAGGTTATGAAAAAGTTAATGAGACTAGTATTTTTTGCATTTTGCGCGTCGCTCCTTGCGTGTCAATCTGGAGTTGAAGAGCTGGATAATGTCGGTTATTTATGTTTGAGTATAGATCAAGATATATCTACGGAGACAAAGGCTTTGCCGGAAAATTACGATCCTAAGCAAATTGCGGTTCAGATTGTGGACGCGAAGAATGTGGTTGTGAAGCAAACTGATGATTGGAAGAAGTGGCAGGCGACGGCAATAGAATTGCCGGTTGGTAGTTATACGATTAAAGCTTCATCAAATGGCTTTGATGGAAAAGAGGCTGCTTTTGATGCGCCCTATTATGCGGCCTCTAAACAAGTGGCTATCACGAAGGGTGTCTCTCTTCAAGAGAATTTGATTTGTACTTTGGCGAATGTAAAAGTAACGGTTAATTATGCTCCGGAATTGATCGCCGCATTTAAGAGTGTTTCTACCAAGGTGAGTGATAAAGCATTGGGGCATTCTTTAGATTTTGTATCGACGGAAAGTCGTTCGGCCTATTTCCCTGTAGCGGACTTAACAGCGGTTGTGACTTTGATTAATCAACGAGGCGAGACTCATACAATGACAAAAGAGCTTACCGGGGTTAAGGCCCGAGATCATTATATCTTAAATTATCGATTGGCAGAGAGTGGACAAGCGAATAATATTACGGTGACGGTAGATCCTTCAACCAATACATACACTTATGTATTTACATTAGGAGATCAAGAGAAGGCGGCAACACTTTCGGCTAACGCATGGAGCAGTTTTGCTGAGCTGAATGCGGCGCGTGTTTCGGGTGTGACTGCGGATATGAAATTTAAATTTCAATATCGAAAGAAAGGAGAGCAGATTTGGCAAGATGCTGTCGCGGAGAAGAAAGAAACAAACTATTATTCAAAAGTAACATCGCTTAGACCCAACGAGAGTTATGAGTATCAGTTAGTGGCTAATGATGAGGTGATAGGGACACCCGCTGAATTTAAGACGGAGGCTCAAATTGTTTTACAAAATGGAGGCTTTGAGGACTGGCATAAGGCGAATAAGGTATGGTATGCGGCGACTCAATCTGATTTTGAAGGTAAGACGAATATGTGGGATACAAGTAATCCGGGAGGTGGTGCGTTTGGCTATAATCCAACGACCGGAGATGAGGGCTTGAAGCATTCAGGAAAATCTTCCGCTAAGCTAGAGACTCAATATGCGGTTGTGAAGTTGGCAGCGGCAAGTTTATATTATGGAAGCTTTGAAGGATTGGTTGGTATGAGTGGGGCGAAGATTAATTTCGGTCAACCTTTTGCTTCTCGTCCGACAGCTTTGCACGGCTATTTTCAATATGCTCCGAAAGCGATAGATTATTTGGGAGGCAATCAGCCTTCAAATACGGTGCAAAAGGGAGATATGGATATTTGCTCGATATATATCGCGTTAGCGAAAAAGCGATATCTCGTAGATAATACAAATTCTTCTACATTTATTGATTTCGCAAATGATGAAAATATTATCGCTTATGGCGAGTTGCCGGCATCATCGTGTGTAGCGACTGATGGACAATGGAAAGAGTTTACGATTGATTTACAATATCGTTCATTGACAGAGAAACCGACTCATCTAATCATTGTTTGCAGCTCAAGTAAATATGGTGATTATTTTACGGGCGGTAAAGGTAGTACGCTACATCTAGATGATTTTGAATTGATATATGGAGATAATCCGGTTGTTAAGCCGTAATGAGTTATATACATTGGATTTATAGTTAATGGGTAGAAAGTTTTTGGTAAGTTGTTTGTTGTGCTTGATAGCTGTCGGGATAGCGTATGCGCAACGGGGAGAAAGAGCGATAAAGCGTATCGATCGTGATGTGCAACAAGCGGTTTTTATTCCTAAAGGGACTTGGATGTTTGGAGGAACGGTTTCTTATGCCGAACATGATGAGGGGAATTTAAACTTCTTGGTGTTGAAGAATGTAGAAGGAAAAGGATACGATTTCACGATTAGTCCTTATTTCGGCTATTTTTTTCGGAATAATATCGCTGCCGGGTTTCGTTTCGCTTATAACCGAAACTATTTGGACATGAAGAATTTTGAGCTGAATTTGGGAGAAGATCTTAATATTAGTTTTGAGAATCTTTATTATCTGGAGCATAAGTATGAGGCATCAGGTTTTTTACGCACTTATATCCCGATAGGAAGGAGTAAGATTTTCGGGTTGTTTAATGAGGCTCGGGTTACTTATGGTTATGGTTCCGGGAAAAACTCAACGGGTTCAGGCTTGACATACGATGGAACTTACCAAACCGTACAGAATTTACAGATTGGTATCGCTCCGGGGTTGACCGCATTTATCACGGATTGGTCGGCGGTAGAGGTCTCTGTTGGAGTGATGGGGTTTGACTTTAAGTGGATCGATCAAAAATCGAATCAAGTGGAAGATGGCTCTCGCCGTGTCTCTTCCGGTAATTTTAAGATCAATCTTTTTTCGATTAATATAGGTATGACGTTTTATTTATAAAATGAAACAAGGTGTATGAGGAAAATAGGGATGTATTTGAATAGGAGTGCTTGTTTATTTTATGCGTTAATAACATTTATATCTTGTTCAATCGAGAATGATATACCGTATCCAATTGTCGAATCTAATATTGAAAGTTTCGAGGTCGAAGGTCAGCGTGGTAAAGAAACCGTGACTTTCGAGTCGGCGGACATCAATAAGAATGATCGGACGGTATCTCTTTTTGTGAATGATTCGGTTGATGTATCAAAACTGAAAATTACAAAGTTTAAAGTATCGGGGGGAGCTGAGATATTATTGGATTCTACTCTTTGTGAAGATAGTTCAAATTTTCCATCTGAAGGGTTCGCTTCGCTAGACAGTGTTTCAGGTGCCGCTAATACGCGAGTTGATTTTACGAAACCTGTGAAATTTACTTTGCGAACTTATCAAGATTATGTGTGGAAGGTTTCTGTGAAACAAATTATACAGCGACAGGTCAATGTGTCAAATCAGATAGGGAAAGCGGTAATCGACGCAAATACGCATAATGTGGTTGTTTATGTGGCTCCGGAACAAGAATTGACGAATCTTTCTGTGTCAGAAATGAGTTTAGGTGGAGACTTTGGATCTGTGAGGCCTGACCCATTGGAGGTGTGTGATTTTTCCGAACCTCGTGTATTTACGGTCTCTTATGGTTGGACCGATGTGGAAGAGAAGTGGACTGTACATGTTTATCATTCTCAGGGGGGTGGCAATACGGCGGAGATTTTTCCCATGTCTACGAAAGCCGTGTTAACAGGTACAATTCAAAGTGGTAAGACTCCGGAGATAGAATACCGGAAAGAGAGTGATAAGATATGGAAGAAACTTGCGGCTGCGGATGTCTCTGTGAATGCGACAACTTATACGGCAAATCTTACGAAGTTAACTCCGGGAACTAAATACATATATCGGGTTAATATTGATGAAGAGAAAGGTGAAGAAAGCTCCTTCTCTATGGTTCGAGCAATTCCTTTAGAAAACGGAAATATGGAAGATTGGTGGCAGGATGGTAAGCAATTGAATCCTTTCCTTGCCGGCTCCACTCCTTTTTGGGGAACAGGTAATGGAGGATCGGCCGCATTTATCGGTAATATTACGACATTTACGGAGCAGAGCGTAAAGGGAAAAGCCGCTTTGCTGGAGTCTAAAGATGCGATGGTAAAATTAGCGGCGGGGAATCTCTTTACAGGTGATTTTTCTTTGGATGGTATGAATGGAATACTTCGAGTTGGACGTCCATTTGATTCTTTCCCTACAGCATTACGTTTATATTATAAATATACGACTTCTACGATCAATCAAATAGGGGAGAGCGTGGGAGAGTTGGCTAATTTAAAGGGACGACCTGATTCCTGCTATATCTATATCGCCTTGTCGGATAAGCCGGAACCCTATGAGTTGCGTACTCGTCCTTCTACTCGACAGTTGTTTGATAAGAATGATAAAAATATTATCGCTTATGGTGAGTTCGTTAAGGGAGAAACAGTCTCAAGTTATCAGCAAATTACGATTCCGTTAGAGTATCGAACAATGAATCGTACACCTAAAATGATAGTGATTGTTGCGACTTCCAGTAAGTATGGTGATTATTTTATTGGAGGTGTGGGTAGTAAGTTGTGGTTAGACGAAATGGAGTTGGTATATGAATGATAGATGGATTGTTTATATTGTTTTAGGGTTCATTGGGATGTTTGGAACTGGTTGTCACAATGAGTTTGATTCGCATATGTCGGATACGGGGTTTAGGATTGCCTTAGTAGATGATGCGGAAGTGGTCATGCGTTCTGCTCCTAATGAGTTGGCGAGACCATTAGTGAATCATTTTAAGCTGAAGATTACGAATCAAGAGAGTGGCTCGACAATTTATGAGGGTAATTATACAGATCAGACAATATCCGCTCCGGAAGGAAAATATGAATTGCTTGCCTCTTATGGGACAAATCCGGTTTTGGCATTGGATGCACCCTATTATGAGGGACGTGCGGAGGGGAGTGTCACCGCCAAGAAGACTGTGCCCGTGAGTATCACATGTGCGGTGGCGAACGCGTTAACTTCGGTGACTTTTGTGAATGAAGAGGCTACTGATTGTAGTTTTGAGAAAGATTTTCAAAATTATGCGATACGTGTATCGATTATAGATGCGGATCATTCTTATGCGGTGGACATGACAAAAGAAGGAGAGAGCGCCTATTATCGGGCGGGCTCGAAACCGTTATTTACCTTTGTGGGAACTTTAAAGGATGGAACTCCTTTCTCTCAACCGCTGACACATCCTAAGTTCTCAGATCCGGCAACTTTCGCGGCAAAGGCTCATTGTAAGATTTCGTTAAGGATGGGAAAAATTCAAGCAGGGTTGAAGGTTAATATAGAGAAGGTAGAGGTGAAGAAGGTCTCTATTAGTGAGACGATTCCGGCGGAATGGCTACCTAAGCCGAAAGTGGAAGGCTTTGCGGGGAATAATAGCTTGTCTATTGTGGAGACAGAACGTGTTACTGCTGATCAAGCATCATTGCGCATAAAGACCGCGACACCTTTGCAAGAGTTGAAGATGCGGTTCTATTTTCAGGATGAGCGATTCGCGGCATTAAATAAGACCGTGGAAAAGGATTATTACCTATTGTCTGATCAGGCGGATAAAGAGCGTATAGAATCCGTGTTGGGTATTCAGCTTCCTTCGTTGGGGGCTACGGATGCTTTTATTGATTTATCGTCACCGGCTAACAGATTGCTGACGAAAAATGGGGTAAAGGTGGAAAATACGATAGAGCTGGATGTGAAAGCCAATAATCGCTGGAGCAGTGAGGATAAAAAAGCAAATTTAACATATAAATTGGTATGTATAAAACCAGAGTTCAGTATTTCGGTTGATCCTTGTCATTGTTGGTCATGGGAGTTTTTGATAAATGAGGCGATTATTACATCCGGAGACGCAGAGGTGATAAGAAAAGATTTAAAATATCAATATTATGATGGAAAGGAGTGGAAAGATTGCCGGACTCGTGAGGGAGTAGCAGGACGCTTGCAACAGTTCCCGATTGATAAGGAACGGAAAAATGTCTATTTGAAAGATAATCCTTCAGAGCGCACTTATAAAATACGGGCTTTGTATCGAGGGGCTATCGCTTCATCTGAAGAGACTGTTACTTTGGAAGAACCTTGGCAATTGCCTAATTCAGATATGGAGGAATGGCATGCAAAATCTTTAGGGGAATTTGTAGGTGTACCTAATTTTTGGAATAAATACCGTTATTTTGATTTTTTGCCTTATAAGGAAAATGAAAGTAATATTTTTTGGGCCGCGAACAATGAGCGTTCCAGAGCTTATTCTGTCTCTCGTGTTCATGTGACATCAAGTCCGTGCGTCAGCTATGCGGAGAATAATAAGCATGGAGGCAATCGTTCGGCATTGCTTTATACTTCCGGGCATGGAGGGGGATTTGCATCTACCAGTCTAGTGCTTTATCCTGAGAGCGCTTTTGCCGGTTCTTTATTTATCGGCTCTTATCAATGGACCGGTGATAAAGAGATCATCACCGCGGGTAAGACTTTTACGTCTCGTCCTTCTAAAATGACATTTTGGTATAAGTATATTCCTAAAAATAGTGATGCTTTTAAAGTTTATGTGGAATTGAAGAATGGGACAGAGACAGTGGCTACCGGAGAATTTGTGCCTACGCGACTATCGGCGGAAAGCGCATGGGAAGAGGCTACAGTCGATGTTGTATATGTAGATCAACCCAAAGAAGCGACATCTATTTATGTTCAATTTTTATCGACAGATAAAAATTCTTTTACGGCAGATGATTTTGATAAAAATAAAGCGATTACTTTCCCTGTTATGGGCGGTTGGAACGCTCATATTGGAAGTATACTTTATATCGATGACATCTCATTAATCTATGACAAATAAAATGAAACAGTACATATATATTATATTATCATTCTTCATCTTGGTGAGTTGCCGGCAAGATGAGATCCTATCTTTAAAGAGTGAGGGTTATCTCGTATTGTCGACTATTGAGATACAAGAGATTCAGGTGAATAAGTTGTCTACACGGGTTGCCGAAGCGACAGAACCATTGCATGTGGATATCCTGCGAAATGGGGCGGTAGTCTCCGGGCATACTTATATGACAGACAATTTGCCGGAGAAAATAAAATTACCCAAAGGAGCGTATCGCTTAGAGGTGTATAGCGATAGTTATAAACATCCTGCCGGAGATCAGGAATTAGGAAAGGCTGTCTTTTATTATTCAGCGGATTTTCAAATAACCGATGGAGAGACAACACGTTTGGGGACAGTGCAAGTGCCGATGAAAAATAGTGGAGTGACCCTTTCACTGCCAAGTCATTTCGAAGATTGGTTCACTTACACATTTCGAGCGACGATTGGCGGAAAGACAAAAGTTCTGCGTCATGGAGAAAGCGCATATTTTGAGATAAAAGAGGGAGATACGTTGAGTTACTCGTTGGAAGCGACGAATACGGATGGCGAATCTCAGAAAAAAGAGGGGAGTCATACCCCCTTGTCGTCAGGTACGATTTATCAAATAACCTATTCTTTTACGACACGCTCTATACATGTAGAAACATTTACTCCGGTGTGTGATGAAGAGAATTCTTAAGCGAATTTCATTTGAAGGATAGGCTATAAGGCTATCAATAAAATAAAATCCTTAACTTTGCCTTTCTAAAAGAGAACGTAAGGTATGGAAAAGCGATTTAAAAGAACATTGATAACTACGGCTTTGCCGTATGCGAATGGACCGGTTCATATCGGCCATTTGGCCGGAGTGTATGTGCCGGCCGATATTTATGCCCGCTATCTTCGTCTGAAGGGTGAAGAAGTGCTGATGATTGGTGGTTCAGATGAGCATGGCGTGCCAATCACATTAAGAGCTAAAAAAGAGGGAATTACTCCACAGGATGTGGTGGACCGTTATCATGGTATTATCAAGAAATCGTTTGAGGAATTTGGTATTTCATTTGACATCTATTCTCGTACTACATCAAAGATTCATCAACAGATGGCATCTGATTTTTTCCGTAAGCTGTATGACAAAGGTGAGTTTATCGAGAAGACAAGTGAGCAATATTACGATGAAGAGGCAAAACAGTTCTTGGCCGATCGTTATATAACAGGAACATGTCCTCATTGCGGCAACGAAAAGGCTTATGGAGATCAATGTGAGGCTTGTGGAACATCCCTTAGTCCGACAGAGTTGATCAATCCGAAATCTGCTATCAGCGGCAGTAAGCCTGTGATGCGTGAGACAAAGCATTGGTATTTGCCTTTGGATAAATGGGAGCCATTCTTACGTCAATGGATTTTGGAGGGACATAAGGAGTGGAAACCAAATGTTTATGGACAGTGTAAGAGTTGGTTGGACATGGGCTTGCAACCTCGTGCGGTGAGCCGTGACTTGGATTGGGGTATTCCTGTCCCCGTTGAAGGCGCAGAGGGAAAGGTCTTGTATGTATGGTTTGACGCTCCTATTGGTTATATCTCTAATACAAAGGAATTGTTGCCTGATAGTTGGGAAAAATGGTGGAAAGATCCGGAGACGAAAATGATTCATTTCATTGGAAAGGATAATATCGTGTTCCATTGTATCGTATTCCCCGCTATGTTGAAGGCGGAAGGTTCATTTAATTTGCCGGAGAATGTGCCGGCTAATGAATTCTTGAATTTGGAAGGCGATAAGATCTCAACCTCTCGTAACTGGGCTGTTTGGCTGAATGAATATTTGGTGGATATGCCGGGTAAACAAGATGTGTTGCGTTATGTCTTGACAGCGAACGCTCCGGAGACAAAAGATAATGATTTTACATGGAAAGATTACCAGGCGCGTAACAATAATGAGCTGGTTGCTATTTTAGGCAACTTCGTGAATCGCGCGATGGTGCTTACCGCGAAATATTTTGAAGGAAAAGTTCCGGCGGCAGGTGAATTGACAGATTATGATCGTCAGACACTACAAGATTTCGCGAATGTAAAAGCGGATGTAGAGCGTTTATTGGATACATTCCATTTCCGTGATGCTCAGAAGGAGGCGATGAACTTGGCTCGTATTGGAAATAAGTATTTGGCTGATACGGAACCATGGAAGTTGGCTAAGACAGATATGGCTCGTGTCGCTACAATTATGAACATCGCATTGCAGATCACCGCTAATTTGGCGATCGCATTTGAGCCGTTCTTACCTTTCAGCATGGAAAAATTGAATAAGATGTTGAATGTAGAGCCTTTAGGCTGGAATCGTTTGGGCGCGACAGATCTTTTGGAGGCCGGTCATCAGCTAGGTAAGGCGGAATTGCTATTCGAGAAGATCGAGGATAGTGTAATTGAGGCGCAAGTACAGAAATTACTGGATACAAAGAAAGCCAACGAAGAGGCGAATTATAAAGCGAAGCCTATTCGTGAGAATATCGCATTTGACGATTTTACGAAGTTGGATATTCGTGTTGGAACAGTCTTGGAGTGCACAAAGGTGCCGAAAGCTGATAAATTATTGCAATTCCGTATCGATGATGGCTTGGAGAAGAGAACTATTGTATCTGGTATCGCACAGCATTATAAACCGGAAGAGTTGGTTGGTAAGCAAGTTTGCTTTATCGCGAATTTAGCTCCTCGAAAGTTGAAAGGAATTGTTTCGGAAGGTATGATTCTTTCTGCTGAGAACTATGATGGCAAATTGGCTGTGATTACGCCGGAGAAAGAGGTGAAACCTGGTAGCGAGGTAAAATAAGTAAGTATTTTAGAGATAAAAAAGAGAAGGAGTGATGTCTGTTTGATCGGATGTCACTCTTTTTTTGTTGAAAAGGAGCTGAAAATCATGTGAAAATCTCTGTATTAAGTGCAGAAATAGAGTTGAAAAAGTGTATAGTCGATTTCGAAACATGGTTTTATGTTGTGATTTTTAATATTCTGATTAATAAGTATATTAATCAATTGATATATAGTATATTTTTGTATTATTATTAATAATAATAATTTTCAAAAAATCGTCTATTTATCTATAGTTGTTAGAATAGTTAATCACTTCTCATTAGATTAATAGACGAGTAGGGGTAGTGATTAGTTATTCTAAGGATGAGTGAATAACTAATGAGATGAAGAGCCATTAATTAAGAGGTTTATAGGCAATATATAAGTGTAAAAATGCTTGGTATAGTTTTCTTTAGAAATATGAAGTTATAAAATGAAAGTGATTGCCGAATAATTTATAAATTTGCCCACAGGTTTAATCTGTTTTTGAGCTTTTTGCGCTTTCTTACTTTTCGATCAAATCCACGAATGAGAATTAAATGGTAGTTGAGTAGGGTGAACGAGGAGAGTGGTTTGGACATGATGTGAAGTGATAGAAACAAAAAACATTTTGCCGGGGTCTATTTGTGGAAAAGAGATTTCGGTGAGAAATAAATGATATAGGTCATGCGTAAATTTGAAGATTTGAAAATCGCTGTTGCCGGGACCGGCTATGTTGGCTTGAGTATGGCGACATTATTGGCGCAGCACCATTCGGTGAAGGCTGTTGATATTGTACCGGAAAAGGTAGACAAGATAAATCGCCGTATTTCCCCTATTCAAGATGATTATATAGAGCGATTTTTTGCGGAGAAAGCTTTAGATTTAGTCGCTACATTAGATGGCAAAGAGGCTTATAGAGATGCGGATTTTATTATTATCGCCGCTCCTACAAATTATGATCCGCAGAAGAATTTTTTTGATACGCACAATATAGAGGATGTGATTGATTTGGTACTAGAAGTTAATCCTGAGGCAACCATGATTATCAAAAGCACCATTCCTGTTGGCTATTGTCGGAGTTTATATGTGAAATATGCCCAAGAATTTAAAGAAAAGGGCTGGTTGGAGACTCACAAACTTCGTATATTGTTCTCCCCTGAGTTTTTACGTGAGAGTAAGGCACTGTATGATAATTTATATCCGAGTCGTATCATAGTCGGTTACCCGAAGATGATAGAAAGTCAAGAGGATGGGAATGAGGCTATTCGTGCGATCGCCGGTGACCGTTTGGAAGAGGCTGCACACATATTTGCTCAACTTTTGCAAGAGGGGGCTATAAAGGAAAATATAGATACGTTGTTTATGGGGCTGAAAGAGGCTGAGGCCGTTAAACTTTTCGCGAACACTTATCTGGCTCTTCGGGTCAGCTATTTTAATGAATTGGATACGTATGCGGAGATGAAAGGGTTGGATACGAAAGTAATTATCCAGGGAGTAGGCCTAGATCCCCGTATCGGGACGCATTATAACAATCCCAGCTTCGGCTATGGAGGTTATTGCTTACCAAAGGATACCAAACAGCTTCTGGCCAATTATCAAGATGTGCCTCAGAATATGATGACAGCTATTGTGGAGAGCAATCGTACACGAAAAGACTTTATTGCGGATCAGGTGCTGCATAAAGCCGGCTATTATGGTTATACGGCACAAAACAGATATAGTAAAGATAGAGAAAAGGATTGTATTATAGGCGTTTATCGTTTGACGATGAAATCAAATTCCGACAACTTCCGCCAAAGTGCCATTCAAGGTATTATGAAGCGAATAAAGGCAAAAGGAGCTCAAGTGATCATTTATGAGCCGACATTGGAAGATGGAACAACATTCTTTGGCAGCTTGGTCGTTAACGATTTGGACGCGTTTAAGTCACAAAGTCATGCGATTATAGCCAATCGCTATGACAGTTGCCTTGATGACGTAAAGAAGAAAGTATATACTAGAGATATTTTTAGAAGAGATTAAAAAAGAAAATTTAAAGCATTTGTTCAGGAATGAATTTAAAGGAGCAAAATAATCTTTCTCAGGTTAATAGTAAGAGAATCGCTAAAAATACCATTATGTTATATGTAAGAATGATGGTGATAATGTTAGTGACATTATTAACTAGTCGTTTGGTTTTAGATGCATTAGGTTTTGTTGATTATGGTATTTATAATGTGGTGGGGGGAGTTATTTCAATGCTTTCTTTTATCAATAATTCAATGACAATATCTGTACAACGTTATTTTTCTTATGAAATAGGTAAGCGTGATGCTCAAGGTCTGAATAAGATATTTAATATAGCTTTTCAAGCGCATATTTTAATAGCGTTAATGTTTTTGATCATTGCAGAGACTATAGGGCTTTGGTTTGTATCGACACAGTTAACTATTCCGAAGGATCGTGTTTTTGCTGCAATGTGGGTGTATCAGAGTGTCGTTTTTTCGTCTATATTAACAATAACACAAGTACCGTATGCGGCTATGATAATAGCGAAAGAGAAGATGAATATATATGCTTATTTAAGCGTTTTAGATGTTTTTCTAAAATTGGTTATTGTGTATATTTTGTATTTGCATATTTTTGATAATTTAATACTATACGCTATTTTAACTATGTTGGTTAATTCTATAACAATAATTTGTTATAGAATATATGTGATAAAATCTTTTTGTGAGTCACGAATTTTGAAATATTGGAATATTCATCAACTTAAAGAGCTTTTTTCATTTGCTTCATGGAGTATGTTAGGTGAAATAGCATGGGCATTCACTGGACAAGGGGTGAATATATTGTTAAATATATTTTTTGGTCCAGTTATTAATGCTGCAAGAGGTATTTCATCTCAAGTCGATGCTGCAGTGAGAAGTTTTGTGCAAGGATTTCAAACAGCAGTAAATCCTCAGTTGATAAAAAGTTATGCGGCTGATGAAATAAAAGAGATGTTGCATTTATTGTATCGAAGTATTCGTTTTTCTTATTTTTTGTTGTTTTTGTTAGCATTACCATTGATTATTGAAATGGATTTTGTTTTGGGCTTATGGTTGAAAAGTGTGCCAAAGCATGCGGTTTTGTTTTGTCGGCTATCGTTGATCTGTTCATTAGTTGATACACTATCAAATTTATTGACACAAATACCTAGAGCGAGTGGAAAAGTAAGAAATTATCAAATGGTCGTTTCTACTATATTACTTTTAAATTTCCCAATTTCTTATATTGTTTTAAAATGTGGAGCAGTACCGGAAATAACACTTGTTGTTTATTTATGTATTTCTTTATTGTTGCTTTTTAGCCGTTTTTATATGTGTAAGAGATTAATAGATATGTCTGTTTCTGACTTTTGTTATAGTGTCTTAAAGCCAGTGGTAAAAGTAACATCAATGTCCATAATTATTTCTTTATTAATGGCTTTTTGTTTGCATGGTAATTGGATATATTCTTTATTAAATATATTGGTTATTGTTGTTTCTACATTGTTGTTTATTGTGATTTTTGGTATAAATAGAGAGGAATACATATATGTAAAGAATATAGTTATAGGTTTAAAAAAGAAGATATTTTAAAAAAATATGATTGAGAGCGCTACTATAACGTGGATATATTATAAAAACTATGGTACTTATTTACAGGCATATGCTTTGCAGAGAGTAGTGGAAGATATGGGCGTGAATAATACAATTATTTATGATAAAGGTTTTTTATTAGAGAATAGTATAAAAAGAAGTAGAAAGAGTAAATTGATCTTGGATTTAAAAAAGCTTATAATTAACGTTTTACAATATTTTAAGGGAATAAGAAAAGACTTTAAATCTAAAAATGATTTCTTTTATAGATGTTTTGCGGATAAATATCTTTCAATAGATTATGATTCAGATTCTTTTGAGAAAATAGATTTAAAATATGATTTGTTTTTTTGTGGAAGCGATCAAATATGGTCTTTTTATGCATCATATAATCCTTATTTTTATTTAGCTTTTACACATAAGCCTAAAATCGCTTATGCTCCTAGTACTGGGACAGGTGTTTGTTCGGACGAATATAAAAAGAATGTGAAATTAGCACTTGAAGATTTTTCTTTTTTATCTGTAAGAGAGATGGATGGAAAAAATATGTTATCTTCTTTTGTTAATAAGGAAATAGAGGTGGTATTAGATCCAACGTTACTTCTTAAAAGAGAGAAGTGGAGTCAAATATTGGTTCCTGTATCATATGATAATTATATTATATGTTATTTGTTGTCATATAATGAAGCATATTTAAATTATGCTAGAAAAATGGCAAAAAAATGTCAATCTAAATTGTTTATATTTGCGACAGATAATAGATATGTTCGATATGCGGATGAACTAATTATTGGGGGACCTTCAGAGTTTTTATCTTATATAAGTAAAGCCAAGTTTGTTTTAACGGATTCTTTCCATGCTACAATATTTAGTATCCTTTTCGAAAAAGATTTTTTAATATTTAAGCGTTTCGTTGATGGTGAAAAAGGTGATCAAAATGCAAGAATACGCAATTTATTATTGTTGTTGCATATAGAAGGACGCTTCTTGGGAGAGGATGATTTGTTGATGTTTGATGAATCTGTACATATAGATTATCATTGTTGCAACAAATATATGGATTATTATCGTCAATTCTCTTTGAGATATTTAGAGCGTAGTATTAATTCTGTTTTAAAGGAAAAAGTTGAATGAATTTTATTTGTGCATATGAACATTGTACCGCTTGTTGTGCGTGTTTAAATATTTGTCCTAAAAGTGCAATTAAACTGGAAGAAAAAGGTCCATTAGGTTTTTTTCATCCAACAATTGATCAGTCTTTGTGTATAGATTGTGGACTTTGTGAAAAGATTTGCCCTGTAAATCATCCAGTAACTTTGAATAAGCCAATATCTTCATATGCTGTTACTTGTAAAAATGAATCGGAAGTAAAAGCTAGTGCTTCAGGTGGAGCGGCTTATGCATTATCTAAAAAAATATTGGAAGATGGAGGAGTAGTGTACGGTTGTGAAATGGAAGATTATAGAACGATAAAACATTGTCGTTATACAACAGAGCATGATATGGAGCGTATGCGTGGATCTAAATATGTGCAAAGTAATATAGGATTAATATTAAAATCTGTAAAAGATGATTTGATGCGAGGGAATAAGGTGCTTTTTACAGGTACACCTTGTCAAGTTGCGGGATTAAAGTCTTTTTTGCGTAAAGATTATGATAATCTATATACGGTAGATTTAGTTTGTCATGGTGTTCCGTCTCAAAAATTGTTACGTGAAGATATTGAATCTATTTTAGATCAGCAGGGCATTTCCATACCTGTAGGGTTGAAAGTGCATTTTAGAGAAAAGCGTTTATCTAAAAATGCAAAGCTGGATATTAAGTATGGAGTTTTTTTTGATGAGAATATGTCTTTATTGGGACAAGAATTTTTACGAAATAATTATATAACATCATTTATGTCTTGTCTTACAATACGAGATAATTGCTATACTTGTGTTTATGCTCAAGCAAGACGTTGTAGTGATATTACTGTTGCTGATTATTGGGGATTAGGAGACAACTGCGTGGTAAATCGGCAAAATGGTATTTCTCTTTTATTGCCTTCAACAAAGAAAGGTGTATCTCTGTTAAATGCATCTAAAAAATTTATGCTCTGGCAAGAACGTACTGTCGAAGAGGCAATAAATGGAAATGGTCGTTTAATGTCACCGTCTGTAGTGCCTATAAATCGCCAATCTTTTATTCAAGATTATCAATGTTATGGAGTAAAAGCTTATGATAAACATTTGAAGAAGTATCGGAAGGAATATGTTAGAAAGGAAAAACTGACATCTTTTGTGAAAGAACATCCGTTTTATGCGTTACCAATTCGATTTTATTGGAAAATATCTCGTTTATTATCAAAAGTGATATCCTAATTTGTTAATTGTATATTGTAATATATGAAATTTAAATTGTATGATAGCAAAATTGAAAAAAATATTTATTTTTATTTTAGAGTTTATTCGAAATAATGTATGTTATTATAAAAATGTAAGTGAACAAGATGCTTTAAATTTGTTACAATTTTATTGTCCATCTTTGGTAAATTCTACTTGCATGTGTAGTAATGAAATTGTGCATGTATATGATTTACAGATTATTGTTCCTGCATATAAAGTGGAAAAATATATAAAAGAGTGCATAGATTCAATATTAAATCAAAAAAGTAGATATTCTGTTTTATTAGTTGTTATCAATGATGGGTCTCCAGATAAGACGAGAGATATATTACGGCAATATAAAAATTGTAAGCATGTAAGAATTGTAGATCAGGAAAATAGAGGACTTTCAGGTGCTAGAAATACAGGTCTTAAATTTATTGAAGCGAGGTATGTGACATTTATAGATAGTGATGACATGTTGATGTCTGGAGCGATAGATTCTTGGATGGAGGCTGCATATGCGAATGATGCGGATATTGTAGAAGGTGGATATGTAACATTTAATGATACAACGCATGTTATTCGGTCGTATTCGCATGAGTCTTTGATCACAAATAAGTGGGAAGGTCTTTTATTTGGTTATAGCTGGGGTAAGGTTTATAGATCAGAATTATTTAAATCAATATGTTTCCCTGAAAAGTATTGGTTTGAAGATACTATTAATGCTATGATAGTATATCCATTAAGCAAGAAAAATGTTTTGTTAGATAAAATTGTATACCGCTATCGATTAAATTCACAAGGAATTACAGCAACATCTGTTGCTAATGCGAAGATTCTTGATACAATATATATTACAAAGCAGATTTTGCAAGATAAAGAAAACATGAATATACCTGTAACTCAAGAGGATTATGAATTTTTTTTAAAGCAAGTAATAGTTAATTATAGTAGGATATCAACACTTAGAAACAGTTTAATAAATCAAGCTGTTTTTTGTTTAACATGTGAGTTAATCCAATATTATTTTAAAGGTTTTTTAACAAATAGATCTTCTGTTAGAAAATTAGAATTGAGCCTTTATAATCGTAGCTTTAGGGGTTACATGAATTTCTTTTATTTGAAAAAAGTAATGTCTGTTAGGCGAATATTTATAAAACTCTGAATGTATGAAAATTGATATGATTCCTAAAGTTATACATTATTGTTGGTTTGGAGGGAATCCATTACCAGAAAGTGCAAAAAGATGTATTCAGTCATGGAAAAAATATATGCCTGATTTTGAGATAAAAGAGTGGAATGAAAGTAATTTTGATATAAATATAATATCATATACAAAAGAAGCATATGATGCAAAAAAATATGCTTTTGTTAGTGATTATGCTCGCTTTTGGATATTATATAATTATGGAGGAATATATTTTGATACAGATGTTGAATTGATAAAATCAATAACAAAAATTGTAAATCAAGGTCCATTTATGGGATGTGAAACTATAGCTTCTTTTAATAGTATAGCAAATGTAAATCCTGGAGTAGGTTTAGGAGCAACACCTCAACATTATTTGTATAAGGAGTTTTTAGATAAATACTCGGATCTTCATTTTGTAAATAAAGATGGAACTATAAATACTACAACTATTGTTGTATATACTATGGAAATTTTGAAAAAACATGGTTTGAGAAATTTGAACGAGATACAAAAGTGTGGTGGTATTAATATATATCCTAAAGAGTATTTTTGTCCTATTGATTATCAGACGGGAAAAATAGAGATAACATCGAAAAGTGTTTCAATACATCATTTTACAGCGACATGGAAAACTGAATCTCAAAAGAAAAAAGATTTTTTTATAAAGTTTTTAGGTCCAAATCTAACTAGATTATGTGTTAAAATGAAGCATTTGTTTAATGTCTAAGTTAATTTAAAATTCGTGGAAGCTGTAATTATATCGTTTTTGTATTTTTTATTTGATAGGGAACTCTCGTTTACTTTACATTCAGAAGAGTTGATATCTGTGCATGTTTTTTTATCAGAACTTTTTACAGTGTTAATGTGCTCTTATGTTTTATTTTTTACTAAAAAAAGAAAAAAGTTTTTGTATTACTCAATAATTATATTTCTTCCTTTTTTTGCTATGTTGATTTCTGCTTATTTTAAAGAAGGTGATTATTGGGTGATACTTGGTTGGTTTTATCCGATATTAGGAATGTTGTCCCTTCTGTTAATAAAGTGCGTTAATCGAGAAAAAACTATCTATTTTATTCGTGTAATTGCGAATTTATATCTTTTACTATTAGTCGTTAATTTTGTCTTTTTAGTGTTCTATCCTGATTGTTTTTTATCAGATAAAGGTGGAGGAGATGCTTACTTCTTGGGACTGGAAAATCAAATAGGTTATCCGATATTAAAAGGCCTTTGTTTTATATTATTGGATTACTTCTTTACAAAAGGAAAAATGAGACTTTATGTTTATTTGATTATCCATGTTTGTACTTTATTGATAATATTTTCGGGTAGTAATTTAATAGGCCTATTTTGTATGTTGTTGTTTTTGTTTTGTTATCCATTTAAAGAAATAGTCTCTTCTATTTCATTAAATAAAATTTTAATCGTGATTGTCTCTATGTATATTGTGGTGTTTGTTTTTGGAAATTTGTCTTCACTGTTGAAGTTAGATATATCACAATATATTATAGTGGATGTGTTAGGAAAAGACGACACCTTGTCAGGACGAACAGCAATTTGGGATATGGCAATTCATGATTTTTTTGATGATCCTCTTTTAGGTCATGGTGCTCAGGCTGATACAAATGTATTTTATTTTCCATCCAAAAATTCAAGGGGGGTATATTTAAGTGCTCATAATCAAGTCTTGCAGTCTTTATATGAGTGTGGTTTGTTGCAATTTATTTTTATGATACCTTTAATTAGAGTATTTGGACAATCATTAAAAAAATCAGAAAGGTTTGTTGATTTAAGTTTTAAATCAACGTTTATTTGTACATTTATAATGTATATGGGGGAGGCTCCTGGACTGAATAAGATTTTTTATATAATGGTTATTGCTATTGTGATTTCAAATGTTTTTAAAAGAAATTTATCGAAAAATGTTAAACCTTATATTTGATTATGCTTTTATCTATAATTATCCCTGTATATAATGTTGAAAAATATTTAAGAAAATGTTTGCTTTCTTGCGTTAATCAAAATGTATTAAAAAGTGAATATGAGATAATTGTGATCAATGATGGATCACCAGATAATAGTTTGCTTATAGCAGAAGAATTCGCAAATAAATATGATAATATTAGAGTTGTATCTCAAAAAAATAAAGGACTTAGTGAAGCGAGAAATGTTGGAATGTCATATGCGTATGGAAAGTATATTTGGTTTGTAGATTCTGATGATTGGATAGAAAAGGATTGTTTATGTAGATTATTCGTTGAATTATTAAAGGAAGAGGTTGATATATTGCAATTGCAATATCGTTTAGTATATGATGACACTTCTTTAAACAGAGAAGTGTCATCATATATTATAGAAGGAATACAGTCTGGAAAAAATATTTTATTAGATGGAGGATTTCCAGCTCCTGCACAATTTTCTATTTATCGAGCACAATTTCTTAAGGATAATGGTTTAGAGTTTGTTAGAGGTATTTACCATGAAGATTCTGAATTTAAACCGCGTGCAATATATTGCGCTAAAAGCATAAAATCAGATGATAAGATAAGTTATAATTATTATCAACGTTTAGAAGGGAATATAACTGCTTCATTTCGATTGAAAAATGGCATAGATCTAGTGACTGTGATGAATAGTCTTTACAAATTTGCGATAGAGAAGAATGTTGACAAACATTGTTTAAAGGCATTTTGCTATCAAATAGGAATGTGCATGAATTCTTTATTGTTAGGCTATAGACAATTGAATAGTGAGGATAAAGAAGTATTAAGACAATATTTAAAAAGAAATAGGTATTTATTTTCTCTTATGGTTCAAAGTGGAAATTTGAAGTATGCATTAGAGGGATTGTGTTTTAAGTTTAATATCGTTGTAGGATTTTTATTGCATAAAATATTCAGATAAAAACAGGAGTATATATAGTAAATGTCTGTATAATATTAACTTAATAATTAGCGATAAAATTTTTTAAAATATGAGCGTATTAAAAAATATTGCTATATCGGTCATAATTCCCACATATAAACCGAAAGATTATTTATGGCAATGTCTAGATTCTATCTATAGTCAAACATTTCCTCATGATAAGTTTGAGCTTATTATAGTGTTAAATGGATGTAAATATCCTTATGATGAATCTATTAATTTATATTTTAAGGAGAAGGGAAATGATCTAAAAGTAAAATATATACAAACGGATATAGCTGGAGTAAGTCATGCTCGTAATCTTGCGTTGGATGTAGCGGAAGGAGATTATATAACATTTGTTGATGATGATGATTTTGTTTCTAAGGATTATTTGAAGGAATTATATTTAAAAGTAGATCCCTTAACAATTAGTTTATGTTATCCATTTGCTTTTAATGATGGTGAGGAAAATATTCAGCTTCCATTTGTTATGACTGATGCATACAATAGCTGTTTAGCCTTAGAGAAAAATATATTATTGTCTAAGGCTAGAGTTTTTTTTTCCGGTCCATGTATGAAATTAATACCAATAGGATGTATCCGAAAACGAAGGTTTGATATACGCTTTCAAAATGGAGAAGATAGTTTGTTTATGTTTTTGATTTCGGATGAGTTTAAAAACATAAGATTTGCATCTTCAAATGCAGTTTATTATCGGAGAGTTCGTATGAATAGTGCTGTTACAAGGAAAAGGACAATGAAGGAGGTCGTTATTAATTCATTAAAATTAATAGGGGCTTATTCTTCTATATATTTTTCAAATGTATTTAAATATAGTTTTAAATTTTATTTAACACGTGTATTAGGAGCTTTACATGTTGTATATATATATGCATTGAAGCGATAAAATCTAACTTCTAATAAAATGAATATAGTTATAATAGCAAATTTTTCCGCTAATTTGGATGGTTCTTCTATGGGACGTTTCACCTATTTGGGTGAAATGTTATCTGCAAGGGGTCATGATGTGAGAATATTAACATCAAGTTTTGATCATGGGAAAAAAACTCAGCGGTCAAAAGTTTGGGATAAATTTAAATCTAAGATTTGTTTATTGTATGAGCCTGGTTATCCAAATAATGTTTGTTTAAAGCGTTTTTATAGTCATTATATATGGGGTTGTAATGTCAAGAAATATTTAGATGCATTAGCCGTAAAACCGGATGTCGTTTATTGTGCTTTACCATCATTGACTGCGGCGGTAAAGACTGCTAATTATTGCAGAAAGAATAATGTCAAATTTATCGTTGATATTCAAGATTTATGGCCTGAATCGTTTGCAATGGTATTGAAGTATAGTATATTAAGTTTATTTTTGAAGCCATTTGAGTGGTATGTTAATAAAGCATATTCGGCAGCGGATGTTGTAGTTGCGGTATCAGACACATATATTAAGCGATGTTTAGCTGTAAATAGGCAAGCAAAAGATTATGTATCGGTGTTCTTAGGAAATGATGGTGATGAGTTTGATAAGGGGAAAAAGAAATATTCGATAAGTCATTCTAAAAATGAGGTTTGGTTAGCTTATATAGGAACATTAGGTTATAGTTATGATATCCCTTGTGTAATAGATGCTGTGAGTATGGCTGCGAAACATATGCCAAAAGATATGCAATTAAAATTTGTAGTAATGGGAGATGGTCCATTAAGGCAAAATTTTGAGCGATACGCAAAAGAAAAAAGTATTTACTGCGAATTTATGGGGAAATTGCCTTATTTACAAATGGTTGGTGTTTTGAGTTCTTGTGATATAGCAATTAACCCAATTATAAAAGGTTCTGCTGCAAGTATAATTAATAAAGTTGGAGATTATGCTCTTGCTGGTTTGCCTGTTATTAATACTCAAGAGTGTCTAGAGTATCGAGAGTTGGTTGATGCTTATCAATGTGGAATTAATTGTGAAGTTGGTAATGTTGTTGAAGTTAGTAATGCTATCGTAGATTTAGTGTCCAATGTGTTATTGCGGAGAAAAATGGGAGAAAATTCACGAAAGTTGGGCCTAGAAAAATTTGATAGAAGAGAGACCTATAAAGCTATAGTAAATTTATTTTAGAGGGGAATTATGTATAAACATTTTTTTAAGCGGTTATTCGATTTTATTATTGTCTTATGTGTTCTGATGATGATATGGCCTATTTTGTTGTTGATTACTATTTGGCTTCATTTTGCGAATAAAGGGGCAGGTGCTTTTTTTACACAAGAGAGAGTCGGAAAAGGGGAAAAGCCTTTTAAGATATATAAATTTAAAAGTATGACAGATGAACGAGATGCAAATGGTGATTTATTACCAGATGCACAAAGGTTAACCGCCATTGGTGCGTTCATTAGAAAAACAAGCATTGATGAGTTGCCTCAATTGTTTAATGTTCTAAAGGGAGATATGGCTTTGATAGGTCCACGGCCGTTGTTACCTGAATATTTACCATATTATACAGAGCGTGAGCGTTTGCGTCATACTGTACGGTCTGGTATTTCTGGATGGGCACAAGTGCATGGAAGAAATAATTTGACATGGAATCAGAAGTTGGAATATGATGCCTATTATGTAGAACATTTGAGTTTGAAAATGGATTTAATTGTATTACTGGTTACTGTAAAAAATATAGTGAAAGTAGGAAAGGATGTGGTAATAATTCCAGGCGAGAAAGCAGGAAAACTAAATGTGGAACGAGCTAATTGTAGGTTGAAATGAATATAAGGTTTTTAACTGAAGAAGATTTGCAAATTCGGATACAATGGATGAATGATCCAAAAGTGTATAAAAGTATGCATTTTGAAGTTCCTGTTCATTTAGAGAATACTTATAAGTGGTTTTTTGATGCTAAGAATAATAAAAGTCGAGTTGATATGGTTTTTGAAGAAGACGGTTTGTTAGTTGCAATGGGAGGATTAACAAATATAATTCATGATATAAATAAAGCTGAACTTTATATTTTTGTGAACCCTAAAATTCAGCAAAAAGGTATTGGAACTAGTGCGACTAAACTGTTATGTCAATATGGATTTGAAATTCTAAATTTAAATAAAATATACTTGGCAACAAATGAAGATAATTTTGCCGCTAGAAGGGTATATGAAAAATGTGGGTTTTCTTTGGAAGGTGTTTTAAGACAAGAATATAAAACAGAAGATGGAACATTGTTAAGTAGAATGTATTATGGCTTATTGAAGGGAGAATTGTTAAATGAGTAACATTTTTCTGATTTTAGAAGATTATATTGTAAATGGACAATTTTTAAAAGTTGTTCGAGATGATCTTTACCCTTTTGTTGGAGGAGGAATTAAGGCTCGAAAAGCTATAGCTTATGAAAAGTATTTGAAAAAAAATAATTATGATGCTGTTGTTACATGTGGAGGCATACAAAGTAATCATAATCGTGCTATTGCTTTGCTTTGCTCAAAAAATGGGTGGAAATGCCATTTGTGTATTCAAGGGTCTGATGAACGTTTTTTAGATGAAAAAGGGAACGCATTGCTGTGTCGTTTAAGTGGTGCAGAATATGAGTGTATTACTCCTGAAAGAACAGCAACAGCAATGGATGCTGCGATGTTAAAACTACAAAGTGAGGGCTTTAATCCTTTTTATATAATAGGAGGAGGTCATAATTTGCCAGGAGGAACATGTTTTGTAGATGCAGTAAAAGAATTAAAAAGGCAATGTGATAAAATTGCATATAAGCCAGATTATATATTTTTGGCTTCAGGAACAGGATCTACGCAAGCTGGTATTTTAGTTGGCTTAGATTTAGTTGGTTGGGGGGATGTTAAATGTATAGGGATATCGGTTGCTCGTCAACAGGGACGAGGAAAGCGTGTGATCGCTGAGTTTGCTAATATGTTAGCACATTATTATAATATACCAAAGGATTATACAAAGAGCGTTTATTTTAACGATAATTATCTTTTTGGTGGATATGAGCGATATGTTTTTGAAATGGAGGATTATTTAAAACAAATGACGCGATTGACAGGAATGATATTTGATACAACATATTCTGGAAAAGGCTTTTATGGCATGATGTGTGAAATAGAAAAACATCATTTACAAGATAAGCGTATTTTATTTTGGCATACGGGAGGATTAATGAATTTAATGAAATAGTATTATGTATTTTTCATCGGATGTAAGGGAACAACTACCACCATTATCATGGTTGGTTATTATGCGAAAAGGTGAAGAAGAAGTTAAGATACTTCGAGGAGTACGTGTAGAATGTGAAAAAAATTTTTTTGTTTCAGGTTGTTGGGATGGTGATTTTGAAGCCGTTGATTTTTTGAATGCGCATTTTGCTTGTTGTACAGGAGGTATCATTGGGAAACACGAAGAGCTTAAATTATGTACTCCAGATCACATGCAAGAATCGATATATTCTGTAAAAAAAGACAATATATATTATTTTTCTAATTCTATTGCGTTTATTTTAGCTAAGTTAGAGTATGAATTAGATAAAGGATATATGTTTTATGAGGAAGATTTTAATTCTGTATATTTTGGAATTAAGAGATGCGTTAATAATCTTAGATTAGCAAATGGCGAAATATTGACAATGCATAGACTTTGTAATATTTCTATTGATAAAGATTTTAACGTAAAAACAGAAAGACGTACTAGTGGTTTGCATTTTTATAATTTTAATGATTATTATAGCAAGTTGTTATGTACGATGAAAAAAATTCGAGATAATGCACAATCTGTATATCGAAAGTTTCAGTATGGAATGGTTACAACAATTTCTAGAGGATATGATGCTCCATGTGTATCTGTAATTGCTCATGAAATAGGATGTGACAAAGCATTAACTTTTAACTCTCCTGCTAAATACAAAGAAGATAATGGAGCTGAAATTGCTCGAAAGTTAGGCTTTTCTTCAATAGAAGAAGGAGATGGAAACTTGTATAAAAGTAATACGGATTTATGGGAAGCAGAAAATTCAGGAAGTGGAGCGACTGGTTGTGCTGTACAGTTTAATGCGTTTGAAAAAAATTATGAAAATTGTCTTCTTTTTATGGGGGTGCGTGGAGACTCTTTATGGAATAAAAATGCAGTTGGAGTAAATAGTGATATGGATTATCTTTCTTTAGATACTGATGCAGATCTCAATTTTGAACATTATTATAGGACAAATACTATAGTGATATATCTTCCTATGTTTGCAGCAGATAGTTGGCCAGATATTCATCGTATTTCAAATAGTGAAGAAATGAAATCTTGGTGTACTAATAATAATTATGATAGACCTATACCTAGGAGAATTGTTGAGTCAAAAGGCATAGAGCGTAAAGATTTTGGATATGCCAAAATGGGAGCTGGTATATCTTTGCACTTTGAAACATTAGGGAGATTAAAAAATAAAATGTCACCAATGTCGTATAAATCGTTGTTGGATTTTAAAAAGTCGTTACATAGAAATATATTTCAACATGTTTCTATGTATTTCTATGTGATAAAATATTATTTTTATAATTATCACTTTTATTTCAATTATTTATTTGATAGATTCCATATTCCAATTTCTTTAAAGGATAGGAGAAAAAAATATATGAGTTCTCCTATTTCTTCTTTATTGATTTTATGGGGAATGTCAGAAATGAAAAAACGATACAAAAAAGCGTTATAATATGAATATTCTATTTACATGCGCAGGAAGGCGCACATACCTATTGAAATATTTTAGGGAAAATATGTGCGCAGAAGATAAGATTGTGGCAACAGATATGCAGCTTTCTGCTCCTGCTTTGCAGGCTGCAGATATAAAAATTCAGGTGCCAGCTGTATATGATCCGCAGTATTTAGATATTACACTGAATATCTGTCAGGATCAAAATATTGATTTGCTTATTAGCTTGAATGACTTGGAGTTGCCTATTCTTTCTGAGAATAAGGCTCGTTTTGAAAATTTGGGTGTGAAGGTGCTTGTATCAGATCCTGATATAATTAATATTTGTTTTGATAAATATAAAACAGCGCAATGGGTTGAATCTATTGGTATAGCTTCTCCAAAGACTTATGTTCGTCTGGAAGATGTCAAAAGGGCTTTAGAGACAGGAGAGATTGCGTTTCCTCTGTTTATGAAACCTCGTTGGGGGTCAGGCTCTATCGGTTTGGAGTCAATTGCTGATATAGAGGAATTAGATATTTATTATCACTTATTGATGAAAAAAATCAAGAGATCTATTTTAGCGACAGCCTCTATTGGTGATGAGTATATTATTATTCAAGAGAAGTTGATTGGAAATGAATTTGGATTGGATGTGATGAATGATTTGGAAGGGAGTAATGTGGCGGTTTCTGTTAAGCGGAAATTGGCAATGCGTGCTGGTGAGACAGATAAGGCTGAAACTATAGATCTTCCGAATGTTCGAGAAATGGGTCGAAAGATCGGAAGTATGTTAAGGCATATTGGAAATTTGGATGTGGATATTATGCAAAGAGCAAATGGTGATTATTGTGTTTTAGAGTTAAATCCACGATTTGGAGGAGGTTTCCCTTTTAGTTATGAAGCGGGTGTTAATATGCCAAAGGCTATTATTCAATGGATCAAAGGAGAAAAAGTGAATCCATCTATATTAGTTCCACAATATGGTAAAACGTTTTCAAAAAATGATTATTTAGTGGAGATAAAATAAAGTTTACGTCAGATAGAGTAGAAATAGAGATATAAATTTTTATTCTGTGAATTGATATTTTAATATTTATCAAAAGAAATCAGGTTTGGATATTTTTGAAAAGCATATTAATATTTGAAATATCAGTACTTTTGCATAAATAATAAAAGTTTAGTATAGATGATTGAAGAGAGAAAGACTATATACCTTTGTTTGGCGCATATGTCGGAGGATGGTATTGAGCAGAAATATGTAAAAGAGGCTTTTGACACGAATTGGGTTGTGCCATTGGGACCGAACGTGAATGCTTTTGAGGAAGACTTGAAAGAGTTTGTTGGCGGAAAGAATGAGATTGTGGCCTTATCAGCCGGTACTGCCGCTGTGCATTTGGCTTTGTTGGCTTGTGGCGTTGGACAGGGTGATGAGGTGTTGGTGCAGAGCTTTACTTTCTGCGCTTCGTCTCATCCTATTACTTATTTGGGGGCTTCTCCTGTGTTTATCGATTCTGAACCTAATACGTGGAATATGGATCCTGACTTGTTGGAAACGGCTATTAAGGATCGGATAGAGAAGACCGGAAAGAAGCCGAAGGCGATAGTCCCTGTCGCATTGTATGGTATGCCGTATGACTGTATGCGTATTATGGAGATAGCGAATCGTTATGATATACCGGTGGTGGAAGATGCGGCTGAGGGATTTGGATCTCGTTTTAATGGACAAGTATTGGGTACGTTTGGTAAATTTGGCGTATTGTCTTTTAATGGTAATAAGATGATTACGACTTCCGGAGGTGGCGCCTTGATTTGTCAAAATATGGAAGATAAGAACAAAATCATGTGGTATGCTACACAGGCTCGTGAGGCTTATCCGTATTATCAGCATGAGGAGATCGGCTATAATTATCGTATGAGTAATATTTGTGCCGGTATTGGTCGTGGCCAGATGACAGTGGCAGATGATCATATCGCGCATCATAAGCATGTTCAAGCTTTATATGAGAAGTTGTTGGGAGATGTGAATGGGGTTACTGTTCATGCGCAACCGACATTTGGTGAATATGACTCTAATTTTTGGCTTTGTACAATTACATTAGATCCATCTTTGAAGATATTAGGTCAGGAAAATGCATATAAGGAGGTGATTAAGACGGCTGTTGGTGGTGCGGCAGGCGTTATTCATGCGGTAGATTCAGCGACAACGGATTGTCAGCCGAATGAAAATGTGGAGGCATTACGTGTCTATTTGTTATCGAAGAAAATAGAATCTCGTCCGGTATGGAAACCTATGCATAAACAGCCGGTTTATAAACATGCGGTGGCTTATGTAAACGGCGTTTCTGAATCGATATTTAAGGTGGGTATGTGTCTCCCTGCGGGACCTTATGTGTCTGATGAGGATGTTAAGTATATCGTCTCCTCAATAAAGGAGGCTATTGTTGGCTAAAGGAATGGATATTGATATGAATGTATCGTATTTATAGAGATAGGAGGTTGGACTTTGACTGAAAGTCCAACCTTTTTTGTTTGCGAGAGAATAGGCCTGTCACATTCTTATTTTTGTACTTTCGCGTAATTGTTGCATGTGGATCTTCCGAAAGGAGGATGTCTGTGGTATATCTGGTTTATAATGGCGGAACAATCATTGAAAGAGAAGACAGCGAAAGGGCTTTTTTGGGGTGGCTTAAGCAATGGGGCGATGCAAGTCGTGGGGCTTGTTGTGGGAATTATCTTATTGAAATTCTTGTCTCCTGATGATTATGGTATTGTTGGGTTGTTGACGATATTTTCCGGAATCGCTTCGACGATACAGGAGAGTGGTTTTACGATGGCGTTAGTTAATAGGTCCGGATTTAAACATGAGGATTATAACGCTGTTTTTTGGTTTAATGTCGTTGTAGGATGGGGATTATATTTGATCTTGTTTCTGTTGGCGCCTTGTATCGCCGCCTTTTATGGGAAGCCCGAACTGGTCTCTTTATCCCGTTTCTCGTTTCTTTCTTTCGCGGTAGCGAGCATGGGTATCGCTCATAATGCGTTGTTGATGAAAGAACTGAAGGTAAAGGAGCGTTCGGAGGCTGACATTATAGCGATTTCCCTTTCAGGTGTGATAGCGATTTTATTGGCTTTAAAAGGTTATGGCTATTGGACGTTGGTGATACAACAGTTTGTTTATACATCGTCGTGGAGTTTACTTCGTTGGCGTTTTTCTTCATGGAGACCGACTTTTCATTGGGATATGCGACCGTTGAAAGAGATGTTTAGTTTTAGTCTTAAGTTATTGTTCTCTTCGATTATTACCCAAGTGCACGCTAATATTTTTTCGGTTTTGCTGGGTAAATTTAATACGGTAGCGAATGTGGGTTATTTTGCGCAAGGAACGAAATGGGCTAATATGGGCTCGATGTTGATTAATGGCATGGTGAGTGGTGTGGCGCAACCTGTGTTTGTGGAGGTTCAAGCAGAAAGGGAGCGACTGGTGCAAGTGTTTCGTAAATTATTGCGTTTTGTATCGTTTGTCTCATTTCCTCTTATGTTAGGATTAGCTTTTGTTGGTCAGGAGTTCATCGGTATGATCAATAGCGATTGGTTGCCAAGTGTTCCAATTTTGCAAATGTATTGTGTAGCTGGCGCATTCGCTCCGATACAGGTGCTGTATAGTCAAATGATAGTCAGTCAAGGTCGTTCTGATTTTTATTTTTGGTGTACAATATTGTATGCTTGCGCACAGATAGGTGTAGCTTGCTGGGCTTTGCGTTATGGTATTTATTGGATGGCTTGCGCAAATATGTTGGTGTCATTTATCTATTTAGGAGTATGGCATCTTTTTGCCGGTCGAGTGTTGTCGATATGTTTATGGGCTGTATTGAAAGATATAGCTCCTTATTTAATAATTGTCTCGATTTGTTTTGGTTGTGCGTGGGCTGCGCTTTATGCCGTGGATAACAATTTCTTAAGGTTTTTTGGAAAGATCATGATATCTGCGCTTCTTTATGTAGGGGCGATGTGGAAATTGGATTCTGTGGTATTTAAGGAGAGTGTTCGTTTTTTTATTAAGAAATAGGCAGAGAGATATGGATGTTTCAATCATTATCGTAAACTATAATACGCGACAATTGCTGCAAGATTGTATCCGTTCGCTTTACGAGAAAACCAAGCGGTGCACATTTGAGGTGATCGTTGTAGATAATCATTCTTTGGAGTTGATAGAGGAAAATGATTTTCAGGAGTATCCTCAATGTCAAGTGCTTTGGATGAAAGATAATTTGGGCTTTGGAAAGGCGAATAATGAAGGTATAAAGATCGCCAAGGGAGAGTTTGTGTTGTTCCTTAATTCGGATACGCTTTTGATAAATGACGCAGTATCGGAACTGTGCGATTATATGCGGAAGCATAAGAAGGTAGGTGTTTGTGGCGGAAATTTATATACTAAAGAGGGTTTGCCCAATATGTCTTATACAATGACATTTCCAACGGTGTCAGATTATTTCTCGTTGCTTCTTGGCTTAAAAAGGCGCACTGTGGAGGAGCTGTTTAATAAGGATAATCGGGCGAAGGCTATTGGAGGATATATATCGGGCGCTGACTTAATGATGCGGAGGGAGTTCTTAGAGCGTTATGGAGGATTTGATCCGGATTTCTTTATGTATTTTGAAGATGTGGAACTTTGTTATCGAGCAAGTCGATATGGTCTTGAGATACATTCGGTTCCATCTGCACAAATTATACATTTGCAAGGCGGTTCTACCTTGGTGAAAGGTGAAGGCATGAAGACTCGTTCTCGGGCTTATCTTTTGCGAAGTGAGTTTCTCTATTTTAGAAAAAGGTCGAATCGTATGGCTCTTCGGCTGTTATGGCTAGGATATTGGATGAAGACATGGGGGGCCTTGTTTATTTATTCATGCTTGAGACGTTCGCAGAGAGTGAATTATTGGAAAACAATGTGGAGTGTATTAAGGGATGTGCGCGATGAAAAAATTGTATGAGGGAGTTTGTAAACAAATTCGTAAACTGTTTTATTTGAGTAAGCCCTATCTTTCTTGGATTCTTGCTTCTTTACGTGGTGTAAAGCCATTGAAGGCGCACGAGATACCGATTATTATTAATAACAGAAATCGGTATTCTTGTTTGAAACGTTTAATAGCAGCGCTGGAATCGAGAGGCTATCGTAATATTTATGTGATAGATAACGCTTCAACTTATCCACCATTGTTGGAATATTATGAAAAAGAATATTCTTATCGATTGATTCGATTAGAGAAGAATGTGGGACATTTATCGTTGTGGCGAACGGGATTGATAGATCGTTTTCGTTCAAATTATTTTGTCTATACTGATCCTGATGTCTTGCCGATAGAAGATTGCCCTTCTGATTTTCTGGACTGTTTTTTAGCTTATTTAAAGCGACATCCTTTTGTGGAAAAGGTGGGTTTTGCGTTGAAGATAGATGATTTGCCGGATGAATATGATAAAAAGTCTCAGGTAATAGCTTGGGAGAGTCAATTTTGGAGACGGAAGAGTTTGGAGGGAAATATCGCCTTTTATAAAGCGGCTATAGATACAACTTTTGCGCTTTATCGACCGATGTATATTGAAGGAGGATTCCTTTCGTCGCCTCATGTACGTGTAGGCTATCCTTATGAAGCACGTCATTTACCTTGGTACAACGATTCGTCTTGTCTGGATGAGGAAGAACGTTATTATTTGAATCATTGCGAGACGCCTTCCCATTGGAGTAAAGGAGACGTCTTGCGTGGATTATGATTGAAGTCGCTTTTTTAGTTTCATAAGCAGATTAAAAAGCCCGATACGTTTTAGAAGTAGTTTGATGTAAAGGCGAGTGGCACTTTTGCCATCCATGATGAAGGAGCGGAAATATGCTTCCTCTTCTTTTCTGTTATGTTCGATATGAGGGTTGTGTATAAGCGGTAAGATAGCTTCTGTTGTTCGATCGGCAAGGGGAGAGTTCTTGTCTGTCGTATTGACGGCCCCTTCTCCAAATCCTATATTTGACACAAGATTCACCTTTGGCGAGATTGCCAGGAGATGATTGAACCATAGGCAGAATGTCAGTTGATAATCCCAGGTGGGAATCTCTTTTCGAGCAATCTGTTTGAAAATGGTTTCCCAATAAGCTCGCTCTTTCAGTGTGGGAAAATTTTCATGTAATGTATGCTTTAACACATCGGGAGTGATATGTGATAAATCTAATGTATATTTATCAATCGTGCGTCGCCAGGTTGCCCATCCCCAAATGTGATTATAGAGCGTAAAGGTATATGAGAAAGGGAAGTGAGGATCTGGGATAAAATTGGGTCCGGAGATCGCTCCGATCCGTGGATTATCTTTATATTTGTCAAGTAATTCCTCACAGTAAAGGAAGAAGTCCGGATGAGGCAGACAGTCATGCTCTAATATGATACCTTGTTCTTCTTGAGAGAAGAACCATTTGATGAAAGTATAAGGGCCGTGTGATGGGCCGACATTTTCTTTCAAGAAAAGGGTCTTTACCTGACAAGGCCAATCAACTTGTTTGGCGAGAGAGCGGGTTTGTTGGCAGGCTTTATCTTCGCCGTCTTTATTGAGGCGGGGACCATCGCAGGCGATATAGAGCTTTTGTGGTTGCGCTTTACGTATAGCCTCAAAAACACGAGATGCCGTATCGAAGCGATTAAATACGATAAAGAGTATGGGTGTCCGTAACATTCTTCTTTGTTTATGTCTGCGCGAAGATAGTATATGGTGAGGAATGCCACAAGTTTAGAAAAAGGGTATATGGAATTGAGTTTAAAGATTGAGCAGGTGAAGTCCGCTATTCGGAAAAGATGGATGAAGCCTAAACAAAAGTGTTTGGGAACTTGGTTGTCAAAGGGGTATGTGAATGCTCCGTTAGTTACGTTTATTATTCAATCTCATAATAAAAGTGTGCAGGTCCAGCATGTGGTAGAGAAGTTGAGGTGCTATCCGAAAGCGGAAATTATCGTGGTTGATGATGGCTCGAACTTCACGCATCATGTTTCATTGATGAAGTTCTTGAATCAAGGCAATGAGTTCCTTGTTCGAGCGAATGATTTGTACGAGAATGTGATGTATGATAAGACAATTCGTATGGCGAATGGTCGTTATATCGCTTTATTGCAAGATGATGATGATTTCAGAGATTTGACATGGGTGGAAGATGCGATCTCCTATTTTCAACGTTATCCGAAGTTGGCTATCTTGGGTGGACGAGACTATTTGGATTTTTCTATTGATAAAGAAAATAAGTGTTTTAATATTTTGCTTCAAACACCTCAAGCGAGTGAGAAGTTTCGTTTTGTGGCGCATGTGAATCGTGCTCCGATGTGGATTTGTAAGGATTTATTTCAAGAACGGTTGAAACATATTAACTTCGATTTTGCGCCTTTTCAATTTGACGATATAGAACTGTGCTTGCGAGCTTGGCTGAATGATTGTCAAGTGGGATGGTATCGAACGGAGTTTCATTCTTTGAGTGCTGGTGGAATGCGTATATGGAATAATGCTTTCGCGCAAGACCAATGTCGTAGGAATAGCCAAAAACTATATACGCTGTTTAAAGAGAAAGATGAAGAGATTCATCAAATCATGAACAGGCAATGAAGGTATTGATATTAAGTACATCTGAAGGTACTGGAGGTGCGGCTGTCGCCGCTAATCGTTTAATGAACGCTTTGTCGAAAAGTGGCGTGAGCGTGAAGATGTTGGTACGTGATAGAAAAAGCGATGATCCTCGGGTTGTAGCCTTGAATGATAGACTCGCTTTCAAACGTTTTAATTTTATCCGTTTTGTTTGGGAGCGACTGATTATCTTTTTGTGTAATCACTTGAGAAGGACATCGCTGTTTCAGGTGTCTATCGCTAATACAGGGACAGATATTTCTCATCATCCCTTAGTGGAAGAGGCGGATATTATTCATTTACATTGGGTTAATCAAGGATTTTTATCGTTGCTTGATATTAAACGCTTGATAGAAACAGGAAAGCCTGTTGTGTGGACAATGCATGATATGTGGCCTTGTACTGCGATTTGTCATTATTCGTATGGGTGTGAGCGTTTTCATGACTCATGTGGTTGTTGTCCGTTTTTATATTCTCATTGGAAGTTTGATTTATCTTATTTTACTTTTCAAAAGAAGCGTTTCTTTAAAGAATCGAAATTGCAGTTAGTGGCTGTTAGTTCTTGGTTGAAAGAGCAGGCAATGTATAGTGCCTTGACAAAGGGGTTGCCTGTTGAGGTAATACCGAATGTGATAGATACGGACATTTTTAAGCCGGGAGATAAGGATAAGGCACGTGAGGAGCTTTGTTTGCCTCGCCATAAGCGAATTTTATTGATGGGTGCTGCTCGGATAAACAATCCGATAAAGGGATTGGACTATCTGATTCGTGCGCTTTCTATCTTGAAGGCAGAAGAACAAGGGGCGGATGATTCTTTATTCGTGGTTTTGTTTGGTGGTATTAAAGGAGATGATTCTTTCTTGAAACAACTCCCTGTTTCTTTTGAGGCTATGGGCTTATTACATGATACGACTAAGATCGCAAAATTATATATGGCGGCGGATGTGACAGTGGTACCTTCGCTTTATGAGACTTTTGGACAGACTATCATTGAGGGCATGGCGTGTGGTTGTCCTGCTGTAACTTTCAATAATAGTGGACAAACAGATATTATAGATCATAAGAAAGACGGTTATTTAGCGAGGTATAAAGATCCAGAAGATTTGGCTCGCGGTATTCGTTGGGCTTTGTCTCATGCGGATGATATGTCCCTGAAAGAGGCTTGTGCACAGAAGGTGAAGGATCGTTATCGGGAGTCTGTTGTTGCCGAGAAGTATATTAATTTGTATCAACATTTAAGAAAAGAATAACATGAGTTTGCAGCCTACATTTTCGATTATTACGGTGACTTTTAATGCGGAGCGTTGGTTGGAACGAACGGTATTGAGTGTATTGAGCCAATCGTATCCAAATATAGAGTATATTGTTATTGACGGAGCTTCGAAAGATAAGACCGTTGAGATTATCAAGCAGTATGAGTCGGGTATTTCTTATTGGGTAAGTGAGCCGGATGGGGGACTGTATGATGCGATGAATAAAGGCTTACGACGGGCTACAGGCGATTATGTTTGGTTTTTGAATGCGGGTGATACGCTTTATACATCAGATACATTGCAGCGAATAGTTGCTTCATTGAAAAAGAAAGTATCTTTGCCTGACGTGATTTATGGGGAGACACAAATTGTCGATGTGGATGGTAAATCGCTAGGAATGCGTCGTTTGAAAGCGCCGAGAAAACTGACATGGAAAAGTTTCCGTATGGGGATGTTGGTTTGTCATCAGTCATTTATCGCTAAGCGCACGATAGCTCCTTTATATAATTTGGACTATTGTTGGGTAGCGGATTATGATTGGTGTATCTTATGTTTAAAGCGTTCAAAGAAGGTGCATAACACCTTTGGTGTATTGTCTAATTATTTGGAGGAAGGACTTAGTAGTGCGCATCGAAAAGATTCGCTCAAAGAGCGTTATCGAGTTATGTGTAACTATTACGGTAAGGCATCTACAGTCTTATTGCATGGCTGGTTCGCTGTGAGGTTTTATTTCGCCAAATGGGTTAAGGGTAGAGTATAAATAATAAATTATAGATAGATCTTATGCGGAATATGTTAAGAGAATGGGGAAAACATATTGCGGCTATAGCCATCTTTTTGGTGCTGACTGTGATTTACTTTTCTCCTGCCGTCTTTGATGGGAAAGTCATTCGACAGGGTGACATGGAGAAAGCGGTCGGAATGGGCGCAAGTCAAATGGAGCAGTATGAAAAGACTGCTAAGCCGGGAGAGTTTAGTGCTTGGTCGGATGCTATGTTTGGAGGTATGCCTTATGTGACAGGATATGGTGATCCGGCACCTAAATTGCCGAGTTATCTTTGGGTCGATCATCCGTTGAAAGCTTTAGGTTATGAGGACGCTGGAATGGTTTTCACCGGATTCATTTGTTTTTATATCTTGATGTGTGTAATGGGAATCAGTGGTTGGTTGGCGATAGCGGGGGCGATAGCGTTCGCGTTGGCATCCTACAACTTGATTATTATAGAGGCGGGACATATTACGAAAGCTTATGTAATTGCTTATATGCCATTAACCTTGGCGGGTATGGCTCTTTTGTTCAGGCATAGATATATATGGGGGGGCATTGTCTTTTTATTGGGCGTGGCTTTCTCTATCGCCAATGTGCATTTACAGATTACATATTATTTGATGTTGTTGTGCGTATTTATCTATTTGGGTTATATGTGCAAGGAATTCTGTGAGAAGAGATACAAAGAATTGGTAAAGGTAACGCTTATAATGATAGTTGCTGTTGTTCTGGCGATCTTACCCAATGCTCGTAATATGTATGCTCAGTGGGATCTTGGTATTAATTCTATTCGTGGGGCTACAGAGTTGACAACGACTACGCCTTCAGGGGAAAAGATCTCTTCGGGTTTGGATAAGGATTATGCTTTTGCTTGGAGCTATGGTAAAGGTGAGTTGTTGACATTCTTGGTTCCAAATGCCTATGGAGGTAGTTCTGGTGGCATGTTGGGCGCAGATTCTGAGCTATATAAAGAGCTACGTTCTAAGGGTGCTCAATTGGGAAAGGAGGTACAAGCACCAACTTATTGGGGTGATAAGGCGTTTACGTCTGGACCGGTTTATTTTGGAGCGGTGATTTGTTTCCTATTTGTTTTGGGAATGTTTGTCGTTCAAAATCGAATGAAATGGTGGTTGTTCGCAGGTTCTGTATTTTTGATACTTTTGGCTTTGGGTCGGAATTTCGATAGTTTCAATGACGTGATGTTTCATTATTTACCGATGTATAATAAGTTTCGTACGGTAGAGATGGCATTAGTGATTCCCGGTATGGTCTTTCCAATCATAGCTATGTGGGGATTGAAAGAAATTTTATCAGGGAAGGTAGAAGACGCTTTGTTGAAAAAAGGACTTATAGCGGCTTTATCCATAACAGGAGGACTCTCATTGTTTATATGGTTAATGCCTAGTATGTTCTTGGATTTCCGTTCTGCGATCGATACGCAATATCAATTGCCGGATTGGTATTATAATGCTTTGTTGATGGATAGAGCTTCGTTGGCTTCTGCCGATGCTTTGCGCTCATTAATTTTTATAGTATTAGGCGCTATTTTGCTATTTTGGTTCTATATATCGAAAAATAGAGAAAAGGTAGCATCTCTTGTAGCGTTGGGTGTCGCTATTTTGGTGTTAATTGATTTGTGGATGGTCGATAAGCGTTATTTGAACGATAACAACTTTGTGCGTCAGAAACCGACAGAGCTTTATCAGCAGACTGTAGCCGATAAAGCCATTTTAGAAGATAAGGATCTGTCATATCGAGTATTGAATTTGAATAATCCATTTTTAGAAACTGCTACTTCCTATTATCATCATTCTATTGGAGGATATTATGCGGCAAAACTGCGACGTTATCAAGAGCTGATAGATCATCGTCTACAGAAGGAGTTGGATACGATTATTTCTGGCTTGCAGAAGGCTCGTACGGCAGAAGATTTAATGGGCGTATTTGCCGCTTGTCCTTCATTGAATATGTTGAACGCACGTTATATTATTTATAATCCGGAACAACCGCCATTGCGTAATCCATTTGCTTTTGGTAATGCTTGGTTTGTGGATAAGGTAGATGTTGTTGAAAATGCTGATGCTGAGATTGCGGCATTGGAATCATTAAATCCATTGACAGAAGCTGTGGTTGATCGTCGTTTCGCTAAAGGTTTGGATGGTTTTACACCGCAATTAGATTCTACAGCGACTATCTCATTAGAGAGTTATCGCCCAAATCGTTTAGTGTATAAGTCAAAGGCTTCTTCTGATCAATTGGCTGTATTTTCGGAGATTTATTATCAACCGGGATGGAATGTGACAATTGATGGTAAACCCGCTTCGCATTTTCGAGCGGATTGGATTTTACGTGCGATGATTGTACCGAAGGGAGAGCATCGGATCGTATTTGAGTTTAAGCCTCAAGCTTATATTACAGCTTCTTATGTGACGTCTTTCAGCTCATTCTTGATTTTATTGTTATTGCTTGGTGCGGTGGGTTATTCTGTTTGGAAGGAATTGAAACGCCCATCAAAGATGTAATATGTTTATATGTCTCAATAAATATTTTTTTTGAGACAATGAAGAGCGTTCTTGAAAAGTTCTGCAATAAAACTTTTCAAGAACGCTCTTCTTATTTAAGGTATAGACTTATTTTAGGAAAGTGTTGGTATAAAATCAAGTATTTTTTTTGTTAATCTGCTCCAAGATAGCAGTTCTTTCTCTTTAGCGATGCGTTGTGGATATTGTGCTTGTTGTTCGGGAGTAAATAGATCTTTAATGCCTTTAGCGATAGCTGTCGCAGATATTTCAGGCACGACAATGCCTGTTTCTGGACGAGCGATGCTATTATAAAAGTCGCCTACGGGGGTGCTTAGCATTGGTAAATCATAATGATAGGCGACAGATACGACACCGCTTTGTGTTGCGGAGCGATAGGGCAAAATTAATGCGTCTGCCGCAGAGAAGAAAAGAGGTATTTCCTCGTCACTGATATAACGGTTATGAACAATTATGCGAGAGCGTGCTGAAGAATTGTCGATAAGTTTTTCATATTTGTTGAAATCTCCATAACATTCACCCGCTATGATCAATTGAAAATTATTATCAAGTAGGTCCATTGCCTCGATTAGTAGGTCTAGTCCTTTGTAATCTCTGATAAGTCCGAAGAAAAGAAGATTCTTTTTAGTAGAGTCGATTCTTAATTGTTCACAAGCCAATGTATGGTTAACTTTTTGTCCAAAATGGTCATATAGGGGGTGGGGATTCTGTATGAACTGAGCATGAGGTGATAGCATTAATAAGTCTTTTTTGACATTATCGCTCATGACAATAAATCCGTGGCATTGCTTGAATAAGAGAGTAGCCAATGGCTTGTCGAAAAAATGCGGTTCATGTGGGATTGCGTTATGAATCAATGTGATGATTTTGCAGTGATTTTTCATCCTGTTTGCGATATGCGCATAAGCGGGGACAAAGAAAGACATCCAATAAGCAATGATTAGTACATCTGGCGCATAGTCTCGAATAGCGTTGGTTGTCTGTTGGTAGCTTATTGGGTTGATGCTATCCAAAAGGCGTGAGCTCTCTATTTTGATTGCATGATCGTTTTTTCCGACATATTGTGTCTTTCCTGGAAATAGTGAATTGGGGTATAGACGTTTAAAATTGAATGCTTTGACCTCGTATCCCTCTTTTTGTAATTCATTATAGAGCATGCCGCTAAATTGAGCGATGCCGCCACGATAGGGATAAATAGGGGAAAGTATGGCAAATCGCATATCGAAAATATTTTTAAGGATGAATAAAGGAGGGCTAAAAAACGTGTGACAAATCATCTCACCGTTTTTTAGCCCTGCTATGGTTTGATTAATATCTGTAATGATCAGCTTTGAACGGGCCTTCAACAGGAACACCGATATAGTCGGCTTGTTTTTGTGTCAGTTTGGATAGTTTTACACCAATACGTTCTAGATGTAGGCGTGCGACTTCCTCGTCTAATCTTTTTGGTAAGCGATAGACGCCTACTTCATAAGCCATTTGCCATAGATCCATTTGTGCGAGCACTTGGTTTGTGAAAGAGTTACTCATCACGAAAGAAGGATGTCCTGTTGCGCAACCTAAGTTTACTAATCGTCCTTCGGCAAGTAAGAAGATTGAGTTTCCGTTCGGGAATGTATATTTATCTACTTGCGGTTTGATATTCGTATGTTTGATGTTTGGATAGTTGATAAGCTTATCCACCTGGATCTCGTTATCGAAATGTCCAATATTGCAAACGATTGATTGATCTTTCATTTGTGTCATGTGCTCGATAGTGATAATATCACAGTTACCGGTTGTTGTAACGAAGATATTACCTTCTTTTACGGCTTCCTCCATTGTGGTGACCTCGAAACCTTCCATCGCGGCTTGTAGTGCGCATATAGGATCAATCTCGGTAACCAACACACGGGCTCCATAAGAGCGCATAGAGTGAGAACAACCTTTACCTACATCTCCATATCCGGCAACAACAACAACTTTACCTGCAATCATGACATCTGTGGCGCGTTTAATGCCATCGGCTAATGATTCACGGCAGCCGTAAAGATTATCGAATTTAGATTTTGTAACGGAGTCGTTTACGTTAATAGCGGGAATTAGCAACTCCCCTTTCTCCATCATTTGATATAGGCGGTGTACGCCGGTTGTAGTCTCTTCGGATACGCCTTTCATCTCTGCGATAGCGCGATGCCAGCGTGTATTGTCTTCTTGAAGGATATGGTTGAGGGTATCGAGAATTATCTGCTCTTCGTGATTTTCACCTTTGCGGTTGATTGTCTCAGGATCGTTTTCTGCACGATAGCCCATGTGGACCATCAAAGAGGCGTCTCCACCATCATCGACAATCATGTGTGGACCTTTTCCATTAGGGAATCGTAGCGCCATGTCTGTGCACCACCAATATTCTTCCAAGCTCTCGCCTTTCCATGCGAATACCGGAACACCATCTGCGGCGATAGCGGCAGCCGCATGATCTTGTGTAGAGAAGATGTTGCAGCTTGCCCAACGAACATCAGCACCTAGTGCGACTAATGTTTCGATTAGCACGGCTGTTTGGATCGTCATGTGAAGAGATCCTGTGATGCGTGCGCCTTTCAACGGCTTTTTGTCGGCATATTTTTGACGTAAAGCCATCAATCCCGGCATCTCGTGTTCGGCGATCTCGATCTCTTTACGGCCGAACTCAGCCAAACTCATATCCGCCACTTTGTATGGCAGGTCTGTTGGAAATAATTGTGACATAAATTACTGCTATATATAATGTGATTGAAGTCACAAAGGTAGTAAAACCATAGACAATTATTTCTCTTTCTGCTTATTTATTGATTCTTTGCTGTTAGTTGAGTTCAATGTTTTGCTCTTTTAGAAGTTTGACGCCAAGTTCTTTTAGCTTAAACTTTTGTATCTTTCCGCTTCCGGTCATTGGAAAAGTATCGACGAAGAATACGTACTTTGGGATTTTGTGACGGGCTATTTTCCCTCGGCAGAAGTCCTTAATATCTTCTGCTGTAGCTTGTGAGTCTTTATGTAAGATGATAAAGGCTCCGGCTTCTTCACCATATTTGGCCGAAGGAATCGCTGCGACTTGTATATCTTTAACTCCTGGAAAATGATAGAGGAATTCTTCTAATTCTCTTGGATAGATATTTTCTCCCCCTCTTATAATCATATCCTTGATACGGCCAGTGATGTGGAAGTTCCCTTGCTCGTCACGTATGCCTAAATCGCCCGAATGCAGGAATCCATCTTTGTCGATGACCTCTTGCGTGGCGCTATCATTGTTGTAATATCCTTTCATTGTGTTGTATCCTCGGTTGCATATCTCTCCTTGTACACCAACTGGACATTCTTTTCCCGTGTTTGGGTCAATAACCTTCACCTCTGTAAACTCGAACTCCCGTCCAACAGTGGTATAGCGCACTTCCGCGGGATCATCAATGCGTGTATGTGTCATTCCGGGGGAAGCTTCAGTCAACCCGTATACACTTGTGACTTTCATATGCATTTTCTCTTCTACCTTTTTCATTAATTCGATGGGGCATAGAGATCCGGCCATGATGCCCGTACGTAAAGAGGTTAGGTCAAACATATTGAACATGGGGTGGTTGAGTTCTGCTATAAACATGGTTGGAACGCCATAAAGGGCTGTGCATCGCTCTTTGTGAATAGAGGCTAATACGAGTAGGGGGTTGAATTTTTCAACCATCACTTGTGTGCAGCCATGGGTTAATACGTTCATGGTCGCCAAGACAACGCCGAAGCAGTGAAATAATGGAACACAGCAGCATAGTTTGTCATCGGCCGTGAATTTCATATATTCACCTGTCAAATAGCCATTGTTGGTAATGTTATAGTGCGTTAGCATGACACCTTTAGGGAAGCCTGTTGTGCCGGATGTGTATTGCATATTGACAATGTCGTGGCAATTGACTTTCGATTTGGCGGCATGGAGTGTCTCGTCATTAATGTTTTGTCCGAGCAATAAGATTTCAGGCGTATTATACATGCCTCTATATTTCTCTTGTCCGATGTAGATGACATTTTTTAGTTTTGGAAATAAATTACTTTTTAAATAGCCTCTTTGGGAAGTCCTCAATTCAGGCACCATTGAGTAAAGCATATCTATATAGTTTCCGTCAAATACGCCATCCGTGATGCACATCGTATGAATATCAGCGTTTTTGACAAGATATTCCAGTTCGCTTTGCTTGTAATTCGTATTGATGGTCACTAGTACGGCGCCAATTTTGGCTCCCGCATAAAGGAAGGTCAACCAATCAGGCACATTTGTCGCCCAAACGCCGATATTCGTGCCGTGCGTGATACCTATAGCCAACATGCCTTTAGCCATGTCGTCTACACGTTGGTTAAACTCTTTCCATGTAAAGCGTAAGTCTCGGTCAGGATAAACAATATATTCTTTGTCTGGTGTTGTCTCGGCCCAATGTTCCAACCATTGGCCGATTGTCTTTTCGCTTAATTCCATAAGACTAATAGGGTGTATAGATTACTCCTAAGATTTGGGCTTTATGGTTGTCTGCCGCATGCACATGATGCGCTACGATAGAGTCATAGTAAATGCTGTCACCCTCTTCTAGAATATAAGTGTTTTGTCCATAATTGATCTCGATGATACCATTTAGGACATAGATGAATTCTTCTCCCTCGTGTGTTGATAGGATAAAGTTTTCACCTTCGTCTGAAGGAGAGATCTCGATAACGAATGGTTCCATATGACGACCGGATTTATCTTGGGAAAGAGAGTGATACTCCATATGTTTCATCTCTTGCGTCATATTGTTCGTGAATCGTATACCGTCTGAGTCACGTTCTTTTTTTCGACATACAACGGGCCCTAATTCGGCTTGATCGTCTAAAAATGTGCCTAGTCGTACACCTAATACCCGTGCTATTTTGATAAGAGGGGCCAAGGAAGGAAAATCTACATCGTTTTCAATACGTTGTATCTGTTCGATACTTAATCCGGTTCTTCCGGCTACTTCGTCGATAGAGAGTTGCTTGGAATCCCGAATGTTTTTTATTTTGGCTCCAATAATTTTATTGTTCCCCATTATTTTGCTATTGTTTGCCTTTTTCGGCGTTCGTTGAATGAAACTAAACGGCGCGAATGTACGCTATTAATTTGTTATAATCTAAGGTTGTGGTAAATAAAAAGGGCAATCTCGATAAGAGATTGCCCTTTTGAATATACTGAGATTGTATATTTTCTTATTTTCTGATACCAAGTTCTTTGATGATAGCACGGTATCTTTCGATGTCGATGCGAACTAAATAATCCAATAAACGACGACGTTTACCAACCAACATCTTCAATGCTCTCTCAGTAGCGAAGTCTTTGTGGTTCACTTTCAAGTGCTCTGTTAAATGGTTGATACGGAAAGTGAATAATGCGATTTGGCTCTCTGCAGAACCTGTGTTTGTCGCTGAATTGCCATACTTTTCGAATAGCTCTTTTTTCTTTGCTGAATCTAAATACATGATTCCTTTTACTTTAATAAATTAATACTATGTTATCTAAGCGGTCGCAAAGGTATGCATTCCTTTTAGAAATACAATAGTTTTTATCGCTTTTTTATGTTTTGAAGCATCGATGTCATATATATATCGTAAAAATATCGTATTTTTGCGGCAATAAATTAGTCTTCAATGCAAAAGATCAGAAACATTGCGATTATCGCGCACGTAGACCACGGCAAAACGACGCTTGTGGATAAGATGTTATTAGCTGGTAAGCTTTTCCGTGAAGGACAGGCTGAACCAGATCAGTTCATGGATAATAATGATCTGGAACGAGAACGAGGTATAACGATTCTAGCCAAGAATGTGTCTATCAATTATAAGGGATATAAAATCAATATTATTGATACTCCGGGGCATGCGGATTTCGGTGGAGAGGTTGAGCGTGTCTTAAATATGGCTGATGGTTGTTTGCTGTTGGTGGATGCTTTTGAGGGCCCGATGCCACAGACTCGTTTCGTCTTGCAGAAAGCGATCCAGATAGGATTGAAGCCGATTGTGGTGATCAATAAGGTAGATAAGCCTAATTGCCGTCCGTCAGAGGTGCAAGAGATGGTGTTCGATTTGATGTTTAGCTTGGATGCGACTGAGGATCAGTTGGATTTTCCGACAATCTATGGATCTGCTAAGCAAGGCTGGATGTCTGAAGATTGGAAGAAACCGACTCAAGATATTACGGCTGTATTGGACGCTATTATCAAATATATTCCGGAACCGCAAATGCTGGAGGGTACTCCGCAGATGTTGATTACTTCATTAGATTATTCAAAGTATGTGGGGCGTATCGCTGTGGGCCGTGTACATCGTGGAGAATTGAGAGAAGGTCAGGACGTTATGCTTTGCAAGCGCGATGGTTCTATGGTGAAATCGAAAATTAAGGAACTAGACGTGTTCGAGGGATTGGGCCGTACAAAAGTGCAATCTGTAAAGTCTGGTGATATATGCGCTGTTATTGGTATTGACGGCTTTGAGATCGGTGAGACAATCGCTGATATTAATGAGCCGGAACCATTGCCTACAATCGCTATCGATGAGCCTACGATGTCTATGCTCTTTACGATCAATAACTCTCCGTTCTTTGGTAAGGATGGTAAATATGTAACATCTCGTCATATTCATGACCGCTTGATGAAAGAGTTGGATAAGAACTTGGCCTTGCGCGTTGTTCCGACAAATTCCGCTGATTCATGGTTGGTTTATGGTCGTGGTGTGCTTCACTTGTCTGTCTTGATCGAGACAATGCGTCGTGAGGGATATGAGTTGCAGGTTGGTCAGCCGCAAGTTATCATTAAAGAGATAAATGGAGAGAAATGTGAGCCGGTTGAGCAATTGACTGTCAATCTTCCGGAAGATTGCGCAAGCCGTATTATAGATATGGTGACAAAGCGTAAAGGTGAGATGACTATGATGGAGAGCAAGAATGGACGTATGCATTTGGAGTTTACGATTCCTTCTCGCGGTATCATTGGATTGAATAACGCTGTGCTTACCGCTTCTGCGGGTGAGGCGATCATGGCGCATCGTTTCTTGGAATATCAACCATGGAAAGGTGAGATAGAGCGTCGTGTGAATGGTTCTATTATCGCTATGGAAACGGGTCAGGCTTTCGCTTATGCTTTGAATAACTTGCAGTCTCGTGGTCGTTTCTTTATCGCTCCGGGCGATGAGGTTTATGCGGGTCAGGTTGTTGGTGAGCATACAAAGGAAAATGACTTGGTTGTGAATGTGACAAAATCTAAGAAGTTGACCAATATGCGTGCTTCAGGTTCTGATGATAAGGTTTCTTTGGCTCCACCTATTGTGTTTAGTTTGGAAGATGCTCTTGAGTATATTAAGGGCGATGAATATGTGGAGATCACTCCAAACTATATGCGCATGCGTAAGATCATATTGGACGAGACGGAGCGTAAGCGTCAAGGAAGATAAATCGGTACGGAATAATATATATATTGTAAAGCGGATATGCGAATTGCGTATCCGCTTTTTTGTTTGTTCCGGACGTTTAAGTCGCAAGTCTTAAGAAACCGGATTTGCTTGATAAACGAAAATAGAAATAGCCTAAAAAGGGCTGTTTAAGTGATTAACTAAGCACTTGTCGTTAGATTAACTAAGCACTACTACTAGTCGTAAGTTATTCACTTGAGTAGTGAATAACTATTTACTTAAGGCGCTGTTTTTGGACGGATATTGAGCGCTTTCTCTCTTTCTGCGATTCCTTGTTCGTAAGGGTTTGTCTTTTGGGTTTTGTGAAGCTAAGAGAGGTATTTAAGGGTATAGGTATGTTTGGGTTTGGTAGCGTAAAAATGAAAAAGCCCCTGCGAATGCAGAGGCTTTTTTGTATGGTGTAAGTAGTATAGATTACTTAACTAATGCTGCGAAATCAGAGTTTGTAGCATATTTAGCGAACTCAAGATCGATAGCTGCTTCCTTAGCCATGTTCTTATCAGCTGCGATAGCGGCTTTCAAGTTGCTGATAACACCGTTAGTGTCGTTAGTGCGAGCGGCAACAACAGCTTTTAGATAAGAAGTAACAGCGTCAGGATTAGCAACACCGTTCAAAGTTTGAGATGCTTTGCTGTAATCCTTAACCATGATCTGAGCCAAAGCGGCATTGTTAGATTTAACAGAACCGAAAGAGTTAACAGCCTTAGCGTATTCACCTTGCTCTAAGTAAAGAACACCAAGAGCCTCGCTTAATTCTTCAACACCAGAAGCGTTTCCGAACATTTGTTGAGCCTTAGCTTGGTCACCCTTAGTTAATGCGATCAAACCTAAGTTCATGTTTGCAGAAGCATTGTTCTCGATAGAGTTAGATTTGTTGAACATCTTTTCAGCTTTGTCTAAGTCACCAGCTTTGAATGCCATCATACCTATGTTGTTCCAAGTACGATAGTCGTTGGGATATAACTCAGAAGCTTTTGTATAAATAGCCATTTTCTCTGCGTCATCGTTAGTTAATGTAGCAGCGTAAAGGATTTCCTCAACGTTCAATTCTTTAGGATTGCTCTTAGCTAAAGCGCTGATCTCGTCATCAGATTTACCGATGATCTCGATGTTTGCAGTCAAACGAGAACGACGTAATTGCGGAAGGATTGTCTCAGCCAAGTCAGAGTAAACTGCAGAGATGTTTTTGATCTCTTTCTCTCTTGTCTCAGGATCTTGGTACATAGAAAGAACGCGTAATACTAGATCTTTGTCTTGTAAGTTAGAGCCAGCAACTAATTCTTTGAAACCATCCCAGTCTTGTGCAGTGTAACGTGCGTCAACAGGAGCGTCAACTTTCATCTTCTTCAATTCTTTTGCTAAATATTTAGAAGTGTTGTGCTCACGGTTTTCAGCAAGACCTGTATTTAATTCAACACCACCATCAGGAGAAGCGTAAGCGCCGATCTCGATAGCAACGTTTTGGTTAGGAGCTTCTTCAGCGTTCTTAACAAGATCTTTCCATTCTTTGATAGCGTCAGAGTTCAATTCGCTAGCGCGAAGATTTGCTTGTTGGATCAAGAACATGATGTTTGCGTTATGAGCTTCTTTGATCACACGTTGGAATTTGTCAGCTGCGATTGCTGCAGTTGCTGTACCGGCGTCTGCCAACTCAGATGTTGCGATAACACCCTCGCCGATTTTTACATCCGGCAATTTAACAGTCTTGTTTTTGATTTTAGCGTCGAAAGTCAAATATAACTCAGATTTCTTCATCTCAGGTTTGTAAGTGAAAGAAGATTTCATTGTTACGTTTGCGCCTTCTTTTTGAGGAATAACTTGGTTGTTACCTTTTACTTTCTCACCTTGGTAAGTGTAAGAAGTGCCCCAAGCTTCGCCACCTTGGTAGCGTAATACCGGAGTAACGGTTACAACTGCTTTTTTGTTAAACCATTTAGCCGGGAAAGTTGCGTTGATAGTTACAGGAACTTTGCCACCGATAGCCTCTAGCGGTTGCGGCTCAGCTTTAATGTACTGCTCTGCCAACGGTTTCAACTTGTTAGAACAAGAAGAAAGCGTTAAAATGGCTGCCAATACGAAGAATGGCAATAAAAACTTTCTGTTCATAATCTTGATGTATTAAAATGTTATTATGTTAATATATTCACTTCGATATAATCCTCTAGCCATTTTCGTGCAAAACTAAAGTATTTTTTCGTTTTGGATAGCAAAGATGGCGTAAAATCTTTTTTATTAATACTTATTAATGATTTGCGGGCTTCTTTTTGCTTGAAATGCTTGTCTTTTGTCCGAAAAAGGTAGTAATACTGAATTTTTTTCATGTTTTTTTGTCAGTTGGATATATGTGAGATGTCATTCCTTAAATTCATTTTTTTTGGTTAAAATAAAACCTTTTGTGTTTACTCGCCCTCGTCAACTTCTTATCATTTCTTTCTTTAGAGGAGGGGTAGATTATCCAGGAAGGAGGCTTCTATATTTTTATAGATCATGAATTATATTTCGAGTTTTTTCCTTAAGTTTGCCCATTGAAAATGACTACATATAATGTATTACAATATATAAATTAAATTCTACAAATATGGCAACACCTCCGTTTCATTATGAGCCGATGTTCCAAAAGGGACTGGACACAACAGAGTATTATTTGCTTACTAAAGATTATGTTTCCGTTTCAGAATTTGAAGGAAAACCAATCTTGAAAGTAGCTAAAGAGGGTTTGACAGCGATGGCTAACGCGGCTTTTCGTGATGTTTCATTTATGCTTCGTCGCTCTCATAACGAGCAAGTCGCAAAGATCTTGAGTGATCCAGAGGCTTCGGATAATGATAAATATGTAGCTTTGACATTCTTGCGTAATGCAGAAGTGGCTTCTAAAGGTGTGCTTCCTTTTTGTCAAGATACAGGAACTGCTATTATTCATGGCGAAAAAGGACAGCAGGTATGGACAGGATTTTGTGATGAGGAAGCGCTTTCTTTAGGTGTTTATAAAACATATACAGAAGAGAACTTGCGCTATTCTCAAAACGCTCCGCTTACAATGTATGAGGAGGTCAATACAAAATGTAATTTGCCGGCTCAAATCGATATTGAAGCAACTCAAGGTATGGAATATGAGTTCCTTTGCGTAACAAAGGGTGGTGGATCCGCAAATAAGACTTATTTGTATCAAGAGACAAAAGCTATATTGAATCCAGGAACTCTTGTTCCTTTCTTGGTGGAGAAGATTAAATCTTTGGGTACAGCTGCTTGTCCTCCATATCATATCGCGATTGTTATTGGTGGTACTTCAGCCGAGAAAAACTTGCTTACGGTGAAGTTGGCTTCCACTCGTTTTTATGATAGCTTGCCTACTACAGGAAGCGAGGGTGGTCGTGCATTCCGTGATATTGAGTTGGAGAAAGAAGTTTTGGCTGCGGCTCATAACATTGGTCTAGGTGCGCAGTTTGGTGGTAAGTATCTAGCTCATGATGTACGTATTATTCGTTTGCCTCGTCATGGTGCTTCTTGTCCTGTTGGTTTAGGTGTAAGCTGCTCCGCAGACCGCAATATTAAATGTAAAATTAATAAAGATGGTATTTGGATTGAGAAATTGGATAGCCATCCAGGAGAATTGATTCCAGAAGAACTTCGTCAAGCTGGTGAGGGTGATGCTGTAAAAGTAAATTTGAATCAGCCGATGGCCGAGATTTTGAAGATTTTGGATAAGTATCCGGTATCTACTCGTTTGTCTTTGAGTGGTACAATAATCGTGGGTCGTGACATCGCTCACGCAAAGTTGAAAGAGCGTTTGGATCGTGGAGAAGATTTGCCACAATATATTAAAGATCATCCTATCTATTATGCAGGTCCTGCGAAGACTCCGGCAGGTATGGCTTGTGGTTCTATGGGACCGACAACAGCGGGTCGTATGGATCCTTATGTAGACTTGTTCCAAAGCCATGGCGGTAGTATGATTATGTTGGCGAAGGGAAATCGTAGCCAGCAAGTGACAGATGCTTGTAAGAAGCATGGCGGTTTCTATTTAGGTTCTATTGGTGGACCGGCTGCAATCTTGGCTCAAAATAATATTAAGAGCATTGAATGTCTTGAATATCCAGAATTGGGAATGGAGGCTATTTGGAAGATTGAGGTAGAAGATTTCCCTGCGTTTATCTTGGTTGATAACAAGGGTAATGACTTCTTTAAGCAGATCAAGCCTCGTTGTTGATTTTTGCTTAGCAAGATAAATGAAAGGCGGTATTCGGCGGTAAGTTGAATACCGCCTTTTTGTGGGTTGAAACTTGGAAGTTAGTATAAATGCCAATGAAACTATTACACTTTGATTTTTTACGCTTTATCGCATTTAAGTGATAGAAAAGTAGTGAATGGGGTAGATCTAAGTCGATAGAGGCAGATGATTAAAAAACAAATCCCGAATAGAGTTTATTCTACCCGGGATTTTATATAATGTATAAGACCTAATTTTAGTCTCGGTGCTCTCTGTGAGGTCCGCGATCACCACGGTCTTGACGAGGACCACGGTCTCCACGATCTTGGCGAGGTCCGCGATCACCTCTTTCTGGTCTTGCGGGGCGTTCTTCGTAACCTTCTGGTTTCGGAAGTAATGCACGACGAGATAATTTGAATTTTCCTGTCTTAGGATCGATGTCAACTAGTTTCACTGTGATTGTATCACCTTCTTTCAGTCCTGCTTCTTCTACGGTCTCTAGACGCTTCCACTCGATTTCCGAGATGTGAAGTAAACCATCCTTGCCTGGCATGAATTCGACGAATGCGCCATAAGGCATGATAGAAGAGATCTTTCCTTCGTAAACCTCTCCAACTTCAGGAACTGCGACAATCGCTTTGATCGCTTTCACAGCGGCGTCAATTGTAGCTTTGTTTGTTCCAGATATTTCAATCTTACCGAAACCGTCAACTTCGTCGATAGAAACAGTAGCGCCTGTTTTCTCTTGAATGCCCTGAATGATCTTACCGCCCGGGCCGATTACTGCGCCGATAAATTCTTTGCCGATAGTCATTGTCTCGATTCTAGGAGCGTGAGGCTTCAAGTCTGAACGAGTTTCTGGTTGAGCTTCCAATATTTTGTTTAGGATGTACATACGGCCTTCTTTAGCTTGAGCCAAAGCTCTTTCTAGAATTTCATAAGAAAGACCGTCTACTTTGATATCCATTTGAGTGGCAGTGATACCATCTTTTGTCCCGGTAACCTTGAAGTCCATATCACCAAGGTGGTCTTCGTCTCCTAAAATATCAGAAAGAATAGCGTAATTTGTACCTTTATTTTCTGAAATTAATCCCATTGCGATACCAGATACCGGTTTTTTCATTGGGACACCAGCATCTCTCAACGCTAATGTTCCTGCGCAAACAGTAGCCATAGAAGAAGAGCCGTTAGATTCCAAGATATCAGAGATGACACGAATTACATACGGATAGTTGTCCGGGATCATGCGCTTAAGAGCACGATGCGCTAGATTTCCGTGTCCAATTTCACGACGTCCTACGCCACGAGAAGCTTTAGCTTCGCCAGTAGAGAAAGGAGGAAAGTTATAGTGAAGAAGGAATCTTTCGTATCCATGATTCAATACGTCATCTACCATCTTCTCGTCTGCTTTAGTACCCAATGTTACGGTAGATAGAGATTGAGTTTCACCACGAGTGAAGATAGCGGAACCGTGAGGACCGGGAAGGCAATCTGTCTCAATCCAAATAGGGCGGATCTCTGTTGTCTTACGACCATCCAAACGCTTACCTTCGTCAAGAATGGCACGGCGCATCGCTTCTTTTTCTACATCGTGATAATAGCGACCGATCATTTCAACTTTTTCGTCGGTTAACTCTTCTTCAGAGAATTGAGCTTTGTATTCTTCTACGATATTTTCGAAAGCTTCGGTACGCTCTTGTTTGCCTGTGCCAGACGTTGCGATTGCGTATGCTTTCGCGTAGCATTTATCGTGAACATCTTTGCGAAGTTCTTCGTCATTTACCTCATGGCAATATTCGCGTTTAACAAGTTTACCGCAAGCCTCAGATAATTCTAATTGAGCTTGACATTGTATTTTGATAGCTTCGTGAGCCACTTTGATAGCCTCTAGCATCTCGGATTCTTGAACCTCATCCATTTCGCCTTCGACCATCATGATGTTGTCAAGTGTGGCAGCGACCATAATGTCGATGTCTGCATTTTCCAATTGTGCGGAAGTCGGGTTGACAATGAACTCTCCGTTTTTACGAGCTACACGAACCTCAGAGATCGGGCCGTTAAAAGGTATATCAGAAACCGCTAGAGCCGCAGAAGCTGCTAATCCTGCTAGTGCATCAGGTAAATCTTCACCATCTGCAGAGAATAACGTGATGTTTACATAGACCTCGGCATGGTAGTTGTCCGGGAATAACGGACGTAGAGCACGGTCTACTAAACGAGCTGTTAAAATTTCATAGTCGGAAGCTTTTCCCTCTCTTTTTGTGAAACCTCCTGGGAAACGTCCAAAAGCGGAGTATTTTTCTTTGTATTCAACTTGTAGCGGCATAAAGTCAACTCCCGGGTTTGCATCTTTCGCGGCGCATACAGTGGCAAGCAATACGGTGTTGTTCATACGAACTGTTACCGCTCCGTCTGCCTGTTTTGCCAATTTCCCGGTTTCGATAGTAATGGTTCTTCCATCACTCAACTCGATCGTCTTGTTAATTGGATTAAGCATAATCTTTTTCTTATTTTTCTATCATCTGTCAAAAATTGGTGCAAATGTAATGAAAGTTTACCTGTAATTGTATGAAAATGAAAATAAAAAATAGAGTAAGATTCGTTTTTGGTGAATTTGACAGAAGAAATCTGGAATAATGGCTGTGAAATTGTAAAATAATGTATATTTGCAGCAGATTAAAAGAAATATAGATAAGGATAATAATGAAACAAATATCTGCAAAATTGCTAGCTGTAGTATGCGTGGTGCTGCTTTTTACAGCTTGTAAACATAATTCTGATTTTACTGTTGAAGGAGTTGTTTCCGGAGGTGACGGTAAGATGATGTATTTAGAGAATGTCGGCGTATCGGCTGTTGAGTTGATGGACTCTGTAAAGTTGACTGCGGCTGGTAAATTCTCATTTAAGAAGCCCCGTCCTGATTATCCTGATTTTTATCGTTTGCGATTGAATAATCAATTAATAAATTTCGCTATTGACTCAACAGAGACTATTTCTTTTGTCGCTGATGCGGAGACATTCGCGACGTCTTATACGGTGGAAGGATCGGAGAATTGTAAGGCTATAAAGAATATAACATTGGCTCAGTTAGATGCGAATCAAGTTATCCAAAGGTTGAGAAAAGAGGCTGAGTCTGGCGCTTTGGCCGATTCGTCTTATTCTCGTCAGGTTCGTGAGATTGCGGAGTCTTATAAAGCAATAGCTCGTAAGTATATTTATTCAGCACCAATGTCTACCGCTGCTTATTTTGCTCTTTTTCAGCAGATCGACGGCTTGTTGTTCTTTGATTTATATGATAAGAATGATTCAAGAGCTTATGGTGCGGTAGCTACAAGTTATGATCATTTCTATCCAGAAAGTCCGAGAGCGAAACATTTATATAATTTAGCGCTTCAATCAATGAAAGTTATTCGTAGTCAGCGTCCTGTTGATTTGGATCAGGTAGCGACAAAAGAGGTTAGCTATTTAGATATAGAACTACCTAATATACAGGGTGAAAATGTGAAGCTTTCGTCTGTGGCTAAAGAAAAGGTTGTGTTGATTAATTTTACGGCATATATGTCCGAATGGTCTCCTGCGATGAACATGGCATTCCGTGATTTATATACAAAATATCATCCAACAGGTTTAGAAATTTATCAGATATCATTGGATGGTGATTTGCATTTTTGGAAGAATGCGGCATCTAATTTGCCATGGACTTGTGTTCGTGATCCTCAATCTGTCTATTCTCAAGTGGCTGCTCTTTATAATGTGAAGCAACTACCTTCAATTTTTATTTTGGATCGAAAAGGAAATTTGATTAAGTGGACAGATGATTTGAAAAAATTAGATGAGAAGATCAAGTCATTACTTTGATAAAAGTTTATTGATTTATAGTTAGAAATATATGTTATAAAGCACTATGTGAAACTTGTCCGTCTAAGAAAGATGGTTTAAATTTGCGAAGTGTTGAGATAAAAATTAGGGAAGAGTTCCGGCCAATTTGGTCGGGATTCTTTTTTATTATATGATATTAATAATAATATAAAGAAAAAGGAGGAATTTTTATATGGCTGCTAGTTATATGACAAAAGAAGGCTATGATAAAATTTTAGCTGAAATCAATTATTTGGAAACCGTAAAACGTCCAGAGATATCAGCCCAAATAGCGGAAGCTAGAGATAAGGGTGATTTGTCCGAGAATGCAGAGTATGATGCCGCAAAAGAGGCACAAGGCATTATGGAGGCTAAATTGGCACAATTAAAAGGTTTGATCTCTAATGCTCGTTTGATTGATGAGAGTCGTGTGAAAACGGACGAGGTTCAAATTTTGAATAAGGTGAAGATTAAGAATACAAAAAATAATGCGGTGATGACTTATACATTAGTCTCAGACTCGGAAGCAAATTTAAAAGAAGGAAAAATTTCTGTTAGTACTCCGATTGCTCAAGGCTTGATGGGTAAGAAGGTGGGAGATGTAGTAGAAATACGTGTTCCATCAGGAGTGATGACATTTGAAATTATGGACATTTCAATTTAAAATAAGAGGTATATGGCAACTATTTTTAGTAAGATTGTGGCAGGAGAAATACCTTGTCATAAAGTTGCGGAAGACGATGAATTTTTTGCCTTCCTTGATATCAATCCTGTGGCTATAGGTCATACTTTGGTAATCCCGAAGAAGGAGATCGATTATATATTTGATATAGATGATCCTATGTTGGGACGAATGATGGCATTCGCTAAGCGTGTAGCTCGTGCGCAAGAGGCGGCTATTGATTGTAAGCGAGTAGGATTAGCTGTTATGGGCTTAGAGGTGCCTCATGCACATATTCATTTGATACCAATAAAGAAAGAGTCAGATATGTATTTTGGGGGTGATAAATTGTCTGTAAATCAGGAAGAATTGGCCTCTATTGCGGCTAAGATCAGGAAAGAATTTAAATGATCATTGATAATTTTTTTATTATAAGAAATTGGTTATATTTGTAGCCGTTGTTTTTCCTTTTTTAGGTAGAACAGAGCATTCATAAAGTTAGAAAATGATTCATTAGTGGTTTTTACTCATAAATTTGTTAACCTTAGAAGAAAGGCCCCTCTGTGATAGAGCGGCCTTTTTTTATGGACACAATGAAAAATAAGAGTCATATAAAATATGAACATTATCCAAAGAAGTTATTTAAATAATTATGCCATCCCCCGTAGAACATAGACATTTGGTAAATATATGAGCCGCACATAACGACGGATGCGATCCAAAGTATGGTAAGAATCCATTTTGCCAGCTTGGATAACGGTCGCATCTTGAAAAATTGACTGCATATAGCGTATATAATGGCAAAAGTAGGAATGCCTATGGATAAAATGACACCAACGCAGCCTATTAGTGTTGATGTTAGAGGCGGATTTGTGATAAATTCAGCTCCGAATGCGGGAAATAGATTATAGATAGCGCCGGCTCCTCCTGCTAATAGGGCAAATGTTATAACAGCAAAAATGAATATGATAATCGCGAAAATAGGCAATGTGCAAATACCTATTAACACAAGGATGACTTTTAAGCTAAAACCCACTATTTGAACGAATGCATCTCCTAGTCTTTGGATAAAGCTTCTAGGTTTCCCGGAGTTGATGAAGTCATTTGTGTCTTTACAAACTTTTTCGAAACCATCAGTTACTGTTTTGCCAATATTTTCGATAGTGACGCTTTGTCCTCTCATCTCTAATTTTTCAGTAGCGGTATGTGCCATAGGAATGATGATCCATAATAAAAAGTAGATGGGTATTGTAACTCCATATACGAATATCAGAAGGAACAAGATAATACGTAAAGCGGTTGGATCCCAATTCATATAAGCGGCAAAACCTCCGGCTACACCTCCTAGTATGCGATTGTCCGGATCTCTCATTAATCTTTTTTTGTTTGTATGTATTTCTTGATTTTGTGTTTCTGCTTGCTCCTGTTCCTCTTTTTCAGAGCTCTTCTCGTCTTCAAAGATCTCTTCCGGTTTTCCCATTCGCTTAATGATATCTTCAATGTGTGCAATCGTGATGACCTCATAGCCTAGTCTTAATCGATCGTTTAATAATTCTGCTATGCGTGCTTCGAAATCATCCATGATTTCATCAGATCCCTCTTCCTTTTGAAAATGAATTCGCAAGTTTGAAAGATATTTATCCAATAAAAGATAAGCATCTTCATCAATATTAAAAACGGAACCTCCTAAATTAACAGTTAATGTCTTTTTCATCATTCTTTGGTTTTTGTTTATTTTTAATGTGGTTTATTGTGTTGTTGAGTTCCTCCCATGAATTCTCGAGCTCAGTAAGAAATTCTTCACCTCTTTCTGTCAGTTGATAATATTTACGTGGAGGACCTTGGGTGGATTCTATCCACTGGTAGCTTAAATATCCACTATTTTTCAAGCGAGTTAGAAGGGGATATAAAGTGCCTTCAACAACAATTAATTTGGCCTCTTGCAAATTTTGGATGATATCAGAAGAGTAGGCCGGCTCTTTTTTGAGAATCAATAGAATGCAATATTCTAGTGTCCCTTTTCTCATTTGTGATTTTACATTCTCAACGTTCATCTCTTTTTGTTTTATGTCGCAAATGTATGTACAGTGGTTATACTATGCAATACAAACTACTATTAATTATTATTATTTAACTAAAATAATGCACAATAGTTGCTCTTATGTGTAAAATATGAGTTGATACCATGTCTTTTAGAATAGAAAAACGTATTTTTGTCCTATCAATTCAAAATAGGGAATTATGATTTATTATCATTTTGCCGAATTAGTAGATCGTCAGGCAGAAAAATACGGGAATCGTACAGCATTAAAGTACCGTGATAGCGAGAGTGGAAAATGGTTAAAGATTTCATGGAATGAATTTGCTGAGAAAGTACGGCTCACAGCTGTAGCAATGGCAGAATTTGGTCTGCAGGTACAAGAAAATATTGGAGTGTATTCCCAAAATATGCCTCAATGTTTATTTACGTATTTTGGAGCCTATTCCAACCGAGTGGCAGATGTTCCTATGTATGCCACTAGTTCGCCAGATCAAATAGCATTTATCGTTAAAGATGCGGCTATTCATACTTTGTTTGTTGGAGAACAGCAACAATATAATAATGCGTTTCTTGTTCAGCGGCAAATGCCTGATATATTAAAACGCTTAATTATATTCGATCCATCCGTAAAGGTGAATCCTGAAGATAAAACATCTATTTATTTTGATGATTTTATACGTTTGGGAGATAATGCTCATGCAAGTAGTACTGTAAAAATACGTACTCGAGAGGCTATGCCTGAGGATGTAGCTACAATTATTTACACGTCAGGAACCACTGGTCGTTCTAAAGGTGTCGTATTGACTCATGCTAATTATTTGGAGGCAATGCGTACTCATGCTATTCGTATTCCTCAAGTAACAGATAAGGATTTATCTATGTGTTTTTTGCCATTGACTCATATCTTTGAGAGGGGTTGGACAATGGTTTGCTTGACAAAAGGAACAGTTGTCGCGGTAAATCAAGATCCTAAAAGAATACAGCAATCATTGAAAGAGGTGAATCCTACGGTTATGTGTAGTGTTCCTCGTTTTTGGGAGAAAGTATATATTGGCGTACAGGAGAAGATACGAAATTCAAGTGGGGCGATGCGTAGTGTATTCGAAGACGCTATTCGCACGGGGCATGCTTATTATTTAGATTATAAGCGTAAGGGCATCACTCCCCCTTTGTTGTTAAGTCTTAAATTCCAAATGTATCGTAAGACGGTATTTTCTGTGTTGAAACGAGTGTTAGGTTTGCAAAATGGCCGTTTTTTCCCTGTCGCCGGTGCGCCATTGGCGGATAATGTGCTTGAGTTCTTGCTCTCTGTTGATATGCCTATTCGCTATGGATATGGATTGAGCGAGACAACAGCTACTGTTTGTTTCTTTCCCGAAGAACATTATGAGATAGGTTCTATTGGACAGGTTATGCCTGATTTGCAGGTGCGAATTGATCCGGAGAATAGTGAGATATTAGTGAAAGGTAAGACTGTGATGACCGGTTATTATAAATTGCCAGAAGAAAATGCGAAGAGTTTCACGGAGGATGGCTTTTTCCGTACAGGTGATGCGGGTCGTCTAGAAGGGAATACACTTTATTTTAAGGAACGTATAAAAGACTTGTATAAGACTTCTAACGGAAAATACATCGCACCTCAGTCTATAGAATTAAGTATTACAAGTGATCCTTATATTGAGCAAGTTGCAGTGATAGGTGATCAGCGGAAATTTGTCAGCGCGTTGATCGTTCCTTCTTTCTCCTTATTGGAGGATTACGCGAAGACTCATCAGATATCGTATGAGAATAGAGGAGATTTATTAAGTAATCCAATTATTTATAAGTTGATAGAGTCGCGAGTAGAGTCACGTCAGCAGCATTTGGCGGCATTTGAGAAGATAAAAAGATTTAGATTGTTGCCTAAACCTTTTACAATAGAGAGTGGGGAATTAACTGATACATTAAAGCTTCGTCGTCGTGTAATATTGGAGCGTTATGCTTCTTTGATCGAGGATATGTATCAAGAATAATTATGTATATTTGCCTGTAAATTTTTAATATAGAAACGAATAAATATGATTACATCAGACCAGCTACACAACGTGTTGGAGCGCGAGCAAGCGCTGAGGGGGTATCTTTGACATTGATGGCAAAACGATTCAATTAGAAGAGGAAGAACTTCGTACGCAAGATCCTGGATTTTGGGAAGATGCCAAACGTGCGGAGATTCAGATGAAAAAGGTGAAAGAACTGAAGAAGTGGATAGAGCTTTATGGCGAAGTTCATGCCGCAGCCGAAGAGCTTCAGTTGGCCTATGAATATGTAAAAGAAGAGATTATTTCAGAAGAGGAAGTGGATGATGCTTATAAAAAGGCATTCCACCTATTAGAGGAGTTAGAGTTCCGTAATATGCTTCGTGATGAAGCGGATCAGATGAGCTGTGTCCTTAAGATTAACTCGGGCGCAGGTGGAACAGAAAGTCAGGACTGGGCATCCATGTTGATGCGAATGTATCAAAGATGGGCCGAGAATAATGGTTATAAGGTTTCTATCGCGAACTATCAAGAGGGAGATGAGGCTGGTATAAAAACCGTAACCATGAACGTAGAGGGCGACTATGCCTATGGTTATTTAAAGAGTGAGAATGGTGTTCACCGTTTAGTGAGAGTCTCTCCTTACAATGCGCAAGGTAAGCGTATGACCTCTTTTGCTTCAGTCTTCGTTACTCCATTAGTAGACGATACGATAGAGGTGAAGGTGGATCCTGCCGCAATGTCTTGGGATACCTTCCGATCTGGCGGTGCTGGTGGGCAGAACGTGAATAAGGTCGAATCCGGCGTTCGCTTGCGCTATCAATTTAAGGATCCTTATACAGGAGAAGAAGAGGAGATCTTGATTGAAAATACAGAGACAAGAGATCAGCCTAAAAATAGAGAGAATGCGTTACGTCAATTGCGCTCTATTTTGTATGATAAGGAGTTGCAACATCGTATGGCTGAGCAGGCAAAAGTTGAGGCTGGAAAGAAAAAGATCGAATGGGGATCTCAAATACGTAGCTATGTGTTTGATGACCGTCGAGTGAAAGATCATCGAACAAATTATCAGACATCAGATGTCAATGGAGTGATGGATGGTAAGATAGACGATTTTATTAAGGCTTATTTGATGGAGTTCGCGGGAAGCGAAAGCGCGGAGAAGTGAAATTTAAGATTTATATTTGATTAGAACGCAATGAAATATTCTAATTCATTATTTTTGTTTGGAGCGGGTTTGTTGTCTTTATTTTCATGTAAAGATGCTCCGGCTCCAGCCCCTATATTGCCAGTTCCTACACCAGCTCAGGTAGAATGGCATAAGTTGGAAACTTATGCGTTTGTTCATTTTGGCTTAAATACGTTTAATGATCTGGAGTGGGGGTATGGTGACACTCCGGCTTCTACGTTTAATCCGACAGATTTGGATTGTGAGCAATGGGTGAAAACTATTAAGGCTGCCGGATTAAAGGGTGTGATCTTAACAACTAAACATCATGATGGGTTCTGCTTATGGCCTACCGCTACAACTGAATATAGCGTGAAAAACTCGCCTTGGAAGAATGGAAAAGGCGATATGGTGAAGGAGTTGTCAGATGCATGTAAAAAACATGGATTGAAATTTGGAGTTTATTTGTCTCCTTGGGATAGAAATAGTGACAATTACGGTCGTCCTGGATATGTGGAGAAATTCCATGCTCAGTTGCATGAGCTGGTTACCAATTATGGCCCTTTATTTGAATATTGGTTTGATGGAGCCAATGGTGGTAATGGCTGGTATGGTGGTAGCAACGAAACTCGTTCGATAGACCCGGTTACTTACTATCAATATGAGCGTGCGCACGATACACTTAAGGCTCATCATCCAAATATTATAGTGTTTGGAGGAACAGTTCCAGACATTCGTTGGATTGGAAATGAGGAAGGTTGGGCAGGCGATACGCAATGGAGCATGTTCTATTCAGAACCGGAATTGCCAAACTTTAAGCAGAGCGTTTGGGGTGACGAGAATGCGCCCTCTTGGCTAGGTGGAGAGTGTGATGTCTCTATGCGTCCTGGTTGGTTCTATCATTCTCGTGAAGATCATCAAGTTAAGTCTTTGGCTAAATTGGTGGATCTTTATTATCGTAGTGTGGGACATAATGCTAATTTCTTGTTGAATTTTCCTATTGCCCTGAACGGAAAGATTAGTCCGACAGATTCTTTACGGGCGGTTGAATGGCATCAGACAATTTTAAACGATTTCAAGGAAAATCTATTGCAGGGTTGTTATGTGGAAGCTTCTAACAAAAGAGGTAGAAATTTTGGTCCCAATAAGACAGTTGATGGAGATTGGGATACCTATTGGGCTACGGAAGACGGCGTAAATACAGGGTCTTTGACATTTACATTGACTCATCCGACCGATGTAAACCGTTTGGTTATTCAAGAATATATACCATTAGGACAACGTGTGCGGGCTTTTAATATTGAATTGCAGCAGCAAGGTAAATGGGTTCCGGCACAGCCTGTTGATTCTACCACGACAGTGGGTTATAAACGAATCATTCGTTTCCAAACAGCGAAGGCGGAGAAGCTTCGTGTTAATTTCACGGATGCTCGTGGACCTCTTTGCATTAACACGGTTGAGGCTTATCTCGCCCCTGCTTTAGTGACAGAGCCTGTGATCTCTCGTAATATGAAAGATGAGGTGACTATTTTGGCGGGAGATAAGGCTTCTGAGGTGCATTATACTGTTGATGGAACAGAACCGACCAAAGATTCTCCATTGTATGAGGCTCCTTTTGAATTTGCGCAGAAGGGAACGGTGAAGGCGATAGCTTATGATCGAACCTTTGATAAGACGAGTGTCGTTTCTGTCCGTTCTTTTGATATTCCGGCAAAAGATTATACGCTTGTGTCTCCAAAGGGTGATGGAGTTGATGTGATCTTGGATGGTAATGGGTATACAACTTATTATTTACCTCAAGGAATGCGTGATTTGGTGTTGAGTTTAGCGCAAGAAAAGGAAATTTCAGGGTTCTGTTATACTCCAAATCAAGGGCGTGATGCTATTGGTCATATTTCCAATTATCAACTATTTGTTGATGGTAAGAAAGTGGCGGAAGGTGAGTTCTCAAATATTAAGGCAAATCCGATAGAGCAGGAGATACGTTTCCCGAAAGTGAAAGGGCGTCAAGTGCGTTTTGTCGCGACTCGTATCGTGGATAATAAGCCGCAAGCTGGTATTGGCGAATTTTCTGTGATAACAGAGTAATTTGATCTTTATATTTTTGAAGAGGGGATTATCAATGAGTGTAAAAACTCATGATAATCTCCTCTTTTGTTTAATTGTTTTGTAACTATATGGTTTACAGTATATTAAGTGAATAGTTAATCGCTTGTCAAGTGAATAACTATTCACTAGGGGTAGTGATTAACTAATCTAACAACAAGTGAATAGTTATTCACTTAAAATAGGCTTAATAGTTCTTGAAAATCGATAGTGGTAAGAGGAGGAAACAGTGGTGTAAGTTGAGATACAGTAAGGATAATCACGACAACAAAATAGGGGAAAAAGGATTTTTGATGGATAAAAAGAAGAAGTCCCATCGCGAAAATTATCGTGACGGGACTTCCCAATAAGTGGTCCCACTTGGGCTTGAACCAAGGACTCCCTGATTATGAGTCAGGTGCTCTAACCAACTGAGCTATAGGACCTATTCGGAGAATATCTCTGAAATCGGGTGCAATATTACGACATATTCTTGATATATGCAAGCGTTAAATCAAAAAACTTTAAATATCAATTGGAAATTTTGAAATGTACATCAATGTAATATAATCAATATTATAACATATAATATTGATTATTAGTAAAATATCCATAAATTCACAGTCTGATTTTTTTCGTTTTACCATTACTTTCATTGTGGAATCGATCTACGGCTGTTACTACATAGCGATATTTGATCTTTCCTTTTTCATACGGCAAAAGATAATTTGTTTTGCGTGTGATAGCGACGATTTTAGAAGGATCGCTGATATTGATAGGCTCTTTTGCCGTGAATCGATAAATAACGAAATAGGTCGCTAATTCCGGATTAGTCAAACTTTGCTCGGCTTCCCAATGCAATAAAAAGCCATTAGGAGTCCATTCTGCTTTTAGTTTGCTGACCTCTTTGGGCATTCGATTATGCATATGTGTATAAGCCGGAATAAGTGCCGGATAGCGATGATAATTTCTTTTTAGGCTATCTGCGACACCTTTATTGTTCCAAAGTATTTCATTTGCTGGCCAAAAACAATTACCGGAGATATTGGGTAAAGCTCTTTCATATCTCATTTTGCGAGTCAATTGATGCGCTTTCATCGTTCGTACTACATCTTGTCCAATATATAAGTGTCCTCCTTGAGCATTTTTATTCCACCATTTGATTAGGGTGATATAATCAGCGGCGGGGTGGCCTATTTCCCAATATATTTGCGGTATATTGTAGTCGATCCATCCTTGACGAACCCAATATGTGACATCTGCATACAGATCATCATAGTTTTGTAGACCATTTGTGTTGCTTCCGGAGCCATCCGGGGTGCTTCGTTTATTGCGGTAAATACCGAACGGACTAATACCAAAGCGTACCCAAGGTTTTGTTAATAAGATAGTGCGTTTGATTTCTCTTATCAGCATATTTACATTATCTCGTCTCCAAGCGTCTCTTTGAGATTCTTTATATCCTTTTTTTAATCCATATTTATAGAAACTGTTATCATCAGGGAAAGGCATTCCGGCGACAGGATATGGATAGAAATAGTCATCCATATGGATAGCGTCAACATCATAACGAGTGACAATATCACGAACTACACGGCAAATAAATTGGCGGCACCCGGGCAGTCCCGGATCAAAAAGAATTTGTTTATTATAGGTAACAAACCATTCGGGGTGTTTGTGGTAGATGTGATTAGCGGCAAATCGAGTGTTGCCGGCTGTACTGGCTCTATAGGGATTGAGCCATGCATGAAACTCCATGTTTCGTTTGTGGCATTCTTGAATCATAAAAGCCATGGGGTCGAAATTTCCTGCGGGAGCAACTCCTTGCTCTCCGGTAAGAAAACGGCTCCAAGGCTCTATATTTGATTTATAAAAGGCATCTGCTTCGGGACGCACTTGAAATATGATGGCGTTGATGCCACATGCTTGTAGATAATTAAGCTTACGGATAAAGCTTTTCTTCATTTGTGTGGGAGTCATGTCCTTGTATTCACCTTGAAAGGCTGTTTGGATCCAAGCTCCTCGGAATTCTCTTTTAGCTTCTTTTTGCGTAGTGCTCGTGGATTGAGATATTTTGTGAACGGAGGAACAAGAGGTTAATGCTCCTAAAATAATCGCTATTAAAAAACGGAGATATTTAACGTACATGAGTATTTTATAAATTTATTCTGTGAAAATGTTCAGCAAATGTAGGGGATTTCACGAAAAGAGAGCGCATTTTGTTATAGATATTTAAAAGCTGTATTTCTCTTTCCCGGAATTGTGCTTTTTGTATGTGTTTGGAATAAAGCGGAATCTATAATTAAGTAAGAGTGAAGATAAAAATAAGGAAAATGGCATTGTTGGATTTTTGTTTAATTATGCTTGCGTTAGAGAATCCTCATTCTTTGAAAAAAGAGATTGTGGCTTTAAGTTTTTGCGGACAAAGGGTTATCTTTGCGTAAAAAGAAGAAGAAATATGTCTAATAGCGATTCGATTTTCATAAAGGGTGCTCGTGTCAATAACTTAAAGAATATAGATGTTGAGATTCCAAGAGATAAGCTGGTGGTTATAACGGGATTGTCCGGTAGTGGAAAATCTTCGTTGGCTTTTGATACTCTTTATGCGGAGGGACAACGCCGGTATGTGGAAAGTCTTTCTGCCTATGCTCGTCAGTTCTTGGGAAGAATGAGCAAGCCGGAATGTGATTACATCAAGGGGATTCCGCCCGCTATCGCTATTGAGCAGAAAGTAAACACTCGTAATCCTCGCTCAACAGTCGGGACATCTACTGAGATTTATGAATATTTGCGCTTGTTATATGCCCGCATAGGTAAGACTATTTCTCCAATATCTGGAGTGGAGGTTAAGAAACATCAGGTCAGCGATATTGTAAAAGACGTGTTGGCTTATCCGGAAGGAACACGTTTTGCGTTGTTCGCTCCTGTGATATTACCTGAAGGGCGAGAGATGAGGGAGCAATTAGAGATTTTGCGAAAGGAAGGCTATGCGCGTTTGCTTGTCAACGAGACTATTTATCGTATCTCGGAAGTGTTGGCGAGCGAAGATCTACTCTCTTATCCTATTGAATTGTTGATAGATCGCTTGAGTGTCTCTGCTGATAAGACTTTGAAAAATCGTTTAGCGGATTCTGTCGAGACAGCTTTTTTTGAGGGACATGGAGTTTGTCTCGTTCGTATTTATGGAGAGTCAAAGACCATAGTAAATGAATATTCAAAGAAGTTTGAGGCTGATGGAATGTCGTTTGAAGAGCCTTCAGATATGATGTTCAACTTCAATAATCCGGTAGGTGCTTGTCCCGTATGTGAGGGCTTCGGCAAGGTGCTGGGTGTTGATGAGAATTTGGTGATACCAGATAAAAGCCTGTCTGTGTATCAGGGAGCGGTAGTTTGTTGGAAAGGAGAGGTGATGGGTGAATGGTTGAAAGATTTTATCTCGCAAAGTGAGAGATATAATTTCCCGATACATCGCCCATATTACGATTTGACTCAAGAAGAAAGAGATTTGTTATGGCATGGCGCGAAAGGAGTGCATGGCATTGATGATTTCTTCAAGTTCGTGGAAGAGAATCTTTATAAAATTCAATATAGAGTATTGCAGGCGCGTTATCGAGGCAAGACGACTTGTCCTGCATGCAAGGGAGGCCGTTTAAAACCCGAGGCATTGTATGTTCAAGTTGGAGGCAAAAATATAGCAGAAATTGTAACAATGCCTGTTTCAGAAGCAAAAGTGTTTTTTGATACTTTGGCATTGGATCAGACAGATGCCGCTATCGCAAAACGCTTATTGACGGAGATTCGCAATAGACTGCAATTTTTATTAGATGTAGGATTAGGCTATTTGACATTAGATCGTTTGTCATCGTCTTTATCAGGAGGAGAAAGTCAACGTATTAATTTAGCTACCTCTTTGGGAAGTAGCTTAGTCGGTTCGTTATATATATTGGATGAGCCAAGCATTGGACTTCATTCAAGGGATACAGATCTGTTGATAAAAGTGTTGAGACAGTTACAGACGTTAGGGAATACAGTCGTTGTCGTAGAACATGATGAAGAGATCATACGTGCGGCAGATTATATTATAGATATTGGACCTAAAGCGGGCCGTTTAGGAGGGCAGGTCGTTTATCAAGGGGATATTAATGATTTGCAAAAATGTAGTGATAGCTATACAGTTCGCTATTTGACGGGCGAAGATAAAATAGAGGTTCCTCTTTATCGTCGTCCATGGAATAATTATATAGAAGTACTTGGAGCTAGAAAAAATAATCTGAAAGGCGTAAATGTGAGATTTCCTCTAAATGTCATGACTGTTGTAACGGGAGTCAGTGGGTCGGGGAAAAGCTCATTGGTACGTGATATTTTTTATGAAGGAGTAAAACGACATTTAGACGATGTGGCTCGTTTGAACTTGGATTGTAGTGCTATTCAAGGCGATTTCAATATGATTCAAGCTATCGAATATGTCGATCAAAACTCGATAGGAAAAAGTTCTCGCTCAAATCCGGTTACTTATATAGGGGCATATGATGAGATACGTAAGCTTTTTGGTGATCAACCCTTAGCGAAACAGATGGGATATAGTGCCGCTTATTTCTCTTTTAATAAAGAGGGGGGGCGTTGTGAAGAGTGTAAGGGTGAAGGCAAGATTACGGTAGAGATGCAGTTTATGGCTGATATTACGCTTGAATGTGAAGCATGCCATGGGAAGCGCTTTAAACAAGATATATTGGATGTTGAGTATCGAGGCGTAAATATCTATGATGTCTTAGAAATGACGGTCAATCAAGCTATTGAATTTTTTGAACAAGTTGCCGGGACACAAGAGAAGAAGATCATAAAGCGTTTAAAACCATTGCAAGATGTTGGTTTGGGCTATATTAAATTAGGACAAACCTCTTCGACCTTGTCAGGAGGAGAAAATCAACGTGTTAAATTGGCCTATTATTTGGGTCAAGAAAAGCAGGCTCCTACATTATTTGTTTTTGATGAGCCGACAACAGGTCTGCATTTTCATGATATAAAGGTTTTATTAAAGGCTTTCAATGCATTGATAGATAAAGGGCACTCAGTAGTGATCATTGAACATAATATGGATGTCATCAAGTGTGCGGACTATGTTATTGATTTAGGGCCGGAAGGAGGTAAAGATGGCGGTAATTTGGTGTGTGCCGGTACACCGGAAGAGATTGCCGCATGTGAACAGTCTTATACGGGGAAATTCTTGAAAGAGAAGTTGTGATTATAGATATAAATAAAAAGGAAGAAAGCCTGTACCTCACGGTGCAGGCTTTCTTAATTCAAAAGTGTGTCTCTCAAGTGTATCAATATATAATAATAAGTAATGATTGTTCTAGAATTCCCATGAGTAAGAGAGCCCTTTTCCTGGAGCTACTAACAGATTCGTTACTTCAAAAGTGATAGCACCTTCAATTGTTGGTCGATGTACATAAGTAACGAAAGTGTAATGAGTTTTAGGTTTGATAGTGTAATCACGGAAGTAGTTTAATTCAGGATCATGTTCATTCTTTTTTAATGTGAATGTTAGATCAGAATTGTTATAAATCGTGATTTGAACGCTCTTATCTGTTTTATTGATTTTTTCTATTTTCACCGCATTTTTGAAAAGATCTTTCAAGTAAACCTCTTCGCCAATAACTTTATCTTTGAAAAAGACAGCGGTTCTTCTATTAAGTAATGCTTCCTTGATGCTTTCGGCGGTGCGTTCTTTTGCGAAAACTAAAGTCATTGTACGATGTTCTCCTTTCGAGAAATCAATGTCTGTTTGGATTGGCTGATGAATATCAGAAGTACCCATCATAGTTAATTTTTTATCAATGCACCATTGATGAGCTTCCGGATAGTAGTTTACGCCATTTGCGACCTCTATTCCTTGCATGAAACCTCCTTCATATAATTTTGTATGAATATCCCACCAACGAGTTACCTCTGGTTGTTGAGCGTCCCATCCTGGATGATTCCAGAAAATAAAGGCATTTTGGGTTTTTGCCGCTTTAAAAGCGTCCATATAATCAGGCGTATCTAATTTATCGCAATCTTGTAAAAAGATAGCGTTGTTATGTCCTGGTGCCATATTTCTTGTGATCTCGCTACCTTTAATAAGGATTACGCCAAGCTGATCAGCTTGCTTTTTTGCGATCTCATAAGAGCGATTATGGCTTGCGTTTATTTCTTTGTGTGGGCGATATTCGATGTGCTCTGTGATAGCGATGGCGTCAAGTCCTTCAGCATAAGCCTCATCTACACGTACTGTTGGCCATACAAGTCCGTCAGAGAAAACAGTATGCATGTGAAAATCACATTTTAGGGTTTTGTATTGATCCAAGTTAGGGATAGATAAACTTTTATCTTGGTTTTGCGCAAATGAGAATTGAGCAGCGCATAAAGTCAGTAAAGCAGATAAGCAGAATTGTTTCATAAATACGTCATTTTATTTTGACGCAAAATAAGCTTTATAGTGTTTCGATGTTATGACAGACGTAATACGATTGAAAAACAAAAAAAAGTATTTCTTTTTGTCATATGAATGGCTTTTTTTGTTTCTTTTTTGTGTTAAGTTTCGTTATATGGATGACTGAATGTGTTGAAGAGTAAATGTGTTGCCTAAATGGACTTGTGTTGATATTTATTTGATGGCAGAATAGGAGTCACAATGTGTAGAAGAAAATTTCTCCGCACGTTGTGACTCCTATATTGATCATTTAATATTTAAGGCCTAATATTAATCAGCGACCGTATGGTTTTCACTGTTTATAATTAAGACCGTATTTTGGTTGGCTTTTATGAAAAAGGCCGAGAAAGCAGGAATAATGAAATCGCCGGTAAGCGCATGAGCGTGATAGTCTGTCCCATTATATATATAGACATATCCATCTAATGCGGCATTAGGTTCTATTTGCTTGACGGGAAGCGGAGCTGGAAGAGGGTTGCCACAAAGGAACCATCCGTTATGGTCTTGGTTATCACTATTCTTGTTGATTGTTGTTTGTATTTTTATTTCTCCTTTTTTGCCAAAATTGTTGGGAATTTTTCCCTTTTTTGAAGAAAAGCTTAGAGTTTGAGTGTCTGCTCCTTCATCTATGGAGATTAGATAACCAATATTTTTTTTGAAGATTGGTTCGCTACTTTCAGGTTGTGTCATTACTTCCCAATTGCCGGAAAGAGTCTGACTCTTTGCTCTTTTTTCATTATTGTAAGTGCGGACATAAAAATAATTGCCATTAGTTTTATTTTTATCGTCACCCATTATAAAGGAGGAGTCAATATTTGAGCGATAGACATCAAAAGGGAAAGAGATAAAATACCATTTTCCTTTCTCCTTAAAGGTTTTTTTTATGGTAACATTGTTTTTAATGCGGACATTACCTTTTGAAGAAAAAGAGGAGCACTCCGATGAGTTATCGTCAGAATATATCGTTAGGCTATTGATAGATAAATCTCCCGTAGAGGAAATGTTTATACTTCCGGTACCAATGAAAAGATCTTCGCAAGAGATTGCCGTGTTGATGGAGGCTTTGCCATTTATTAATGCGCTTCTATGTCTTAATGCAGGTAAATGGCTCCAGTATTTGTCTTCGTCCCAATTGCCACTACCAGTGAATAGGCTATATTTAGGAATAATGCCGTGCACATAGACACTATCAATATAATAGTAGCCATTTTGAGTTTTTGATGATGGTTCCGAAGTGATGAAGTCTACCCTAGGGGGATTATTTATGATTTTTTTACGAAAGAATTTTATCGTAGAGTTGTTTGATGTGACTGCTTTAGCAGTGATAGTATCATCATTATCACTAGGGCGATAAGCTTTTATTGCTAAATTTTCACCTATCATAAGTTTTGTTCCGGCAGCACGAAAAGATATTATACGTTCTGTGTATTGCTTAGGATCGAACTCTTCAAACATGATTTTTGAATCAAGAGAGAGCTTTAATGCCGTGTCGCTATGTTGACCAAATGATGGATCAAGTTCAGAGATATCCTCTATCTTTGTTGTCCCTTGTGTTTCGTATCTCCATCCGGAAGAATTCGTGTCGGAAAATGTCTGTAAGAGAAATGTATCTCTAACAGGGATGTTGTTTTTTCCTTTTACGAAAGAGTCCCATGTAGAGGGAAGGTTTGATTGTGAAAAGCTGGATTGACAAGTGCATAATAATACAATGCACACAAAAAGCCGTTTTAGGCTGTTCGTTTTCTTTTTCATAGTAGGATTTTTAAAAGGTAAATATATTCACAAAGATACGTAAATAATTGAAATAATATATCTTTGTGGCATGAAAGAATTTATCATATCAGAAGCACAGACAGAAAAAGCTGTTTTGGTGGGTTTGATAACCCCTGAGCAAAATGAGCAAAAGGTGAAAGAATACCTGGATGAATTGGCATTTCTTGCTGATACGGCAGGTGTGAATGCGGTAAAGCGTTTTACTCAAAAGTTGGAATATCCAAATTCTGTTACATTTGTTGGAACCGGAAAGTTGCAGGAGATAAAAGAATATGTAGTAGAAAATGAGATAGGTTTAGCTATTTTTGATGATGAACTTTCTCCTAAGCAACTTCGCAACATTGAAAAAGAACTGCAGGTTAAGATTCTAGACCGTACGAGTTTGATTTTGGATATCTTTGCTAGTCGTGCGCAGACAGCTCACGCAAAGACACAAGTGGAGTTGGCCCAGTATAAATATATGTTGCCTCGTTTGACTCGTTTGTGGACTCACTTGGAGCGTCAGCGTGGAGGTGTTGGTATGCGCGGTCCAGGAGAGACTCAGCTAGAGACAGATAAGCGTATTATCTTGGATAAGATAGCTCGTTTAAAGAAAGAGCTTGTGGATATTGATAAGCAAAAGAGCGTACAGCGTAAGAACCGTGGAAAAATGGTTCGTGTCGCTTTGGTTGGATACACAAATGTGGGCAAATCAACATTGATGAACTTGTTGAGTAAAAGTGATGTGTTTGCGGAAAATAAATTATTTGCGACATTGGATACCACTGTGCGTAAAGTCATTATAGAGAATTTGCCTTTCCTGCTCTCAGACACAGTAGGTTTTATTCGTAAACTTCCAACAGAATTGGTTGAGTCGTTTAAATCTACGCTTGATGAGGTAAGAGAAGCTGATTTATTGGTGCATGTTGTGGATATATCACATCCTACTTTTGAGGAGCAAATAGAGGTGGTCAATCGCACATTGGCAGAAATAGATAAGAAAGAGAAACCCATGATTATGGTGTTTAATAAAGTTGATGCTTTCACATTTGTGCCTAAAGATGAAGATGATTTGACTCCACGCAGTAGAGAAAATATAGACTTGGAAGAATTGAAGCGAACCTGGATGGCAAAAATGCAGGATAATTGTATCTTTATATCCGCTAAAGAGCGCACGAACATAGAGGAATTAAAAGCATTGTTGTATGAACGTGTTAAACAGATACACATAACACGTTTTCCTTATAACGATTTCTTGTTTCAACAATATGAAGAAGAATAGATAAAAGTATGCCCTGAAAAATGGTATAGCAATATAGGCGATAATTTGGTAAAAGATCAAATTATCGCCTATCGCTTTTTTGCATATTTCTAGGATGGTGCTCAAGGATTTCTTTTCTAAGAGATTCTCGGTCAATATGTGTATATATTTCGGTGGTTGTGATACTTTCGTGGCCTAACATCTCTTGTATGGCACGAAGATTGGCGCCTCCTTCTAATAAGTGCGTAGCGAAAGAATGGCGAAATGTGTGAGGGCTGATATTTTTTTTGATGCCGGCAAGTTGGGCTTGTACTTTAATAATATGAAACACCATGATGCGAGATAAGGATGTTCCGCGTTTGCTGAGAAATAAGGTGTCTTCAAAACCTTTCTTGGGAGTCATGGAATTTCTGTCGATCAAATAGAAATTGATCTCTCGTAGAGCGGTGTTAGAAATGGGTACGAGTCGTTGCTTGTTGCCTTTACCTATCACCTTGATGAAACCTTCCTTAGGATAAATATCTGCATAATGTAAATTAATAAGTTCTGATACACGCAGTCCACAGCTATATAAGACCTCTAACATCGCTCTGTTGCGTTGTCCTTCAGGTGTGGTGAGGTCTATAGAGTCGATGATTCGATTTATTTCGTTTACTGTTAATACGTCTGGAATTTTCATGCCGATCTTAGGAGACTCCAAGAGTTCGGTCGGATCTTTTTGGATATATTCATCCAAAAGTAAAAAGTGATAAAATGATTTTATTCCGGATATAATGCGAGCTTGTGAACGAGGTGCTATTCCTATATCGCAAAGCTGAGCGATGAATTGCTGTAAGTCTTCATACGTGATGTCTTTAATGTTTTTATGTTCATCTTCTGCGAAGTCTAATAATTTGTCAAGATCTGTCAAATAGGCATCGATAGAGTTGGGTGAAAGCGCTTTTTCTAACTTTAAATAGGTGTTATATCGATTTATTAAGTCATTTCCTTGTCGCATTGTTGCTATGTCGGTATTAATGTGTCAAATAAAATCTTTACATTTGCCGGATAATTCCGGTCTCTACGAGCGGTACAAAGTTAATAAACTTGCAAAAAGGATGAAGAAGATTCAGATCATCAATGGGCCGAACTTGAATCTATTGGGTAAGCGGGAGCCTACAGTATATGGCAATACCTCGTTTGAGGGGTATTTGCGTGATATGCGTGAGCGTTTTTCTCAATGTGAGATATCTTATTATCAGAGTAATATAGAGGGAGAGTTGATCAACAAGATTCATGAGGTGGGTTTTGATTATGATGGAATTGTTTTAAATGCGGGTGCATACACTCACACGTCTATAGCGTTACATGACGCGATAAAGGCCGTTACAACTCCGGTTGTAGAAGTACACATTTCGAATGTGCATGCTCGAGAGTCATTTCGCCATGTTTCTATGATTTCTGCGGCCTGCAAAGGCGTGATTCTTGGTTTCGGATTAGATTCATATCGTTTGGCGATAGAGTCTTTTTTGTAATGGTATGGAAGGTTATCAAAGTAGAATTAATAATAGGTTATAATAATTTAAGGTTATATGTTAAAGCATACGAAGATTGTTGCTACAGTTTCCGATCAACGTTGTGACGTTGAGTTCGTTGAGGCGTTATATAAAGCAGGAATGAATGTTGTGCGCCTGAATACGGCTCACATGATGGAAGAAGGACTGACTCGTGTTGTTAAGAATGTCCGTGCCGTATCAGATCGTATTGGTATTTTGATGGATACAAAAGGTCCGGAAGTACGTACTACCGCGACAGTGAACAAAGAACCTATTTCTTTTAAGACTGGAGAAGTCGTGAAGATTGTAGGAAATCCGGAACAGGAAACTACGCACGATTGTATATGTGTGTCATATAAGAATTTCGTGAATGATTTGGAAGTAGCTAGCGATATCCTTATCGATGATGGAGATTTGGAATTGAAAGTTACAGAGAAGATGAGCGATTATTTGATTTGCGAGGTTCAAAATGATGCGACTTTAGGTAGTCGTAAAAGTGTTAATGTTCCGGGCGTGCGTATAAACTTGCCATCATTAACAGAAAAAGATCGTAAAAACATTATATGGGCAATTGGTCATGATTTGGATTTTATCGCTCATTCATTTGTTCGTAGTAAGCAGGATGTGTTGGATATTCAACGAATATTGGATGAATACAATAGTCCGATAAAGATTATCGCAAAGATTGAGAACCAAGAGGGTGTTGATAACATCGATGAAATCTTGGAGGTCGCTTATGGTGTGATGATCGCACGTGGAGATTTAGGAATAGAGGTTCCTGCGGAGAAAATACCTGGCATACAGCGTGTACTTATCCGTAAGTGTGTAGAGGTGAAAAAACCGGTAATTGTTGCTACACAGATGCTTCACTCAATGATCAACAATCCTCGTCCTACTCGTGCTGAGGTAACAGATATCGCTAACGCTATTTATTATCGTACAGATGCTTTGATGTTAAGTGGTGAGACTGCTTATGGAAAGTATCCTGTTGAGGCGGTACAAACAATGACAAAGGTCGCTCGTGAGGCTGAAATGACAAAGCTTGCAGCGAATGATATCCGCGTACCTATTGAGGGTAATGATTTGGATGTAACTTCTTTCTTGGCAAAACAGGCGGTTAAGTCCTCTTCAAAATTGCATGTGAAAGCTATTATTACAGATAGTTACACAGGTCGTACCGCTCGTTATTTAGCCGCTTTCCGTGGAACATCAACAGTGTTCGCCATTTGTTACAATCCTCGTGTGATGAGAATGTTGTCTCTTTCATACGGTGTGTGGGCAGTGCATCAGCCATATAATGATAGCCGTAGAGGATACTTCTATGATGCGTTGAATCAGTTGATCCATAGCGGACGTATTACACGTAATGATATGGTTGCGTATTTGAGTGGCAGCTTTGGAGAAGGCGGTGGCACAAGCTTTTTGGAAATAAATAACGTAGGAAAAGTGTTGGATGCGGGAACGCAATACCAATTACCTACCTTTAAAGAATAATTTAATTTAGAATGTTTACAGGCGAAATAGATAAATATATTCTATCTCACATAGACGAAGAGGGGGATTTATTGTCGGCGTTGAATAGAGACGCAAACGTGAACCTTCTTCGTCCACGTATGTTATCAGGGCATTTACAAGGACGCATATTGAAAATGTTTTGTCGAATGATGCGGCCAAAACGTGTTTTGGAAATAGGCACTTATACCGCATATGCGACATTGTGCATGGCGGAGGGTTTGGATGATGGCGCATTGATACATACGATAGAGATCAATGATGAGATGGAGGATTTTATCATGAAATATCTTCCTAGATCACCGCATAAAGATAAGGTAAAGATCCATTTTGGAGATGCGATAGAGATTATCCCTCAGTTAGGAGAGACTTTTGATATGGTCTTTATAGATGCGGATAAACGCCTGTATTCGGAGTATTATGATTTGGTATTTCCAATGGTTCGTCCGGGAGGATTAATTTTGGCAGATAATACACTTTGGGATGGTAAAGTTGTAGAGGAGCTTCATCCGGCAGATAAACAAACAAAGGGAATATTATTATTTAATGATAAGATAAAGCAAGACGATCGCGTAGAGAAAGTTATACTTCCTTTGCGCGATGGCTTGACTATGATCTGGAAAAAGTAAAAGAAAGATTATTATGGAAAGTACTAGATTACAAAAGATTGAGCGTCTTTTGCAAAAAGAGTTGAGTGATATTTTTCAAAAGCAAACACAAGCGATGCACGGAGTGTTGGTCTCTGTTAGCGTTGTGCGTGTAAGCTCTGATTTAAGTGTGGCTAGAGCTTATTTAAGCATTTTCCCTTCTGATAAATCGAAGGAGCTTTTAGAGGCTATTCGTAGTAACACGAAAGCTATTCGCTTTGATTTAGGACAACGCATACGTTTACAAGTGCGTAAAATTCCTGAATTGAGCTTCTTCATTGACGATTCGTTAGATTATATAGAGAATATAGATAACCTATTACATAAGTAACCAACGACATTGAATCTTCCATTTTATATAGCCCGCAGATACCTTTTTTCAAAGAAATCGCATAACGCCATAAATATAGTATCTATGGTATCCGTATGTGGGGTTGTTGTTGCGACCATCGCATTGGTATGCGCTTTATCTGTTTATAATGGCTTTAATGATTTGGTCTCATCGCTTTTTAGCAATTTTGACCCGGAGTTGAAGATAAAACCGCGTCATGGGAAGGTATTTGACCCTACGTCAAAAGAAATTCAAGAGGTAAGGTTTTTGCCGGAAGTTGTCTGCTTTAGTGAGGTGTTGCAAGATAATGCGTTAGTGCGTTATAGAGATCGTCAAGGTGTCGCCGTATTGAAAGGAGTGGATGATCAATATGAGAAATTAGCGCAGATAGATAGTATTTTGATAGATGGCAAATATCTTCTAAGCGATAAGGTGGCAAATTATGCTAATTTAGGAATAGGTCTTGCGTTTTCATTGGGGATAAATGCCGGTTTTGTCTCTCCTTTGGAAATATATGCGCCTAAACGAGATGAAAAGGTGAATATGGCAAATCCCGCATCTTCTTTTAATCTGGAATACGCTTATATTGGTGCGGTTTTTCGTACAGATCAACAGGTTTATGATGATTCGTATATGATTGTTCCTTTATCTTTGGCCCGTTCTTTGTTTCATTATAACAAAGAGGTAACATCAATAGAGTTAAAGGTAAAAACAGAACAAGAGCTGCCTGCTGTTAAGAGAAAAATTCAAAAGATATTAGGAGATCGTTTTTTGGTCCAAAATCGCTTTGAGCAGCAAGAGTCGTCATTTAAGATGATGCAAATAGAGAAGTGGATGACATTCCTTATTTTGACATTTATATTGGCGATCGCTTTGTTTAATGTTGTTGGTTCATTGTCGATGTTGATGATAGAGAAGCAATCGGATGTGGATACATTACGTAATATGGGGGCGGATGATGCGCTGATTCGTCGTATATTCTTATTTGAGGGGTGGATGATATCAGGTTTTGGCGCTTTGATAGGAGGGGCAATAGGCGTGATTTTATGCTTGTTGCAACAAGAGTTTGGTTTTATAAAACTAGGAGAAGCCGCAGGTGCATTTATCATAGATGCTTATCCTGTGCATGTAGTGCCATTGGATATCGTAACCGTATTCGTGACAGTCTTAACAATGGGATTGTTAGCTGCATGGTATCCGGTTCGTTATTTAGCGAAAAAGTTGAAAATTGAGAAGTAAAATGGCGTTTCTCAATTTCCAACTTTTTATAAGAGCTTATTAAATAAATTCCTTTCCGTATTTTATTTGTGCGTCAGCCACAAATTGTTTGATTCGTTGCTCATCGTCTTTCTTGCAAATTAGCAAGATATTTCCAGACTCAGCTACAATGTAGTCATGCAATCCTTCGATGACAACTAAGCGTTTAGGATTGTCGATAGCCACAACATTTCCAGAACTCTCATAAAGGAGAGTCTCATTCTTTTTCAGAATAGCGTTATCGTTATCATCTTTAGGAGCGATGTCAAAGAGAGAGCCCCAGGTGCCAAGATCGGCCCAGCCGAAGTCTACGCATAGCATGTATACATTATGCGCTTTTTCCATGATGCCATAATCTATTGAGATATTTAAGCAATAAGGGAAGTTCTCGCGGATAAAACTTTTTTCTTCAGGAGTATTGAATTTGTCTTTTCCTAAATCAAAGCGAGAGCTGATATCCGGTAGATATTTTGCGAAAGCGTCTAATATTGTGTTGACATTCCAAACGAATAATCCTGAGTTCCAAAAGAACTCACCGCTTTCCATAAATACTTTGGCAAGTTCTAGATTGGGTTTCTCTGTGAATGTTTTCACTTTCGTAAAATCATCAATAACGGTATCACTACTTTGAATATATCCATAGCCTGTTTCAGGGCGACTTGGTTTGATGCCTAATGTCACCAAAGCTCGATTCTTTTTGACAAAGTCCAACGCTTTTTGCACATCTCTTAAGAAAATATCTTCTTTTAATATAAGATGATCAGATGGAGCGACCACAATATTTGCGTTTGGATTACATGCTTGGATATGGTAAGTCGCATAAGCGATGCAAGGAGCGGTGTTCCGGCGAGCGGGCTCTAAAAGAATTTGCTTGTCCGCTAATTCCGGTAATTGTTCCTTGATTAAGCTGGCGTAAGATTCATTGGTGACGACATATATATTTTCTATAGGAATGATTTTTGCGAAACGATCAAATGTCATTTGCAGCAAAGAGCGCCCACTTCCAAAAAAATCAAGAAATTGTTTTGGAAAACTTTCTCTACTGAAAGGCCAAAAGCGGCTACCAATGCCACCGCCCATGATGACGCAATAATTATCTTTCATGATATGTCTTATTATTATAATTATGTATTTACAAATGTAATTAAATAATCTTTTTAAGCGAATAAATCCTTTAGATATTCCTTTAGGTAAAAAATATTTGATTTTTTTTGTTCAAACGCTTGCGCAATTAAAAAAAAACTGTACCTTTGCAACGCATTTGAGAAACAAATCAACTGCCAAAGAGGTTGAGATTTAAAAAATGCCCAGATGGCGGAATCGGTAGACGCGCTGGTCTCAAACACCAGTGGATTCACTTCCATCCCGGTTCGACCCCGGGTCTGGGTACAAAGATAAAAGCTAAGTAATTGATAATTCAATACTTAGCTTTTTCTTTTGCTTGAATTTTCCCCACATTTCCCCCACACGTGCAAAAATATAGTAGTAAGTCATTATTTTCTTTGGCTACGCAATACAAATACACTACCTTTGAAAAGAGATAAATCCAATTAAATAAAAGTCAATGGAACAAGGTGTTTGGCAAGAGATTGAACGGTTATACCAAAAGTTTCAGCAACTTGGTATTAGTGAAGCGGTGGACTATGAAAAGTACTACCTTTATTCTCTCATTACCCATTCCACAGCTATAGAAGGCTCCACGTTGACCGAGCTTGATACGCAGCTTCTTTTTGACGAGGGAGTAACGGCGAAAGGGAAACCGCTTGTGCATCATCTGATGAATGAAGATTTGAAGCAAGCGTATGAACTTGCCAAAACTGAATCAGATAGCCTTGTGCCTATAACTCCTGCTTTTCTGAAAAGGTTGAATACGATGCTGATGCGTACTACCGGCAGCGTTCACAGTGTAAGGGGCGGTTCTTTCGATTCTTCAAAAGGAGATTTCCGTTTATGTGGTGTTACGGCTGGTGTTGGTGGACATTCTTATATGAACTATTTGAAAGTTCCTGCTAAGGTAGATGAACTTTGCGCTCTACTGCAAGAGAAGCAAAAGACTGTGGGAACATTTCGGGAACAATATGAATTAAGCTTTAATGCCCACCTTAATTTAGTGACCATACATCCGTGGGTGGATGGCAACGGTAGAACGGTTCTGTTGCTGATGAACTACCTCCAATTTTGCTATCATCTTTTTCCTACTAAGATATTTAAGGAAGATAGGGAAGAATATATCCTTTCCCTGCGCCAATGTCAGAATGAAGGAACTAATCAGCCGTTTTTAGGCTTTATGGTAAGGCAGTTGAAGAAATCACTTTCTATAGAAATTGAACGATTCAATGTATCACGAAAGAAAGTGTTTAGTTTTATGTTCTGATACTATAAAACAAGAATTGCTATTTATGAGTTTATGGTAAACTTGCATGTGGGAAAGTTTGAACATCCATAGAAAGTGCCATACTTGCCTTTCTTCAAAATGAGATGTCCTCCGCATTGAGGACAAACACCTTGATTTATTAGGCGTGAACTTCTGTATTGCCGGGCCTTTGCGTTATGCTTATGCTGTTTTAGTTTCTCTTTATCAGCGATTATGCGATTTTGGTTAATTGTCTGTATTATCCAATTTATGCTCTCCTGATTAAGAACAGCAGTTCTGTATTGTAATATAGCACGTTTTAGATTATATCTGTTTACAACTATGTTATTGTCAGCATGCACTTTTAATTCCGCACTGTTATTGAAAACGACAATTGGAATAAAAAGTATATCCGTTGAACATTTGAGCAAATGATGCAAAAATCTTACATGTCCGGCGTTTTGTTTTATCGGATTGTAAAATTGATGTTTACTTTTATAGATGGTTTGCGTCCAGTATTCACTGTTCTCTCCGCCTAAAATCCAACCTTTATATCCCTTTGTTTCAATTACAAATACACCATAAGGTGAAACTATAATATGGTCAATTTGCGTTGAATATCCGTTACTCTCGAATAGTAAATCATTAAAAACAACATACTCTTCCGGTAACTCTTGAATCTTGTTATTCACAAGCTTTTCTGAATACTTGCCTTTCCACATTGGCATCTTCAATTTAATAAAGATTGCCACTGCAAAAAAGATAACGATGATGATAATATGCATATTAGACATTATATAGATTAATTTGTTATATGACTCATTTTGTGACTGATTCT
>CAUWMZ010000003.1:0-100990 GCA_963560035.1 uncultured Parabacteroides sp.
AAAATTTGAATTACTGTTACTTCCCACCCTCTTTATTGGGGGTGGGAAACTTTAAACCTTTTAATATACCCTTATGGTTCATATAGTTAAAACTACTACGATATCTTAACTTGTTCATACCTCCAGAAAAAGCCAAATTGTACGTTTGATTTACCGCATCTTTTGCCTTCCTATTTATCGCATCCCACCAATTTGTTCCTTCTCGACCTCCATTTTTCTCCAAAAAATCCAATATTGCTTCTCTTTTTTCAGGAGTAGAGAAATCATCCGTCAACTCTTTTCCCGCAGCTGCATATGCTCTATTCTTATATTCCATAAACCCTTCTGCATCTAAAAGATCATACTTTTTAGATGCGGCTTGGAAACCAACACTCATATCAAATTCGATATTACTGCGATAAGAATCACCATTAGCTCCTCGCTTTGTTGTAACAAGTACCACTCCATTTGCAGCACGAGAACCATAAATAGCTTGAGCTGAAGCATCTTTTAAAACTTCTATATTTTCAATATCACGTGGATTTAACCAACCTATATCTGTTTGAGGTAATCCATCAACCACATATAAGGGATTATTTCCATATTGCGACAAAGTACCAACACCACGAATACGTACATCTCCCAATGAGCCTGGACTTCCTGAATTTGCGGTAATTGTAACACCCGCTACTTTTCCTTGTAACGCGTCTGAGGCACTTCTTAAAGGTAATGCAGCAATATCACCTCCCTTAATTTGAGAAATGGCTCCAGTAAGATCGCTCTTTTTAAAAGATCCATATCCAACAACTACAACCTCATCTATTTTTTGCGTGTCTTCTGCTAATGTTACATTTATACTTTTTTGATTACCTAATTTCACATCCTGAGACAAAAAACCAATATAAGAGAATTCCACAACTGAATTTGCCGGAATATTATCCAATGTATATCGTCCATCTATATCCGTCGTCGTTCCTATAGTTGTACCTTTCACTACAACATTAACACCAATTAATGGCTCTCCTGAAACACTCACGACCTGTCCATTTACACTTTTATTATCTTGATGTGTAGAAGTGGATATATTATTAGCAGAAGTTCCATTTGTTAAAACGACCTGTTGATTTACTATTTTATATGTAATGCCTGTTCCTTTAAAAACACTATTCAATATCTGCTCAATAGATTCACCTTGCACATTTACATCTATTGACTTTTTATTACTTATTTGATTCTCATTGTAAAAGAATTTATACTCGCTTTGATTTTCAATAGCTTTAAAGACTTCAGAATAACTGCCATTCGTTATATTCAATGATATTACTTGAGCTGACGCCGCCGTTGTATATGGAAAAGCGAATGTCAGACACAAGCCTAACAACAATGATTTTTTTAGAGTATTGTGATTCTTCATTACAATATTCCTCTTATGATTAGTCATAATGATAAATTTAAGATTAATAATTCGATCGATTCTAAATAAAAGGTTAACTTACTATTCATCTATTTCTCATAGGCGCTATATTTTAATTATTTTATAATAATACTATCCCTTTTGAATTCATATTTTATTCCTGTATTTGTCTGTATTATCTGCAATATCTCAGACAGATCGGCATCCGTCTTAAAGCTACCATTAAATCTTAGTTTCTTTACTTTTTGGTTTTCATAGTGAAAACATACATTATAATTCCTTTCTAATATTTTTGTTATATCCTGCAAATACATTCTCTCAAAAGAAAGATAATTATTAAGCCACTGAGCATCTATTCTACTGTTATAATCTTTCACCTCTATATTGTTATTCATTTTATTGTAAGTGGCTACTTGCTCCGGTTTAAGTAACACCTCTTGTTTTGTTAATGTCGGTTGCACTTTAACTTTTCCATTAAATAAGGTAATTCTTAATTCATTATCATCTTTATAAGCAGAGACATTAAAAGCCGTACCTATCGCTTTCACATCAGCGCCGTTAACTTTAACGATAAATGGCATATCCTTATTTTTAGCAACCTCAAAATAAGCTTCCCCCTCTAAATACACATTTCGATTTGAAAGAGCATAACTTTTCGCGAATTTCAAAATAGAGCAAGAATTAATTCTAACACTTGTCCCATCAGTCAATTTTACATGACTTCTTTCACCTTTAGCTGTTATTACCTCATAAACCGCATCATTATTCTTTGACTCTTTAGCCCAATTGAAAAAAGTAGCTGTAATTAAAACTCCCAAAAAGATTGCTGCCGCATATTTACTAAACTGAAATAATATGATATTCAGTTTACTTTTTTTCACCTTTGGGGGCTGTATATTTGAAAGCAAACGATTCCACTCTTGATCTACTTGCATTTCTTTTTCCAGACAATCCTCTATTATTTTTATAACATATTTTTTCATTCTTCTGATCAATCTATCTTTTATAATAAAGACACATAAAAAAGGTTTTATACTTACTACAAATGATTATTATTTTTATGAAAGATAATCCACTAATCGTACTTTCAAAATTTTTAACGCTCTATAAATATGCGTATCTACCGTTCGAACCGATATCTGAAGCTTATCCGCTATCTCCTTGTTCTTTAGCCCCTCTATTCTACTTAATTTAAAAACGAATTTACATTGATCCGGAAGAGTTTCTATCGTGTTTTCTATAATACGCTCTATCTCATTTATATTAAATTCAGACTGAGGATCATTCTTTTCAGCTATATCTATTTGATTGATTACAGGGATATCTTCTTGTGGAATGTTTGCTATTCTATGTGTTCGCAAATAATTTAAACATTCATTTTGTACACTCTTTTGCAAATAAGCATATAATGAGGTATGTATATCTATATCTTTTCTTTTTTCCCAAAAATGTAAAAATACATTTTGAATGATATCTTTTGCGTCTTCTGGATCAGAAATGTATTTTCGACAATGTATATATAGCTGTGTATAAATAGATTGAAATAGATTACGAAACGCAACCATATCACCTTCCCTAATCAGTTTAACTATTTCTATATCTGATGCCATATCTCATAAAAAATTTGAGCGTATAGGTTGGAATTTTATCCCAGAGACCTATACGCTTCTTTATTAACGCTAACCTAATCCTATAAGATTTCGTCTGCTGCTTGATTGAAATACTGTATGCACTTCTTTATATCAGGAACTGAATTCTCCCAATTATATTCATATTCGATAGAGAATACGCCTTTAAATTGTTGAGCCTTTAGTTCTTTCAACATTCCTTTGACATCAAGAATACCAGTTCCCCAAATCACATCATGTTGTTCTTTCTGACCTGCTTTTTTAGGAGCTATATCTTTAAAATGTAAAGATATAATTCTACCATTCAGCTGTTTCAAACAATTGATTTGATTTAAACCTTCTCTTCTCCAATGTCCAACATCTGAACACGATCCCAATAATTTACTACGCTTAGATATCGCGTTCAAGAGATTTTCGGGTTTCCAATACTCGGAAGGCTGAGGATGATTATGCACAGAAATTTTAATATTATATTGCTTCGCCAATCTCTCGACCATATCCCAATCGCTCAATGCCGGTTCACAGGTAATAAAATCCATACCCATAGCTTTTGCGAATTTGAACATTTTCTCCCAATCTGAAGATTTTTCAGCAACATACACACCTGTTCCAATGATTTTAATTCCTTTTGATGCCGCTAACGCTTTTATCTCTTGCTGAGTCTTCGCGTCCAAATTAAAATCAAAGACTTTATCGCCCCATTTTCCTCCAAGTTTATGTCCGGGGAAAACTTCTATATACTTCAATCCAAGTTCTTGCGTCTTATCTAAAGCCTCTGTTAAAGGGAATAGGTGAAAACTATAGGACTGCATCGCCAAATACCATCCATTCTTTTCCGCTTTCGTTTGCGCTCCACTAGGCATAGACAGCAAGCAACAAATAAAAGCGATCATGAATTTATAAATATGCTTGATCATATATCTTTCTATTTAATGATTATTTCGGCATATCAGGCAAGGTGAAACCATTATGATAAGTATGTTTGATCCATTCATTGGCCATCTCTAGCGCATTAAATTCAGCAAAGCGTCGATCGAAGCGAGGATCGCCATCTATAACCTTAAAGTCATCAACAGTCACAATCTTAATCTTATCATTCGGAGAGATATTAGTGAATTTCATATTCTCTCCATCCCATTGCAACTCTCGGTGCAAACCTTGCAAACCAGACAAACGAACAGCCAACACTCCCATAACAACCATCTCATTGAATGGACCAGAGAATTGGAAGTTTGATGATGCTTCTGTACGATTTTCAGGAGACTCCTTACATGCACGAATCCAATCTTGCTCATGTGCGTTCGTTGACCAAATATCACCATTTCCTCCTTTAACTCTTGGAATAGTCGGCTTAGGTTGATTGAAATGCTCCATATCTGAAACTGGCAACAATGTAGGATTCATACCATAACAGCCTGTCATGATCTTACCTTTTGTTCCAATAAAGATAATACCACCGTTCTCATCGCCCATCATTTGTCCATCTTTCAACTCTTCTGGACGAGGAGGCATCAAACCTCCATCATACCAATAAACTTTCACTTCCGGCATTTTTACATTTCCCTTTGGTGGACGTGCCGGGAATGTATAGGTTACGATTTGTGCATGAGGTGGTGAATATAAGTTACTCAACGTAGAACTACCGATTACACTTGACGGATATTTCAAGTCAAGAGCCCAATAAACCGGATCCATGATATGACAAGCCATATCACCTAATGCGCCAGTTCCAAAATCCCACCATCCTCGCCAGTTCCATGGTGTATAAACAGGGTTATAAGGTCTCTTTTCCGCAGGACCTATCCACAAGTCCCAATCCAATGTCTTAGGACACTTTGGCATATCGCTTGGCTTCATCAAACCTTGCGGCCAAATAGGACGGTCTGTCCAGCAATGTACTTCATATACATCACCGATAACGCCCGCTTGTATCCATTCTGTTATCTGACGACACCAGTCAAAAGAGTTTCCTTGATTACCCATCTGTGTCGCAACTTTATATTTCTTAGCCAACTTTGTTAGCAAACGAGACTCATAAACTGAATGAGTAAGGGGCTTTTGCGTATAACAATGTTTACCTAGCGTAATCGCATGAGCGGTAATCCCGGCATGTGAATGGTCTGGTGTAGCCACCATTACAGCATCTATTGATTTACCCATCTCGTCAAACATCACACGCCAATCTTTAAATCGTTTTGCTTTAGGATAGTCTTTAAAGGTCTTATCTGCATAATGCCAATCAACATCACATAGAGCAACGATATTTTCCGTACTCATATTCGCTAAATTACGACGTCCCATTCCACCGATACCAATACCGGCGATATTCAGTTTATCACTGGGTGCCGTAAAGCCAAATGATTTACCAAGAACAGAGCCCGGAACTATCGTTAGCCCTGCTGCCGCTACCGCTCCGGTTTTCAGAAAGCTTCTTCTTGAAATGTTTTTCATAACTATTAAATTTTAAGAAAACAATATATTGTTATTTATAATGTATGTACATGCAAATTTCGCCAAAGTACTTTTATACCTCCACCATCATGTATTTGCAAGGCGATACGTCCTTGTCCTTCTCCTATTTTCTTATCTTGCAAATTCACCATTTCTTCTCCATTAAGCCAAGTTTGGACATGATCTCCTTTCACGAGAATACGTAAACGATTCCACTCTCCTTGCTTCAATACATTTTCTTTCTCATCCGGTATCTGAATTAACCACCCTCGTCCATAAGACTCATAAATTCCTCCCGTATCAAATCCTTTTGGTGCCACCTCAACCTGCCAACCATTCACTTTCACTTCCGGCTCCACAAAAGAACGTATAAAAACGCCTGAATTTCCATCCGCTATTTGCTTAAACTCTACTGTTAAATCAAAATCATCATAATAGGCACGTGTGGCCAAATAGCCATATTGCTTATCCGGTCCACTCTCACATACCAACAAATCATCTTTCACGTACCACAATTCTGTACCATATTTTTCCCAACCGGAAAGATCTTTTCCATTAAACAGATCCAACTCTTGTGTTTTTCGTGGCAACTGTTTAATTTTAATATTCCTAAACCATGCGGGATAGCCATGATCTTGTAAGCATATAAGACCTTTACGAGCGAGTCCATATTCAGGCGCATTGGCCCATTTACCTGCATTTTTCCGAGAGAACCAATCATCAGACCATGCGTCAAATTCCACCGTCTTCTCTCCATTCATAAAATAGGTAACATGTCCGTTATCAAAAATAATTTTAGAATTATTCCATTCTCCGGCCGGATTTACTTTTATAGTTTTAAAATCAGGTAAATACATTGCGTAATCCACACCGCATCTTTGCCAATCCTCCAATGGTTCAGCGAAGTTGGCATCATCTATAAGCTGATACTCCGGACCTGTTACATAAGGTACCGTAAATTGAGGACGCTCTACAACATGATAAAGCAATCCACTATTTCCTCCTTTAGATATTTTCCAATCCCAAGAAAGCTCAAAATTCTCATATGATTTATCTGTCACAATATAACCACTCGCGTCGCTACCTTGGCCATCCGCTTGTATTGTTCCATCCACCACTTCCCATGGCCCTGTCAAAGCTGTTCCATTATAATCTCTCCAGCCATTCAACGTCTCTCCATCAAAAAGAAGCTCCCATCCTTCTGCTTTTTCCTGCTCCGTTAATACATTATGATTAACATCGCCACATGATATTAACCCAAAAGCACAAATGGTCATAAATGATATAAGTGTTATTTTCATATATTATATAGTATTATAGTTAATCAAAGTTTTTAACCGATCTCTATATGTAAGACAGATTATAAACAATGTATACGTAAACGAAGCGCTCTTTTTTTGATTATTTTAACCAACTTGATTTAAGTTCTTTCGTTTAAGGCTATATTTTTCTCTTCGCAGTTGAGACTAAACACGATAAATAGACGCCTCTATGGTCTTTCTTTTTTGAATTTAGCGATTAAGAATTAACACTTTACACTCAAATAGCAAGTCGTCCAAAGTTTATCTTCCTTTATTCCATCCATACTCTTACTTAAGTGTACTTAAAAATAAATATGACCGCGAACTTTGAACGACTTGCTATACGTAAGACTATTTTATCTGCTTAAACGCCTTACCCAACATTTCTATAATATCACTAGCGATCAAGCTCTCTTCTGATAAGAAATTCGCGGCAAGATCACCTGCTGTGCCATGTATAAACACACCTATAACAGCAGCTGTTTCCGGTGCGTAACCTTGAGCTAACAATCCTAAAATAACACCTGTCAACACATCGCCACTACCGGCAGTCGCCATGCCGGGATTGCCACATTCATTAAAATATATATTACCCGCGGGGGTACATATCGCGGTATATGCGCCCTTCAGAACGACACATACCTTATGTTCCGTTGCGAATGATTGCGCTTTCATCAAACGCTCATATGAATTAGCGCTATCTCCCACCAAGCGATCAAATTCCTTCACATGAGGGGTAAGAATGCTTTTTGCGGGAATTCTATTGATAATATCTTTATTTGCCGAAATGATATTAAGAGCATCCGCGTCTATAACTATCGGCCTGTTACATGCTTGCAATATTAAATCGACTATAGCGGCTGTCTCCGAATGCTGACCTAAACCCGGACCAATACCTATCGCTGAATAGTTATTGATATCAGAAACCATAGAAAGACGATCCGCATTATCGTCCAAACTCAACATAGCCTCCGGCAACGCTGTTTGGAAAAAAGACTCGCCTCTATTTGGTATATGAGCCGTTAACAAACCAACACCCGCACGAAGACAAGCTTTAGCAGCCAATAAAGCGGCTCCCATTTTACCTCTACTTCCAGCAATAAGTAGAGCATGCCCATATACACCTTTATACGCAAATCGCTCACGAGGTTTCAAAGAATAAGTAATATCCTCTTCTGACACTAAAGAATAAGGCGTAGGTAGATTATAAACAGCATCCGGATGAATACCTATATCCAAAACTTTCCATTCGCCTACATATTGAGCGTTTTCTTGAAATAGAAATGATAATTTAGGGAAACTAAATGTAAAGGTTTTATTTGCCTTTATAATCGCCGCCGGATTATTTTTACTATTATCTTCTCCAAATAATCCTGAAGGTATATCTATAGAGACCACCTCTGCCTCTGATTGATTGATATAATTGACCATAGCGGCAAAACCACCAGATAAAGGACGATTTAATCCTGAGCCGAACAAACCGTCAACAACCACGTTCCTATCTGTTAATACAGGAGGTTCAAAATCATGTATAATCTCGGAAAACTCCACACGATCAGTATTATAAAGACGTTGTTTGTTTTGCTCGCATTCCAAAGAAAGTTGCTCCGTCGGATTAAATAAATATGTTTCTACCCGATAAGACTCTTCCGCCAATAGTCTTGAAATAGCCAACGCGTCCGCTCCATTATTGCCTTGCCCGGCAAATACAACAACATGCATTTGTTTCGAATAATGCTTACAAAACTCACGGACAAACATAGTCGCGGCACGTTCCACCAAATCAATTGAGCTGATAGGCTCATTTTGAATCGTATATTGATCCAGCTCTTTTACCCTATTTGTTGTAAATATTTTAATCATGTTATGATAGTATGATTCTTTACATTTGCTTACAAATGTATAATAAACTTTGTTATGAAGATAGAATAAGCGCCTTTAAATTTACAGGACCCACCCCTTTCTCTCGTTCTTATTTACTTTTTCCGCTCACAATCATCTTGTTCTTTTTTACACATACTACAACTTCTGCACAACCTCTACTCAAAACGAAAGGGTTATATTGTCATCCCTTATGGACTTCAATATAACCCTTTTGCTTATGGATTAAATTTGTTTTTATTCAATTTTATATTTCACTCTATACCAACATCTGATAAGCTTTACTTCGCATAGCTCACGGCACGAGTTTCACGGATAACGGTGATCTTAACCTGTCCCGGATAAGTCATCTCATCTTGAATCTTCTTAGCGATTTCTGTAGATAGATTTTCTGTCTCCTTATCATCGATCTTATCAGCGCCAACAATCACACGCAACTCTCTACCTGCTTGGATAGCATAAGTCTTCACAACGCCCGGATAAGACAAAGCCAATTGCTCAAGATCATTCAAACGCTTGATATAAGCCTCTACGATCTCACGGCGAGCGCCAGGACGAGCGCCGGATATGGCATCACAAACCTGTACAATTGGAGCAAGTAGCGTTTGCATCTCGACCTCATCATGGTGAGCGCCAACAGCATTACAGATATCTGGTTTCTCCTTATACTTCTCACACAGTTTCATACCTAAAATTGCGTGTGGCAACTCTGGTTCATCATCAGGCACTTTACCAATATCATGCAGCAAGCCCGCACGCTTTGCCTTTTTAGGATTCAATCCAAGCTCAGAGGCCATTACAGCACATAAATTAGCTGTCTCACGTGCGTGTTGCAATAAGTTCTGTCCGTAAGAAGAGCGATATTTCATCTTACCAATCATACGAATCAACTCAGGATGCAAGCCGTGTACACCTAAATCTATCACCGTGCGCTTACCTGTTTCCACCACTTCATCTTCCACCTGCTTCTTCACTTTCGTAACGACCTCTTCGATACGAGCAGGGTGGATACGTCCATCTTGCACTAATTGATGCAATGCCAAACGAGCTATCTCTCGACGAACAGGATCGAATCCTGAAAGTACGATAGCCTCTGGTGTATCGTCAACAACAATCTCAATACCGGTCGCAGCTTCCAACGCTCGGATATTACGGCCTTCACGACCAATAATACGACCCTTTATCTCGTCTGAATCTATATGGAATACCGTAATGGAGTTTTCAATGGCTGTCTCTGTCGCTACACGCTGTATTGACTGTATCACGATTTTCTTCGCCTCTTTATTGGCTGTCATCTTTGCCTCCTCGACAATTTCATTAATATAAGAAGAAGCTTCTGTTTTCGCCTCATCTTTCAATGACTCGATCAAGCGCTCTTTTGCCTCATTAGCCGACAATCCGGAAAGAGACTCCAAATGTTCCACCTCCTTCTGATGAAGCTTATCTAAATCCTGTTTTTTCTTCTCGATCAACTCCAACTGCGAAGAGAGATTTTCTTTCACAGCCTCCACCTCATTGTTCTTACGCTGCAAATCCTCTTGACGTTGATTCATTGTCAACTCTCTTTGCTTCAGTTTTGCCTCAATAGATTGTATCTTAGCATTACGTTGCGATACTTGCTTTTCCAAATCAGCCTTCAAATGAAGGAACTTTTCCTTCACCTCCAACATCTTATTTTTCTTTATAACTTCCGCTTCCTTCTCAGCCTCTTGAAGCACAGAGTCATACTTCGACTTCAAAAGGAAACGCATGCCCAGCCACGCAAGCAAACCTCCTATAACGAAGGTTACTATCGGTATGATTATATACATTCCAACCATTTGACTAATAATTTAAAATTCACTATTTAAAATATAAAAAAAGCACTACCATCACACGAACTCTTCGTGTAAAGCAGTGCGGAAACCCTCTTCTTATTAAAATATATATTATTTCTTCAGATATTCTTCCAACTCAGTTGTAAGTTCCTGTATCTTACCCGTCAAAGGACTTGTATCGCAACGCTCTTCCAACTCCAAATTACGTTTGGAAAAATGAAAAGCGACCATCGCCAACAAATCTTTCATATCCACTTCCGCCGCATTATTGAAATGCTCCCCATATCTTACGATCAACTCATTCAATTGCTTCGCAGCCTTACGAAACAGCTCCTCATCTTTACGCTTAATCGTAAGCGGATATCTTTTTTCGGCAATCACTATATTTATAAGAAATTCTTCATCCTCGTCCATCGCGTCTATTCATTTAAAAGTGCGATGCACTTATCTACTTCCCGCACCAATCTTGATAATCTCATACGAGCGTTTTTTATCTCTTCTTCATTTGTTGAGACAATTCGTGCCGTAAGCATATTATCACATTTAATGTTCAACTCCTCTATCATCAGATTTGCTTGTCGCAATTCATCTTCTTTCAAGTCCAAAGCGGCAGCAAGCTCGTCAATCTTTCGTTTCTGCTCATCACACAACGCCATCAAATCACGAACTCGAACCTCAAATACAGCTAACAATCTCTTATGATCTTCGGTCATTTCACACCAAATTCTAGACAAAAGTAAGTTTTAGAATTGAATTAACCAACAGTAGACTTAATTAATTTAATAGAAACCTATGGGTAAACAAAAGGCCGTTCAACAGTAATCGAACAGCCCTCCCCTTTTTGCAACTAAATCTTCGGCTTACGCTAAAGAAACGTACAATTCACCATCAATCTTTTCGAAAGTCAACTTTCCTTCTTTAGCCAACCAACCTAGAGCAGCGTATAAATCCTTTTCCGCTCTAATTTTTGTGGCTTTTTTTAGCGCCTTAATACCCATCTTTCCGCCTTCGTTTAATGCATTCCATACAAGGCCGGCGTTTGTACCTATTAATTCGATCATTTTTTGATAACTTTTGATTACAAGGCAAAATTATAGATTAAATCATTAAAACAAAAGATTATAGATGTTTTTTAGCATAGAATTCATGTTTTTCATCTTTTATGCCTATCTTTTCTTAAATTGTGATATTCACCTGTCCTTCTTTATTGACTAAAGCGAATTCGGCTCCTTTCACATCAGCGTATTTATGGAATAGATCCATCGAATAACGTCCCGCTTCCAATAGTCCATCCATGCCGGAATACCCGTTTATAATCATCAGCAAAGAAGATGTGGAGAGCTCTATCTTTGTCCGCTCTTCATCACTGGTGGGTGTTCCTACTCCTGCCACCTCATCTCGATAGACCGGCAGTCCCGCTATATTCAACTCTCCTCGTCCTATCCCATGGTAAAGCTCACCCTCTTTGCCTACTCCCAAGGTCAGTGAACCCACAATCTTGTCAGCGTCAAAGCCTCCAATTGAGTAGCCACTATGAATCGACACCAAGTTTATGATATCCACCAATGTGTCTATTTTATAGAGCGAAAGTCCACGCAAAATCCGGCGTCTCAACGACTCTGCCGATGGACGATAACGATTGGGATCTTTCCCTAAAATCTTATAAGCTTGACGTGTCGCCAATATCGGAGCCCATTTATTAACTTCTTCCAACTTGCAAGACGCACGCAACTCTTGCTCTTCTATCGCTATCTCATCCCATAATAAAGGATTCGACACTGTGTTTGTCACTTGGCAAGTCATCGCCAATACCTGTAGATCCGGACAAGCCGTTGATATTTCAGGCAAAAAAGATATTGAAATCATTTGCTATATTTCCCTCCGACCATTATTCTCGTATAAATATTCCTGACAAGATTCGTCCGCTTTTTATGCCTAAACGTCGAGCGGAGAAGTAGTCTTCACTATTTGAGTAGGTGCATATGCCTGCCACCTCTATATGTTCCGCCAATAAGCCTTCCGATGCCAACTGCAATCGATTTGCCTCCCAGAGATCAACATGTGCCTTTTGAGTATCCTTATCACGATACATTATTTGGCTTAAGGGCATTCCCGCTTTTTCGAAAGCTTCTACCACCTCCTCTCCAACCTCAAAAGCCGATTGGCTTATAGATGGTCCTATTCCCGCCAACATCTGTCCCGGGTCACAAGAAAAAGCCTCAAACATATAGCGCAATGTCTTACGCACAATATGTTGCACTGTTCCTCTCCATCCCGCATGTATCGCCGCCACGACCTTACGATCTGGCGCATAAAGCAAAATTGGCACGCAATCTGCCGTACAAACAGAAACGCACACATTGAGCTGATCCGTAATTAAAGCATCCACCCCATCCAATGCGGCTATTTGCTCACGCTCTTTCAGCATCAAAAACGAACGGTCCACACATAATATTTTATCACGATGCACCTGATGCGGCATTATAATATTACAAGCGGGCAATCCTATCGCCTCCGACAAAAGCGCCAAATTATGCCTTACCGACACAGGATCGTCATCCGTATAAAGTCCCGGATTCATCGAAGCATATAAGCCCTGACTCGCTCCTCCATGACGAGTGGTCGTAAAATGAAAAATGCCGCGGAAAGCACTTAAATTAGCAAACCGCGACATCTCTATGTTTTTATTTTTCTGCATCTGCATCATCATCATCCCAATACTCTTCATATTCCTCCTCAGGATCGTCATCATCTTCATCCACAGGAAAAATATATTCATCGTCGTCTTCAAACTCCAACGATTTCACATCTATACTCTTATGGACGATACGTTCTACTTCATGGAAATTCTCTTTATTCAGCTCTTTCCACAAAAGATCCTTCAACTCCACAATGCCTAAGCCTGTAATTGATGATATAAACACATAAGGAATACCTTCCGGCAGTTCATGAGACAACGCCTCTATCAACTCCTCATCCAGCATATCACTTTTGGTGATCGCCAATACTCGGCGCTTATCCAGCAATTCCGGATTATACTTCACCAATTCATTATGCAAGATCTCATACTCCTTCTTTATATCATCCGCGTCAGCTGGAACCATAAAAAGCAGAAGCGAGTTACGCTCTATATGACGCAAAAAACGCAAACCTAACCCTTTACCTTCACTTGCGCCCTCTATAATTCCAGGTATATCAGCCATCACAAATGAGCGATTATCTCGATAGCTGACAATTCCCAAATTAGGCTCTAATGTAGTAAACGGATAGTTAGCGATTTTCGGTTTAGCTGCCGACACAACAGATAATAATGTTGACTTACCCGCATTCGGAAAACCTACCAGACCGACATCCGCCAGCAGCTTCAACTGCAAGATTACAGTACGCTCCAACGCCGGCTCACCCGGTTGCGCGTAACGAGGCGCTTGATTGGTCGCTGTTTTAAAATTAAAATTACCAAGGCCTCCTCGTCCGCCTTTAAGCAACATTACCAACTGACCATCTTCCGTAACATCACAAATAAACTCACCGGTATCCGCGTCATAAACAACCGTACCGCAAGGGACTTCGATGATACGATCTTCTCCGTCTTTACCGGAACTACGCTTAGCGCTTCCGCTCTCTCCATTTGTCGCCATAATATGACGCTCATATTTCAAGTGCAAGAGGGTCCAATAGTTACAATTACCACGAAGATAGACATGACCTCCTCGTCCTCCATCGCCTCCGTCAGGTCCTCCTTTAGGAATATACTTTTCACGACGGAAGTGAGAAGATCCTCGTCCACCCTTTCCCGAGCGACAATAGATCTTTACATAATCTACAAAGTTCGATTCAGCCATCTTTCCGTACTCTTATTTTACCTTGTTAATAGCTTCTTTGATACGGCCAAAGATCTCATCGATCGTACCCATACCCTTAATAGCCACATGTTTTCCTTCTTCTACATAGAAATCTGCCAACGGAGCTGTTTGTGTATGATAAACGTCCAATCTAGACTTGATTGTCTCTAAATTGTCATCTGAACGTCCAGAGACCTTACCGCGCTCTAACAAACGTTTAATCAACTCGTCCTCGTCAACTTGAAGATTCAACATGATAGACACGTCTGTACCACGCTCGTTCAACATCTTCTTCAATGCTTTTGCTTGAGGAATCGTACGAGGGAAACCATCAAAGATAACGCCCTTAGCCGGCTTCTTGCTATCTAACACATTAGCCAACATATTTACGATCAATTCATCAGGCACCAATTGTCCTTTCTCAATATAATCTTTCGCGATCTTGCCTAGCTCTGTCTCAGCCTTCATCTCACCACGTAATACGTCACCTGTTGAGATATGATCCAAACCATATTCTTTAATGATCAACTCGCTTTGTGTTCCCTTTCCTGAACCGGGAGCACCAAAAATAACTACGTTCAACATAGAATAAATTTTTTAATTGACAGCTCGCCGCTCACCGCTTCTGTGTGCAGGTTCACGCTCACCGCCTGTTATCGTTATACACTTTAATAATATAAGTAGACTTTAGTCTTCCACCACTTTATAAATATCTCGATAAGAACGGCCGAGCTCATCATAATCCAAGCCGTGTCCAACGATGAAATCCGCAGGTATCTGAATGCCCACATAATCCGGTGTCAGTTCGCATTTCAAAGACTCCGGCTTGAAAAGCATGGTCGCCAATCGTACATCAGCGGCTCCTTCATTGCGTAACTTCTCTTTTACATAACTCATCGTAAATCCCGTATCGATAATATCCTCCAATAAAATCACCATACGCCCCTTGATATCTGCCTGAACGGGCATAATCTCATTCAAGATTCCAGTACTGGAGGTCCCTTGATAAGAAGAATAACGGGCGAAGGTTAGTTCATACGGCACATCCAGCTCACGCATCAGATCGGCAACGAACATAAACGCTCCATTTAACACACCTACGAATAGTGGATCCTTACCTTCCACATCCGCCTTAATCTGAAGAGCCATCTTGGCGATGGCAGACTGAATATCCGACTCTGGAATAAACAGTTCAAATTCTTTGTCCTTTAGACGAATTCTGTCCATGTATTTTTTGATTTTCGAGTGGACAAATGTACAACTTTTTCATCGAAGCGCAAAATGCGCTTTATGAGATTATACAGACAATACTGTCGAAAAAAACTCCTCTATTTAAGCCTCTTCAAGTGAATAGTTATTCACTATCCAAGTGGTTAACTATTCACTATCCCTACTCGCTAGTTAATCACTCAACAAGTGATTAACTATTCACTTATTATATTAATAATCAGATATTTATAATATGGTGTAATAAATCCTTTCCAAGTCATATAAAATCGGATCCGCCACGACATAGCGACAGACCCAAAGCTCTTTTATGTTTCTTCACTAAATTGTACGATGCACTTCATGTCCCTCCACATAAATCGCACTGTATGGCCTGGACGGACATAAATGCTCACAAGCGCCGCATCCAATGCATGTCTCCGTATTAATAACGGGTATCCGTAATGACTTTGGATCTGATGGATCTTTGGGCACCATCTGAATGGATTGTGTCGGGCAATGGCGCGCGCAGTTACCGCAACTTTCTCCGTCTGTATTGACTATGCAAAGATCTTTTCGCCAAACGGCATGACCTATCTGAATAGATGATTTATCCGCTTTTGTTATGGGCTTAATCGCACCCGTAGGGCAAACTTCCGAACATTTCACACATTCCGGACGACAATATCCTCTATCAAAAGCCATCTGGGGCTGCATCAAATGTGCCAATTCTGTAGAAGGGCGCAACACTTGGTTCTCACATACCGAGACGCAAAGCTGACATCCCGTGCAATGTTGAGATAAATTGGATATACTTAGCGCTCCGGGAGGAACGACAGAAGCTAAACGTGCCGGCTCTTTGCGCTCTTTTATGGGAGCCAAACCTCCATCTTTCTTCATCTCCACAAAATCATCCATTGTCTTTTTCTTCTGCGCGCTCAACACAGAAGAAACGGCTAGTAACATGGTCGTCGATAAAACTCTTCGGCGAGAAGCATCTGTCTCTTTAGCTCGCTTTTCACCCTCCTTTTTCTCATCTCCTCGATGAGCGACACCCCCTCTCACATAAGAAATGGCTCCCTGACGACAATTATCCAAACAGTCCATGCATGCCACACAACGACTGTAATCAATCATATGATTTTTGGGATCTATACATGATGCTTTACATTTACGGGCACACACGCCACATCCCGTACATTTATCTACGTTAATATGGGGTTTCAAAAATGAAAATCTTGACAATAACCCCAAAATGGTTCCTACCGGACAAATCGTATTGCAATATGTCCGACCATTACGCCAAGACAATATAAAAAGCGCGACAAATGTGACAGCCGCTATCACGAACGTAGCTAAACCTCTCACCCAAATGTCGACCGTGTAAAACGAATAACTGTCCGCCTTCTCCGCCCAATAAGCCAACAGATTGTTTCCTGCCTGATAAACAGGCGCAAACAAATTTAAGACAATCCGACCATAAGAGCTATAAGGTGAGATTAAGGCAACCAGAGAACCCACACCTCCAACAAAAGCCAAGACAAACAAGGCCAAGACCCCATAACGCAATTTGTTTAATGCGGGAGAATATGAGAAGCGCAATTTTTTCCGTTTCCCGGCCAACCAAGAAATGAGATCTTGCATAACGCCCAATGGGCAAATGACAGAACAATAGACACGCCCAAACAGCAATGTCAAGACTGCAAGTCCTATCACAACACCCACATTCAACGCCAATAAAGCTGGCAAGAACTGTATTTTTGCCAACCAACCAAAATAGGCATGAATTGTCCCCGTAAAATCAAGAAACAATAGCGTTATTAATATAAAGCATAATGCGGCGGTAACTATTCTTATTTTTCGTAACATGATTTTTCTACCGATTTTTAAGATTAACCTTTCACTTTCAACTCTTCCACAAACTTATCAATTCGTTGTAACTCCTTAGGGATATCTATTCCCTGCGGACAATGTGAAGTACACCGGCCACATCCTGTGCAATGGTTGGCCTGACGTAGTTTTGGGACACTGCGGTCGTAACCAACCAAAAAGGCACGTCGTGCTCGCGCGTAGTTTTCATCTTGAGCACCTTTTGGGACCTTGCCCTCATTGACGCATTTATTATAATGTAAAAGTATTCCCGGTATATCCAACGCATACGGACAAGGCATACAATATTTGCAATCGTTGCAAGGGATCGTCGGATACTTCATCATCAGCTGCGCAGTCGCTTCTAAAAACGCCTTTTCCTCATCTGTCACAGGGACAAGAGGCGAATAGGTTCTCACATTATCTTGCAAATGCTCCATATAAGTCATTCCACTTAACACGGTCAACACTTTCTCCGGAGATCCGGCGAAACGGAAAGCCCATGAAGCGACACTGTTTTCAGGACGACGCTGTTTCAACCGCGCCACTATATGATCCGGCACATTCGACAAGCGCCCTCCCAATAAAGGCTCCATAATGATCGCCGGAATGCCGCGTTTCTCCAATTCGCCATATAAATATTCCGCGTTCACATTATTTCCCGAAGCATGACGCCAGTCAACATAGTTTAACTGTATCTGCACAAAATCCCACTTGACCCCCATATTTAAGACCTGATCAAAAACTTTCACGTCTCCATGAAATGACCAACCAAGGTTACGAATGCGCCCGGCCTCTCGCTCCTTCAGCAAAAAATCCAACATACCATTATTTATAAAACGATCGTTAAAGAGCTGCATTCCGCTACCACCTCCTATTGCATGGAGTAAATAGTAGTCTAAATAATCTGTTTGCAAATTCCGCAAAGACTGACGATACATCGCCACAGAATTCTCATAAGTATAATTTTGGAAATTAGATAACTTCGTCGCCAAATAATATGACTTTCGATCATGCCGGGCCAAGGCGATGCCCGTAGCTTTCTCCGACATACCCTGCACATACACCGGAGCTGTATCAAAATAGTTAACACCATGCTCAATCGCATAGTCCACCAAACGATTAACCATCTCTTGATCGATCAAATCTTTTCCATCAGCATCTTTTCTCAAAGGCCAACGCATACAGCCATAACCTAAAATTGAGACTCTATCCCCACTCGTTGGACTTTTACGATAAGTCATCTGCCCAACCGGTATTTCGCCTTGAGAAGCGACAGAATCCGCTCCATCATGAGAAGAACAGCCACATAACGCAGCCGATGAGGCTACCGCACCCCCTCCAAAGAGCTTCAAGAATTTTCGACGATCCATATCTTGAGTATGATCATTCTTTCCGCATAAACTCATAATCCGATTATTTTTCACCTTGTCAGTTTTTTACAATTAGCCTTAATAGATTCGATTAACGCAAGCAAAAATAACGAAATGGATCTGAAAGCGCTCCATTAATTAGAAGAAAACGAACAAACGCCATACAAAAACGAATTATCACATCATTAAAAACACCATTACACAATAGTCTAAATTCAGAGATTAGCACGAAAAAACAGATTTTTGTTGTATTTTTGTACTGTTATTAAAAAGTTTAGACAAACAAAGCTCATGGGAAAAGAAGATAATCCGATCTATATGCGTAACACGCTAGAATTTGTTACAGTCGCACTCGAATATTGCAATTTTATTGAAACAGCAGGGAATACAAACATTTTAGAATTCGTTGATAAAGCGACCAAACTATTACCTCTTTTATACCTAAAGGCTAGCTTATTACCAGAAATAGAATCTGATGAAGAAACAGAGCTTGAACTAACTGTTACAGAAGACCTGTATGACTCTATCCGCTCTCGCCTAGCGAACTTACTAGGAGAGCGAGATTCTTATCTTGAGACATTTCATGAAGACATGAAATATAGCGACACACCTATTGCCGCTTTTATCTCAGAGAATCTCGCCGATGTTTATCAGGATACCGGCAATTTTATAGCTCTTTTTCGACAAGGAAACGAAGCTGTCATGCAAGAAGCTATTGCCCTATGCCGCACTAATTTTCAAGAATATTGGGGACAACAATTACTGAACGCTCTAAAAGCTTTACACGCTGTTCGATATAGTGGAGACGAGGATTTGGAAAGGAAGGATGAAGAAGAATGATACAGCAATTCACACATACAATTACGAAAGAAGAAATTTCAACGCTTCCCAAAGAGGAGTTCAATGGGCGCATTATCACGATCATAAGTGAGAACGAGGCGAAAAAAGCTGTTGAGTATCTGCTTCAATTTCCAGCTCTTGGTTTTGACACAGAGACACGCCCCAGCTTTAAGAAAGGACAAAACTTCAAAGTAGCACTTATGCAAATATCCACAGAAGACACATGCTTCTTGTTTCGCTTAAACCGCATAGGCATACCTCAATCGCTCAAAGATCTTCTGACTAATGAATCTGTCTTGAAAATCGGACTTTCTTTAAAAGATGACTTCAATGCGATACACAAACGATCTAAAGTGGAGCCATTAAATTTTATAGACCTGCAAAATATTGTCGGTCAATTTGGTATTGAAGAAGCTAGCTTACAAAAAATATATGCGATCCTGTTCCATAAAAAAATATCAAAAGGACAACGCTTAACTAATTGGGAAGCGGATATATTAACTAGTCCACAACAAAAATATGCGGCCCTCGATGCTTGGGCTTGCCTTAAAATTTATAATTTACTGAATCAAGAATAAATGGAGTATTGTAAAGTTTTTCTTAAGCCCAAAAAAGAAGAATCGCTACTGCGCTTCCACCCATGGGTCTTTTCTGGAGCTATTCAATCTATCGAAGGTAAACCGGAAGAAGGCGACCTTGTTGAAGTCTATGGGGCGAATAATCGCTTTTTAGCGATTGGCCATTATCAAGTTGGCAGCATCGCCGTTCGTATATTATCATTCGCACAAACAAAAATCAATTATGATTTCTGGGCGACACGTATACGTACCGCTTATGAACTCAGAAAGATCTTGCGCTTGGCAAATGTAGACAATAACAACACGTTCCGCCTGATCCATGGCGAGGGAGATAACCTTCCCGGATTAGTTATCGACATGTATGCACATACAGCTGTTATGCAAGCGCACTCTGTCGGTATGCACCATGCACGCCATGAGATAGCGAAAGCCTTAAAAGATGTTATAGGAGACTCTTTACAAAACATCTATTATAAATCTGAAGCGACTCTCCCCTATAAGGCAAACTTAAATAGCGAAGATGGTTACTTACTCGGAGGAGAGGTTGAAGACATCGCTATAGAAAACGGATTGAAATTTTATGTGGATTGGCAAAAAGGACAAAAAACAGGCTTCTTTGTGGACCAACGAGAAAATCGTTCCTTGCTAGAACGCTTCTCTAAGGGCCGCAATGTGCTTAATATGTTCTGCTACACCGGAGGCTTCTCTTTCTATGCGATGAGAGGAGGCGCAAAGCTGGTTCACTCTGTAGATAGCTCCGCCAAAGCCATCTCTTTAACAAAGAAAAATGTAGAGCTCAATTTCCCAGGAGACCCTCGGCATGAAGCTTATGCCGAAGATGCTTTTAAATATCTTGAACAAATGGGTAGCAACTATGATTTAATCATATTGGATCCTCCCGCATTCGCAAAGCATAAAAATGTACTTCGAAATGCATTACAAGGATATCGCAAGCTAAACGCTATCGCTTTCGAGAAAATCAAACCTGGTGGCATCATATTTACATTCTCTTGCTCTCAAGTTGTTAGCAAAGAAAACTTTCGCTTGGCCGTATTCAGCGCCGCCGCACAATCAGGACGTAGTGTCAGAATATTACATCAGCTAACTCAGCCCGCGGATCATCCGGTAAACATCTATCATCCGGAAGGCGAATATCTGAAAGGCTTAGTTTTGTATGTCGAGTAAGATGAAATTCTAACTATATACGTCGCAAAAATAATATGGAAAAATTTCTTTATTTCGCGAGAGATCGTAACTTTGTCGACGTTAAAAATAGCGTATTATTTATAAGTAATAACAGACTAAAAAAACTTATTTATTATGTCAAAAGTAACAGTTGTTGGTGCCGGTAATGTAGGTGCTACTTGCGCAAATGTTCTTGCCTTCAATGAAGTGGCAGACGAAGTGGTAATGCTAGACGTTAAGGAAGGCGTATCAGAAGGTAAAGCGATGGATATGATGCAAACCGCACAATTGCTTGGTTTCGACACTAAGGTTGTTGGTTGCACAAATGATTATGAGAAGACAGCTAACTCTGATGTAGTTGTTATCACTTCAGGTATTCCTCGTAAGCCGGGTATGACTCGTGAGGAGTTGATCGGTGTTAACGCTGGTATCGTAAAGAGCGTAGCTCAAAATATCTTAAAATATTCTCCTAACGCTATCTTGGTCGTTATCTCTAACCCGATGGATACAATGACTTATTTGTCATTGAAATCTTTAGGTTTACCGAAGAACCGTATCATTGGTATGGGTGGCGCATTGGATAGCTCTCGCTTCAAATATTTCTTATCTCAAGCTTTAGGCTGCAACGCTAATGAGGTTGAGGGTATGGTAATCGGCGGTCATGGTGATACTACTATGATTCCTTTAGCTCGCTTGGCCACATACAAGGGTATTCCTGTAAGCAAATTATTAAGCGCAGAGAAATTACAAGAAGTTGTAGCATCAACTATGGTTGGTGGCGCTACTCTAACTAAATTGTTAGGTACTTCTGCATGGTATGCACCAGGTGCTGCTGGAGCTTATGTTGTTGAATCTATTATCCACAACCAAGGCAAAATGATTCCTTGCTCTGTTTACTTGGAAGGCGAATATGGTGAATCTGATCTTTGCATCGGTGTTCCTGTTATCCTTGGCAAGAACGGTATCGAGAAGATCGTTGAGTTGGAATTAACCGCAGAAGAAAAAGAATTGTTCGCTAAGAGCGCTGCAGCTGTTCACAAGACAAATGCTGCTTTGAAAGAAGTTGGTGCTCTTTAATTGAATTCTATTAAAGCGATATAAGAGGCTAATCCTTCGGGATCGGCCTCTTTTTTTATAACACACATCAACTTTTACCCATCTCCTCTCATCACCCACAAACATTTTTTATATCGCAATGCCACAAAGCACGATAAAAAAAGCCGAAGACGATTTAACGCCTCCGGCTCTTGGTATCTCTATATAGCTCAAAAACTCTTATCTGATAATGCCTAATTCCGAGACTTTGACAAAATCAATAATATGTTGTATCTCATCGCTCATAGGTACTTGATCCTTTATCATTAACAAAGCATCCGTGATGCTGCTATTACCTTGATAAATGATACGATAAGCATGACCTATATGTTTAATCACCTTCTCACTAAATCCCTCATGAGACATGATGTAGGAATTAACTCCATAATAAACTGTTGGTTCTTTTGCCGCTACAATGAAAGGCGGAATATCTTTATGAAAACGGCAGCCTGTTTGTATCATAGACCATGCTCCTACACGAGAACCTTGACTCATCAAGACATTACCTCCGAAAATAACGAAATCTTCCAACACACAATTACCTGAGATCTTACATCCATAGCCAAAGACACTGCGATTGCCGATCTTCGTATCATGAGATACATGAACACCTTCATGCAAGAAGTTACCATTGCCAATAACGGTTTGTCCCTCTGGTGTTGATGAACGGTTGATTACCACATTCTCTCGAATCACATTATCGTCACCTATCACCGTAAGCGTATCACCTCCTTTATAATGAAAGTCTTGAGGTTCTGCCGCAATCACAGCACCGTTAAACACACGATTCCGATTTCCCATGCGTGTACCACTCATCAAACTGGCATGAGGCATAATCACACAGTCATCACCGATCTCCACATTCTTATCAATATACGCAAACGGATGAACAATTACATTCTTTCCTAATTTCGCGCTTGAATCTACATACGCTAATGGACTAATCATAACTTTAACATTTAATGGGTTCCTTATTCTCTACCTCCACCTAACGCCTCATATAAATTAACAACAGCCTGCATTCGTTGGAACGCGTCTGCCACCTCATTCAACTGGGCATTAAGCAAAGATTGTTGAGCTGTCAAAATCTCTAAATAAGAAGCTGATCCCGAATGAAACAGGTCTTGCGTATACTCAACAGAGTTTTTCAACACCTCTGCTTGCGCCTTATGCTCTGTCAACTTCTTATCTGCTGCATCGTATAGATAAAGAGCATCGCTTACTTCACGACCCGCATTTAAGATACTCTGTTGGAAATTCATCTTGGCGATCTCTTCTTCCGCTTTAGATACCTTTAGGTTCGCAATTAACTTGCCACGATTAAAGATTGGTTGAGCTAATTGACCGACTGCAGAAAGAATCAATTTTCCCGGATTAACAATCGCAGCACCAGCAGAATTGGTCCAACCTGCTGTTCCTGTAATCGTTATTAAAGGATAGAATGCCGAACGTGCTTGATTTGTTGTATAATATGCGCTCGCCAAATTCATCTCGGCTGCCTTTACATCCGGACGATTTGATAACAACTGCAATGGAACTCCGACTGTCAAGTCCTCAGGAAGAGATTGCTCCTCTAATATTCCACGTTCAATAGCATGAGGTGGTTGCATCAATATGATAGATAATGCGTTTTCTGTCTCACGCACTTGTCTACGAAGATCGGCCAACGATGCCTCTACTTGATGGCTATTAGCCTTACTTTGCGCAACAGCGGCTTCTGTTGTCATACCGGCCTCCTTCATCGCTTGCATAGCTCGCACATTCTCTTTCCAAATCTTTGAGGTCTCTTCTGTAATAGATACTTGACGATCCAACATCAAAAGAGTATAATAGGTGTTAGCCACATTCGCTATAAGTTGAGAACGTACCGCTTGAGCATAAGCCTCGCTTTGCAACAAAGCGGTCTTCGCACCGCGCTTAGCATTTAATATCTTGCCAAAGAGATCCACCTCCCAACTAGCCACAGCCGGCAACTGATACGTCTTCGCCACTGATGAATGATCGAAACTACTCAATGTTCCTTGTGGAGCCAAATTAATAGAGGGTAAATAGGCTAACTTCGCTGACAACAACATCGCTTTAGCCTCATCAACTCTTAGTTTTGCAGCTTGAATATCTACGTTACTCTCCAAAGCTTGCAATATCAAAGCTTGCAATTTTTCATCCTGAAAGACCTCCTGCCAAGGTAGATTACCCATATTTGTCGTATCTGCCGACGCTAACGTATCATTAACGGCAACAGGATCGCGATAAAGAGATGATGCATCTATATCTTCCGGACGATCATAGGCTTTATAGATATGGCAACTGCTTAATAAAGCAGTTGCACATACTATATATATAAATTGTTTCTTCATTGTTCTTCTTATTTTATTTTAGCGTACTGCTCAATTTCTGTACTCATATCGCTATTATCCAAATCTTCCCATTCTATTGGCTTAAAGCGCTCCTGTAAATACTGGAACACAACGAACAATACTGGAACGATAAATAGCTGGAAGATCATACCGACAAACATACCACCAATTGCGGCCGTACCCAACGTACGATTACCGTGCGCTCCTACTCCAAACGCAAACATCATAGGCAACAAACCTACAACCATCGCTAATGAAGTCATCAAGATAGGACGCAAACGAGCTGCCGCTCCTAACACGGCTGCCCATGTTATACTCATACCCATACGACGACGATCCAAAGCGAATTCAACAATCAAAATCGCATTCTTCGCCAACAAACCAACCAACATGATCAATGCGATCTGCATATAGATGTTGTTAGACATCGTACCGATAACCATCTTCAACGCAGGGATATTACCTAACGCCGCCCAACCTTGAACAAACAAGAAGCTACCCATCAAACCAAATGGCACTGATAACAACACGGACAATGGAAGAATGTAACTCTCATATTGAGCACTCAATAACAAGTATACGAAGACGAAACACAATAAGAAGATCAACGCTGTTGTGCTACCACTCGTACTTGCTTCCTCACGTGCCATACCTCCTAATTCATAACCAAAGCCGGCAGGTAATGTTGATTTAGCGACCTCTTCTATAGCCTTCAACGCCTGTCCACTTGTATAACCATCAGCAGGTGCTACCATCACTTTAATCGCGGTATACATATTGAAACGGCTAATGATATCAGGTCCATACACCTTCTTTATTGAGATGAACTGAGAAATAGGGGCCATTTCATCACCATTCTTGATTTTTATATTCTTTAAAGACTCTACGTTCGCACGTAAAGACGGATCCGCTTGAACCATCACACGATACATCTTACCGAAACGGTTAAAGTTTGAAGCATACAGACCACCATAATATCCTTGCAAAGTCAGCAAAATGTCTTTTGGACTAATACCAACCTTCTTACAAGCCGCAGCATCAATATCTATCTCATATTGAGGAAAATTAGGATTAAATGTAGATTGTGCAGACTTAATTTCCGGACGAGCCTTTAATGCAGCCATATAATCTTTGGAAACTTGAAAGAAACGATCCAAACTTCCACCTGTCTTATCCTGCATGTTCAACTCTATATCACTTGAAGGAGAATAACCCGGAATCATAGGAGGCGTAAAGAATAACACCTGAGCGTCTTTCACAACTTTCTGCGCACGCATAAACAAACTACCATATACAATATCAGAATTTTGAACCATCGAACGCTCATCCCAATCTTTCAACTGAATAATAAATGAACCATAAGAAGGTCCTTGACCACCAATAAAGCTATAACCCACAACGGATGTACGAGATTCTATGGCCGGATCCGCAGCGATTAAACTATCTACTTTACTCATCACTTCTGCCGTACGCTCTTGAGATGTTCCCGGTGGCAATGTCACAGAACCCATGATTGTTCCTGTATCTTCATTAGGCACCATTCCGGTAGGTGTCACCTGCATCAAGAATACCAATAAAGCGATACATGCGGCAACAATTCCAAATGATAACCACTTCTTCTGAATAAAGAAAACCACACGCTTTTTATACTTCGCCAACAATGAATCATAAGCGGCATTAAACGAAGCATGAAAACGAGAGACAAATGTCGATTTCTTCTCTTCTCCATTCTCTTTATGAGGCTTTAAGAACAACGCGCAAAGAGCAGGGCTCAAAGTCAAAGCGTTCAAAGCGGACAAACCGATAGCGATAGCCATGGTTAAACCAAACTGACGATAGAATGTACCCGCTGTTCCTCCCATGAAGCTCACAGGGATAAACACAGACATCATGACCAACGTAATTGATACGATAGCACCACCTAACTCACCCATTGCATCGATAGCCGCCAACTTGGCTGACTTATAACCTTGATCTAGTTTCGCATGGACACCCTCGACGACGACTATCGCATCATCGACAACTATCGCGATAGCTAATACCAACGCACAAAGTGTCAACAAGTTCAAACTAAATCCGATCAATGACAACATAAAGAATGTACCGATCAAAGCAACCGGGATAGCGATAGCGGGAATCAATGTTGAACGCAAATCCTGCAAGAACACATACACAACAATAAACACTAGCACGAAGGCTTCCAACAATGTCTTGATTACCTCATGAATAGACGCATACAAGAAGTCGTTAGCATTCATGGACGTATTTATTTTCATTCCAGGAGGCATTGTCTTTTGTGTCTCCTTCAACAAGTTCTCTATATCATTAATTGTTGCCGTAGCATTTGTTCCCGGCATCTGATATACGATACAAGTAACAGCAGGGTGACCGTTAACCTGGTTAATGAAGTTATAACTCAAACGTCCTAACTCAACATTAGCGACATCTTTCATTCGTAACACCTCACCATTAGGCAACGCTTTTATGACAATTTGCTCAAACTCCTCAATCTCTTTCAAACGTCCTTTGTAACGAATTGTATATTGGAATGTTTGCTTGCCTAACTCTCCAAAAGAACCAGGAGCCGCCTCCACGTTCTGTTCTGCCAAAGCCGCTGTTACATCATTAGGAGTCAATTTATATTGAGCCATAGCGTCTGGCTTCAACCAAATACGCATTGAATAATCTGTACCCAATACATTCGCATCACCAACACCCGGCACACGCTGTACTTCAGGAATCAAGTTAATCTTGGCGTAGTTTTCCAAAAACTCAGAATCATATCTGTCATCCTCCGCATACACAGAGAAAACCAACAACATTGAATTCTGACGCTTCTGGGTTGTAACACCAATCTGTGTAACTTCCGCCGGCAACAAACCTTGCGCCATAGAGACACGGTTCTGGACGTTCACGGCAGCCATATCAGGGTTTGTACCCTGTTTAAAGTATATAGATATATCCGCAGCGCCATTATTAGAGGCGTTTGAGCTCATATACATCATATTCTCAACACCATTGATTTGGTCCTCCAAAGGCGCAATCACACTATTCAATACAGTTTGAGCATTAGCTCCCGTATAGGTAGCTCTTACAGAAACTGTAGGAGGAGCGATATCCGGATATTGGGTAATAGGCAATGACAACAAGCCTAAGAAACCCAAGATGACAATCAAAATAGATATCACCGTAGATAACACCGGGCGGTTTATAAATCTGTCTAATTTCATATTATTCTTTATTTACTAGACAATAAACAATATTTGTCTTATTCTACTTTTGTTTATGTTAAAAAGCAGTCTTCAAATTACCATCATGCTGATCTTTCAAAGCCTGATTAAATTTCGCCTGTTGCTGCTCACGACTGATAGGCTTGATCTCTTGACCGTCTTTCAAAAGCTGTACACCTTCTACAACAATCTTATCTCCTGATTTCAAACCGCCCATCACTAAATAGTTCTTACCGTCATTCAAATTATAGACTTTTATCTCCACATTCTTAACGGTATTATCTGATTGTAAAACAAATACGAATTTCTTATCCTGAATTTCAACTGTCGCAGATTGAGGTATCTCGATAACACCATTCATCGTATATGGGAAAATAATATTTCCTGTACCACCACTTCGCAATACATTATTCGCGTTCGGGAAGATTGCACGCATACTTACAGAACCGGTTGATTGATCAATGACACCACTCACCGCATCAATCTTACCTTCACTCTGATAGATTGAGCCATCTGCCAATTGCAATTTTACTGCCGGCATTTTCTCTAACTGCTCTTTCAACGTTCCGCCTGCCTTTGTCAATGCCAACAACTCTTTTTCTGTCATGGAGAAATACACATAGATATCGCCAATCTCAGAAACCGTCGTTAATGGCTGAGCAATTGATGCACTCACCAAACTTCCTACACGATACGGGAAAGTTCCAACAACACCATTAGAAGGACTTGTTACCGTACAGAATGATAAATTTTGATTCGCGCTAACCAATTGCGCTTGCGCTTGCGCCAAACTTGCCTTTGCAGACAACAACTGATTTACAGCTGTTTGATACTCAAAATCACTGATAATCTGTTTGTCATACAATGCTTTTTTATTCTTCTCTGTCAAGGTCAACGTATTTACGCTAGACTTTGCCATTTCTACAGCAGCTTTAGCTTGACCAACTGCGGCCGCATACTGAGTAGGATCAATTTGGAATAAGGCTTGGCCCTTACGAACCGTAGCTCCCTCATCCACACACAATTTCACTATAAAACCGGAAACTTGAGGACGCACCTCAATATCCTGCGTTCCTCTAATTGTCGCAGGGTAAGATGTCGATTGATCACTAGTTGTAGAATTAACCGCCACAACAGTAAACTCAGCATCTCCCAATTTCATACCACTCTGACTGTTTCCACAGGCAGTAAACAAAGACACACCAATCGCAAGAACTGCGACCTGCCTCAACTGAGTAATCATAACCTTCAGCATTCGTTTATCCATCTTTATCATAATATTATATAATCTATCACTGCTTTTCAGTAATTTGTCTTTCGTAACCCAAACAAAAAAGTGTCCATATCACATTTACACAAAAGGGATTATGTATTGTCTTTTAAACATGCAAATGTAGGAACTTTTTGCTCTACTTTTTGTTACAATTTTTCATTTTCACCTAAATTAATAGCACTTTATATATCTAATCCATCATTTTTTATTTCTTTTGGTTTGGTTCGAAAATTGAATTGTTTGTTTCAACAATATATTATACATTTGCGCATACACTTTAAACGATTATTATGTTATGGAACCTAAATTTACATTATCAAACGCTTTTACTTTAGCGTGGAATAAAACTAAATCACAATTTTGGATTCTTTCTGGATTACTAATCGGATATTACTTTCTCATTTTCTTATTAAACAGCTTTTCTTTTTTATTTTTTGCGAAACAATCAACCTCTAACGGACCGTTAATATCTAATTTTATCTACCTGCTTCTTTCCGGCATCTTTTCTCTCGGGTATTTAAAGATCGTTTTTCAAGTGCTGGACCAAGAGGAGCCTCTCTTCTCTATGTTTTTTCAAAACGCCTCTAAAATTATCACATACATTATCGCCTCGTTCTTTTTAGCGATCATCGTTATCGCAGGAATGTGCTTGTTCATTCTTCCCGGACTTTATCTTGCCATTCGTCTTCAATTTTTCTTAGAATTTATTGTCGATGAAAACGCAGGCGCCATAGAATCTTTACGCAAAAGTTGGGAAATCACTAAAGATCAGGCTTTTCCTTTAGCGTTATTAAATATTGCCATGCTTCTAACTCTATCTTTAGGTATTATCTTATTAATAATCGGAGTTTTTGTTGCTATACCTGTCATTTGTCTTGCGCACGCTTATGTCTTTCGTTTACTTAATAGAGCGCAAACTTCTGAATAGTCTCTCGCTTATTTTATGAATAAAGGCCGACCGGATACTTTTATTATCTTTTCTGCCCTATTCAAAAAAAGGATTACTCAAGCAATAAGATACCTATCGACATCCTAACACAAGAATATATTCAATATTATAACAACTATATCTGATGAACACACTATTCAGTTTAAAAGGGAAAGTGATCCTATTAACCGGAGGATACGGCATCTTAGGTGCTTGCATGGCCAAATATTTAGCGAAAGAAGGTGCTTCAGTCGTTATTCTTGGCAGAAATGAGCAAAAAGGCAACGCTCTTGTAAACGAGATAAAAAAGAATGGACATAAAGCCATTTTCTTAATCTCCAATGTGTTAGATAAATTCCTTTTAGAAACAAATAAACAAGAAATATTAAAACGGTTTGACAAAATTGACGTATTAGTTAATTTAGCAGGCGGAAACCAAGCGGGCGCCACTATTCCACCCGATAAAACAATCTTCGACTTGGATATTGAGGCTTTCCGATCGGTTGTTGACTTAAATCTATTTGGAACGGTCTTACCCACGATGGTCTTCGCGGAAGCTATGGTACAACAAGGCAAAGGTAGCATCATCAACATCTCTTCCGAATCAGCCCTCAGACCGCTCACTCGTGTTGTCGGATATGGCTGCGCAAAAGCGGCTATTAACAACTTCACTCGTTATATAGCCGGCGAACTCGCCATCAAATTTGGAGAAGGCTTACGCGTGAACGCCATGGCCCCCGGATTCTTCCTCACTGACCAAAATAGAGCTCTCATGAGTAATCCGGATGGAACTCCAACTGACCGTTGCAATGCGATTGTTGCGCATACTCCGTTCCGGCGCCTTGGCAAACCTGAAGAATTATTAGGCACTTTGCAATGGCTGGCTAGCGACGCTTCCGCTTTCATAACCGGCACCGTTATTCCTATCGATGGTGGTTTCGACGCTTTTTCTATTTAATGATAAACATAAAAGTATCATATAATGTATTTATGTGAACAAACATGGCGTTGGTATGGGCCCAATGATCCTATCAGCCTACAAGATATCCGACAAGCTGGCGCTACGGGCATTGTCAATGCTCTACATCATATCCCAAATGGAGAGGTTTGGAGCGTTAATGAAATATTAAAAAGAAAAAAACTTATTGAAGCTGCCGGACTCAAATGGAGTGTAGTGGAAAGCGTTCCTGTACACGAGCATATCAAAACAAGAACCGGTGCGTTCAAAACCTACATAGAGCACTATAAACAAAGTCTGAGAAATCTAGGGAAATGCGGCATTCATGTGGTCACTTACAACTTCATGCCTGTTTTAGACTGGACACGCACCAACTTAGCTTACCAAATGCCCGACGGATCTAAGGCGTTAAGATTCGAACGTGCGGCTCTTATGGCTTTTGATCTCTTTATTTTGAAACGTCCTAAAGCACAATTTGAATACACTGAAAAGGAGCAACAGATAGCAAAACACAGATTCGACCTGATGAGTGAAGATGAACGGCATCTGTTGACTCGCAATATTATCGCTGGATTACCCGGTTCTGAAGAGAGCTTTACGATCGAGCAATTCAGAGAGGCCCTAGAACGATATAAAGACATTAACGCAGAAGATCTTCGTTCTAACCTAATCGACTTTCTACGCGAAATCGCCCCTGTCGCAGACGAGGCTGGCATACGACTTGTCATTCACCCGGACGATCCTCCCTACTCCATCTTAGGATTGCCTCGTATCATGAGTACGGAAGATGATTTCCGAAAACTTGTTGAGGCGGTTCCTAATCATAGCAACGGACTATGTCTTTGCACAGGCTCCCTCGGAGTTAGGGTAGACAATGATTTAGCGGGCATGATGACACGGTGGGGAGATCGCATTGACTTTGTTCATCTTAGAAGTACACGCCGTGATGTCGATGGCAATTTCTATGAAGCTAACCACTTAGAGGGAGATGTCGATATGCACGCAGTTATGAGGGCGCTACTCGAGCTACAACAAAGACGTAAATGCTCTATCGCCATGCGACCGGATCACGGACATCAAATGATTGACGACCTGAACAAAAAGACAAATCCCGGCTATTCTTGCATTGGCAGATTACGTGGCCTTGCAGAACTTCGAGGCCTTGAGTTGGGTATAGCCAGAACTCTTTTTCATTAAAACGACACTACGATAAAAGCCTGGATCTATTGGCTTTTATAAGAAATTCTTTCTTCATAGAAAAAACACATAAGCACAAGGGAAAGTCCACCCTAAGCTTTGTGTTTTTTCTATCACCTCATTTTATTAAATCTATAATCCAAATAAATGCGGTATCAATAGACTTATATCAGGCACAAATGCCACAAGAAACAAGACTATTACCATCGCTACAAACATAGGCAATAACGGACGTATCACTTGATCTATCTTTATTCCAGCGACACCGCAACCTATGAACAATACGGATCCAACCGGAGGCGTACATAACCCAACACAAAGATTCAAAACCATCATTATACCAAAATGCACAGGATCCATTCCTAACCGACTCGTCGCTATCGGTAAAAATATGGATGTAAATATCAATACGGCAGGTGTCATGTCCATAAAAACACCAACAAACAATAATATCAAATTTATCAATATCAATATCACAACCGGATTGTCGCTAACCTCCATCAACATAGAGCTAACAGTTTGAGGTATATTCTCATAACTCATAATCCATGATAAACCTGTACACGTAGCCACCAACAAAAGCACTATTGCCGTTGTCTTGGCTGACCTCAACAAGACCTCCGGAAGTTTTTGCCATGTCAACTCTTTATATATAAACGCTAATACCAATGCATATAAAACAGCAATAGCAGAGGCCTCCGTAGCCGTAAACCACCCCATTAATATGCCACCAATTACGATAACCAATAACATCAGACTAGGAATCGCCCTAAAAAATACCCGAACAACAGTGGTTAAAGGCACTCGCTCACCTACTGGATACCCCTTTCGGGCCGCTATCATCGCTGCGACTATCATCATGGCTATGCCTATTAATATTCCCGGTAAATAACCCGCCATAAACAAAGACGACACAGAAACTCCCCCACTGGCAAGCGAATAGACAATCAAAACATTACTTGGAGGAATTGTCATTCCTGTAGTAGCCGATGAAATATTTACCGCCGCACTGAAATTAGGATCATAGCCGGCCTTCTTCATCTCTGGTGACATTATACTGCCTACCGCTGAAGCTGCTGCCGCAGCTGAGCCACTGATCGCACCAAATAACATATTCGCCATAACATTAACAACCGCCAATCCCCCAGGCAAACGCCCAACAAGCACTTTCGCGAAATCTATTAGACGTAACGCAATTCCTCCACTATTCATTATATTTCCAGCCAATATAAAAAATGGTATCGCCAATAACGCAAAACTATCTAAACCTGATGCCATTCGCATCGCAAAGGTTGTCAGCGCAGGAAGCGAATCTATATTAACCAGCATTGTCAACACTCCCGCTACGCCTATGCCATAAGCAACAGGAACTCCTATAGCCAACAAGAAAAAGAAACTGATCACCAATACCAAAACACCCGTAATATCCATATCTTTTCAAGATTTAAGAGTATAACAATATGTCACCACATCTTCTATCACATAATAAGCGGTCAAAAATCCTGATAAAGGCAACGCTAAATAGACATACCCTAAATTAATCCCTAAAGAAACGGAAGTAACACCTAAATGAAAACAGGTGTAAACCAGCCATCCTCCACCTATTATCAATACACTTATAGCGAACATACAAACAATAAACGCGATAAAAAAACGCAGAAGTAATTGTGTCCGGGGCGCTACATGCTGCAATAATATATCTATCGCCAAGTGCTCGCACTTTCCCGCCACATACGCCGCACCCAACAGACCTACCCATATTAACAGAAAACCCGCCAACTCATCTGTCATAGAGCTTGGAGAGACCAATATATAACGACTCAACACTTTTGCCATAACACATCTATCACCTGGACAGCCATTAAGCCTATCAATAACGACTCTAATATTTTATCTATTATCTTTCTCATGAATATGCTGTATTTGATCTATTAAATCGTGAAAAAGAGGATCTTGCTTAAAACGCTCTATCATGGGAGTTGCCGCCTCAATGAACGGACGTTTATCTGGATTAATGATCTCTACACCATGTCCTTTCATCTCCTCCAATGACTCCTGCTCTTGCTTATTCCATAACTTTCGTTGATAAATAGCCGCTTCGTCCGCCGCATCTCTCAACCAATCTCGCTCTTGCCCCGACAATTTTTTCCATGTGGCTTGGCTGATAATAATCACATCCGGACACATCGTATGCTCATTTACCGAATAATACTTTATCACTTCATGATGAAACGCTGTCGTAACTGAGGGCGTATTATTTTCAGCCCCATCAACGACATTACTTTGCAAAGCCGTATACAACTCGCCCCAATCAACAGGAGTGGCCTAACCTCCAAATGTTCGCATCATCTCTACAGCAATTGGACTCTTTTGCACTCGAATCTTCAACCCTTTCAAATCGTCCGGCTTACGCACAGGCTTACTGACTGTGTAAAAACTGCGTGCGCCGGAATCAAAATAGGCCAATCCCCTAAACCAATAAGGGGTCGTAGATTCTAATATACGCTGTCCAATAGGACCATCCAGCACAGAGAAAAACTGCTCTCGAGAACGAAATAAATAAGGAATTCCAAAAACCTTGAATGGAAAGGCAAAACCTTCCAATGCGGCAGAAGAGACTTTTGTTATATCAAGACTTCCTATCTGAAGCAACTCTATACACTGGTTCTCTGATCCTAATTGGGCTGAGGAATAGATATCCAACGCCATCCTTCCTTGAGAAATCTCTCGTAAACGCTGATCCATATAGACCAAGCCTAAATGGACCGAATGAGTGGGAGGTAAACCATGCGCCAACTTCAACACACGTACTTCCATCTCTTCCTCTTGACAAGAAAAAGAGATGATAGCGCACAGCATAAACAACAATGCGGGTTTCAAATTTTTCATATTAGATCCGTTAACAATATGACAAATATAAAAGATTTTATCAGAAGAATGCCGTAACCTAAAAAATGGCCGCTTTTTTCTTACCTATATTCACATACAAATAAAAACAAGCGGCCTCGATTAACCCATTTTAATTTATGATAAACCTAAAAACATATATACAAATGTTTTACAACAATAAAATGTCATTCCGTCAAAAACATAACTTGAGATTATCAAGCATATTATTACCTTGGACTCTTCTTGCTTCCTCACTAAAAAACAACAAAAAACATGATTGATCGCACGGATTTATCCGTACATGTCATAGAAATGTATGGCTTTCCAAAAACAATGCTCTACGCATAGATTTATTCATCATCACGAATCTGCAAACAGAGGAAAAAACAAACGCTCTACTAATTCGTAATATCACTATAATACATTCACAAATGTAAAGAGATTAATATATCAAAAAAATATCATTACTTAAAAAATACTAATTCCGCAAGAAATATGTTTTATAATATTTATAAGGAGTGTTGAAGTGAGTTAGACTATCTTAAAGTTCAGAAACTCTAACGATATTTTAATCTCTTCTTATCTGAAACTATTGGGATTATTATTAATTTTGTAGGAAAAACTTGACCTAATGACATCTAAAATATATAATGGAATAATTATTTTGACTCTCATCATGCTGGCCTCTTGTCGTTCGCAAGTATTTATGAGACATTCTAACGCACATAAGGATGCTGACTTTCCGGCAGAAAATTTTCCTCTTCCTTCTAATGGCTTTGAGTTCTTACTCCCTGAAAAACCGGATTTAGCGGAACATCACGCACCGAAAAAAGATATCACTGAGAATTTCAACTCCAGCGAACAAACGCAAGTAGCTATTAAAGATAAGAAACTTTTCAACAAAAGCAATACAGAGATCATAGATCTATCTCTGATACCAACCGGTGAGTATGCCTTTCCTCTTCCAAATGGGAAAGTTATCTCACCGTATGGAGGAAGAAGAAAACATCATACAGGCGTTGATATCAAAACTTGTCCGAATGACACTATTGTTGCCGCTTTTGACGGCATTGTCCGAATGGCTAAACCTTTTGCCGCATACGGCAATGTGATAGTCATTCGCCATTATAATGGCTTAGAGACTGTTTACAGCCATAACTCCAAAAACTTCGTGAAACCTGGAGACCGTGTCCAAGCGGGACAGCCTATTGCGCTTACCGGACGAACAGGAAGAGCCACCACTGAACATCTCCACTTTGAGGTACGTATCAATGGTGTTCATTTCAATCCTAATATGATTTTCAATTTGGCTGAAAGGAAACTACAATCGAAATGTTTGGTCTGCACACAAAAAGGCAACCATGTATCTGTAAAATCTGTTGACCTGTTTCCTCATCAAAAGGCAGGTCCCTATTCACAGCCGTCTCCTCTTAGATGGATCAATTCGCAAAACAAGTTGTCTGACAAATAAAATTTACTCTTCTTTTTTAATCGACAAGGGCTCAATATCCCACCTCAACACCACTGTTTTTTACATATACACATAACACACTAAAACACAACACATTAAGTGAATAACTATTCACTACTCATTAGAATAACTATTCACTAGGGGTAGTGATTAACTATTCACTCGACAAGTGATTAACTATTCACTCGACAAGGCCTTTATTTATGCCGTTTTATGCCGTTTTTAAATTAGGAAATACCCCTAAAATAGAGGCTAAAAATGAAGATTCATAAATAGAAAATGTTCAATAAAGAGCAAAAAAAAGACTGACCTTAGCGAAATCGCTATCGGTAGTCCTCCATCTTTATCTCTCACCCTTCCGTTTTTTACGATACGGAGGCAAGAGATGTCTTCTTTTATCTTCTTTCTAACTAAAAATTTTCACAAGACACGGATTTAGTTCTTTTCCGTCTCTGAATTCATTTCGCTCATAAGGCGACGGATCTCTGCGTTCAATTGTTGACTTTTAGCACCATTGCCAATTGATTGGTAACGATTTGCTTGATAACGCAACATCGCTAAAGCTCGTAAGCTTTTTTCATTTTTACTCATCATCATCATAATATTTATTTTTTATGCCTTCCTCTCCAGGAAGGCGAGTTAATCATAATCCTAAACTTTCTTTTTCCTTTTAAAGACACCACAAAGATAATCATTAATTCTATATTTATGCTATAAAACATAGAAAATGATTTGTTTTTTGTAATCTTTATGACTTATGCAAATAAAGCCTAAAAAGAGAACATTCATTCAACCGGAGTTAATTCTCCTGTCAATGAATTAATTACAAATCCACGCACCACAATATCCGTAGGTAATAACGGATGATTTCTTATTTGCTCAACCGTTTCGTGTACGGATATCTCCGATGTGTCAAAACCACATAACCAGGAATCAAAATTTATGCCACAATAGCGAATCATGTCTATACGCTCTTGAGGAACACCTCTTTCCAGCATCTTTTTTATCATTTCTTCGCTATTCATATGTTTTGCGCCACAATCAGTATGCCCTATCACCATAACTTCTGTTACGCCCAACTCATAAATGGCAACCATCAAACTACGTATTACACTTCCAAAAGGATGAGAAATAATACCTCCCGCATTCTTTATGATCTTGACATCTCCATTCTTTACCCCTAAAGCGGCAGGCAACAACTCTGTCAAACGTGTATCCATACATGACAAAATAGCTATTTTCTTGTCCGGATACTTGTTCGTGATATATTTCTCATATCCTTTATTCTTCACGAACTCTTTATTATAACGAATCAACTCTTCAATCATAATTTCTTTTTTTCTATATAACATTAAAATGCCTCAAAGCGTTCATTATTCCATCCTCATCCACCGAAGTGGTCACATAATCCGCCGCCTCTTTCACTTCCGCGCCGGCATTGCCCATCGCCACTCCAATACCCGCATGACGCAACATAGCAACATCATTGCCACCATCTCCAAAAGCCATTGTCTCGTCTAACGAAATGCCATAATAAGCTATAATCTTATCAATACCTATCGCCTTATTACTACCCTTAGGAACAACATCCGCAAAGAGATTATTCCAGCGAGTCGCTTCACAACCAGGCAAAACCGCCATGATTCTAGACTCTTGTCCCGGCGTAAAAAAAGCTATCAATTGATATACCTCTTTCCCTTTGTTGCCACGCAATGGCCGCAATGGAGGATATGGAAAATTCAGCATTCCATACAATTCTTTTACAGAATCATTGATATAATTTTGATAAAGGCCATCTTCTTCCACCAAAGCGCAAGGGAACTCCTCAACCTCTTCTTGATAACGAATCAAGGACTCGATATCCTCTTGCGGAATAGGATGCTTATAAATAACCTTTCCTTCCCCAACCAAGCAACAATCTCCATTGAGCGTAATATAGCCATCGAAATGGCGAGAACCCAAATTATTAATAGACCTAAACTGGCGTCCCGTGGATATAAAGAGCTTGACTCCTTTCTCTCGCAACATATCCAAAGCTCGCTCTGTAGAAGCGGGCATAGCATGTGTCTTAAAGCTAACCAAAGTCCCATCTATATCAAAAAAAACAGCTTTTACCATATTATTCCTTCATTTTCTTCCATGACAAAGTTAACAGATTTTCCTCAAATCACCTTGATTCATCTTTTGGGAAAATTTCTCTTTCCATACCTTATTTATGAACAGACGTAAACAAAGAAAAAGCGGTGTCAATCGTTTCCGACGACACCGCTTTCTATCTAATTATATAAAGGTCTATTAAGCCTCTAGATTCCAGTTCTCAGCCGCTAAACGCTTATAGCTACGTAGACGCCATTTAGCGTTCTCCTCAGCGGCAGCGAACAACTCTGCTGCCTCTTGCGGATATTGTTTCATAACAGAAGCGAAACGAACCTCACCCTTCAAGAAGTCTTGGAACTTACTCCAATCCGGCTCTTTGCTATCCAAAGTAAACGGATTCTTGCCCTCAGCCTCTAAAGAAGGATTGTAGCGCCACAAATGCCAGTAACCACATGCTACAGCCTCTTTCTCCTCAGCTTGAGATTTACCCATACCCTTCTTCAATCCGTGATTGATACAAGGAGCATAAGCAATAATCAAAGAAGGACCGTCGTAAGCCTCAGCCTCACGGATAGCCTTCAATGTCTGAGCTTGATCAGCGCCCATAGCGATTTGAGCGACGTAAACATAACCGTATGTCGTAGCCATCAAACCTAGATCCTTTTTACGAACACGCTTACCTGCAGCGGCGAATTTAGCGATCGCGCCAACAGGAGTAGCCTTTGAAGACTGTCCACCTGTGTTAGAATATACCTCTGTATCCAAAACAAGGATATTAACATTCTTACCAGAAGCGATCACGTGATCCAAACCACCGTAACCTATATCGTAAGAAGCGCCATCACCACCGATGATCCACTGGCTGCGTTTTACTAAGAATTGAGACAACGCAGCTACACGCTTGCAATGATCACATTTATCTTTGTTAGCCTCAACCAACGGCATAATTTGAGCGGCTAGCTCTTTTGTCTTCTCAGCATCGTTCTTGTTTTCCATCCAAGCGGTAAACAAAGACTTCAACTCTGCCGGGCAACAATCCGCAGCAACAGCCTCAGTCATTACGTTCTCTAGGCGAGCACGCATCTTCTCGTTCGCTAACTCCATACCAAGACCGAACTCACAGAAGTCCTCGAACAATGAGTTTGCCCATGCAGGACCTTGACCTTTCTCGTTCGTTGTATAAGGAGTTGATGGAACAGAACCTGAATAAATTGAAGAACATCCTGTAGCGTTAGCTACCATCTCACGATCACCAAACAATTGAGAGATCAACTTCACATACGGAGTCTCACCACAACCTGAGCAAGCACCAGAGAATTCAAACAAAGGAGTAGCGAACTGAGAATTCTTAACATTAGACTTGATGTCTACCATATTCTGCTTAGAAGCTACATTCTTTACACAATATTCCCAGTTTTCAGCTTCAGGCAACTGACCTTCCAATGGAACCATAGATAATGCCTTGTTTCCCTTAAATCCCGGACAAACATCAACACAGTTACCGCAACCCAAACAGTCTAGAACGTCTACTTGCATACGGAACTTCATGCCTTTCAATGTAGCGGGAGCCTTCACGTCAATCATCGGGAACTTAGCGCCCTTCTGTTCTTCATCGTTCAATACGAACGGACGGATAGAAGCGTGAGGACAAACATAAGCACATTGGTTACACTGGATACAGTTAGCCTCATTCCATACAGGAACAAACGCCGCTACACCACGTTTCTCATATTTCGCTGTACCTTGTTCCCAAGTACCATCCTCGATACCCTTGAACGCTGATACTTTCAATAGATCACCATCTTGCGCATTGATAGGACGAACCACCTCATTGATAAATGCGGGATCGTTGTTCGCAACAACCTCATCATCCGGTAGATTAGCCCAAGCAGGATCAATTGTCAATTGGCTGTACTCACCACCACGATCAACAGCGGCATAGTTCTTGTTTACTACATCCTCACCCTTCTTTCCATAAGACTTAACGATGAATTTCTTCATTTGCTCAATAGCCAAGTCTACAGGGATAACGCCCGTAATACGGAAGAACGCAGACTGAAGGATTGTGTTTGTACGATTACCCAAACCAATCTCCAATGCGATTTGAGTCGCGTTGATATAATAAACAGTAATATTTTTCTGAGCGAAATAACGTTTTACACGATTAGGCAAGTGTTTAGCCAACTCCTCTGCGTTCCATACTGTATTTAACAAGAATGTACCGTTTTCACGCAAACCACGAGTTACATCATACATACGTAGATATGCCTGAACGTGACAAGCGACGAAGTTTGGAGTATTCACCAAATAAGTAGAACGAATAGGATGATCACCAAAACGTAAGTGAGAGCAAGTGAAACCTCCAGACTTCTTAGAGTCGTAAGAGAAATAAGCCTGACAATATTTGTTTGTGTTCTCACCGATAATCTTCACTGAGTTCTTGTTCGCACCAACAGTACCATCAGCACCCAAACCGTAGAACTTAGCCTCAAACATACCATCACCGCCTAATGCGATCTCCTTCTTCTGAGGAAGAGATGTAAATGTTACATCATCTACGATACCAATCGTAAAGTGATCCTTCGGCATCGGTAAAGCCAAATTCTCATATACAGACAAGATTTGAGCAGGAGTTGTATCCTTTGAACCCAAACCATAACGGCCACCTACGATAACCGGAGCATCCTCCTTGCCATAGAAGCACTCTTTTACATCTAGATATAATGGCTCACCTATTGCACCCGGCTCTTTTGTACGATCCAAAACAGCGATACGCTTAGCTGTCTTAGGAACAGCTGCCAAGAAATGCTTAGCAGAGAACGGACGATACAAGTGAACAGAAACCAAACCTACTTTCTCGCCTTTAGCTGTCAAATAATCGATAGCCTCGCGAGTAGCCTCTGTTACAGAACCCATAGCGATGATAACACGGTCCGCATCTTCAGCACCGTAATAATCAAACAAACCATGTTTACGGCCTGTAATCTTGGCTATCTCATTCATATATTCCTCAACGATAGCCGGAACAGCCTCGTAATAAGTATTTGCAGACTCTCTGTGTTGGAAGAAATGATCTGGATTCTCAGCCATACCACGAGCTACCGGTTTTTCCGGATTCAACGCACGAGCACGGAATTCAGCCAAAGCCTTTTGATCGATAAGCGGAGCTAAATCTTCATTCTCCAAAGCCTCGATTTTCTGAATCTCATGAGATGTACGGAAACCATCAAAGAAGTTCACGAATGGTACACGAGATTTAATTGTCGCCAAGTGCGCTACACCTGCCAAATCCATGACCTCCTGTACAGAACCTTCAGCCAACATCGCGAAACCAGTCTGACGAGCAGACATGACATCTTGATGATCACCAAAGATACACAATGCATGAGAAGCTAACGTACGAGCAGATACATGGAAAACGCAAGGAAGCAATTCTCCAGCGATCTTGTACATGTTAGGGATCATCAGCAATAAACCTTGAGAAGCGGTGTAAGTTGTTGTCAAGGCACCAGCTTGCAATGAACCATGAACAGCACCTGCGGCACCACCCTCTGATTGCATTTCCTGTACCATTACAGTCTCGCCGAAAATATTTTTACGTCCGGCTGCAGCCCACTCATCTACATATTCTGCCATTGTAGATGACGGAGTGATGGGGTAAATAGCGGCTACCTCACTGAACATAAAAGAGATATGCGCAGCGGCCTGATTACCATCACAGGTTAAAAATTTCTTCTGTTTTGTCATAGACCTATAAACTATTAGTATTAAAAAAGAATTTACTTAATATAAAAAACCGAACAACCAAAGAGGAATCATATTCTCTTCTCCGATCTCAGTTTTATCAACGGCATAATACAGATCCGGATTATTCTTGATTTTCATATTCTCCTCTATCCGAAAATTGTATTGTTCATTTACCAGGAAATGGGAGTTTTTAGCTCCTCCATTCAAGCTATTATCCTTCATGAGCTGATTATAAAAAAACGACTCTCGTACTGCTTGTATGTTCACTTCCATTGGACGAATCGGATACATCAAATTTGAATTATACATATATACCTTTGAAGGCTTCTTTGGAAATGACTCTCCCACGGGATACAGTATATTCATCAAACGAGCGTCCGCCAAATATTTGATGTAATTCATAACCGTTGCACGGGATGTCTCTATATCTTTACTTAGTTGACTGATATTAGGCGTACAAGGAGCACTTATCGCCAACAAATAGAGCAACTTACGTAATTTAGGCAAATAGCTCTGTTCTATTTGCTTTATATATAACACATCCACCTCCAACATCATATTCATAGTCTTCAATAGGTTCTCAGAGAAATTGCGCTTCTCCAAAAAGAACGGATAAAAACCATGATGAAGATAATCCTGAAAATAAGCCATCGGGCGAACAATAGAGCAAATCTCTTTTGCTATTGTCTGGTGATTTTTTAATATCTCATCAAACGTATAAGTTGGGATTTGTGTTCCCGACATCAAATTTAAAAACTCACGAAATGAAAATCCTCGAAGATTATACAAAACCGCTTCGCGAGATAGGTTTGGATTCTCTTCTTCTAAACACATTACGGAAGAACCTGAGAAAACAATCTTCAAATCTTCAAAATTATCATAGCAATAGCGCAACTCTTTTGACCAATTTGAATATTTGAAGACTTGGTCTATTAGCAACACTTTCCCTCCTTTGGCCCGAAACTCGGCGGCAAAATCGATCAGTGTACGCTCCGTAAAGTAAAAATGATTTAAATTAATGTATAGGCACTCCTTATTATTCGCGCCAAAACGCTCTCTCGCATAATCCAATAAGAAAGTGGTCTTTCCTACGCCTCGAGAACCTTTGATGCCTATTAATCGATCATCCCAATTGATTTCATCCATCAATCCCCTCCGAACCGGAGAGTATAAATGCTCAACCAAATATTTATGTGTCTTATAGAATGCCTCCACCTTAATATCCAAAAGTTGATAACCTTAGTCTCTAATTATCTTGGGGCAAAGATAAGCAACTTCCTTTTATTTGCAATGCAGAGATTACAAATATATTGATAAAATTATAAATCGAGACTAACAATCCGACATTCAAATTGTCAGTTCAATGAAGCAAGCCGGACAAGAAAAGACTTCTATCGACCGGCCTCTTTTATCAATCTATAATAGACACCCAGCCATAAACATCCGGTTCGTCTCCATATTGTATCGCACGTAACTTATGGTATAGCTTCTCACATACAGGACCGGGCTTACCATCTTTCGCTATCACAAATGAACGATTTTCGTCTAAATCATCGATTTGAGAAATTGGAGCGATAACCGCCGCCGTTCCGCATTCTGCTGCCTCATCAAAAGTGGCTATCTCTTCAAAAGGAACCGGACGACGCTCCACGGTCAAACCCATATCTTCCGCCAATCGCTGTAAACTTTTATTGGTTATTGACGGCAAGATAGAATGTGATTGTGGTGTTATATAGCTATTGCCTCGTATTCCAAAAAAGTTTGCCGGGCCACATTCATCCAAATATTTCTTCTCCTTCGGATCCAGATAAAGCACGGCTGCATAACCCTTTGAATGAGCGATTTCTCCCGCCACTAGGCTGGCCGCATAATTACCTCCTACCTTTATTGTGCCTGTGCCATTAGGAGCCGCACGGTCATACTCTCTTAAGACACAAACCTTTGACGGCTGAAATCCTCCCTTAAAATAAGGACCTACCGGAGTCACGAAAACAACAAACATATATTCTTCCGCCGGTCTAACCCCTACTTGAGCACCTAAGCCTAACAACAATGGACGTATATATAATGCCGCGCCACTTTCATATGGTGGCACAAAACGCTCATTCAATCGCACAACCTTCCGAATAGCTTTCTCAAACAACTCCACCGGCAATTCAGCCATTTTTATTCCTCTACTTGAAGACTGAAGGCGCTTGGCGTTCTCGTCCATACGGAAGACTCTTATTTTTCCATCCTTTCCTCTAAAAGCCTTCAACCCTTCAAATGCCTCTTGACCATAATGCAAACATGTCGCCGCCATATGAATATTGATCATCTCAGACGAAGAGACCTCTAATTCTCCCCACTTTCCATCACGATAATAACATCTTACGTTATAGTCTGTCTTTATATAGCCAAATCCAAGCTCAGACCAATTCAAATTTTCCATACTCATACGTTTTTAACGCAATTGGCTCAAAAAACCTTACGTTGATTAATAAAATCTTTCACACACAATCTTCCATAGACATAATATAGAAGATATTGAATACCGCAAATATACATTTTTAACCAACACAAACACATTCACAAAAGCAAATTACGCCAGCCTCCCCCTTTTAAAGATTCAGCTAGCGCAATTATACATATCTATTATTTCTTATTTTCTACAGACAAACGTATTGGATCATCATATTTCACTTGCAACTTGTGAAGCTCATCCATCATATGTCTCGTTATTTCCTCATAGCCTTGCTTACCATACAAATTATTCATCTCATGAGGATCCTCTTGCAGATCATAAAGCTCCCATTTATCTATATCATCATAGAAATGTATCAATTTATAGCGTTCATCACGTACACCATAATGACGTTTTACCGCATGCTCCGCAGGATACTCATAATAATGATAATAGAGAGACTTGCGCCAATCTTTTGGAGATTCGCCTTTCAACAATGGCAGCAACGACTCTCCTTGAATATCTTCAGGAATGGACACTCCCGCTAATTCCAAGAACGTTGGAGCATAATCTATATTTTGGACAAATTGGGTAATATCTCCTTTCTTTCCTCCCGGCAAACGCATCAATAAAGGTGTACGGAACGATTCTTCATACATGAATCGTTTATCAAACCAACCATGTTCACCCATATAGAAGCCCTGATCTGAAGTATATACTACTAATGTATTATCTAGCAATCCATGTTTCTCCAAATAATCAAGCACCACGCCTATATTTCGATCCACCGAATGAATCACACGAAGATAGTCGTGCATATAACGCTGATACTTCCATTCAGCAAGTTCTTTTCCCGTACGCTTTTTCTCCTTAAAATCCTTTATGATAGGATCATAATAGGCATCCCATGCGGCCTTTTGCTCCGGATTCATTCGCGTATATAAATTTCGTCCATATTTCTCAAGATCCGGATTAGAGGAATGAATCTCATTTTCTTTATCCGCCATCTTTAAATCATAAATAATATCCATATCATTTATGATACTCATTTTCTGCTCCGCCGCCGCTTCCCTATTTTCATAGTTGTCATAGAAATTCTCCGGCAAAGGAAATTGTACATCATCATACAGACGCAAGTCACACGTATCTGGCATCCACGTACGATGAGGAGCTTTGTGGTGCAATAGCAAACAGAACGGCTTATTCTTATCACGCTTATTCTCCAACCAATCGATCGCTAAATCTGTCGTAATATTCGTCGCATACCCCTCTATCTGTCTTTTCTTACCATTATCAATAAATACCGGATTATAGTAATCCCCTTGACCTACCAATATATTCCAATAATCAAATCCAGTCGGCTCAGAAGTCAAATGCCACTTACCAATCATCGCGGTCTGATAACCGGCCTTTCGCAACAATTTAGGGAATGTCTGTTGCGCCCCATCAAACGTATGATCATTATCGATAAATCCATTCTTATGGCTATGCTTACCGGTCAACATACAAGCACGACTAGGCCCACTAATTGAGTTGGCCACAAAACTATTGGTAAAACGTACGCCTTCATTCGCTATCCTATCTATATTAGGTGTTTGGATATAACGTTTATCATAAGCGCTAATAGTTTGAAAAGAGTGGTCATCCGACATAATATATAGAATATTCATAGGCTTGACCTGTTCTTGTGTTTTTTCCTTCTGTCCACAGGAAGTAGCGGCAAGGGCAACCATTCCTGTCAAGACAAACATTTGATTAGTTTTCATATATAAATAATGTAGATCTGATTATAGTATTATAAATGGAGATAACGCCTATGCCCTCACTACGACAATAGCGTTATCTCCTAAATTCCATGATATATTTATCCTAATAAATCTTTTAGCTTACCCTCAGATTGCAACTTAACGATCAGCTCTCCAAATAACGTATTGGCCCAAGCGAACCAAGAGCGTGTATAATCTGATGGATTATCCTTATGGAATGATTCATGCATAAAACCTGTTCCACCATCCGTATCACGCAATGTCTCTATACAATAACGAATTTCTTTTTCATCATTAGATGTGGTAGCGCGCATGATTAAGCTCATCGGCCAGATATAGTTAAAGCCTATATGTGGCCCCCCTATACCTTCTCCAGCCTTTCCTTTGAAGAAATAAGGATTCGAGGAACTTAAGACCATACGTCGTGTATTTTGATAGATCGGATCATCTACACTCACACAACCCAAGAACGGCAAAGCCAACAAGCTTGGCACATTCGCGTCATCCATAAAGACACGAGCGCCATATCCATCTACTTCATAAGCGTAAACTTGCCCGTATTCAGGATGCTCAACGATCGCATACTTCTTTACCGCAGCCTCCACCTCGTTCGCTAAAGCCTCACAACGAGAAGCAAATTCCTCGTTCTTTCTTACTACACGAAGTATTTCTGCCACTTGGCGAAGAGAAGTAATGGCAAATAAATTAGAAGGCACTAAAAAGCCAAACAATGTAGCGTCATCTGAAGGACGGAAAGAAGAAACTATCAATCCGACCGGATTTACCGGACTACCCCATCCATCATTCAACAAGGTGTCACCTTGTCTATCTGTCACACGAGAAAAACGGTATGGGCCTAAGTTATCCTTACGCTGTTGTTCTTTAAATGTCCGATAAACAGCCTCCATCGCTTGCTCCCAGCGAGCATCAAACACCGATGTATCACCAACTTCTTTCCAATAATAATAAGCCAAACGAATCGGATAGCATAAAGAATCAATCTCCCACTTACGCTCATGAAGCTCCTTCTTCATCTCTGTACGATCGCTCTCCCACTCGCTTCCTGTCGGCCCCTCATTAAAGCCATTCGCATATGGATCAATAATGATACAAGCGGTCTGACGATTGATCGCACCAACCAACATGAGTCGCAAGTTCTCATCTTTCTTCGCTAATGTAACAAAGGGATAAACTTGCGCCGATGAATCACGTAACCACATCGCATGAATATCTCCCGTAATAACGAATGTATTTGGCTTTCCATTCACCATCTTAAACTCACAAGTCGTATCTAATGTGTTTGGATAACAGTTTTCAAACATCCAAGCTAACTTCGGATCTTTAATTTTAGCTTTTGAGACCTTTAGTTGCTCCTCTACCGCTTCCGATATAAACTTTCTGTCCGCTCTAACAGGTCTTTTACAACTGAAGTCACCTGTCACTTTAGATGCGATCGCACTAAAGCTTTTTTTTTCATCATGCACACTCATGGACGCATGAACATTTTCTCCTAGCCATACGCCCGCCAAGGAAAGAGATCCTATTTTTAGGAAATTTCGTCTTGTAGTCATCGTTAAATCGTTTTTATGGTATTATTTTCTTGTCGGCAAATGTACAAAAAATCAATTGGAGATTGACAAAATTCCTCTTCTTTGCTCTCTTTTATGCTCTACGCCATATTCCTTTAATGGTAGATCAAGCTTGCGGATACACTCTTCACTTCCTATTTTCTTCACGAGAAGCGCTATCGTTCTATCTTCAATTTTAATAAAAAGCTATTTGCCTCCATCCTTTAACTCTTTTTCTATTAATAAATAAATCATCCAATTTTTATCTTATACATAATTACTTCTTTTCGATATAGGTAGTAATTGACTCTTCTACCGTCTCGCGGTGTTGTAACTCTTCCACCAGCGGTACTAGTTTCGTAGTACTGTCCATCACGCAAGAGCAGCACACGATTCTCTTGGTTAGCCGTTAGCGGTTTTTGATGGATGATAAAATCTTTATATGTATTCATATTATCTTACTTTCAATATGGCACTATTGATGCTTCGGTCTATATAATTTGAATCTTTGGATACTTTTTTCCCGAAATCGAAAGTATAGGCTAGTTTAATGTAGGCAGTCTGCTGATAGACACGGCTAGTTCTTGTCTGGTTGTACCAATAGATGTCATAATTTGCATATTCGCGGTAATGCAGGTGTTTGGTAAATGGATTTTCCGTACCTGCTTCCACCATCCAGTTCTTTCTGTTGTAACGTACGGACAGACCGTATAAGGCCGGGTTCTTTAAGAAGGCAAGAGTGGTTTGATCTAGCTTCCGTTCCGTAGTCTTTGCATATGCGTTGATGGTGAACGAACCGATAAAATAGTTCAAGTCTATGGAGGCAAAGAAGTTGTCCTCCTTCTGTTGTGAATGCTGAGGAACATACATATGCTCATATCGCAAAGCGACATTGGTCCGCAGATTGTCTGAAATGCGGTAGGAGCACAGTCCTTCCAGACTAAGCTTGTGGAACGAATCATCCGACTGATAGGAGTTAATCAGCTTGCCGTCTTCCACAAAATAGGTATAGCTGATGTTGTGCAGATACTTAGTATACTTCGCATTGAACTGAATACCCAGGCTGTTCATCTGTGCACGATAATTGAAGAAATAGTCGTGTATCTTCGGGTTGTCTAGATAAGGGTTTCCTCTTCTCGTCTGCAGAGAGTCTACCGCCTGACTGGCTGTGTTCAAGTAGCTGATATCGGCCTGTTCATTCCCTCTTGAGAATCCCAACACAAACTGATGGTTTGGATTCAAGTTATACTGCAACCACGTATTTGTTCTGAATGTCCAGAAATGCTGTGTATTTCCATGGTTCAGGTTATAATTCAGCAGCGAGACTCCAGGCGAAACACTGAGTGTGAACCGTTTCCCGATGTCTTGGCTATAGCTGAGAAACGAAATGGTTTCGCCCATCCACAGGTGTTGTTGGGAAGAGGCCATACTTCCTTCGTATCCAGAAGAGGTGATGTTGTGATAGTGTCCGATATTTCCTCCAAAAGAATTGTTGTGCTTCAGCTTGATACTGTAGGTAGCAATGCCACTGAAAGAATACAGGTCTTCACCGACATTTGTCTTATACCGCCGGGCATCTTCCGAATAGTTCCTTTGATATGCATTTCTAGAGTAGGCTGAATTCATCATGACCCTCAGTCTCTGATCGTTCTTCATGTGAAATATGCCATCTAGTGAAACTGACGGTTTCAAACTGTTTTGGTTGACGGATTCCCGGGCATTGGCCGTCTGGTTGGCCTTACTATCGTGATAGATGAACGTTTCATTTAGGTCATTGTGCGGGGTATTATTATGGACTAGCGAAAGCGTTCCTGTCAGCATCCTTTTTTCCGTATTGTTATTGATTTTGAACTGCACATACTGCTGGTCGTTTTTATAGGTTGCACTTTCCGTTTCAGACTCCTTATCCACAGTTGTATTTCCGTCCAAATTGAGATGTTCTTCTTTCTGTGTGTATATTCCGTCGTATTCACGCAGATTGTATCCGGCGAACAGCATATAGTTCGTTTGGTTATGTGTTATCTTGAATCCGGCATTGTAATCTCCTTTTAGGTAACCAATGTTCTGTTCTCCATCTAGTGAGACATACCCTCCCGTCGTGTACTCTTTGACGATATAATTGATAGAGGCCACATCTCCTAAGTATTCGTCGGTAGGGGTGTCGTAGTATTCTATCTTTTCGATATCTTTGGGTCGTAGATTCTGTATTTCCCTGAAATCCGCTTTTCTCCCATTTATGTATAGTGTAGCGCCTTCTTTGGATGTGGAAACTGTCCCTTGATGTCTGTCTACGCTGATTCCCGGTATCATCAGGTTGTACAACAGGTCGTATCCGGTATAGGCGTGTTTTATCTGTTGTCTGTCTGGGATAATCAGCAGGTGGTCTTTCTTTTGGATGACGGAATTTGCTGTAACAGTGATGCTTCCCAAGGCTATACTGTTTTCTTTCAATGCGATTGGAGGAACTTGGAAATCCGTTTCCGGCATTGCGAAGTTTAAAAAAGTATTTAGATAGCCTACACAACTTACAGACAGAATGTAATTTCCTTTTTTATATTTTCCAAGTTGAATATGCCGTTGTTGTTTGTCACAGTACCTTTCACAAATGAGGAGTCTGGCTGTAGAAGTTGTATGGTGGCCATAGGTATCGTTTTTTGCGACATGTCTGTAACTTGTCCTGTTATTTTATGAGCACAATGAATGTTCAACGGAAAACAAAATACAATTATAATACAGAGTAAAATATGTTTTATAATATTTGATTTCATATATGTATAAAACCCGAATCCTAACCGACAACGCAACAGCGTTGAACTCATTGTTAATTAATAATTTATATTTTCCCTTTGAGGTCATGTAACCAAATCTTTTTCTCGGTCTTGAGTTTAAGATGTTTTGAACGCGCATTAACTGTTCATCGGTTATGTTCCTAAAGTCCGTACCATTCGGGAAGTATTGCCTAATCAAATCATTGCTGTTTTCATTGGCTCCTCTTTCCCTTGAATGGTTGGTTTTGCAAAAAAAACAACATCTAGTTTACACGCAATTTCCTCGTTTAATTTTTTGTTAAAGTTTACAGAATAATTAAACAATAGAATCGATAAAAGTCGGTTCGAAAACACTAAAGAGGTCATTGAAATGTTGTCAAAAACGAATGGTTAAGCATGAAGAAATGTGCTAAAATTTTATTCACCGCCAAAGCTGCTTAGGCTTAGCAATTTTTTAAAGAACAATTGTAATTATAAATAGCCATATAAACAAAAAGGCTCTTGATCCTTTCCGGACCAAGAGCCTTCGCTAATCCAAAGATTGATTAGCCTAAATACGATTTGAGGAGTTTGCTACGAGAACCTTGTCTTAATCTTCTAATTGCTTTTTCCTTGATTTGGCGGACGCGCTCTCTAGTGAGGCCAAATTTGTCGCCAATCTCTTCCAATGTCATTTCCTGACAGCCTATACCGAAAAACATCTTGATAATTTCACATTCTCTTTCGGTCAATGTAGCAAGAGCTCTGTCAATTTCTTTTGACAATGATTCGTTCATTAATGACCGGTCCGCAATGGGAGCGTCATCATTCACGAGCACATCCAAAAGGCTATTGTCTTCACCTTCTACGAAAGGAGCATCCACTGAGATATGACGTCCAGACACTTTCAATGTATCTGATATCTTATCTACCGGAATGTCCAATTCATCCGCAAGTTCTTCTGGAGACGGTCTACGCTCATTTTCCTGCTCGAACTTTGAGAAGGCCTTACTGATCTTATTCAGTGAGCCAACCTGATTCAACGGAAGACGAACAATTCTAGACTGTTCAGCTAATGCCTGCAAAATAGACTGACGAATCCACCATACCGCATAAGAAATAAACTTAAAGCCCCTTGTCTCATCAAATTTCTCGGCTGCCTTAATCAATCCTAAGTTACCCTCATTAATAAGGTCAGGCAAACTTAAACCTTGATTTTGGTATTGCTTTGCCACAGAAACGACAAAACGAAGATTCGCTCTAGTTAGTTTTTCTAATGCTCTACGATCTCCTCTTTTGATTGCTTGTGCCAATTCCACTTCCTCTTCGACTGTAATAAGATCTTCTCGACCAATCTCTTGAAGATACTTATCAAGCGAAGCACTTTCGCGGTTAGTAATGGACTTTGTGATCTTTAATTGTCTCATTCAATTTATTTAATTGAGAATATGGAGTGCAAAGATAACATTTTTTATTGTATTAACTGGCCGGATGCGCTCCTTATCCGGCCAATTAAAAACCTTTAACAATCTTACAGATAAGATTTCTCTCTATTCTATCTCACTCAGCTAAATCTATCGCATAATACTTTGTGCGACCATTTGGATAAAATCCTTTTATAAACAAACCTTGATCTTCCGCACGTCCTTGAAGAATACTTTCTACAATTCTCTCCAAATCTTCCGGCGCGGTGATCTTTTGATTGTTTACAATCATAATAATAAAACCTTTCTTTATACCGGCGTCTCTCAACTTTCCACTCGTCAAGCCAGTAACCTCAACGCCATAGCTTACGCCCAATTTACGTTTTTGCTCACTACTCAAAGACTTGAACGCGGCGCCCATCACCTCTGTTCCGTCACCACCTCTCACTACCTTTGTGCTTCCTTGAGCATTTCTCAACTCAACGACAAACTTCTTCACACTACCCGCACGGTTGATTGTCAACTCAATCTTATCACCCGGACGATATTTACTGATTTGTTCTTGCAATGCGCTTGATGATTTAACTTTCACGCCATTTACGGCAACAATCACATCACCCTTCTCTACACCGACCTCCTTTGCGGAACTGCGCTCTGCGAAGCCTCCAACATAAGCGCCCTCAAACACCTTCAGCTTTGCCTTATCTTCATCCGGCACATATTGAGGATCTTGAATCAATATACCTAAGACAGCCCGTTGTACCGTGCCATATTGTTTCAAATCATTTGCCACTTTTCCGGCAATGCTGATAGGTACAGCAAAAGAATAACCGGCAAAATTACCCGTCTCCGAATAGATAGCCGTATTGATACCAACCAACTCTCCACGAGTATTCACCAATGCGCCTCCACTATTTCCGGGATTAACGGCAGCATCTGTCTGTATAAATGACTCTATCTTGCTACGATCTCTTCCGGTTCCAATATTACCACGGCTCTTTGCGCTAACGATACCGGCCGTAACTGTTGATGTCAAATTAAACGGGTTTCCGACAGCCAACACCCATTCTCCGACTTTCAACTTTTCAGAATCGCCGAAAGGAATCGTATGCAGATCTGTTGCCTCTATTTTTATCAACGCTATATCTGTCGTCGGATCCGCGCCTATGACCTTTGCCGGGAATTTACGATTATCATTCAAGGTAACCTCCAACTCATCCGCGCCATCTATCACATGGTTATTTGTGATAATATAGCCATCTGTTGAAATTATAACACCAGAACCAGCGCCTACCCTTGGCTGTTGCTGAGGGCGCTGAAACCCTCCTCGTCCACCAAAACCAAAGAAATACTCAAACGGATCTATATATTCCTCCCCCCCTGAAGCCTGCGCATTAGCCGTTGCTTTAATATGGACGACACCATGAATCGTACTCTCTGCGGCAGCGGTAAAATCTATATTCTCCGCAGCTACACCACTCAAACTAGCGAGGTGATAAGGCTGCTGTTTAAATGTATTTTCAACACCAGTAGAAAATCCCGTCGGGCGTTGATTTTTATTGATCAGATAAGCACTTGTTCCGATTGCGGCACCAGAACTAATTGCTGCCACAAGAGCAACACCCAGTACATTCTTCCAGATAGTCTTCATACTTTTCTAGATTTAATTAAACACTTAAATTTAACAGTTTCTTTGCGACAAAGAAAAGCCAAAAATCGTGCGGATCATTCATTCTATTCTGTTTTTTTATCTCTTTTAACGAGGCTACGCCTACACTTAACCGCACTTAACGGTACCGTGCATAGCAAAGTTCTTATTTAACACTCTATATAACGACTATTTGGCAGTACATTCTGGCAACGCCACTGTTTTTTTGCCAAATAAGCACACGATTTCAACTTTCCAAAAATCTTTTATAAAACAACTTATTCCACTTGAATCTCATGATGTTATTTTCTATCACTCCCATCCTTGATCAAGCTATCCACCAAAAACATTTGTATATAATAACAATCTAGACAAAATAAAAGATGAGAAATTCACTCTATTTATTCACTAAAATAGCTATCTTTGCAAAATCGCAGTCTGCCGGTCTGTCGCTCGCTTCTAGCGTGAGGAAAGTCCGGGCAACACAGAGCGCCATACTTCTTAACGGGAAGCCGTCCGCAAGGGTGGAGTAACGTAACAGAAAATAACCGCCGGAGCAATCCGGTAAGGGTGAAAAGGTGAGGTAAAAGCTCACCGGGCTTTATAGTAATATAAGGTGCCGTACGTCTTATGGGTTGTAAGGTCATGTATACCGGTGTATGTAGGATGGCTCGTCCGATGCCGGGGGGTAGACCGCTAAAGCTTATTGGTGACAATAAGACAAGATAAATGACAGACGCCTCTTTTTTGAGGTACAGAACCCGGCTTATAGGCAGGCTGCTTTTATTTTCCAACTAAAAATGTGCCGATATGCCCATCAATAAGCCACAGGAGGAAAAGCAACCTTTCATCAAGCGAATCAGCGCATTATTAACCAGATTGATCCGCTTCATCACTTATGACATTTGGCGAATCACGGAAAACGAGGTAAGTGGTTTAAAAGAATTCTATATCAACATTATTAAAACCATAATTCTCGCCATCAGAAGCTTCAAAAGCGAAGACTTGCAATCCAAAGCGTCCGCATTGACCTACAGCACCGTATTAGCGATCGTTCCTCTTTTGGCCGTCTTATTAGGTATCGCAAAAGGCTTTGGTTTTCAAGGCACCGTACGGCAAGAATTGTTCGATTATTTTCCCGGCCATGAATTAGAGCTAAACAAAGCGTTCGAATTTGTTGACAGCTATCTGGCGCAAGCTCAAGGCGGAATAATCATCGGCGTAGGTCTAGCCCTATTACTTTATACGGTGATCAATCTAATATCGTCTGTAGAAGACACATTCAACGATATTTGGCAAATTCATAAATCGCGTCCATGGTATCGAAAAATATCTGACTACCTGGCTATGTTTATTGTATTGCCCGTACTTATGACAGCCTCCGGTGGATTATCCATCTTTATCTCTACACTGCAAAACTCTTATTGGGGACAATATATGTTTTTCACGCCAATCATGGAATTTATCTTACATATCGCGCCCTATGTCATCACTACCTTGGCATTCACGGGGCTATATATAGCGCTACCTAATACGAAAGTTAAATTCATGAACGGACTCGTAGCGGGATTTATCTCCGGTTGCGCCTTTCAAATCTTTCAATTCATCTATATTAGCGGACAGATTTGGGTAAGCAAATATAACGCTATCTATGGTAGCTTCGCCGCCCTGCCCCTTCTGTTATTATGGCTACAGCTATCTTGGCTGATTTGCTTATTTGGCGCGGAGCTATCTTACGCCTCACAAAACGTGAAAAAATTCAGCTTTGATCAAGATAGCAAAAATATCAGCAGAAGATATAAGGACTTTCTGACGCTTCTTATAGCCTCTCTAATCATCAAGCGATTCGCGAGAGGTGAACGCCCCTATACGGCAGATGAGCTTTCCGACTCTTATCGTATCCCGATTCGTATCACGACCCAAATCTTATATTTCCTTACGGAATTGGGTATTATCATAGAGGTGAATTATGGCAACGATGATCGTATCGCCTATTACCAACCAGCCACTGACATCAACAAAATAACGGTCAGTTACCTACTTACTAAAATGGATGAGTTCGGATCGGAAAATTTCAAGATAGACACCAGCAAGCTTTTTAGCAAAGAATGGAAAACACTGCTAAAAACCCGCGATGATATGATAAAAGCGAACGATCACATCTTATTAAAAGATTTATAACAAATAGAAAGCAAATTGAAACGGAACACAGGCAATAGAGATTTGACGACAGGTGCGGTTTGGAAAGTTATTTTACGTTTCTCGTTTCCTTTATTAATAGGCAACCTTCTACAACAATTTTATAATGTAACCGACAGCATCATTGTTGGACAATTCCTCGGAAAACAGGCATTGGCGGCCGTATCCGCCTCTTTTTTCATTTATTATTTCATCATATCGCTCGTCATAGGCATCGGCAGTGGCACATCTGTTGTCATTTCACAATTCTTTGGAGCTAAAAATTTCAATAAAGTCCAAAAGGCCTTTTCTTCTTTTTTTATTTTCATGCTCATCGCCGGAACACTCCTCTCCATTACAGGCATCATCTTTGCCCGCCCTATGTTTGAATTGACCAACACGCCAAAAGATGTCATTCCACAAGCCGTCAGTTATTTCAGGATCTATGTTGGAGGCACTTTCCTTTTTGTCACGTTCAATAGTATCATATCAATCCTTCGCGGCATCGGCGAATCGATACGACCTATGCTATTCATCTTGTTAACGACCATTCTCAATATCCTGTTAGACCTAATCTTTATCATCGTCTTTCAATGGGGCATAGAAGGAGCGGCACGAGCTACCGTAATCGCACAAGGTATTGGCATGTGCGCAGCTTTAGGCTATATCAATAATAAGCACCCATTATTATCTATTAAAAAGCAAGATTTATTATTTGACTTCCAACTATTCAAGGAGGGACTTCGCATCGGACTTCCCTCCAGCGTACAGCAATGCGCCATATCGCTTGGACTAATAGCCCTGCTGGGCATTGTCAATAATTTCGGCACAGATACACTTACTGCTTACGGGGCCGCAGGAAAGATCGACACGATCATCATACAAGCAGTATTGACACTCTCTGGCGCCTTAGCGGCCTTTTGCGGACAGAACATAGGGGCACAACGACTGGACAGGGTAAGATCTGGCGTACGATTCGCAATGCTCATCAACGTAATTCTTAGCCTCATCACCTTTACGGCTATCTATCTCTTCGGAGACAAGATGATGCTAGCGTTCACTCACGACCCGGAAGTTATCAAAATCGGCCGGGAATATTTACTTATCATGGGAGGATTCTTTATTGTACATGGCGGACTCAACGTACTTAACGGGACTCTGCGTGGCGCAGGCGACACTTTCTTCCCCATGGTTGTCAGCATCACGTGCCTTTGGCTGATACGCATACCTATTGCCTATTGGTTTAGTTCCATGTGGGGACGCATTGGTATCTGGTGGGCTATAGGCACAAGTTTGTGTATAGGATTACTCACAACCTTCATCTATTACAAGCTTGATTTTTGGAAAAATAAAAGCGCTCTGAGAAATAATCATAACAATATGTAACACAATAAGTTAATAAATAATTCAACTATTTCATAAATACGGCTTCAAGTGAATAGTTATTCACTTGTTATTGGAATAACTAAACACTAGAGGTAGTGAATAGTTATTCACTTGAGTAGTGATTAACTATTCACTTAAAAAGCCATTTGTACGAACCAATTTTTGATACAATCTTCCTCCATAACACATTGCTAACAGACCGGCTATAGCATAAAATAGACTACCATCAGATAAATCTTATCCAAAAATTAAAGCTTTTAGAAGCCAGTTAAGAGAAGTGGCTGGCGTGAAATTCTTCATGTTCAGACCGGGCTACACTATACGTTTAAATGGTGGCTGACCAACCGGAAATATCGGCTGAGCCCCAAATATGGTTCAGACAAGACAACTCAATCCAGAACCACTGAGACAGGCATAAAAAAAAGGAGTAGCCCTGATTCACATCAAGACTACCCCGAACCAAAACCTTAACTATGAAAAAAATGTTGCGGAGGCAAGACTCGAACTTACGACCTTTGGGTTATGAGCCCAACGAGCTACCACTGCTCCACTCCGCGATGTAGTTGCTATCATTTCCTGATTGCGATAGCAAAGGTATATCAAAACATCTATCGTTCCAAATAAAACCATCCATAAATTCAATAATTAACTTTTATTTAATTATCAAAGAAACAACAAGCAACTATTTAACTATTTATTACATTCTTACCTACATATTATCAATCACATTAAAACCAAAAGGCTCATACATTCGCAACCTATTTCTCAAAAAACGGACTTCTGTCTGCAAATTTTGAATCCGCCCCAGCATATGACGAATAGCATCGATACCCTCTACATTTATCGAGAGATCGTAATACAGATGCGCATATTGCTCCAATTCCCTTAGTTGAGATGAGAGCAGGCATCTCTCACCATCCACTATATTTATATCTATCAAGCCCTCTTCTTCCAATAATATGATAAAAGATGGATCTATATGGCATTTTTGACAATAGTCACTGACAATAATTAAATCCGTTTGCATAATCTTTTAATTTAGACTTTGAATCTCCTTGAATAACTCTTTCTGTTTCTCCGTTAAATGGGTCGGCACCTCAATGGAGTAAGTAACAATCATATCGCCACATGCCCCCTCTTGTTTATATACAGGGAAGCCCTTTCCTTTCAAACGCACCTTCGTATTGTTTTGCGTACCGGGCTTAACGCTTAACTTAACTCGTCCGTCTAACGTATCGACAATCTGCTCGCCACCCAATATCGCCGTATAGAGACTCAAGGGCACGGTTTGATACAAATCATCTCCTACTCGCTTGAATCGAGCATCATCCTCTACCACAAAGGTTATATATAAATCCCCCTCCGGACCACCATTCATACCCGGACCTCCTTGGCCTCTCAACTTAATGGTCTGTCCATTAGCGACACCGGCAGGAACCGTTATTCGCAAATTCTTTCCATTGACAGTGATTACCTGCTTATGTGTCTTTGAGGCATCCATCAATGACAAATGCAATTCAGCCGTATAGTCTTGACCACGAAATCCATAATTAGAGTGACCACTCTTTCTGCGACGAGAACCAAACATCGACTCAAAAAAGTCTGAGAACTCACCTCCGTCTCCCGAGGTGCTCCAATAGGCAGAAGAGCCTCCATTCGAGAAGCCACCAAAGCCTCCACCCGGTTGTTCATATTGCTTACGCTGAGCATCATATTCATCTGCATGCTTCCAATTTTCTCCGTACTCATCGTATTTCTTACGTTTCTCAGGATCGCTAAGTACCTCATTTGCCTCATTAATCTCCTGAAATTTACGTTGCGCATTAGGATCATTAGGATTCAAGTCCGGATGATATTTTCGAGCTAATTTTTTATAAGCCTTTTTAATATCGTCTAGAGACGCACCCTTACTAACTCCTAAAACGCTGTAATAATCGATATATGCCATAAGCTACTGTTTTTTCTAACCACATTACAATAAACATACCAGCACTATTTTTAGTTGGTATAAAATCGCTTAATCATGTTTAACGACAGAAAAATTTTAAAAGCTTCTACCATAAAAGCAAAAGAGCGCGCATACCTAATGGACATCATCCAACAAAAAAGGTCTTAGACAACCATATTCGGCATCTAAGACCTTTTCCCTTAACAAATAATTATCTACCTGTTTATTTAAATTGCATCATCTTACTGATGTATTTGCCAACAATGTCAAATTCTATATTAACAACAGATCCCCTCTTTATCTCACGGAAATTCGTATTATCATGTGTATAAGGAATAATAGCGACTTGAAAACTGTTGCTTTTCGAATTGCAAACGGTCAAGCTCACGCCATTCACGCAAACAGAGCCTTTCTCCACTGTCATATACCCCTGTTTTGCCATTACCTCATCAAATGTATACTCAAACGTATAATACCAACTACCATCAGCTTCAACGACATCTGTACAAATAGCTGTTTGATCAACATGTCCCTGTACGATATGGCCATCCAGACGACCATTCATCAGCATGCTGCGCTCCACGTTCACCTTATCACCAACCTGCAGCGTTCTGAAGTTAGAGCGATCTAGTGTCTCTTTTACCGCTGTCACCGTATAAGTATCTTCTGTCATACTTACCACCGTCAAGCAAACGCCATTATGAGCCACGCTCTGATCAATCTTCAATTCATTTACAAAAGAGCATTTCATCGTCAGATGAAGATTGCCCTTATCGGATTGAAGGGCCACTACTTGAGCCGCTTCTTCTACTATACCTGAGAACATATTTATGCTTTGTTTTTAATTTAATAGGACTTCTTTATTTAAAGAAATAACGGAATATATCATTGCCGTTCGCATAGAGAAGCAATGCGAATAGAATAAACATTCCTGCCATCTGGGCATATTCCAAAAATTTATCACTGGGTTTGCGACGTGCGATTACCTCATAAAGCAAAAACATCACATGACCACCATCTAAAGCCGGAATCGGCAATATATTCATAAAGGCCAATATGATAGACAAGAACGCAGTACGCTCCCAAAACATCTGCCAATCCCATACAGAAGGAAACAAGCTACCTATCGCGCCAAATCCGCCCAAGCTTGAAGCGCCCTCTTTCGTAAATACATATTTCATATCACTTACATAGCCCTTTAAGGTATTAATTCCTAAACTTACACCTGCAGGAAACGACTGCAAAAGGTTATATTTACGAGTCACGGTAGGATATAGCTCCATTGGTGACATAATAGCAACACCAACTTGCCCTAACGTGTCCGGACGCATTGTCAAAGACATTAAATTGCCGTCTCGATAAAAATCGACCTCCACGTCTTTCTCTTTATTCTCAGCGAACATTTTTGTCACATCATAAAATGTAGGTGTAGGAACACCATTTACCGCCACCAAACTATCTTTCGCACGCATGCCAGCTAACGCCGCCGGTGAATCCTTGCTGACCAAGTCTTTTACCACTAACGGCATACGTAACGGATCCGCAAAGCCCTTGCCATCGCGCATGCAACGCTGCATCATATCCTCCGGTATCTGGATATCTACCTCTTTCCCTTCACGAAGTACGGTAACATTATTAGCTTCCACGACCTTACGGAAAGTATCACCACCAAAACGATCCAACGTCTCACCATCCGCACGCAATAAAATATCACCATCACGAAAACCTACATTTTGGAATGTCTCGCTATAGTTCATACCCATCTTCATGTTCTTCAAAGGCAAATAGGTATCTCCCCATACTAATAAAACCATAGAATAGATAAGTAAAGCCAACAAGAAATTAAACAATACGCCCCCGATCATAATCATCAAACGCTGCCCCGCCGACTTGGAACGAAACTCATAAGGCTTTGGAGGTTGCGCCATCGCCTCCTTATCCATACTTTCATCGATCATACCGGCGATCTTACAATAGCCACCTAACGGCAACCAACCGATACCATATTCCGTATCAGAATTTTTAGGTTTAAACTTAAACAATGAGAACCATGGATCAAAGAATAAATAAAATTTCTCTACACGCACCTTGAATATACGAGCAAAGATAAAATGCCCAAATTCATGAATAATCACTAATATCGAAAGACTCAATATGAGCTGAAATGTCCTAATCAAAAAAGTTTCCATCTATTATCGCTTGTTCTGTTTTTATATTTCAAAATAATTCTGCCGCTAAACTACGCGCCTCCGCATCTGTCGCTACATAATCCTCATATGTGGGATTAACAATAAACGATGCTTTCTCCATTGTCCGCTCTATAACGTCACTCATCTGCAAAAAACCTATGCGCTCTTCCAAAAAAGCCGCCACCACAACTTCATTGGCCGCATTTAAAATGCAAGGCATGTTGCCTCCTCGATGAGCGGCCTCAAACGCAAACGCAAGATTGCGGAAGCGATTCATATCCGGCTCTTCAAAAGTCAATGTTGAATACTGATTAAAGTCGAGACGAGGCGCCATACTCTTCATCCTTACCGGATAAGAGAATGCATAAGCGATTGGCAATTTCATATCAGGAATTCCCAACTGCGCTATCACCGCTCCATCCTCAAACTGCACCATGGAATGAATCACCGATTGTGGATGCACAACGACCTGTACTTGATTTGGCGTTACATCAAACAACCATTTCGCCTCAATCATCTCAAAACCCTTATTCATCATAGAGGCAGAATCTATCGTAATCTTCGCCCCCATCGTCCAATTAGGATGCTTCAACGCCTGCGCTTTTGTCACCAAAGCCAACTCTTCCATTGATTTCTCACGGAAAGGACCACCTGAAGCTGTCAATAAAATCTTCTCTATCGGATTATCAAACGCACCTGTTAAGCATTGGAAAATAGCGGAATGCTCCGAATCAACCGGTAAAATAGGCACTTTATGCTCCCTTGCTAATCTCATGATCAACTCACCGGCCACAACCAATGTCTCCTTGTTTGCTAAAGCGATCGCTTTTCCCGCTTGAATAGCGGCTATCGTGGGACGTAAACCTGCATATCCCACCATTGCCGTCAATACCATATCAATAGGCTCGGCACAAACCATCTGAGCGATAGCATCCGCTCCCGCCCATACCTTAATAGGCAAATCTTCTAAAGCCTCCTTTAATTCAGGATATTTCTGCTCGTTAGCGATCACGACCACTTCCGGCATAAACTTACGAGCTTGATTAATCAATAAATCCACCTGATTATTAGCGGTTAATGCATACACCTCAAACAAGTCGGGATGTTCACTTACCACCTCCAAGGCCTGAGTTCCGATAGAGCCTGTAGACCCCAATATCGCTAACTGTCTTTTCTTCATGACAATCAAAAAGCTATATATTCCTCTGGATTCACCGGATTACCTTTATACCACAACTCAAAATGCAAATGAGGACCTGTAGATAACTCTCCTGTATTGCCTACTAAAGCAATTGCCTCTCCGGCTATCACATGGTCTCCCACCTCTTTTAATAATAACTCATTGTGCTTATAAACCGAGATAAACCCATTCTTATGTTGTATTTGTATTATATTTCCTTGGTTTGAATCAAAACCTGTAAAAATAACGGTACCTTCCAATGTCGCCAAGACACTCTCCTTGGAAGCCGCGGCTATATCAACGCCATAATGATGAACATCTGTCTTATAACGCGAAGAGATAACTCCGTTCACAGGTTTATAAAAAAACACCCCTCCTTGAGGCGAAGATTTTGGTGTTGTCAATACGGATAAATTATACTTCTCCTCCTCTTCGTATTTCTTAACGAACTCAACCTCTTCCCTGCTTCTTGGAATCTCATAATTCATGTCCCTACTAGCTAAAGAATCTATCTGACGTATAGAATCCAATGGTAATGTGCCTGACAAAATTCCAGACACATTCGTTAAATAAAGCTCATGAATCTCCAACATACGCTCTAATGAATCCGCACGTAACGCATTTTGCATAATTTCTTTTCGGACTTCCACATCCAAATAGCCCGGCAAATAATTTCGAATAGGTGTTTTTATAATAATAAGCGCGGTTATAGCGATCAAGAAAAAAGCGAATACAGCCAACGTAACAAACGCCGACAATTGAGAAAGATGAAAAGACCATACCTCCTCCAACGTTCCCTCATTGATAAATGACAACTTATACTTGAATCGTATCCGATGCCAAAAGGTTTTCATATTTGCCTTCTTCTGCCTCATAAATCCAATAAACCCTCAGGAAGAGAAACGGTAAGCGTCCGTTCCTCATGATCAACATCCATAATAAACTCATCAACAGCGGGGATATGCAATACATCTCCATCATGATCAACACAAAGAAGGACATTTAATGTAGATTCATCTACGTAAGAGATGCTCCCTAAACAGCCCTCATGTTCATCAATAACTTTATATCCCACAAAACTTTCCCATGTCATACTGTCAATAAGCGATTCCTCATCCATCTTTGACAACGGATAATAAACATCTTTACCAACGAAAACATCCGCGTCTTCATCCGTATCTACATCTTCTAACTTCAACAAAATGACAGAGTCTGTCTTATAGCGGTATTCCTCAATAAAAAATGGCACCAAGATTCCCTCCATATCACAAACAATATATGGATCCTCGTCGTTCTCCAACACATCACTATTTGTCACAAACGACAATTCACCCTTAATTCCATGGGGTTTGGCGAACCGACCTATCTTAAAAACCTCATTCTCTTTAATCATTGTTGAATCTTTTAAATTCGAGTAATTCGCGCGCCTATTTGATTTAAGCGCTTATCGATGTCTTGATATCCTCTATCTATTTGATCTATATTATGAATCGTACTTGTCCCCTCCGCACTCATAGCCGCAATCAACAATGCGATGCCCGCACGAATATCCGGAGAAACCATCGTAGACGCTCTCAACTTGAAGCGATTGCCCAACCCAATAACCGTCGCTCTATGCGGATCGCAAAGAATTATTTGAGCGCCCATATCTATCAACTTATCCACAAAGAACAGACGACTCTCAAACATCTTCTGATGAATTAACACACTGCCAACCGCTTGCGTTGCCACAACAAGAAAGACACTTAACAAATCGGGTGTTAGACCCGGCCAAGGAGCATCCGCTATGGTCATAATAGAACCATCTATAAAAGTCTCTATTTCATATTGATCTTGCCGAGGAATATAAATATCATCCCCTTGTTGCTCCACGATTATACCCAAACGACGAAAAGAATCAGGAATAATACCTAACATATCATAAGCCGTGTTCTTTATTGTAATATCCGAACCTGTCATTGCGGCCATTCCAATAAAGCTACCAACTTCAATCATATCGGGTAAAATCGTGTGTTCCGTTCCGGATAGAGATTTAACGCCCTCTATTGTCAACAGGTTGGAACCAACGCCCGATATCTTAGCGCCCATTCGATTTAACATCGCTGATAACTGTTGCAAATAAGGTTCACAAGCCGCATTGTAAATCGTTGTAACTCCTTCAGCTAACACTGCTGCCATTAAGATATTGGCTGTTCCTGTCACAGAGGCCTCATCCAACAGCATATAAGCCCCCTTTAATTGGCGAGCCGCAATTTCATACACTTGACGCTCGGCATCATAACTAAAACAAGCACCTAGCTTCTGTATACCCACAAAATGCGTATCCAAACGACGACGCCCAATTTTATCACCTCCCGGTTTGGGTATTAATGCCATACCAAAACGAGCCACTAAAGGTCCTACAATCATTACCGAACCTCTTAAACTAGCGCTCTTACGCAAAAATTCATCCGTACGTAAATATTCTAAGCAAACATCATCCGCCTGAAAAGTATATGTTCCCACAGCAGGATGCTCCACTTTCACCCGCATATCTCTTAACAGCTGGATCAAGTTATTGACATCCAATATATCTGGCACATTATGTATCGTTACTTTCTCCGGTGTAAGAAGAGTTGCGCAAATTACCTCTAGCGCCTCATTCTTTGCTCCTTGAGGAACTATCTCACCCGACAAACGATGACCGCCTTCTATAACAAATGAGCTCATCTGCCTCTACGTGTATAATTTCTTTTATTACCTCCACCATTATTGTTATTTCGAGCTAAGATATCACGACTTTCCGCCAACTTATGCTCTTCTTCGTTCAAAACGATCTTTCCGCCTGATAGTTCATCCAAATCCTTAAAGATCTTTCTATCATCCACGGTTTCCTTGTTCCAAGTAAGGAAAGATTTTTTCATTTGATTTGCCAACAAACTCACCAGTTGATCTTTCTCCGCTCCAGGTTCCAGTTCTGTTGCCTTACGAATCATCAGCTCTAGTGTCTTTCCATAATGACGATAACGTATGCTGCCATTATTATACGGGATTCTTGGTGGACGAACAAATAAATTTTCTTTCTGTATGATCTCGTATGGATAGTCTATATCTAATTTAAAATCAGCCATTATAGCCAAATGATCCCACAGGATATGCTTAAAGTCATTTACATCTCGTAAATGCGGGAACATGTTTCCCATTATATTGATAATCGTATCAGCACAACGTTTCCGTTCTTCCCTGTCTTGGATCGTCACGCAATAATCTACCATATTTTGAATATTGCGACCATATTCCGGCAAAGCCAATCTTTTTTCTTCTGTATTATACTTCATTCTATAACATATATGTTTGCTCGCAAAGGTAGATAATTTTATCGAATTATCAACTCATAATCGGCCACATCTAACCACCTGCCAAATTTCATCCCTACTTTCTCAAAATGGGAGACCTTTCTAAATCCAAGTTTTTCATGAAACAAGCAACTTACTTCATTTTCAGCGGTAATACATGCTATCAACACGCTATATCCTCGCGCTCGACAATCTTCTATCAAGCATTCCATCAAACGCCGTCCGATCCCTTGTCCCACTAATTGCGGAGACAAGTAAATTGTTGTTTCCAATGTATATTGATACGCAGATTTTGTCTTCCACTCATGAGCATAGCAAAAACCAGCGATCTCCCCATTTAACTCATAAACAAAAAACGGATACGAAGCCGATATATCCGCAATCTTAGCAGTCATATCAACTTCAGTAACCGTTTCTATATCAAATGTAGCCACACTATTAACCACATAATAATTATATATATCCGCGATAGCTTTCGCATCCCGCGGATATACGCTCCTAATCTTACTCATCTTCACATTCTACTTTTTCATTCCGAAAGAGCACGAATCACCTCCTGATTGATTTTTCTCACTTGATCTTCGTTTATCTTTATTACCTTACGATCATAAGTCATCAATCCATTCACCTCTCCTTCCACATCTGTCGTCTGTGTATAAACAGCCGCTGAGAATCCTCTCAGAACCATATCCTTCAAGGCTCTAGCATATTTAACGTATTCCGCCGTGACCTCGTCACTGTTCTTAAATTGGATATATCCCCAGTTTCGTTGATTCCACCATAGATGATTCTCTACAGCCAAGCCTATACCTCCATATTCTCCCAATACGGTCACACGAGACGGATCGTACAGGAACATATCCGGACCCGGATAGTTGTGCAAATCCAATAGATCACCGCATGCCCTATGATTTCCACCACTCGCCGGATTCACCAAGCGAGATGAGTCGTAAGACTTTGTCCAGGCTGCGACTTTCTCCGTGTCGAACTGCCCCCAAGCCTCATTAAACGGCGTCCACACAACAACACATGGATTAGACATACAGAAGTCCATTATCTCCTTCCACTCATTGTAATAATTACTTACCGACTCTGAGCTACGTCGCTTATCCGTTCCGCCATTATACACACGCGGCTCCCATTGATTACCCATGTCTCCACTGGGCATATCTTGCCATACCAGCATTCCGAGCTTATCACAATGATAATACCAGCGAGCGGGCTCTACCTTCACATGCTTACGGATCATATTAAAGCCCCAGGCTTTTGTCTTCTCTATATCGAAACGCAACGCCTCATCCGTTGGAGCCGTATAGAGACCATCCGGCCACCAGCCTTGATCCAATGGACCATATTGAAACAGATTCTTGTTGTTCAAACGCATACGCATGATGCCATTCGCGTCGCGAGCCATCGATATTTTACGAAAAGCGGCATATGATTTCACCTCATCGAGCTTTTTACCGTTCTTAAGCAAGGAGACTCTCATGTCATACAAATAGGGATTCGATGGGTCCCATAGCGTAGGATTCTTAACCGACAGGCGCAACTCCTTCCCAACGACACCTTTCGCAGAAGCCACCACGCTTCCCTTATCCACAAGGCTGACCTCCACAATCTCCGAAGAACTTGAGGAAGCTTCCACCGTCACGTTCATCACACCACAATCTATATCGGCAACCGCCTTTACCGAGGTTACATGGGAAGAGGAGACAGGCTCAAGCCATACTGTCTGCCAAATACCGGTCACGGATGTATACCAAATACCCTCAGGTTTTGAGACCTGTTTTCCACGTGGCTGAAAACCCTTATCGCTCGGATCCCAGACACGGACAACCAATTTATGCTGTTTCTTTTCATTCAAATATGGAGTCACGTTCAATGTGAATGGAGTGTAACCACCCACATGAGAACCGATCAGCACGTCATCCACAAACACGTCCGCTTTCCAATCCACCGCTCCAAAATTCAACAACACCTCTTTCCCTTTCCATGAAGAGGGTAAAGAGAAGCTCCGTCTATACCACAGCTCATTCTCGGCACCAACCTCCTTCCCTACTCCGGATAAGGATGACTCAACGGCAAACGGCACCAATATCTTACCATCAAAACGTTCCGGCTCCGCCTGTTCCTTAGGACAAATAGCGTATTCCCACTCTCCATTTAGATTTTGCCATTCTGAACGCTCCATACCAGGACGAGGATACTCCGGCAATACATTCTTGGGATCCAATTTTTCAGACCAGACGGTCCTGATCTTATCACCCACAGGTTTCCATTGAGCGCTTGCGCTACATATCGCAGCAAAAGCGCATACGGCTAACAATAGTTTTCTCATGATATTATTTTACATTTAGAATTGATCTAACACAATCAAAAGACAAAGATAACAGATTTCGCCAATAACATACCGTCAGTAAAAAAACAAAAGGAATAGCAACAATGATTTTTCACCATTCTATACCAACCATTATCAAGAATCACAATCTCTCCCCAATTGACACATTTAGCCTTATCCCCCTCAACATTCTGAAACACCGCCATATAAAAATCACATCCTAGCGACCCTCTTTTATGACATACGACAATCTGTTTTTTAATAGACGGCTTGAAATTTGATTATATGATTTAATAATGTACATTCGCGAGGAAATATTAAATCTACAATCCGATGAGAACGCATTTACGCGAAAGTATGCTAGCTCTTCTTTTAATCGGTATCTTGGCGACAGGATGTAATACCGGCACGAAGAAAGACTCTATGAATGATATCACGTTTGATTCTATAAGCGTGGAAAAGACTTATCACCTATTAGACAACCCGGAGAATCCAAATTGCAATCTTGAGATTAAATTCATTTATCCTTCCAAGTATAAGGACAAAGAGATCTTGAAAAACATCAAAAAGCAATTTGTCTCTTCTTTCTTTAGTGAAAACTACGAGACACTTTCTCCCGAACAAGCCACTCAAAAATATACAGAAGATTATCTAGCATCATATAAAGATCTAGAGGAAGACTTTAAAGCCGATGTAGCACGCTCTGAAGACGGGCAAGAAAGCGTATCATGGTATTCTTTCTATGAGATGTCTTCCAATGAGATATCGTATAACAAAAACGATATTATCAGTTACACCGTAAGTCTAGAGAATTATACGGGAGGAGCTCATGGCGCGCATAATTACAACAATCACGTAATTAACCTTAAGACAGGTAAACCCATTACAGAAGAAGATATTTTCGTTGAAAATTTTCAAGATAATTTAGCTCAAATATTAGTAGATCAAATAGCGAAGCAAAATGATCTAACCGATGCGAAAGAGTTGGAGAATATTGGATTTTTTAGCGTTGATGAAATTTATCCCAACAATAATTTCCTTATTGATGAGACAGGTATCACTTATTCTTTCAATGAATATGAAATTGCCGCTTATGTGGTCGGCGTAACAAACGTACACATTCCTTTTAAAGAAATACGATACCTTTTGCGTGACGATAGTCCAATCGCTCACCTTATTGATAATTAATTCCAGATATTTTTATTTTATTATGATCGAAAATACAGAGAACTATCAACAAGCCATTTCAGGAGATAATCAATACAATCTTATTGAATCATATTTCCCTACACTGACAGATCAGCAAAAGGAGCAATATGCGGCGCTATATGACCTATATACAGATTGGAACGCAAAAATCAATGTTATCTCCAGAAAAGACATTGTAAATCTATATCCACACCATGTACTTCATTCTTTAGGCATCACACAGATGTTGCACTTCAAACCAGGAACTACAATTATGGATTTAGGTACCGGTGGCGGATTCCCCGGAATTCCTTTAGCGATCTTTTTTCCGGAATGTCATTTTCATCTAGTAGATAGCATTGGAAAGAAAATAAAGGTAGCACAGGCTGTCGCTGACGCTATTGAATTAAAAAACATCTCTTTTAGCCATAGCAGAGGTGAAGAGATAAAAGGACAATATGACTTTGTTGTAAGCCGGGCAGTAATGCCTTTGGCCGACTTAGTGAAAATTGTTCGCAAAAACATCAAGAAAGAACAAAACAACGCATTACCTAACGGCTTGATTTGCCTAAAAGGAGGAGAGTTGGAAAGAGAGATACAGTCATTTAAAAAAGAGGCGATCACCTTAAACTTAAATGATCATTTTAAAGAGGAGTTTTTTGAAACAAAAAAAGTCGTATACGTACCATTATGATTTCTATAAAATCTTTTGAGGTAAACTATTTCTCTGAAAATACTTACCTATTATATGATGAGACAAAAGAGGCTGTCCTTATTGATTGTGGCTGCCTTCGTGAAGAGGAACAAAAAGCGTTGAGCGACTTTATCGCCCAAAATGGACTTACATTAAAGCGTTATCTTTGCACTCACCTTCACCTTGATCATACATTCGGCAACGAATTTATTTATAACACTTATGGGCTAATCCCTGAAGCACATAAAGCAGATGTGGACGGATTGCCCTCTCCCGAAGAACAAGCCAAAGCTTTTGGTTTACCTATAAAAATCAAAACTATTCCTGTCGAGAAATATTTAGTAAATGGACAAATCATTAAATTCGGCAAATCTGAATTAGAAGTACTAACAATTCCTGGACATACACCGGGAGGAGTCGCTTTCTATAACAAAAAGAATGGCTTTGTTATTGTTGGTGATTCGCTATTTGCCGGAGGAATAGGACGAACAGACCTGTGGGGTGGTAATCAAGACATATTAATAGCGGCCATCAAAGACAAGCTACTGTCTCTACCTGATGAAACAGTTGTATATCCCGGACATGGTCCTGAAACACGTATCATTGATGAAACTTTAAATAATCCTTATTTATAAATATCTAGTATTATGGACACGAATAAATTTGTAAACCGTCATGTAGGCATCTCCGCTGAAGATATTCCGGTGATGCTCGAGACTATTGGCGTTAAGTCGTTAGACGAATTGATAGACCAAACAATTCCTGCCAATATCCGCTTGAAAGAGCCTTTGAATTTGCCTGAAGCAATGACAGAACGTGAGTTTGCGGAACATATTGCGGAGCTTGCGTCAAAGAATGAGGTATTTACCTCTTATATAGGAATGGGATGGTATGATACAGTCTGCCCCGCTCCTATTCAACGTAATGTTTTTGAAAATCCTGTATGGTATACATCATATACTCCTTATCAGGCAGAGGTTTCTCAGGGACGCCTAGAGGCTTTGCTTAATTTCCAAACTGTAATTTGTGAATTAACAGGTTTGCCTTTAGCTAACTGCTCTTTGCTTGACGAGGCTACCGCCGCAGCGGAAGCTGTTACAATGTTCCATGGCTCAAGAAGCCGGGCACAAGTAAAAGCTGAAGCTAATACGGTATTTGTGGATGAAAACGTATTTGCTTCAACGCAAGCTGTTATTCATACACGTATGATTCCACAAGGAATCAAGATCGTCACCGGCGATTATAAGAAATTCGAATTTACTCCAGACGTGTTCGCGGCTATTGTTCAATTCCCTAATTCTGATGGTTCAATCGAAGACTACAAAGAATTTATCGCACGCGCTAACGCAAATGACACGAAAGTTGGTGTCGCCGCTGATTTAATGAGCTTAGTCTTACTGACTCCTCCGGGAGAATGGGGTGCAGACGTTGTATTCGGCAGTAGCCAACGCTTTGGTATTCCAATGTTTTATGGTGGACCTTCAGCTGCTTATTTCGCTACAAAAAACGACTACAAACGCACAATTCCAGGACGCATTATCGGTATCTCTAAAGATGCTTATGGACATCCCGCTTATCGCTTAGCGCTACAAACGCGCGAACAACATATCAAACGTGAAAAAGCGACGTCAAATATATGTACCGCACAAGCGCTATTAGCAACAATGGCCGGATTCTATGCTGTATATCATGGAGCGGAAGGCTTAAAAAACATCGCGGAGCGTATTCATTCTTTTGCCGGATTCCTATCTAACGAATTAGAGAAGTTAGGTTATACGCAATTAAATCAAAATTTCTTTGACACATTAAAGGTTCAACTTCCTTCTCATGTATCTATCAACGCATTGCGAGAAATCGCCTTAGAGTGCAAGGTCAATCTTCGCTATTTCGATGGAGATCAAGTTGGTATAAGCATTGATGAGACGACACAACCGACCGATATTGGTGTACTATTATACATCTTCGCCGGAGCGGCTGGTAAAGATTATATGCTTAATCAATCTATACCAACCCAAACCTATTTCGACACGAAATTCGCTCGTACTTCAGACTTCTTGCAACAAGATGTTTTCAAGAAATATCACACCGAAACAGAATTAATGCGTTATATCACTCGCTTAGGACGCAAGGATGTTTCTTTAGCGCAATCTATGATATCCTTGGGCTCTTGCACTATGAAGCTAAATCCGGCTTCAACCATGCTACCATTGAGTCGTCCTGAATTCATGAATATACACCCCTACGCTCCACAAGAACAGGTAGAAGGTTATATGGAATTAATTGAAAACCTATCTTCTTACTTATGCACAATTACAGGCTTTAAGGGATGTACCCTACAACCTAACTCTGGTGCGGCTGGTGAGTATACAGGTCTTCGCATCATTCGTGCTTATCAGGAAAGCATTGGACAAGGGCATCGTAACATTGTCTTATTGCCGGCTTCTGCCCATGGAACAAATCCGGCCAGTGCTGTTCAATGCGGATTCAAGACTGTTACTGTAAAATGTGACGAGAATGGCAATATTGATTTAGAGGATTTCCGTGCTAAAGCTGAAGAGAATAAAGAGCATTTGGCTGCCAGCATGATCACATATCCTTCTACCCATGGCATTTTCGAGGTAGATATTAAAGAGATGTGCGATATTGTACATGCTTGTGGTGGACAGCTTTATATGGACGGAGCTAACATGAATGCCCAAGTAGGATTAACGAATCCGGGTACCATTGGCGCAGATGTTTGTCACTTGAATCTACACAAGACCTTCTCTTCTCCTCACGGTGGTGGTGGTCCGGGCGTTGGTCCAATCTGTGTTGCTGAACATTTAGTGCCATTCTTACCTCAACATCCTGTACTTTGGGGTAGCGACCTTAATACAGTTGCTGCCGCTCCTTATGGTAGCGCTGGAATTTTACCTATCACTTATGGTTATATCCGTATGTTAGGAGCTGAAGGACTTGAGACCGTAACAAAAACAGCGATTCTAAATGCGAACTATTTAGCCGCTAAATTCAAGAATACATATGGCATTGTTTATACAGGAGCTACAGGACGTGTTGGTCATGAGTTGATTTTGGAATGCCGTACAGTAAAAGAACGTTCCGGAATCGATGAAGGCGATATAGCAAAACGTTTGATGGACTTCGGATATCATGCGCCTACACTTTCTTTCCCTGTTCATGGCACTTTGATGGTTGAACCTACAGAAAGTGAGAGTAAAGCAGAGCTAGATCGTTTCGTTGAGGTTATGGAATGCATTTGGGACGAGATAAAGGAGGTTGAAGAAAACAAAGCCTCAAAAGAAGACAATGTTTTGAAAAATGCACCACACCCTGAATATGAGGTAGCTGGCGATGAGTGGAACCATGAGTATTCTCGTAGCAAAGCCGCATTCCCATTGGAATGGCTGCACGATAGCAAATTCTGGGTTAATGTAGCTCGAGTAGATAATGCTTATGGTGATCGTAACTTAATTCCAAGCTTATGCGCTTGTGTAAACAGTGATCTGAAATAACATAAAAACGTAATATAATAAGAGCCGAAACCGGGATTCATCCTTTAATCCTCAGTTTCGGCTCTTTTATTATCTCTTTCAATCAATAAATCATCCTCTTTTCTTTTATAGAGATCATAACCGTTTTACAATTGGACGCCATAGCAACCATTGCATCAAGCCTCGTAAAGCCAAATAGGTTAAAAAGGCTAGCCATAAGGCATGATTGCCCCAAAAATCATAAGCTAATTGATAAATCATAAAAAATGAGATTGAGGCTACTATCATCGAATAAAGCATCTGTCGAGTTGCCGTAGCTCCAATGAAAATTCCATCCCACAAAAACGCAGAAAAGCCACATAAAGGTATTGCCAATACCCAATAAAAATAATCTCCAGAAGCCTCTATTACCAAACTATCATTGGTTAACAAGCCAAGGAATTCCCTTCCGCTCAAACCATAGAGTATGGTAAAAAACAACGAGAGAGATATTCCCCACAAAAACAATAAACGAATACATTTATGCAAACCATGATGATTTCTAGCGCCAATCAAACGCCCGGAAAGAGCTTCTCCCGCATAAGCGAAACCATCCATGATGTATGAGAATAATGTAAACAATTGCATTAATAATGTATTGACCGCCAACACGACTTCTCCCTGTTTCGCTCCTGTTGAAGTAAAGTATGTACTGACACTCACCAAACAAACAGTCCGAAAGAAGATATCCCGATTTACCGTAAAAAAGCGCTTCATCGATTCACTATTCCATAAACCCACACAATCAAAATAGACCTTTAAGCGACCATAATAACACGACCAAAGGATTATCGCAATAAAAAAGCCCGCATATTGAGCGACCAATGTACCCAACGCCACACCTTCTACTTTCATCCGTAAAAAGAAAACAAAACATAAACTCGCCACAATATTAACCACATTTTGAGTAATTGCGATAAACATAGGAAAACGAGAATTTTGCATACCTATAAACCAACCGGAAAAACCGTACAATCCCAATACGGCCGGAGCGCCCCATACACAAATACTAAAATATACAGCTGCTAAACGCCTCACCTCTTCAGGTGCCTCTATCAAAGTAAAAGCCATTTTCAGCAATGGATATTGGAATAAGATCAAAAACAAAGAAATAAGCAACCCCACCCCTACAGAACGAACCAATATACGAATAACCTCTGGCAAATCTCGTTTTCCATAAGCCTGTGACGTCATTCCACTTGTCCCCATTCGCAAGAAGCCAAAGATCCAATAAACCACATTAAACAACATTCCACCAACGGCAATTGCGCCAATATAAGAAGCTGCACCCAAGTGCCCAACAATAGCGACATCTATTAAACCCAATAACGGAACAGTGATATTTGATATTATGGAGGGAATCGCCAATTGTAGTATTTTTTTTTTCATATCATATAAATACACTTATCAGTCCATAAAAAACGAAGGCCGCGGGATTCACATCCAACGGCCTCCTTACACTAACCCTTAACTTTAACCAATGAAAAACAATAATCTAATTTTATTTTAACGCTGCCAATGCCGCGTCATAATTTGGCTCAGTAGTAATTTCAGGAACAAGTTCCTCATAAACCACTTTACCCGCTTCATCTACGACAATCACACCACGAGCCAAAAGACCTTTTAGTGGACCATCTATAAGAAGCATCCCGTACTTATCTTCAAAACATGAACAACGGAAAGCAGACAATGTCACTACATTATCTATACCTTCAGCAGTACAAAAACGTCCATGCGCAAAAGGTAAATCTTTTGAAACAGCTAATACCACAGTATCCGGATGAGAAGCGGCCTCTTTGTTGAATCGTCTTACAGAAGCAGCACACACACTTGTGTCCAAACTCGGAAAGACATTGATCACAACTTTCTTCCCTCTTAAGTCCGATAAAGACATTTCGGACAAATCACTTTTCACTCCTTTAAAGTTTGGAGCTTCTACCCCAACTTTCGGTAATTCACCGTTTGTATGAAATTCATTACCTTGTAATGTTACTTTTGCCATTTCTTTTTACATTTAGAAATTAAATCTATGAATTGGCTGCACAAATATAAGCAGCTTTATATTCCTAAAACAACATTAATATGACAATGTTGTCTCTATTAACGCTATTTAACTACTTACGTCGGATTAGGAATAAGTATCTTTGAGGGCAATTTATAAAAGACAACTATGGACTGGATTATTATTATTGGGCTTTTGGTTATCTTTACTACCCAATTGATGCTGCGCCCTCCTAAAGCGAACGACAATTCCAAAGATATGGAGAAACTTCTGAACGAGATGCAAAAATTATTTGATCGTATCGAGAAAAATTTCAGAGAAGATTTCCGTTTAAATCGAGAAGAAAGCCGTTTAGTAGCCAAAGACAATCGAGAGGAATTGGCCAACTCTCTACACGATTTCAGGGATGCCTTTGAAAAAGGTATCGAATCATTCAACAACTTGCAGAAAGATAAATTCGCCACTCTTGATGATAGACAGCGTGAGCTGGTAAACAACACCGAAAAAAGATTGGAGGAGATACGAACGACCGTTGATGAAAAACTTCAAAAGACTCTTAATGATCGATTAGGACAGTCTTTTAGATTGGTTAGTGAACAATTGGAGAATGTGCAAAAAGGATTGGGAGAGATGCAAAACTTGGCACAAGATGTGGGCGGCTTAAAAAGAGTGCTTAGCAATGTAAAGACCAGAGGTAACATTGGTGAGATTCAGCTGAGCATGCTTTTGGAGCAAATTTTAGCTCCTGAACAATATGAGGCTAATGTGCATACCCGCAAAGGATCTGATGCCGTAGTGGAATTCGCGGTTAAACTTCCAGGACGTGACGATTGCAGAGATTTCGTTTATTTACCTATCGATGCGAAATTCCCCAAAGATGTATATGAGCAACTTCTCGACGCTTATGACACCGCCGATACTCAAGCAATTGAGACCGCGGGGAAATTATTAGAAAACACAATCAAAAAGATGGCTAAAGACATATCTGATAAATATTTAGCGCCTCCTTCGACAACAGATTTCGGTATTATGTTCCTGCCTTTCGAAGGCATTTATGCAGAAGTCGTTCGCCGTGCGTCTTTATTAGAAGAGCTACAGCGTAATTATAAGGTTGTAGTTACGGGACCAACCACTTTGGCCGCAATCTTAAACAGCTTGCAAATGGGATTCCGCACACTTGCCATACAAAAGCATTCTGGTGAAGTTTGGACCATCTTAGGCGCCGTTAAAAAAGAGTTTGAGAAGATGGGTGGTATGTTGGAAAAGGCACAAAAGAACCTACAAACAGCTAGTGGGCAAATCGAAGAGGTACTAGGCACCCGTACACGAGCTATCCAACGTAAGCTTAAAGACGTAGATTCTCTAAGCGATCAGGAAGCACGAGCCATTTTGCCGGAGATAGGAAAATTGACAGATGAAGAAATGAATAAAGAATCATGAAAAAAAGACAAATACCCCATACCTACGTTATTATTTTTTATATTATCTTATTTTGCGCCGCTCTGACATGGATCATCCCCGGAGGGCACTACAAAGAATATATTACCCCGAATGGAGATCACTCTGTTGTCTATGAGACTGTACAAAGTGCGCCACAAACGTGGCAAGTATTCTCCGCTCTTTATAAAGGCTTTGTGGATAAAGCGGACATCATTATCTTCATTCTAATCATAGGTGGAGCTTTCTGGATTGTCAATGATAGCAAGGCGTTTGATATCGGCACAATGAGTTTCTTGCAAAAGGCGAGAAACATGGAAAACAATCCTCTCTTACGAAAAGTTGGGATTGACAACTTCCTGTTGGTATCCATCATGCTACTATTTAGCATCTTCGGTGCCGTATTCGGCATGAGTGAAGAGACCATCGCTTTTTGTATGGTGTTCGTTCCCATGGCTATCTCTATGGGATACGATTCGATAACCGGCGTTTGCATGGTATTCATAGCCGCGGGACTTGGATTCGCGGGAGCTATATTAAACCCCTTTACTATTGGCATCGCGCAAGGATTAGCCGGTGTTCCCCTATTCTCAGGTATAGAATATCGAATTTTTTGTTGGTGCGTTATCAACTTGATTGGTTTCACTTGGATCTTACGATATGCCAATAAAGTAAAAAAACACCCACAGTTATCGCCCGTTTATCAAGACGATCAATACTGGCGAGACCTACATGGAGCCGGTGATATGAAAATAACTTATCAAACACCTAGAGCCGCATGGGTATGCTTCGCGATACTAGCCATAACCCTCCTCCTTTTCTCTATCCACTATCCACAGACATCACTTAAAATAGGCAATAATGAGATTAACGGAATTCCTATCGTCCCTTTTCTTAGTGTTGCTTTTGTGGCCTGCTCCATCTATACCTTAAAGAAGACAGTGCATCTATATATCTTAAATCTTCTTTTCTTCACGATTTTTTTCCTTATCACCGGTGTCATGGGCTACGGTTGGTATATTCAAGAAATAGCCACACTATTCTTCGCTTTAGGCATCGCTGCCGGGATCGCTAATGGACGAAATCCCAATGAGATAGTCAAGCTTTTTCTAGATGGATGTAAAGACATCATGAGCGCCGCGTTGGTCGTTGGACTGGCCGGAGGTATTATCGTAATATTACAAGAGGGTAAAATCATAGACACCATACTTTTCAATTTGGCTAAAGGAATGGAAGGCTTAGGGCAGGTAGCCACTGTTGGCATGATGTATGTCATTCAGACACTCATCAATCTTTTCATACCTTCAGGCAGCGCGAAAGCAGCGCTCACCATGCCTATCATGGCTCCTTTTTCCGAGCTAATCGGACTCTCTAAACAGGCTACAATCATGGCTTTCCAATTTGGAGATGGATTTACGAATCTAATCACCCCTACCTCTGGTGTGTTAATCGCTGTTTTAGGAGTTAGCCGTATTCCATACGACAAATGGTTTAAATGGGCATGGAAATTTATCTTATTACTCGTTATCGTTGGATTTTTATTATTGATACCAACAGTATTAATACCAATGAACGGATTCTAAAAATGAAGGTTCCTCATGTCTTGACTTCTCAGCGACATGAGGAACCTTACCTAACTAAACAGTCAAACAACCTTAATTACTGTCTATAAAAAGATAACTCTTCCGGAGCAAAAGCATTGATGAAAGACTCGATCTTATCCACCTCTGCTTGACCATAATTTACATAAACCTCAGCGGAACGACGGAAATTATCATCCTTATTCGCATCTTGCAACAACAAGAAACCAAATACGCAATGAGCGGCCGCCTCCACCAAACGACGAGCATGAAAATCTATATACTCATTGTTTTTCGTCTCTACCACTTTCTCTACGATAGCCTCATATTTAGCCACCATACGATCTAAACGAGACTTCAAACCTTGCAACTCTTCTTTATATTCTATCGCTTGATATTCATGTATACGATTTAAATACGTACCTGTAGTCACGTGACGGATAGCGGCAACCACTTGCAATTGAGTCGTTCCCTCATAGATATTCGTAATGCGGGCATCTCGATAAATACGCTCACACGCATAATCTTTCATAAAACCAGAACCACCATGCACCTGTATCGCATCATAAGCATTCTGATTGGCAAACTCTGTTGTCATACCCTTACCCATCGGCGTAAAAGCATCAGCCAATTTACTATATCTCTTAAACTCTTGACGCTCTTCAGGTGTCAACTTACGCTCTTTCGCTATATCATCCAATGCCTTATAAACATCCACAAAACGAGCTGTCTCATACAACATCGAACGAGAAGCGTCCGCTTTCGCACGCATCAAAGAGATAATCTCAGCGATAGCCGGGAATTCAATAATAGCCTTTCCAAACTGTTTACGATCCAGCGCGTAAGCATAGGCCTCACGATAAGCCGCCTCACTCAACCCAACAGCCTGAGCCATGATGCCCAAACGAGCGCCATTCATCAAAGCCATCACATACTTGATCAAACCCAACTTACGGTCTCCACAAAGCTCCGCTTTCGCATTCTTAAACACGAGTTCACATGTAGGAGAACCTTTGATACCCATCTTATTCTCGATACGACGAACATTAACGCCTCCATTACGCTTATCATAGATAAACATAGAAAGTCCACGACCATCTTTCGTACCCTCTTCTGAACGAGCCAATACCAAATGAATATCCGCGTCGCCATTCGTAATGAATCGTTTCACGCCATTCAAATACCAGCAACCATCCTCCTCACTATAAGAAGCCTTAAGCATGACTGATTGCAAGTCAGAACCCGCATCTGGCTCAGTAAGATCCATAGACATCGTCTCTCCGGCGCAAACTCTTGGAATATAGCGCTGACGCTGATCTTCGTTGCCAAACTCATACAGTGTCTCCGCGCAATCCTGCAAACCCCATAAGTTCTCAAACCCCGCATCAGCACGAGATACCAAATCCGCCGCCATGATGTAAGGCACAATAGGGAAGTTTAAACCATTATATCGACGAGGCATAGCGATACCCATCAAGCCCGCCTTACGGACCGCCTCTAAATTACGACTGGTTCCAGATGCGTAAGTCACACGACCATTCGCCACTGTCGGCCCCTCTTTATCTACACCCTCGGCGTTTGGAGCGATTACATCACCACAAATCTCCCCAACAATCTCCAATACTTTTTCGTAGCTATCCATCGCGTCCTCAAAATCAACCGGAGCGTAATCGTATACATCCTTATCGGCATAACCACGTTCTTTCAGCTCAACAATACGCTTCATCAAAGGATGATGAAGATGATGTTTCAAGCTGGGATTATCTATATAGAAATTAGCCATAATCTTACTTACTGTTCTTTTTGTAATACTTAATCATCTTAGGAATCACCTCTTCCACCGTACCATTGATCACATAATCCGCTATCGTATTGATTGGAGCAGACTCGTCATTGTTTATAGAAATGATGATACCGGCATCTTGCATACCGGCGATATGCTGAATCTGACCGGAAATACCACAAGCGATATATAATTTCGGACGTACCGTAACACCTGTCTGACCAATTTGACGATCATGGTCACAAAAACCCGCATCTACAGCCGCACGACTTGCTCCAACCTCCGCATGAAGCTCCTTCGCCAAGTCAAATAGCAGATCAAAATTCTCTTTCGAGCCTACACCATAACCTCCGGCAACGACAATAGAAGCACCTTTCAAATTATGTTTTGCCTCCTCCACATGACGATCTATCACTTTCACCACATAGTCCGTTTCCGGTACATATTTCGCTACATCATGTTTTATAACCTCACCTTTATAGTTCTCGTCGAGCACCTCCTTTTTCATCACGCCCTCGCGAACTGTCGCCATCTGCGGACGATTTTCAGGATTAACAATTGTCGCTACTATATTTCCTCCAAAAGCCGGACGAATTTGATATAATAGATTCTCATATACCTTTCCCGCTTTCTTGTCCTCATGCGAACCGATCTCCAAAGCGGTACAATCCGCTGTTAATCCACTGGTCAGGGCTGATGAGACACGAGGGCCCAAATCACGACCTATCACCGTAGCTCCCATCAAACAAATTTGAGGTTTCTCCTCTTTAAACAGATTAATTAATATAGAAGAATGAGGCAGAGAGGTATAAGGGAACAATCCCGGAGCGTCAAAAACATGTACTTTATCTACACCAAAGGGTATCACCTGACTCTCCACGCCATCCAAACTTGAGCCGGCGACTATCGCCTCTAACTGACAGCCTAACTGATTGGCCAATTTACGGCCTTTCGTTAAAAGCTCCAAGCTTACATCGGCAACGGTCGTGCCTTCCAGCTCACAATATACAAAAACGTTATTCATAATTTTATCCGATAGTGTGGTTAGCTAATAGCTCAACGATCAAATTCTCTACATCCTGATCGGAGTCGGAAATTGTCTTGCTCTCTTTCGCTTGAAAAACAATGTTCTCAATTGCTTTCACTTTTGTCGGCGAACCGCTAAGTCCGCATTGCGCCAAATCGCCATTCACATCGGCAACACTCCATTCTTGAATATTCAAATAAGGACGTGTCTCGTACAATTCCGGATGACGAAGATCGGCCACCGCATTCTTCTCTTGCTTCCCCAGCGCATATTTATATTTCTGTACCAATTTAGCGTTGCGAGGACGGCAAGGAGCGGCCGAGCCATTTACGGTCAAGACGACTGGAAACGGAGCCTCTACAGTTTCCACTCCACCATCAATATGACGTTTGACAGTGATACGTCCTTCAGCCTCATCAACATTTAAGATCTCCTCGGCATAAGTGACCTGAGGCAATCCCAATTTCTCTGCCACCTGCGGACCTACTTGAGCCGTATCTCCATCAATAGCCTGACGTCCACCGATAATTATATCATAATCTTTGATTTTCTTTATTGCGGTGGCTAACGCATAAGATGTAGCCAACGTATCGGCTCCGGCAAACGCACGATCGGTTAACAAAAAACCGCCGTCAGCACCGCGATATAAACCTTCGCGGATGATTTCGGCGGCACGTCCCGGACCCATAGTCAAAAGCGTAACTGTCGTTCCGGGGTAAGCGTCTTTCAAGCGTAATGCCTGCTCCAACGCATTCAGGTCTTCCGGGTTAAAGATCGCTGGCAAAGCGGCACGGTTTATTGTTCCGTCCGCTTTCATGGCGTCCTTTCCCACATTTCGTGTATCCGGAACCTGTTTCGCTAAAACAATAATTCTTAAACTCATTTTATATGGTATATTAGATTTTATATCGACACTATAATCTTATAGTTTTGTCGTCTTTTTGCCTGCAAAAGTAAGCAAACATTCTTTATGGCAAAGAACTTATGACAGAAAATTGCACACTTTGCCTATTTATGAGCATTTCGATCCGCTTTAAATATTCTTAAATCTTCAGTCTTCAGAAAAGCTTCCAACATGAACTTCACGATTAAATAAAAATTTAATATCACTGTATTAAACCGCACCTCTAAATACGCTACTTTCGCAATAACTAAAAGGACTCTAACACGAACTGACTCTTTTAGCTTTAAACAAATTGCTTGACACAAAAACTATTAAACATAAACAACTATGGACAAAATGGAGACAATGTATTGGGTGGCAGTTTTACAACAAGCCCGTCAAGGAAGCAAAGAAGCTCAAGAAGTGATCCAAAAAGAAAATGAACGAAGAACAAAAGATAACGCTCCAACAGTGCAAGAAGAGCTTACGGAGCCTTCCCATGAGCCCTTTCTCAACAACAAAAATTAAACACTCCGCACCCCTCTTTTTCATGAAGAAAACCGCATCAATTAAGACCTCTTTAAGTGATTAACTATTCACTTCCCAAGTAAATAACTATTCACTAGGGGTAGTGAATAGTTATTTAGACGACAAGTGATTAACTATCCACTTAAGCATCTGTATTACAGTATAATATAAAAGATATACGAATTTTCATGGTTGAATCTGAAATGGGATACATTTAGACCGATTCAAGACAGAACAAGTTGTCAAATAATAATCAATATCAGTTAGCATAAGTTTAAAAATTCGCCAGGCTTAAGCGGCTCTGGCTGTAAATAAAATGAATTCTTTGAAAAATCTATCAACAACTTGCCTGCAAACCAGCTTTTGCCGGCTCTATTGCTTAACTTTTAATTTTTCGGTAAAATTTTACCGCAGTTTTAGCCAATAAGACAAGAATATATAAACAACAGGCTTGTCCGCAACAACAGCGAGCTGCAAAGGATTCTCTCTAACGAGATAAAATTACAATTCGGCTTTTGGAATATGGCGTCCCAACTATGATATATCGGTCAATAAGAATTTTGTGACTTACGGAAATCCCGGCATCACGTACAACAAGCCAACTTTCAACTTCAACCTGAGAAATGGGTTCAGTATAAAAGGCTGGAATTTTGGGATCAATATAAGCGGAAGCACAAAAGGCAATAGCAGCTATTATTTGACATATAGGTCAAAATTCTCTTGGTTTACCGATGTATATGTAAACACCTCTTTCTTTAACAATACACTATTAGTCGGATTAGAGGGAATAGATATATTCAATACCATTAATGATAACTACCTCGAAAACTTTAATGGATTGAATATATATAGAAAAAACAATATGTACCGACGTACTCTCATGTTTTCTCTGACTTATCGATTTAACGCTTCCCCAAAACGCTATAAGGGAAGCAACGCAAGCGATGAGATGAACAGATTATAAGAAGATTATCGATAATCTTATAACTAACATTTTTATTAACCTTTTAAATTAAAATTAACATGAAAGAAGAATCCAAATTAGAGAACCTCAGCCTTTCTGACGCTGAGACTCTGTTGAACCAGGAAATGGATGAATTGGTTGGTGGCGATAATTATTATTGCACATGTGAATCAAAAGCTTTTAGTGCCTGAAACATAGAAATTAACAGAAAGGTATTTTTGACTTGAAAAGGTCAAAAATACCTTTCTGTTAAATCAATCATTTAGATTCAATTGATTAGCTTTAAATAAGCCTTATGGGTTATGTAATGAATAAGTAATAATTTAGCGACCTATCTTCAATAGTGATATACACGCTTTGCATAACTCGAATAACCTCATGCTAAGATAATGGAATATCTGAGAAAAGAATTTCAACAAGGATAGTCTCGACAAGAGAAAACAGAAACCAAAAAAGCGTTTGGACAATAATAGGAAATAGATAAAAGGCAATTTAGAAGATATTATTAACCCATCTTAACACATTCGTGTCAGCTAAAAAATCATATATTTCACTTATTTATCTTAAAAACAAATTATTATCTATAATTTCAAGTGTCCAGCCAACAAGACAACAACTTTTATATCTTTGCAATCAAAACACATAGCATTTAAATACCATGAAAAGATTGGAGACCCAAAAGAACAACAGAGGAATTACATTAATCTGTTATTTTTTCTATTATTGCCATCATCTATTATGTATTATGGCTGGAGAAAAACATAAAAAGTTTAAAAAATGGTTTTACGTATACACTAGAGTTGACCAATCAATAGGGGGGGATAGATTAACGGGTAATTTTATATTAGAATAATTGTTCACATTAAACGACTTATGAATTTTATCCCTTATTATTATAAACGTAACACTTTACAATTATGAATTATAAAAAGCTTTATTTTGCCAATTTTTTAATAATATTCCTCTTATTTACAAGCATCACAACTTTTTCTCAAAATATAAAAGGGAAAATAGTCGATATAAACACACAAGAAGCCCTATCGTTCGCAAACGTGGCTGTCATGAGCGCCCGGGACTCTTCCATAATAACAGGCACTGTGTCTGATAAAGAAGGCCGATTTTCAGTAGCGATTCCCAATGGAAAACTTTTTGCCCGTATATCCTTAATTGGTTATGAGACATACATATCAGACATTACCTCTAATGATATGGGCATAATAAAACTCAACCCTTCAAAAGAAATGCTTTCTGAGGTTGTCGTGACCGGAAACGCAAAAATGTTCCGTATGAGCAATGAGGGAATCACAGCCGATGTGCAGAACACCCCGTTGAAGGATATAGGAACATTGTCGGACATAGTCGGACAGATGCCGTTCGTATCAAAGAGCGACAATTCTTTTACCGTATTGGGGAAAGGATCTCCTATATTTTATATAAACAACAGGCTTGTCCGCGACAACAGCGAGCTACAAAGGATTCACTCTAACGAGATAAAAAAAGTTACGGTTATCACCAATCCGGGAGCTGAATACGATGCCTCCGTAAATTCTGTTATAAAGATTGAGACTTACCGACCCGTTGGTGAAGGATTCAGCGCTGATTTATGGACGTACAACCGTTATAACTCCGAATGGTACACTATGGACAGGGCTTCTTTCAACTACAGGACAGGCAAGTTGGATATTTTCGCTGAAATGTTTTACGCCAATATGTCTTTCCCGAAAGAGCGTTTTTGGCAAGCTGAGCTTTTCACGAAAGAAGGTACACGCTCCGTTATTTCAAGGCGTTCAGACTGCGATATGGTCAAATTCTACACTCCAAAGGGCGGATTCAATTATATGGTCAATGAAAACCATTCTTTCGGAGTGCAATATGAATACTCAAATGCCTACGGAAACTCTCATGATTATTCGATAGATACAGAATCATCCTTAAACGGTGAGGAAGAAGACCCTGTTCATACCCGATTCGCGGGCAATGAGAACAGTTTTAGCCACTATGTAAACGCATATTATAGCGGCCAACCGGCTGATTGGCTGAATATGAAACTGGATATGGATTACAAGACCTCTGACGGAAAACGCAAAGACGGTTCAGACAACACGTTGATTGACCAAACACAGGAACATTTGAGGACATCCGAGGATAAGAATTACGACCTCTATGCCGCAAAGATCACGTTTCAAACCCCTTTATGGAAGGGTAATTTGACTTATGGAGCGGAAGGTTCGTATACTAGAAACGAACAGAATTATTCCGTAACCGAAAATGACGGTATTCCGGGAATACAGTCCAATGCAAACCGGGTAAAACAGAATCTTTATTCGGGATTTGTCTCATACAACCGTTCCTTCGGTAAATTGTCAGGCGAAGTGGGTCTTCGCTATGAAAATGTAAACATGAAGTATTTTGAGAATGGCAAATTGGTTGAGGAACAAAGCCGCCATCACCAGCGCTTGTTCCCCTCGTTCCGATTGAGTTATGAGCACAACAAGGATTTGCGCATGGAGTTGGCATACAGAAATACCGTTTCTCGCCCTTCATATCATAGCATGAGAAGCTCTGTTAGTTATATGGGACCATATCAATATGCTGCAGGTAACCCATATTTGCAACTGGCTTATACCAACAGCCTGACTTATACGTTAGGATGGAAACAGTTTTCATTAATGGGAGTTTACAATAGGACTAAAGACTACATCGCAGAATTTGCGGAATTGTATATGCAAAACTCATTCTTGGGCAAAATGATAAACATAAATAAAGCGGATTTCCTTACTGTCGCATTGAATTACAATTCGGCTTTTGGAATATGGCGTCCCAACTATGATATATCGGTCAATAAGAATTTTGTGACTTACGGAAATCCCGGCATCACGTACAACAAGCCAACTTTCAACTTCAACCTGAGAAATGGGTTCAGTATAAAAGGCTGGAATTTTGGGATCAATATAAGCGGAAGCACAAAAGGCAATAGCAGCTATTATTTGACATATAGGTCAAAATTCTCTTGGTTTACCGATGTATATGTAAACACCTCTTTCTTTAACAATACACTATTAGTCGGATTAGAGGGAATAGATATATTCAATACCATTAATGATAACTACCTCGAAAACTTTAATGGATTGAATATATATAGAAAAAACAATATGTACCGACGTACTCTCATGTTTTCTCTGACTTATCGATTTAACGCTTCCCCAAAACGCTATAAGGGAAGCAACGCAAGCGATGAGATGAACAGATTATAAGAAGATTATCGATAATCTTAAGACTTCGGTAAATTTAATGCATCGCTTGCTTCTGTCAACTTGGCCAAAGCGGCATATAAGAGAATATGGAATAGGCTATTCCATATTCTCTCGCAAGTCATCCATACACAATGCCTATATGCTTAAATGATTGATTTACAGCTAGATCTACTTAGGCCTGGTAAAGTTTTAACGAACTATTATTTAGCTGATACAGATGCATTAAAAAGACTTAATTATATCTTCTAAATCACCTTTTCTCCATTTCCTGTTATTGTCCAGACGCTTTTTTAGTCTCTGCTTTCTCTTGTCGAGACTATCCTCAGTAATTGCTAACAAGTTTATTTGTTCTTTTCTCGTGTATCCTAACTTGATAAGACAACATAATCTGACATCCAATTCCAATAATTGAGGATAGGTCTTTTTTAATCGTTCAGAAAATTGTTGATGCAATGCATCTGTATTGGATATTAATTCAGGCCAGTCTTTCTCTTCTATTTTTCTTGCTTGTTTAATTCGTGTGAATATATCAGGTATGTTTTCTTTATGTTTTATCGCTTCCTCATAATGTTCAATTTTCTCATCTTTCCGCTTCAAAGAAATTATTGCATCATTCTTTTGTTTATTCAGCGAATCATTATCTTTGACAAGTCTTTCTAACTCCTGTTCCAAATCATTCTTTACCTGATGTAATTTGTCAAGTTCAGACTGTAAGCATGACCACTTTGCCATTTCCTGTCTATATTCATTAATAGTATTTTTATTTTTTGCTATTGTGTATCGGATAGAGTTTAATTCATTTAACAAACCTATTGTTGTTCGTTTTTTATCAATATAAATAAGTAAAAAAGCAATAACTATAAATAGAATAGATGTGATTGCGGTAAATGACAGTCTGGAATGTTTCAATTCCAGTCGCTCTTTCTCCATTAATAATTTTTCAGTATTATATTTTTCTTGAGCCTCAATTAAAGCTTGACGTTTCTCTACTTTCCGGATGGAATCATTGCATTCCCAATACAAATTATTATATTCTACAGCCTTTTTATAATCTTCCTGCTGATCATATAAAAAATAAAAACATTGGTAAGCTGAGCGTTTGGTGTATAAATTTGTTGTTTGAAGGGCTTTATTTAAATAATAAACTGCTAAATCATAATTTTTTGAACATCGGTATAAGTCACCTATTCCTAAATATGTAGCGGCTTTATTATTATTTGATAATGATTCTTTTTCTAATTTTAATCGTTTTTGTAAACAAATTAAGGCTTCTGTATATTTTTCAATACATACATAAATCGATGATAGCCCTGATAATCCTAAACTAAGGGATGGAATGTATGATATACTTTCAGCTATAGATATAGCTCTTTTATAAGATTCTTCTGCCTTGCTCCACTCTTGTTGCAATCCGTAAATCCTGCCTAAATAAGAATATGCATAAGATAAATTGATACTATCATTTGCCATCTCCGCAAAATGTAAAGCTTTCTGATATGAATCAAAGGATTTATCTATCAAATTAGAATAAGCATAAAGAGTTCCTAACTGTGATGCCGCTAAAAACTGTACCCCATAATCCTTGCTTTCTTTAGAAATATCCAGTGATTTAAGAAAAGATTGCGATGCCTTGTCATTATATCCCAGTTCCTTTTCAACACGGCCTTGCGTATAATAAGCCGTAGCAAGTCTACCTTGTTCGTTGTGTTCAGAAAAATAACGAACAGCTATATGTATAAGTGAATCTGAAGTGTGTTTCCGGTCACTTTTATCCGTTGCCTGAGTCATTAGTAGACACCAGATCGCATATTCTGATTTTGATCGTTTTTTAGGGTTGTCTATTGAATTTAAAATATTGTATGAGCTATCCGGATCAGTAGACAATAATTCTTCAGCTTGTTGCAGTTGGGGCTTCATGCTGGAAGTACAACCATTTAATCCTATTAATATAATTAATGAATAAAAGCATAATCCGATTAAGAATGTAGATGGAGATTTTTTCTTTTGAACAAAATTACAATAACTGAATTTATTGTCTGACCCGGTCATATATTTTATGCTTTAAAAAGGTTAGATGCTTTTTACAAAAGTAACATCATTTTATCGTTTCTATAAAATGAATGTATGATGTGAAATTCTTCATGTTCAAACCGGCTGCACTATACGCTTAAATGGTGACTGACCAACCAGGAAATATCCGCAGAACCGAAGTTACGAGCATAACATACAAAAAAAGGAGTTACCTCTTACGTAACTCCTTTACTTTTGTCGGGGTACCAGGATTCGAACCTGGGACCCCCTGCTCCCAAAGCAGGTGCGCTAACCGGACTGCGCTACACCCCGTTTTCTTTCTCAATCTTTCGTTGTGTTTATCTCTCGATTGCGATGCAAAGGTACCGCTTTTTTTTTAACCACAAAATTTTCAGAAGCTTTTTTTTCAAAAAAAATGCACTTTTATTTTCAAGCCCTTGGCAAATACACCATATATCACTGTAAAACAATAATATAGACAACATATATATCAGCATCATTTTTTTGAAAAAAATTTTCAAGACAAATATATTTTCTAAACCCTATCAATAAAAAGAGCCCTAAAGTTTTTCCAAATCCACATCCAACCCCACAAACCAACAAATACAATCATCATTTTCGAGACTAAACACACAATACATATAGCTTGTTATTGATAAAAAGAATACATACTTTTGTCAATAACAACAATAAAAAAATAGGAGTCCTATGAAATTTATTAATGGAGCTATTTTACGTAGCGCACTCGCGATGGTGCTAGGCTTTGTACTTGTACTATGGCCAGAAGCAGCGATCAACTACCTGGTCATCACGATTGGAGTATTATTTATTTTACCCGGCTTATTTTCCATTCTTGGCTATTTTACTCGCCCGCGAAACGAGTTTGAAGAAAAACCAATGTTTCCCATCGAAGGAGCCGGCAGCATCTTACTCGGGACATGGCTAGTTGTCATGCCTGAGTTTTTCGTCAATATATTAATGTACGTATTAGGAGGATTACTTGTGATTGCCGGCATACAACAAATGGTCTCTTTGATCAATGCCCGCAAATGGAACACGATTCCCTTTGGTTTTTATCTTATGCCGACATTAATACTCATCACAGGAATCATGATTCTCGCTTATCCTTTTGGAGCGGCAGAGAACACATTCGTCATTTTTGGAATCGCCAGCATATTCTACGGGACATGCGAATTGATCAACTGGTATAAATTCAAGAAAAAAATAGAGAATACCGGATTATGACTTCCGGTATTCCATTGGCGAAATGCCCATATGTTTCTTAAAGAACTTTCCAAAAGTAGATTGATCCGAGAAATGCAATTGATCAGCCACTTGTTGCACCGTAGCCTTAGGAGCCTTCAACAAAACTTTTGCCTCCATAATCAAAGCGTCATCAATCCACTTATTGGCGGATTTACCTGTCAGCTCTTTTAATATCAAAGATAAATATTGAGGAGTAATAAACAACTTCTCCGCATAAAAAGTCACGACATGCTGCTCCTTGCAATGCTCAAAAAGCAATTGCAAGAATTGCTCAAACAACTCCTCCTTTCGAGAAAGAGCAGGCGCCACGGTCAATTCCTTTTTGCTCATAAAGATATTGGCAAGTTCAATAAAAAAGCCCACCAACGTATTTTGCAAAGCCTCTTTTTGATAATAGTGCGTACGTAATCCTATCTTTTCCCTCAAAAGCAAAAATTGCCCTGCCATATGAGCGGTCTCCTCATCGCTCAAAATAGCGCAAGGATTTTTACGAATCTGCATATAATGCACCATCGAATGATTTTTCTTTCCAGAAGAGGTCACGTATCCATCCAAAAAAGAGCGAGAGACGATCAATAGACGCCCTTTCAAATCTTTACTTACCCTCGAGACTTGGATCACATGAGTAGGCATCAAGGTAATAAACGTATTTTTTTCTATCTTATAAGGAATATAATCTACCGAAATCTCCGCCGTACCCGCTTGCACCAATATCATCAATAAAGCATTCAAGCGCATCGGAGTGGATGCTTCAGTCATATTCTCATCGAAATTGATCAGATTTCCATTTAGATCCGCAACCGATAAATCATCTTGAAAATTATCGCTGGACTCTATTCCGTTGATAAGTTCCGAGACTTCTATTAAAGGTAAATTTCTCATATCTATCGATTTTCATTATCATTTCGGACAAATTTAAACAAAAAAACTTTGCTTTTACACAAACTCTTAAAAAAAACACCAATCAAATCCATATCCAATATGCCTATTTCAAACGATCCTAAATGTGACCGGGAAGAGAACACACACGTTCACTCTCATATCATAACCTAAAAAAACGAAACAAAGAGCAACCCCATTCATCAAAAGGATTGTATTTCTATCCAAAAAATATTTTGTCATCTTATAATGAATGTGTATCTTTGCACCGCTTTTTAGCCCCGTACGTGTGATGGGAAATTAGGAAGCACTAAAAAAACTAATTTTGAGTAACACATTTAAATTTCAAAAAGATGAAGACATTTCAAATAGAAGGCAAATCAAGAGAGATCATCGCTCGCTCTGCTGATCAAAAAAGAGCTTTGAAAGCAATGCGTAACAACGGTGAAATTCCCGCTGTTTTATACGGTGGCGAGAAAGTAACTCACTTCGCTGTAACACAAGACGCTGTTCGTAAATTGGTTTACACTCCGGAAATCTACGCTGTTGAGCTTACTATCGACGGAAACAAGACTATGGCAGTTGTTAAAGACATCCAATTCCAACCAGTAACTGATGAGATCGTTCATATGGACTTCTTGGAAGTTTCTAGCAACAAAGCAATCGTAATGGAGGTTCCTGTTGTTCTTGAAGGTCACGCAGAAGGTGTTAAAGCCGGTGGTAAATTATCTCTTCAAATGAGAAAACTAAAAGTAAAAGCTATCTACGATCAAATCCCTGAGAAATTGGTGATCAACGTTGATAACCTTGGCTTAGGTAAGACTATCCAAGTTGGCAGCCTTCACTTCGAGGGTCTTGAGTTGATGAACGCTAAGAACGCTGTCGTTTGCGCTATCCAGTTGACTCGTGCCGCTCGTGGTGCACAAGCAAAGGCTTAATCGGATAAATACATTTTATTACACGATAACTTTGGAGGGGAGGATATTCATTGAATGTTCTTCCCCTTTCTTTTATAGATTGGAGAGATTATGAAATATTTGATAACGGGACTTGGCAACATCGGTAGTGAATATCTTGGCACTCGCCACAACATCGGATTCAGAGTCGTTAACCACTTGGTGGAAGACTTAGGAGGAAACTTTTCTGAAGAACGATACGGAGCGATCGCTAGAGTGAAAGTTAAAAACTGCGACATGATTGTTTTAAAACCTAACACATTCATGAATCTTAGCGGAAATGCCGTAAGATATTGGTTGCAAAAAGAGAATATACCCGTAGAGAATCTATTAGTCGTAGTCGATGACTTGGCACTCCCGTTCGGATCGCTACGATTAAAACCTAAAGGTAGCGACGCCGGACATAACGGATTGAAAAATATCGCCCAAATGCTAAACACCCAAGAATATGCAAGACTTCGATTTGGCATTGGCAATGATTTTCCCAGAGGTGGACAGATTGATTACGTTCTTGGCAAATTTCCCCCAGAGCAAGTGCAACTTATGCCGGAAATATTGAAACGCACAACAGAAATCATCAAAAGTTTTTGTTTAGCGGGTGTACAAATCACCATGAATCAGTTCAATAACAAATAAGATCAAAGGGGAAAGAGCCGTACGCCCTAATGACAGGGACTAATCGCATTTCCACCGATGACCATTCAAAAAATCTTTATGTATGGATGAAGTTCGTATCGATAAATGGATGTGGGCTACCCGCATATTTAAGACCAGAAGCATTGCTGCCGACGCCTGCAAAAAAGGAAGAGTAATGCTTGGCGGTGTTACCGCCAAACCTTCTCGTATGATTAAGATCGGAGATGTGATACAGGTAAGGAAACCGCCTATTACTTTTTCGTTCAAGGTTGTCGGACTGATAGAGAATAGAGTCGGCGCCAAATTAGTTCCTAATTATCTGGAGAATGTAACAACGCCTGATCAATACGAGATTTTAGAGATGAACCGCATCTCCGGATTCGTAAACAGAGCCAAAGGTCTTGGCCGACCCACCAAAAAAGACCGAAGAGAATTAGAGCAATTTATGGAACCTGATTTTGATGACAGCGGCTTTGATTTTAATTTTGGTCTTGAAGAGGATGATGACGAAGATGATGAATAATTTACAATAGATATATCGCCTAACAGATATTTTTATAACTATCCGTGATATTTACAAAAGTATCACGGATTATTTTTACCCTATCTATTACTATTTTTCATCTTCTCTCTTTATCAACCAAGCCCTACCCATTTATTAAAAAAAGGCCAAATCTCCCACCTTTCATCCTTTCGATAAAAAACCAGAAGATCAAGCCTATGCACACAATATACACAGTATATTCAAAAACTAAAGCACAAAATACAAAAGGATGAAGCCCCAAACTCCATTTTCAGAACCTAAAGCTCCATCCTTATAGACATGTATTCCTTCTCAAAAAAGAAAGACAAATTATTTCTCATCCTGTTTCTCTTCGGAAATCAGATTACCATCCTCGTCCCAGCTACGCCAAATGCCGGACTTCTTTCCTTCCGTATAGAACATTTCATACAATAGCTTGCCCTGGTCACTCCAAATTCGCCATGGACCATCTTTCAATCCCTCACGATAGGTAGCCAACGCTATCAAATGACCATCCTCACTATATGTACGCCATTCACCATGAAATATACCATGATAATAAGAACGCACCTCAGCGATCTTCCCTGTTGGGTAATAAATCACATAAGTACCTTCAGGACGACCATCTTTCAAGTACAGCTCCATTTTAAGCATTCCATCGTCATAAAATTCTGTATAACGACCTGTATACGGTGTGGTTTGAGACTCATCCGTATAATATTGGCCTTCGCTCAAGACCAAATCTTGCGCTTGTATGGTCAAGGTAGCACCCGCCATAAAAGCCGACAACAACAATAGTTTTTTGTTCATCTTAGTATTCAAATAACAATGTAAATTATGCATTAGATCAATCGGTTCATTCCAATAGACAAACCGATGGTAACCCCACTATCCTTTAACGGAGAAGGTTGCCATCGGTCTGTTCAAGCGAAACGATCAATCATCGTTCGCCCACTATTAATATTCAGTGTTCTGAGGATCCCAGTTAGCCCAGCCCTCAGTCCAGTCATTCTGTCCGTCGAAAGCACCTTTATAAGTAACCTTCTCAAAGAAGCTATTGCTCAACACTGCATCAACAAATTCAGCACCCTGAACAGCATCAGCCTTAACAGAAGAGTAATCTCCATCTTTAGCGATAATATCTTGAGTGTTGTTCAAAGTCTTATTATTACCAGCTTTCTTAAAGAAGTTTTCACTGAATTTATCATCATCGTAGAAGTTCTTCCACATACCAGCGAAGATAACGTTCTTAACAACAGCATTTTCATTAGCAGAACCTTTCTTATCTGTAGCGCGAAGACCATAAGGCCATCCAACAAATACAGAGTTGTAAACATTCAAGCTAGTGTTACGGCGAAGGTGCATCGCAGCTTGGAACTTACCACCCTTAGCGCCATTAGCAGCATCAGCAGTCGGCTTCTCGATCTCAGCTTGAGTCATTTTAGACACCTCACCATAGAACGGACCAACCAAAGTCACATTTGAGAAGATAGGAGTTGTAAGCGGAGTATTAGTAGAACCGCTACCATCGTTATCAGACTCAAAACCATTAGAATCTGAAGTATCAGCGATACCTCTATCACGAACGCTCAATAAGAACTGTAAGTTTCCGCTAAATCCATAGTCTGTATCAAAGTCATCATCCCAACCTTTATAAGCGATTAAGTGTTTCGCATTAACTTTACCACCAAACCACTCATAAGAATCATCGTTAGAATAAGAAACCTGTACATACTCAACTTCTGTACCGCTACCAACGCCACCGAAAGTCAAGCCATTGATCTCTTTATCCGGCTCCAAAGGATAACCTGCAAACTCAATACGAACATATTTCAATTTACCTGAGCTCTCGCCATTAAATTCATCAGAAGAAATATTACCATACTCTGTACCAGGACCACCTTCGATTACAGGACGTTTTGTTGAGTTTACACGAGCGTTACCACAGATGATCAAACCACCCCAGTCACCAGTAACACGTTGTCCGGCAGGCTTATCAGAAGTAAAGACAATAGGTTTCTCTTTTGTACCTTCTGCGATAATCTTAGCACCCGGCTCAATGATCAAAGAGGCAGCTTTCTCACCCGGTTTAACAGACTTACCTTTTACAACAGTACCCGGCTCAATAGTCAATGTCACACCCGGCTTTACATAAACGAAACCTTTCATGAAGTTCTTGTCAGCTGCTTTCAATGTCATATCTTTCTCGATATTGCCTTCCAAAACAACCTCAGCGGCAACAGCGCTATTAGAGACTGTCACATCACAAGAAGCAGTCTTGTTACCATCTTTTGTTGTAGCAGTAACTTTAGCAGAACCTTCTGCCACACCTGTTACCTTACCTGCATTATCAACAGTAGCGACTTTTTCATCAGAAGTAGACCAAGTCACAGTCTTATCAGCTTCACTCGGAGTAACATTTACAGACAATGTTGTTGTCTCTCCAACCTTGATGGTTATTGTCTTAGGAGATACTTCGACCGCAGAAACAGCAACACCACCGTTTGAGTTGTCATCGTCGTCATCACAAGAGACAGTTCCAAACATTACAGCCAATGCGCAAACAGAGGCCAAACCTTTCAATAGAAATCTGTTCATAATAAAAACATTTTGTTTGTAATAGAGATAATATTCAATTCACGTTAAAATTTCAAAGAAACACCAACGTTGATATCAACTCCCGGGCGATAGCTACGGATCAACTGTTCACGTTCACTCTTCGCTCCATTCTCATCGACCAACTTCACAAATTGCTTAAACTCAACTTTTGAATTTAATAAATCCTGTACACCCGCTTTAATCTCTACGATCTTACCGATCTTCTTAGAGAAAGTCAAGTCCAAAGAATTACGAGGCATCTCGTAAATATCCGGGATATCCTCATTTTGATTCTGCATAGGGACGCCCACAGATTCGATACGTTTACCAATACGATTGTAAAGCAAAGAAGCAGAAAGACCTTTCTCATCGTGCTGATAAAATAATCCTAAGTTGATCAAGTAAGGAGATTGTCCAGCCAAAGGACGATCACGCTCAGGAGCTCCTTTCTCAAAGCGTACACGGCTATGAATATAAGCGGCGTTACAAACCAAGCTCAAGCCTCTCAACCCGATAAAATCAAGACTCTTCTTTAAGTCTAATTCAACACCAAACGCATCCGCGTTCTTCGCATTATGATATGTATATTGCAAACCAGAACCCGCCTCGTTATAAGTTTCCTCGATAGGATCCTTAAAGTGCTTATAAAAAGCGCCAACTGTGATCATTTCACCTGCCGCAGGATAAAACTCATATCGTAAGTCCACATTATCAGCATAAGCGTTTTTCAACTCTGTATTACCAACAATGTTCGCGTCTCTCTCAAAGTTGAAGTAAACATAAGGCACAACTTCACGGAACTCAGGACGGTTCACAGAACGACCATAAGCGGCGCGAACAAGATGTTTCGTTGACAAGTTGTATGATACATTTACTGAAGGGAAGAAATCTGTAGATTTATTATCCAAATGAATTGGTGTTGTACCATCTGAGCTATATCCATCCATTTTCAAGTTGTAATATTCCATACGGACACCAATATTAGCATTCAACGACTCTCCGTAGTTTAGCTTAGCGGATACATAAGCCGCACCTAACAAATTATCAGACGTATAAGAATCACTATTCGTTGTTTTCTCAATCATCCAAATTTTGTCTGCTGATATATTCTCATCTGCGAACAAATTTGAATAATCCCAATCAGCATATCTATCGTATCCACTACCAAGCAAGTTATAGCCAAATCGACGAGCGTCGAAAGTACGAGTCTTATACTCACCATAGATACCACCATTGAAAACCGGAGCGAACATATCAGATACAACGAACTTATGCTCATAGTTCGCGGCTAAAGAAGCACTATGATCTTTCAGATCTTGATAATAGCGCATCGGATCAGACACATAATAATTAGGAGCTTCTGTTTTTGTCTCATCAAGAAAAGAGTTTACGATCTTACGATCCGGTTCACGATAAGAGGCAAAAGCATAACCCGCTGTCCAATCAACCTTATTCACATTTTCTTTTAAAGTATGTGTACCGCTCAACTGTCCGGAGTAAGTAGTACGTCCAGTATAAATAGACTCCCATTTACGAATATCCTTATCTGAATAATAGTTAATACCTTCACGTTGAGTCAAAGCAGAAGTACCTCTTTGGCTAAAGAAGTTACGGAACTCAAATTTATTACCACCCTTGATAAAAGACCAGTTAAACAAAGCTCCTAACTTTGAGGTATTTTTATAACGTACATCATTATACTCAAATCTTGGACGAGAAACATCGTTTTTAACATCATAAGCGATGTAGTTATTATTTACTGTCTCAGCATAATCATAACCGGTACTCCAGTTTACATTCGTGATATTTCCAATTTGCCATCCACCTACATCAAAAGAACGATGAGATGTCAATGAGATCTTTTGATCAGGAATAGCTGTAAACTTATTTATACCCCAACGCTTATTGATCTGACGAGTAAATGCCGCCGCATCCTCTGTCGAATAATCACCTAAATGAGCCGGGAAAGAAGAAGGTAGACTACGAACACCCGCACCAAAACCAAAATAATCTTTCCAACTTCCATCAGTCAACTGAAAATCACGAAAGGAAGCATTCGTATTAAATCCCATTTGATAAGATACATTGAATGTATTTCCATCAGGTATATTCTTTGTCATTACTTGCACAAAACCACCAGAGAAATCTGCGGGTAACTCAGCTGATGGACTCTTGAAAATCATCATGTTATCAATCAAGGAAGAAGGTAATACATCAAAAGAAAACGCACGACTATCTGTCTCACTCGAAGGGGTAGTCGCATTGTTCAACCATACATTATTATATCGTTGAGCCAAACCACGAACCACCACAAAGCGATCGTCCACAATCGTAATACCCGGAATACGACGAAGTACCTCGGCAGCATCACTATCTTGCGTTTTGCTAATCTGCTGTGCCGAAACACCATTTACTACCGGAAGACTCTTACGTACCGTATTCAATACAGCCATCTCAGTTCCTAATTTCCTTTGAGCTACAACTACTACATTCTGCAATTGAAGATTGGCGTCTGAAAGTTCAATGTTTAATACCGCCTCTTGATGAGCAACCACCGGAACATCTTTCACCGTCTGTGTCTGATATGACACATAAGAAGCAGAAATCGTATATTTACCCGGCTTAACTTTTTCAATACGGAAATTACCATCTATATCCGTAATAGCTCCTACTGTAGTTCCCTCAATCACCACAGAGGCTCCAATCAACGGTTCTTTCATCTTAGCATCTGTTACTGTTCCACAGATGACACCCGTCTGGGCCCATGTAGAAAGGGACAGGAATATTCCCATCAAGAAAAGACTAAACCTTTTCAATCTTTTTACCCTAAAACTTTTTCTCATTACTTCGTATTATTATGTCTTTGATTTTGACGCAAAAGTAATCGGGCCATATTTCAAAAATATTTAGATCCTATAACAAAGAAACAATACACTATTACATTTCGGATACGCTTTTTTAGAAGGCGTCAAAAGTCTCCAGTAACATATTTTTACTACATTTGCACATCTGTAAACATAATGAGAAAGAAACATGAAGAACATAAAGATTTTCCCAAAAGAATGGTTAGAGCTACATCCATATAAGCAGAGCACACCAACAGACTCTTATTATACGAATATAGCGAACCAAATTTATGAAATTATGGAAAAGACCGAATTGGTCAATTCCTTTGATGAATATGAAACCAGACAAATTTGCATTCGCTTAGCGGCTTATTTCGAAGATGTCATTTCTGGTGTAGGTATGTGGAGAGCCTTTATTCTTACTTATAAAGAGCTATTCGGCAAATATATTCCCTTCTATACCCCTGATGATCATTATTATGATGATGAAGTAAATGTTGAAGACATACGCTTTTTACTTTGGCATTATACACAACAATATCATGGCTATCGTAAAGGTACGTTTGTTAGCCCGGATAACCCCGCTAATGAATCTACCGGTTTACTTATATATAATCTATTTTGTAAAGAATGGACTAGCGCTCCAGAAAACACCCGTATGAAAAATTTATTCGATACGGGAACTCGCTATGAGAAAGAAGAAGACTATATACGCTTGCTACAATGGTTCCACTATGATTCTTATCTATTTCCTGAATCTATTCGTGAATTAAATGATTTTGCCCATGAACGTTTAGAGGAACAGAAAGACAAGGAACTTAATCAGAATCAAATCAACAACGTGCTCATGAACTGCCAAGGTGTGATGGCTTATACAAGCAAGACTTCTTTGCTCGGATTAACTTCTCCTCAGTGGCTGGCTAAAATTCTTCCAACAGATCATCCGGATCATGAACGGTTCCAAACAGAAGCTGACGAATCAGTCGCTACGCTACCGGAAGATATGCAAGAAGAGAATAAAAAACAATACGATTTATTCCAAAAAGCTGCCAATGGTAAGCTGTTGCTTTACTTTAATAATACAGATGATGTCACAAAGTTCATCACGGAGACTTCACAACTTGTTCCTGTCAATAAATTTCACCTGCCTAAAGAATGGGAAGGTAGAAAATTGGCTATCTATGCCACTCCACAAGATGGCGCACAAGTCATCACTCATGATATTGAACTAATAAAAGACGAAAACAATCCTTTCTACGATCAAAATCGTGCGGAAAAACAGGCTCTTTCTTTCTTTATCGTAAAACATTGTAGTGTTGATTTTCTAAAAATATTAATGGAACATGGAATGTTGGCCGACGCACAAACAAAAAGCCTTAAGAGCGTTGAAAGGGGCAAGGCTATAATTCAAGAGAATTGGGAATTTTTATCTCGCTATTTCATCAGAGAATATCCTGAAAAATAAATATCTTATAATCTCTCTTCCTCTTAATTGGGATGTTTTTATATTCAATAAGAGATAAAGAGTGGTGAACCTTTGAAGAAAACGGTTGTTATAAATATAAGATAGTGTTTTTCATGGTATTAGAATTAAGTTAAATTAGGGGAACCGTCTTATTCTCACGAATA
>CAUWMZ010000004.1:0-100065 GCA_963560035.1 uncultured Parabacteroides sp.
AATAATCCAGTGATTACCAATTTTTAAAGAGACTTTCTTATCCCGAACTCACGTACTCTATCTTTCAACTGCCTTTTGGAGCTACCTTACGCTATAACTTTGCGCCAGAAAGCCAATTCCAACCCTACATTGGCACTCAATTAGGAACTAGCTATAGTGAAGTCTCAACTTACATGAATGTTTTAAAGATTTATGACCGCAAGTGGGGCTTCTTTTTAGCGCCTGAGATTGGTATGACTATGTATTTTACTTCCCAAAAACTTTTAGGAATTCATTTAGCGGCTTACTATAATTATGCGACAAACAAAAGTGATGTTCTTAGCTACCACATAGGAGGATTAAACAACTGGGGTATTCGCTTAGGCTTAGCCTTCTAAAACACGCCTACCCTTCTATTTATATTCATGCCTTAAATAAGGAGAAAAGGAAAAAGTACCTTTTCCCTATTGGCATTTTAACGGTTTCTGTTTTCTTGTTAAATGAAAGTGGATGTTTCGCTTAATTGTGAAACATCCACTTCCTTTATAATATCTGCAACTTTAGTCCAAAAGAAAGACTTAAATAATCTTTCGGTCTCAAGCTTTTATTACCTATCGCATTTATCATATACAAATCGCACGTACTCAACTCATAAAAAAAGCTGATAGATTTATGCCAACTTTTACTGGGATTCAGATTAAATGTAATTCGTTCCCCCAAAAAGACATGTGTACGAAAACGCGTTGAGAACCAATAATATCCTGGAGGATATTTATTAGGTTGTTTAGCCCAAAACTCACGATCTAAAAGCATGTTGATATATGCGCCACAACTTAAAGGTTCAAAATAAACAAACCTATTAAATTTAATATTCCATGGGAAATAATTCTGTTTAATCGTTATTGTAGCTGTCGCATGATCACTAGCATTACGAGGCACTATTCCTAACAATAAATCCGTCTCCCAATGATTTCGATAATAGTTCCACCCGGTGCCTAAAGACAACATACCCATCGAACCCGCAAATTGAAGCTTCGTATACCGAGGAATAACACGCTTCCATATCTTCTCATACCGATGCAAATGTTTATTATACCTGTCTTCTTGCGCTTGAAGCGGCAATACGAAAAACAGCTGAGATAATATAACATTAAAAATAAACCACCTCATATCGATAATTATCTGGTGTGACTGTAAATAAAAGATAATTGCGTTTCGCCATATTCGCACATCCATAATACAGAATCCCATCTTCAAATAAATCCTCAACAGATAGGCAATGATTATGCGCATGTAAACAGAACATCAAAGAGGGAAACTCCTTAATATAAAGCTGAAATACATCTTTGACGTTATTGTCAAACTGCTCATTTCCAGGAGGTGCATGCATGACTACAATCGTGCGCTTAACATTCACGCTGTCTTTCAACTCCGCCTTAAGAAAAGTAAAATTAGGCACGGGATGAGAGTAGTCATACTCTATCGCATTTGTATTAAGACATACAAACTTGACATCTCTCGCGACAAAAGAAAAATTATCATCTCCAAAAATCTTATGAAAAATCTGATCGCCATTTCCTAGTACATCATGATTTCCGATAAGCCCCACATAAGGAACTTTCAAATTAGATAAGATGTCATCGTTTCATTCAAACTCCTTCTTCATCCCAAATTCGGTGAAATCACCACCATGAATAACAAAATCGATGCTATCTAATTGATTTACATACTCCACAAAATCTCGGGTCTCATCGTAACTGCGTTGCGTATCTCCCATAAAAATAAAACGAAAAGTATCTTTTTCCGCACAGTTTTTCTCTATTCGTTCAATGTTCGCTTCATTGACACCTTGAGACGTTTCCGCATCCAAATGCCCATCATACGGATGATAATCTATTAAATCACAAGCCGTAAGAAATAAAATAAAAAATATGATTATGTGGCTTTTAAAACACATAGAGTTCTACTTTTTTAACAGCAAAAGTAGAACTCTATTCAAAAACTAAAAGGTCTATAAAAAATCTTTTATGGTTTAATTATAATTATCGCAAAACAAAAACATTATACATCTCCTTAAAATCATCAATGACAACATCCGCTTTTTCATCCCCTTTATATGCGCTCCATCCTATACTCTTTAACCAAATGGTTTGACAACCAATTGTTGTTGCCGGAACAATATCCTTATCATATGAATCTCCTACCACAACAATTTCATCTGCTTTAAATCCCAATTTATCTATTCCCAATTGAAATATAGCTGGGTCTGGTTTACGTATGCCAACAACAGCGGACTCAACGATCGAACCAAACAAATGGTTTAATCCAAAATCTGTCAACACAGATTCTATATTACCATAAAAATTAGAAACTAAGATTAAAGGATAACGCTTAGCCAATTCCTCTAATATAGGACGAGCATTATCAATCGACTTTTTAGCATAAGCATAACACCAATTTGCCAAGGAGACAGAGAGCTCTGGCGCTATTTGCTCTACAGATAAAAAACCATTATCCTTCAGCCATTGCACTTGAATATCCATCTTTAGACACAACATATCCCGAAATGTATGGTTAGGCTTAATAATTGGATTCTTTCCTAATGTACGCTCTCCTATAACATAAGCCTCTCGGAATATCTCTTTAGAAACAGGAACGTTCATGGCTTCATAAGCCATCCAAATAACTTCTGCCCAATGCAATCCGTTACTATCAATCGTCCCTCCATAGTCAAATATGATACCTTTTACTTTGTCTAAATTAAACATGATTAAAAAGGGAAATAAATAAATTTATAATTTTTTGCTAAACTCCTCACATATATGCTCATGCCGTCTGATCATATAAAGCAACATACTGTTCAAGACAGTTAACTCAAACACAAAATAAAGCCATGGTTGATCTATGAAAAGACTCACAAATAGCGCTATTACTCGTGTATTAAATGATAGCATATTCGTATATTTCATTAAGGGTAAACTCTTTTGGCGAAATTCCGAACGAAACCAATCTGGAGCCTGCCCTTGGTATTTTCCACGAATAATATCCATCATATATTGAAATTTAGGAGTCCAAGCTTCTTGTCCTACTGTATAATTAATATAGAATGTCTCAAACAACTTATAAATAAAGTCTTTGTTCCAAGTCATTTTCTTATAATTTTCTTTTAACTGTGGAGAATGAGACAACTCACTCCCTGATTTACCCTTTAAGAAAAGCAGGTGAATATTACGGTAATAATCAGCCATAGCGGCTTGCTTACTATGGAAAAAGCCTGTAGTCGCCGCCAATAACCAAATCCAAATACCCCATTCGGATGTAAGACGAAGACAAATTGCCGCATAAATTGATATAAACCAAAAGTCTCCTGCCGCACCATCCAGAATACGACCTAATCGACTTTTTTGGCCTGTCATCCGAGCAAGCTGTCCATCTGCGCTATCATAAGAATTAGCCCATATCAATAGTAACATACCTATGATATTGATCGTCATGCTTTGAAAATAATAACAGATACCCGCGGCAATACCAATAAAGATACTCGCTATCGTTATACTATTAGGAGAAACTCCCAACTTATTAAAAAATAATGCCCAACGATAACCTATCGGACGATAAAAATGAATATCTATAAACTCTTCTGTATCGAGAGACTTCAATGTCGATTCTAAGCTCGGCGTAGATTTTGTTTCATCCATAATGAATTCACTTAATAATATTTAGATATATTCTTGCATAAGATCCCGTATACGACATGCTATATAAGGAGCCGCCTCATCTCGACAAGGCGCAAAACTTGGCCAATCGTTAAAGTCGATAATACGTATCTTCCCATCTTCAGAAATGATACAATCACCGCCATAAATATGGACATTCAACACTCCTGCCGCTTTATGGCAAATTTCTCTCAATTCATCCTCATGAAACGGAATACCTTTTGCTGTCCCATTAATAGCTTCCAAACCAAATTTGCTATGCTGCATATTTGATGGATAAAACCAATAAAAGAAATCTGTCCCCGTTACGCCATAGAACTTAACCAAATCCCCTACTAAATGCTCATTAATAACAGCCGACTGAATACCTCGTATCGCAAATTCACGCAAGATACTTTTCGCTTCTTCTGGATTTCTCACATAAGTGATATCTTCTCGATGAATAGCATGAAAATCTCCACGCTTAATCCAACAATTATAAAAACCTTCTTTCTCAAATATCTCTGTCGGATCTTCATCTGTACGCAATATCAAGCTTTTGGGATGAGATATATTGTTTGCCAATAAAAGACGTGTCATCTTTTCTCGAGTGCAATTCTCGATACCATATCCAGAATTCACGACAAAATAACCTTCACGCTCTAACTCTTGCAACTTACGGATTGATTTCCAACCCCTTACCATATTAAAAATGCCTTTCTCTTTAGGATTTTGAAGTAACAGGTCCGACTCTATGTATTCGTTTACTTCACAGCCTAATTTACGTAAATGTTCAGCCGTTAAGGCAAAAATAGCCGCATCATTACCTATATGATTAGGAGAAAATTGATTTCCTCTACGGATACCGGCTAATACTAATTTATTCATCAAATAATATCTTTATGACTTTAAAAAAGATTCCGCCTTTAATATATCTTCCGCATGATCCACATCAATAATTTTACTAAATGGATATGCCTTTAATTTTAATCCCTCCGCGATAAGTTGCCGTTGATAATTGCGCAATCTTGACATCCCTCGAGAGACCGCATTATTTAGTACTCCTAATGCCGGACGTCTTAAACAATAAATACCGCCTGAGATATAACGGCAATCTCCATCGTTTTGATCCAAAAAATTCAACACATTAAAATCATTGTCTGTCTTTACATACAATGGCTTTTCATCATCAATAAAATCTGTGACAGCCATAAGTCCATCATGTTGATCATCTTTTAGGAATTGTTGAATATATCCCTCAAATTCCTTCTCTTTAAATATAGTATCAACTGTGGTAAGACATATCTCATCACCATTTAAACAACGACTTAATTCATAGAAACTATGCATAGAACTTGGCGTTGACTTTACTAAAAGATGAAAAGGCACAGGCAACTCCAGTGCTTTCATATGCTCTTGAACTTCTGTCATTTCCTCATTCACAATGATATTAATCGAAGTAGCGTTGTTTTTCAGAAACACATCTATCAAACGGTCTATCAAGGCCTTACCATTAAGCTTCACCAATGGCTTAGGCCATTTCACACCCTCTTGCGCCAAACGAGACCCTTCTCCGGCAGCAATTATCGCATAATCCATAATTTATTTTTATTTGTTATAGACAAAAACAAATAGATAGTTATTAAACTATCTATCATCTACGAAAGAATTCTCATCTGAAGAAGCGCCATGCAATTATTTTCTTCAAAACCAGAATGAGATATAACCTAAAAATTCACAAAAGTAATAAAACATTCGTGATGAAGAAAACTTATTTACAATATCTGCGCACAATATAGACAAACAAAAATATTCCTCTCTCTAAAATATAAAATCATAGATATTTTTATCTTTGTAAGATTTTCAAATTCAGCTCTTCTAAGAATAGATTTATGAGAATAAAAACAATATATATTATTTACTCTACTATTATTATATTATTATTTATTTCATCAGATGCACATTCAGCACCTATAGACAGTTTAACCTTAAAATACAACTTAGATTTAAAAAAATGCATGTAAATACAATTTCAAATACAAACGCAAAAAGAATTTCATATTAGCTGCTAGCGAAACCTTTGGAATGAATATGGGACTTTGGGCTTTTGACCGATACGTATTCAAAGGACATTACGCTTATATTTCATTCAAGACAATTAAAGAGAACTTCAAACATGGCTTTGAATGGGACAACGATCATCTGAACACAAATATGTTCGCGCATCCCTATAACGGATCTCTCTTTTTTAATGCCGGAAGATCCAATGGCTTTAATTTCTGGCAATCTGAGTTATTCGCCATTAGTGGAAGCGCTATGTGGGAATTATTCATGGAATGCGAATACCCTTCTACTAATGATATCATCGCGACTCCTATAGGAGGGGCGGCTTTAGGCGAGATCTTTTATCGAACTTCTGACTTAATTCTAGACGATAGAGCTACCGGAGCGAATCGATTCGGACGCGAACTCGCCTCTTTCATCATTTCTCCAATACGAGGCGTAACACGTATTATCACAGGTGAGGCATGGAAAAAGAGAGCAATTTCAGGGCGAGAATTTACCCCCCCAATACATATTGAATTATCTTTAGGAAGTCGCATCTTATCGTATCACAACAACGATCATATAGTTAAGGCAGGAATAAGCAGTCGACTGAATATTGAATACGGTGACCCTTTTGATGGTGACTCAAAAACACCCTATGACTATTTTTCATGCTTGGCGGAGTTTAACGTCATGAAAACCCAGCCTCTATTAAGCAGAATCGAAATTATGGGAAGACTCTTATCCAAAGAACTAGTCTACAATAAAAAATACGACCTCTCCATCGGTCTATTCCAACATTTCGATTTCTTCGATTCTGATACAATCAGCCAATATTCTCCAACTAAAACAGAGCCCTGCATAGTGCCTTACAAATTAGGGGCACCGGCATGTGTAGGCATTGGCTCTATGTTTCTATTTCATAATAACAAATTTAATTTAGTAGCTTCCGGACATTTCAACGGGATTATTTTAGGCGGTATTCTTAGTGATTATTATCGCTATTACAACCGTAATTATAATTGGGCATCTGGCTATTCCTTGAAATTTGGCATCAAAGGGCAATGTTGGAACGATAAGCTATCTTTTAACGTCAACAATCAATTTTATAAACTCTATACAAAAAGCCATTGGGGTTTTGACACTATTTGGACAGAAACACCTAACGGGAAACCTGTCAATGTCGCGGGAGATAATTCTGTCGGATCTTTTTATCATTTGGAAGGAGAGATCGATTACAAACTATTAAAATCTCTATTTCTCACACTAAGATTTGACTTATATAACAGAAATACACATTATAAAGGCTACAAATCGTTTAACAATATTTATACTTCTAACTTGTTCCTCAACAGCAGACAACTCTGCTATCAAATAATGCTAACGTATAAATTCTAAAAAAAGCGACTCTAAAGTCGCATACATTTTTCCGTTCATAAAAACAAAAACACATCTAACGGTAAAAGACAAACGATCAAAATAAAGAAGGGATAAGCGAAAATGCCTATCCCTATCTTTGTTTCAATCAATTATTACCTACTTTATCCTATGAAGTTGGATTATTCCTCATCTTCATCAGAATCATCTTCTTTCATATTATGGAAGACATTTTGCACGTCCTCATCCTCTTCTAGCTTCTCGATCAATTTCTCAATTGTCTCACGTTGCTCTGGAGTCACATCCTTTTGGTCATTCGGAATACGAACAAATTCACTACTTGTGATCTCATAGCCATTCTCCTCTAAATACTTCTGAATAGCCGCATTTTGAGCGAATTCACCATAAAGAACAATCTCGTCCTCATCTTCATCAACCTCATCAACACCGTAGTCGATCAACTCAAGCTCTAAATCATCCAAAGAGATGCCCTCTTTTTTCGTGATATGGAATACACATTTGTGATCAAACAAGAACTCCAAGCTACCAGATGTACCTAAAGAGCCTCCATTCTTATTAAAATAACTACGAACATTAGCTACCGTACGAGTTGTGTTATCTGTAGCTGTCTCAACGAAAATGGCAATACCAAATGGACCATAGCCCTCGTAATTCATCTCTTTATAGTCCGTAAAATCCTTAGATACGGCACGCTTAATAGCGCGTTCCACGTTATCCTTCGGCATATTTTCTTTCTTTGCGGTTTGCATCAACACACGCAAACGAGGATTATTCTCCGGTTCCGGGCCACCTTGCTTTGCCGCGATCGTGATTTCCTTACCTAATTTTGTAAATACACGGGCCATATTGCCCCAACGCTTAAACTTTCTTGCTTTACGAAACTCAAACGCTCTTCCCATATTTTATCTGTTTATCTTATTTTAAATGATTGTATTCATTATCTCAATTGCGCACCCAACTTTTGTTCCAAATTCGTTTGGATTTTCTTCATGATGGCATCAATCTGCTTATCGTTTAATGTCTTATTCTCATCTTGCAAGAAGAAGCTCACCGCATAAGACTTCTTTCCCGCCGGCAAGTTCTTCCCTTCATAGACATCAAACAAAGAAACTTTCTTTAACAGCTTACGCTCGCTGTCTTTCGCTATCTTCTCAATTTCGCTAAATTGAACGCCCTTATCTATCAACAACGCCAAATCGCGCTTAACCGCAGGGAACTTTGATATTTCAGAGAAAGTAACCTTTGCCTTCTTTATCTCTTTCATCAACTCTGTCCAAGACAATTCCGCATAATAGACATCCATATCAATATCCATCATTTTACGTATTTTATTAGACACTATACCCATAGTACCTAATTGACGACCGGAACCCGTTGTGATACTCAATCCTGCAGAATAGATATCGTTCGTTAAGTTTCCGAAGATCACACGCTTCATGTCTACACCTAAACGAGCCAATACATTTTCCACATAAGCCTTCAGCTCATACACTGACGATTTCTCATGAGGAGCTGCCCAGTTATTCTCCACACGATTGCCGGCTACCCAAATAGCCAAACGATAATCTTCGCTAAACTCAGCTAGAGCCTCACCCTCTTTCTTATTGTCAATATTATAGTCGTAGCAATTACCGAACTCATAGAAACGAATGTTGCCATTCTTACGTTTCATATTATGCTCTATGCTTTCCAATCCTCCGAACAACAATGTCTGACGCATGCAATTCAAGTCCGCGCTCAACGGATTCATCAACATCACACAATGCGCCTCCGGATATACAGACATTCCCGTATAATAAGCGGAACGTGTCAATGAGTTATTCAAAATCTCATTAAAACCACAACCACAAAGTTGTTCTGAAATCAAGTTCTGCAACTTCCAGCTACGATCTGTCGGTGTCTGATAGCTCAAATTAGACTTCACGTGATCGCTAAATGCTACATTATTATATCCATAAATACGAAGGATATCTTCTATAACATCCACATCGCGCTGAACATCGATACGATAAACCGGCACATGCAACGTTAACCCCTCCTCATTCTCAGAAACGATCTCCATCTCCAAGCTGGACAAGATGCTCTTCACTGTATCTACCGGGATATCTTTACCTATCAAAGAATTGATCTTACCATAAGTGACATCTACGGTATAAGGCTCGAACACTTTCGGATAAATGTCATGAATAGCGCCCGTGATTTTTCCGCCGGCCAATTCCTGTATCAATAAAGCGGCACGTTTCAACACGTACATCGTATTATTCGGATCCAAACCACGCTCGAAACGGAATGAGGCATCCGTATTCAAGCCAAAACGACGTGCGGTCTTACGAATCCATGTTGGATGGAAACATGCGGACTCCAAGAACACATCCGTTGTCTCTTCCGTAACTCCTGAATCCAAACCACCGAACACACCGGCGATGCACATCGGCTTCTCTGTATCGCATATCATCAAGTCTCGCTCAGTCAACGTACGCTCTACGCCATCCAATGTCACGAACTTCGTTCCTGCGGCTACGGTCTTGACAATTACTTTATTTCCCTTGATCTTACCGGCATCAAATGAATGCAATGGCTGTCCTAGTTCATGAAGAATAAAATTCGTGATATCCACAATATTGTTAATGGGACGAAGGCCAATTACACGTAAGCGATTTTGCAACCACTCCGGACTCTCTTTCACGGTTACGCCTTTGATCGTAACGCCCGTATAACGAGAGCAAGCTTCGGTATTCGCTACCTCAACCTCTACACCCGGTGTCTCATCATCAATCTTAAAAGCGTCTACACACGGACGAGTCAATGTCGAGGATTTGCCATTTTGTTTCAAATAAGCGGCTAAATCACGAGCCACTCCATAATGAGATGTGGCATCAACGCGGTTCGGTGTGATATCCACCTCCAACACATAGTCGCTCTTTACATTATAATAATCTTTTGCCAACGTACCTACCGGCACATCTGACGGAAGAACGATAATACCATTGTGATCTGTACCGATGCCTATCTCATCTTCCGCGCAAATCATTCCGTTAGACTCTACACCGCGAAGCTTAGATCGCTTAATGGTAAAGCACTCATCGCCATCATACAGTTTAGTTTCGTTTACGGCAACCACAACCTTCTGGCCTGCGGCCACATTAGATGCGCCACATACAATTTGCAATGGTGCGTCGCCTCCTACATTCACTGTCGTAACATGTAAATGATCTGAATTTGGATGCGCAACACATGTTAATACCTCACCTACAATCAGTCCCTCAAGACCACCTTTAATGGTCTGGACCTCTTCTACTCCCCCGGTTTCAAGACCGATAGAAGTAAGCGCCTCGGCTACCTCTTCTGGCTTTAAATCGAAATCAAGATATTCCTTCAGCCAATTATATGATATATTCATCGCTATAAAATTTATTCGCTCATGACACGGCTCACCTATAGTTGCCGCCAATTTGATGGACAAAAGTACGAATAATAATTCAAACGATACAAGAAATATAAGAAGTATGTTCCACCGCAGAAAGATTTCCTATTGAAGTTCTAGAATTATTGATGTAATTTCGCGGATAATTAAACTAAATAAATAGACACTTCCTTTTATGCGTATAGATATTCTTACCGTTCTTCCCGAAATGATCGAAGGAATGATCAATTGCTCGATCGTTAAACGAGCACAAGACAAAGGGCTGGCAGAAATTCATTTACACAATCTCCGAGACTACTCTACCGACAAGTGGCGTAGGGTCGATGATTATCCTTTTGGCGGAGAAGCGGGCATGGTGATGCAAATAGAGCCTATCGACAGAGCCATCTCCTCATTAAAAAGCGAACGCGATTATGACGAGGTTATCTACACCTCTCCTGATGGCGAGACATTTAACCAGCCTATGGCCAACAGCATGTCGCTCTTAAACAACTTAATTATTCTTTGTGGACATTATAAAGGTATTGATTATCGTATTCGTGAGCATTTGATCACGAAAGAGATTTCCGTGGGCGATTATGTGCTTACCGGCGGAGAGCTGGCGGCGGCCATCATAACGGACGCTGTCGTCCGACTGATCCCCGGTGCTATTGGCGATGAGCAAAGCGCCTTATCCGACTCATTTCAAGACAACCTGTTAGCGCCTCCCGTCTATACTCGTCCCGCAGACTACAAAGGATGGAAAGTGCCCGATGTGTTACTATCCGGACATCAACGCAAAATCGAAGAGTGGCGCTTGCAGCAAGCGCAAGAACGCACGGCGCGCCTACGCCCGGACTTGTTGAAATAGCTTTTTATCGACGTGAGATAAGAGATGGAAGCTCCATGCGCCTTTGGCAACGATCATAAAAAATAGGGAATATCGAAAAATTCTATCTACAATGGAAAAAATCGATATTCCCTATTCTATGTTATTGACAATAGCTACTACTTATTAAAACGCTTCTTCAATTTATCCAACATATCTTTTGTCATCGCGTCCAAATCATATTCCGGCTTCCAACCCCACTCTTCACGAGCGCAAGTATCATCCAATGAATTTGGCCAAGACTCAGCGATAGCCTGACGCAACGGATCTACCTTATACTCCATTTGGAATTCGGGCATATATTTCTGGATATTATGATAAATGATCTCCGGATCAAAGCTCATAGACGCGATATTGAATGAATTACGGTGAACAAATTTTGTAGAATCAGCCTCCATAATCTCAATAGCCGCACGCAAGCCATCAGGCATATACATCATATCCATAAATGTTCCGGCAGCAATCGGACAAACGAACTTCTCACCTTTTGCCGCAGAATAATAAATATCAACAGCATAATCTGTCGTACCTCCTCCCGGAGGAGTAACATAAGAGATCAATCCCGGGAAGCGAACAGAACGAGTATCAACACCAAAACGGATGTTGTAATAATCGCTCAACAACTCTCCGGAAACCTTTGTCACACCATACATGGTACGAGGATTACGAATAGTATCCTGAGGAGTCTTGTCTTTCGGTGTGTTGTCACCGAAAACACCAATAGAACTTGGCGTAAACACGGCGCAATGCATCTCTCGCGCTACCTCAAGAACATTAAACAATCCACCCATACCAATCTTCCAGGCAAGTTGTGGTTTCGCTTCAGCGACGGCAGAAAGAAGAGCCGCCAAGTTATAGATCGTATCAACTTTATATTTAGAGACAGTCTCTGCGATCTGTTGTTCGTTCGTTATGTCCACGATGGCAGATGGACCTGACTCCAACAATTCGCCTTTAGGCTCCGCCCCGGGAATATATCCCGCTACTATATTTCCACCATAAATACTCCTCAATTTCATGGTTAACTCAGATCCTATCTGACCTGTAGAACCAATAACTAATACATTTTTCATCGCGTTTAATGAGATTTAAGTTTTACGATCGCAAAGGTATAGAGAATAAAATACTTTAATGTCGAAATTCTTCTATTTTTTTGAACTATTTCTCGAAAAAAAAACAGACCTTTGTCTGACGCTTTGACAACAAAGCTGACACTAATATCTATAATCTAATAAAAAACGGAGTTTTTATGTACGGAAAACTTAAAGAATTCTTGACAAATGAACTTGAAGGCATCAAAGCCGCAGGTTTATACAAGAACGAGCGTATCATTACTACGCCGCAAAGAGCCGACATTAAAGTAAATGCCGGAAGTGAAGTATTAAACTTCTGCGCCAACAACTATCTTGGTCTATCTGATAACCATAGATTAATTGAGGCCGCTAAAAAAGCCATGGATACACACGGATATGGAATGTCTTCTGTTCGCTTTATTTGTGGAACACAAGATCTACACAAGCAATTGGAAGCTGCCATCTCTGACTATTTCAAAACTGAAGACACCATCCTTTACGCAGCTTGCTTCGACGCTAATGGAGGTCTGTTCGAGCCGTTGTTCAACGAGGAAGACGCTATCATCTCTGACTCCTTGAATCACGCTTCTATCATTGATGGCGTTCGTCTTTGCAAAGCTAAACGCTATCGTTACGCCAACGCTGATATGGCTGATTTGGAGCGCTGCTTGAAAGAGGCTCAAGCTCAACGCCATCGTATCATCGCTACTGACGGCGTGTTCTCTATGGATGGAAATGTCGCTCCTATGGATAAAATCTGTGAATTAGCTGAAAAATATGACGCACTTGTCATGGTCGACGAGTCTCACTCTGCAGGTGTGGTTGGACCGACCGGCCATGGTGTTGCCGAGCAGTTCAACTGCTACGGACATATCGACGTCTTCACAGGTACATTAGGCAAAGCCTTTGGTGGAGCTATGGGTGGATTTACGACAGGTCGTAAAGAGATTATCGACATGCTTCGTCAACGCTCTCGCCCATACTTGTTCTCTAACTCTGTCGCTCCCGCTATCGTAGGCGCAAGCTTGGAAATGTTCAAGATGTTGAAAGAGAGTGACGCTCTACACACTAAATTAATGAACAACGTGACTTATTTCCGCGATAAGATGTTAGCTGCCGGATTTGACATCAAACCGACTCAATCAGCAATCTGCGCTGTCATGTTGTATGACGCTAAATTATCTCAGGATTTCGCCGCCAAGATGCAAGAAGAGGGTATTTACGTTACCGGATTCTATTATCCTGTCGTTCCGAAAGAGCAAGCTCGTATCCGCGTTCAATTATCTGCCGGCCACGAGAAAGAGCATTTGGACAAAGCTATCGCCGCATTTATCAAAGTCGGCAAAGAGCTTGGCGTCATCAAATAATAGCTTCTATTTCCCTTAATTATAAAAGAGCATTCCGTTGGAATGCTCTTTTATTTTATGCCCCAAAAAAACACATTGTAAATCAGCGCATTAAGTGAACAACTATTCACTACCTAAGTGTTTAACTATTCACTAGGGGTAGTGAATAGTTAAACACTTGACAAGTGATCTATTATTCACTTGAAATGGTCTTTATTAATGGCATCTGACACCACTTGCTCATAGCTCTCGACAAACAAAAAAAGAGCCCTAAAAGCCCTTCCCAAAAAGGAGACAAAAAAGACTAATACCAATCTTTTCTCCGCAAATAAAGCCAAGTGAGCACACCTGTCAACAACATCACTCCCCAAGCTACGAAATAGCCATACTCCCAATCCAGCTCCGGCATGATCTTAAAATTCATGCCCCATACACCCGCTAAAAAAGTCAATGGTATAAATAAGGTTGACACGATTGTCAACCGCTTCATGATAGCATTCATTCGCAAATCATTATTAGATATATAAAGATCCACCAATGAGGAGGTGATCTCACGACAGCTCTCCGTTGTCTGTATCACAAACTGAAGCTGATCTTGCAAGTCATTATAAATAGGCAACAATTCCGCGGGGATCAATCCCATCTCCGAGCGCAATAGTTTCATGAACTGATCTTTAAGTGGTTGACTATTCTTACGAATCAACATATATTCATGCCGATGCTGCATGATCAATGGACCTATCGCTGCCTGATCATTCGTTGGATCCAATAGAGTCTCCTCTATATCCTCCAATATCTCCTCCACTTTCGAGGCCGCGTCTACCCAATTGGCAACAATAGCGTTCAACAAAAACGCAAGTAACAATCCGCTCCCCTTCTCCCGAATATTTAGCGTATCCGACTTCAACGCCTGATACGCCACCTCAAACATAGAGGTGTTGCTTTCCGTAAAAGTTATTACCGTATTGTCCGTCACCAATATGCCAATATGCTCTGAACGAAGAGCATTATTCTCATCATAACTACAGGCGTTCAAGACGATCAAAATTCGTCCTTTATGCTCTTTTACTTTCACCACATGCTGCGGTGTTAAAATATCTTTCGCGTCTAAATTATGCAGACCAAAATCTTTCACGATTTGAGTAATTACATCAGCATCGCTCAAGCCACAGATCTCAAACCAATTCATCCGATCCGTATCCACCAACTTATTGAACGAAATCCCTCCGGCAACATGCACCTCTCGCATATGCAGAGAACTCTCGTCATATTGCGTCAGGCGGATGCCGGTAACCATCTCATGCTCACCTGCATAATAATATTTATCAGACAAATGCCTATTTGAGATACGCCTTTTACGATGAATATATTCTTTCCGCCTCATGATACTATCTATTTACTCCAATTCAACAACCGTGATGCCGGCACCGCCAAACTGCACATGTTCATCCTGAAAACGACGCACACCCGGGACGGTCCGTAAATAATCACGAATCAACTGCCGCAAGATACCGGTACCCGTTCCATGCAAGATACGCACTTTAGCTGCTCCTACTTGAATCGCATCATCGATAAAGTAGGTGACACATTGCAATGCCTCATCGCCTCTCATCCCCCTAACATCTATCTCTTGCTTAAAGTTTATCTTTTTCTCGTGCATCTCATCCATTGTTTGCGCGCTCACGAAAGTGCTTTTCTGAATATCACGCTTGATTTGCCCTTTACTCACCTTCTCAAGTTGATCCAGCTTTATCGTACTTTTAATCATGCCAAACGCAACAACAGCTTGCTTTCCTTGCAGCTCCAAGACAGTTCCCGCCGATACTTGCCCTTTCAAACGGACATTATCTCCAACCTCTATCACCTCTTTATTAAACGCAGGTTGAGCTGTAGATTTGACTTTTTGTCTCTTTCGCTCTTTTCGCTCTTGAATCTTAGCGATCTTACGTGCTATCTTATCATCTTCCTCTTGTGCGTCCATCACCGAAGCCTTAAAGTCCTCCAGCGATTTACGAGCCAACTTCGTCTGCTCCTTCTCAGCCTGCGCCTCTTTAATCTCACGCACCGTATTCTCAATTTTAGCGTTCGCCTCCATCAAGATTCGCTGCGCCTCAGCTTTCGCCTCTTGAATGATCTCTCTACGCTGCTTATTGACCGACTCCAGATCTTGCGCATAGCGAGCGGTTATCTCTTCCAGCTTCTTCTCTTGTTGACGTATATTCTGTCTCTTATTTTCCCAATAGCGCTTATCCCGCACAATATCTTGCAGATATTTGTCCATATTAATATAATCCGCGCCAACATTCGTCGACGCATCCGCGATTACATCCTCAGGCAGACCTATCTTTCGAGCGATCTCGATAGCAAAAGAGCTACCCGGATTCCCTATCGAAAGCTTAAATAATGGACGCATCAAATGACGATCATACAACATCGCGCCATTTACTAACCCTTCGGTATCCTCCGCAAAATGTTTTAAATTCTGATAGTGCGTCGTAATGACACCAAAACTATGATTGCGATTAAAACGATCCAATAAGGCCTCAGCGATAGCGCCACCGATCTGGGGCTCCGTTCCGCTGCCAAACTCATCAATCAAAATAATAGTACGTTCATTGCAATTTCTCACAAAGTATTTCATATTCATCAAATGAGAACTATATGTACTCAAGTCGTTCTCAATACTCTGCTCATCGCCTATATCTAAAAATATATGCTCAAATATACCGGTTCTGGAGCTCTCGTGCAATGGGATCAGCAATCCGCACTGAAGCATATATTGCAGCAGTCCCAACGTTTTCAAGCACACAGATTTCCCTCCCGCATTCGGACCCGAAATAATAAGTATGCGTTTTTCCGGCGTCAACTCTATATCCAAGGGAACAACTTGTTTCCCCTGTTTTTGCAACGCCAAGAACAACAATGGATGCATAGCTCCTGACCAATCGACTTGACATCTATCTTCCATTACAGGTTTTATCGCCTTCACTTGCTCACCGAACAAAGCTTTTGCCCGGATGAAATCAATATCAGCCATAAATTCATAAGAATGTAAGATGTCCGGCGCCAACGGACGTAGCAAGTTCGTAAACTCTGTCAATATCCTGATAATCTCTCTGCGTTCCTCTCCCTCTAGTTCCCGAATGCGGTTGTTTGCCTCAACAACTACTTCAGGCTCCACAAAGACTGTCTTTCCACTAGCGGACTCATCGTGCACGATACCCTTAATCTTCCGCTTAAAGGCCGGAGCTACCGGAATCATCAAACGACCATCACGCATAGTAGGAGTAACATCCTTATCAACTACTCCTTCCGATTGCGCCGCACGTAATATAGATTGCAAGCTTCGAGAGATGCCACTCATCGTAATCGTCATTTCCCTCCTTATCTGAGATAAATTCACGGAAGCGCTATCCTTTACTTTTCCAAATTTATCAAGAATAGTGTCTATCTTGGCCACCAACTGAGGGAAGACAAATATATCTCCCGCCAACTCTGTCAATGCCGGATATTTTATCTCCTCTTCATCCGTGGGCTTAAAAAAACGAACGATGTCATTAATGGTCTGCAACGAGCGCTTCAAGTCAAACAGCTCTCGTTCATCCAGCCATGTTCCTTCAGGCCGAATGCGCTTTAAGGAATAGCGTACATCAAAGAAATAATTAGCGGGAAACTCCGTATCTCCATGTAGAATGCTAACAAACTCGTCGGTCTGCTCCAAGCGTTTAGATACCTCGTTGAAATCAGCGGAGAAACTCATCTCCGCCACTCGCTCTTTCCCTAAAGAGCTTAAACATTTTTCAGTGATTAAATGACGGATCTTATCAAACCCCGTCTTTTGTTCGAAATTTTGTGGATATATCACGTGCTATATTTTATTTAATCTCAACCGTCACTGCAGAACGAATCATTGGACGAATTATTACTTCTAATTTCGTTTTGCCCCGTCTCACTTGGAATGTACAAGCGTTATTACCTGAGGGGTTAATATAAGGCGCAAAATAATACAAATAAGAAAATACCGGTAAATATTCATTATCTTGCATCGCATCAACGACCGAAGGATATTTCAACACATCCCACAGCATACAATATCTAAAGCCATTCACGTCCGTAAATCGCGTCTTAGGATCTCTGTATTGCATCGTGCTCGTAATAAAACGTTTATAAGCGGCAGAATATTCATCGGCAGTATAACCTGTCTTATAGCGTCCGATCTTCTCCACCACATCACGTGGGCGAATGCCTGCCGCATATGCCGGAGAGTTACGATCGACATCCACCACTTGAGCCAAATCATCTATATCATAACTAATACCCGTATAATTATAGGTTTTCTTTTTCATCGTAAAAGGCACATTCCGCTGATATTTCACATAAGGGTATTGCATGCACATCAATGGCACATGAACACGTGCATATTCTTCTAGACGATAAGATTCTTCCAACAACTCATTAGACTCACACTCCCACAATACACGTCCGGGAATATCTTTTTGATCAATGATACGAATTCCAAATTGCAACAAATACTCGGCTTCTGCCTCAGCTGCCGCATAGCTCAAGAATGGAAATTTTTCCATCTTGCTATGGGAGAAATTATAACGGAATGTCGGATCTTTATGAACCATTACCTTATTCGCTCCTACATAATTCGGGTTCTTATCAAAGAAGTAGAACGTCTGGATCAACAAATCCGGTTTCTCCATATCGACAACCAGTCCTTTTTTTGTCAATTCCGCCTCTATACATTCATTAATAACCGTCTCCAATTTTCTGTTATTCTCATCAATAGAAGCGAACGCGAATGTCTTGAAATCCCCAAAGTTCACATCGTCCGCCGCAACAGTTGTCTTAAACGGACAGACAAACTCTTGCTCCGCCGTTGTCTCCAGACTATACAGCGCATATGCCGATGCCAACTGCTCTTCGGTTATCGCATTACTTTTTTTACAATCCTTCTTCACTAGCACTTGTCTTGATTTCGAGGAAAGATTGCTAATGGTCAATACCACGTCATTTCGCCCTGCCGGATTTAACAATTGAGGAATTTCCTCTTTTGACACATTGGACACCGGTATATTATTGATAGCTTCTATCACGTCAAACTTCTTTATTCCGGCTTGCTCCGCGGCAGAATAAGGGATTACACTTCTAACGACAGGCTTGTTTTTTCCCCAGTTTTTACTTTGACTGATATCGTACGTAAAACCTAAACGGCAAATAGTCGTGTTTCTGCCTTGTGACCAAACAGAAAAAGCCACCAACACCAGAAACAGCATGGATAAAATCGCACTTCTAATCATATATTTATAGCATTTATTCTTATGTCAAAACGATTGTCTTACTAAAAATCAAAGGCAAAGGTAAAGATATTTTTAATGCGGTAGAATAGTTGGCAATATATTTGCAGTCTCTTTAATGCATAAGCATCAGGTAGATGCGAAAAGCATCCTTAATGAGCTATTTCGCCCATTTACCTATTTCGCTTACAATTAACTAGTAATAAAAAAAACGAAATAATTTATTTGCACAATGGATCCAAAAGAAAAAAAAGAAAGCGCTTCCGTAAATGAAAATATAAACAATGAGGAAGCGACAAATTTGCAGGACAATCAGTCAAATGCGACAGAGAACAGCGAAGACACTGCCAATATGACGGATGAGTTAAACGCTCTGCAAAAAAAATATAATGAACTTAACGATTCTCATTTGCGCTTAATGGCAGAATTCGACAATTACCGTAAACGCACAATGCGTGAGAAGGCTGATTTAATCAAAAGCGGAGGAGAAGGCGCTTTAAAAAATCTACTTCCTATTATTGACGATTTCGAACGTGCGCTGCAAAACATCCGTAAAACAGAAGAAGTTAGTGCCGTTAAAGAGGGTGTCGATTTAATCTTTGGCAAATTTATGGGTTATTTGGCCCAACAAGGTGTTAAACCGATCGAAGCTGTTGGTAAAGCCTTTAACACAGAGGAATTTGAAGCCATCGCTACCATCCCTGCTCCTGAAGAAGAAATGAAAGGAAAGATCTTGGATTGCGTTCAAACAGGCTATACATTATTTGATAAAGTAATCCGTCACGCAAAAGTCGTGGTAGGAGAATAAGCGTAATCGACAAATAACAAATACAGAGATGGCTAAAAGGGATTATTATGAAGTGCTGGGCGTATCAAAGACTGCTACAGCAGAAGAAATAAAAAAAGCATACAGAAAAAAAGCGATACAATTTCACCCAGATAAGAATCCGGGAGATAAACAAGCAGAGGAGAACTTTAAAGAAGCGGCAGAGGCTTATGATGTTTTGAGCGATCCTCAAAAGCGTCAGCGTTATGATCAATTTGGACATGCCGGTGTCGGAGGCGCATCACAGGCAGGCGGATTCGGTGGAGGTATGTCTATGGACGATATATTTTCGCAATTCGGCGATATCTTTGGTGGACACTTCGGTGGATTTGGCGGTTTCGGTGGATTTGGCGGTTCCCGTGGTGGACGCCGCATGAACAGAGGTTCTGATCTTCGCGTCAAAGTAAAACTAAACTTGAAAGAGATCGCTAACGGAGTCGAAAAAAAGATTAAGGTCAAGAAATATGTAGCCTGCTCTCATTGCCATGGTACGGGAGCGGAAGGATCTGATGGTATAAAAACTTGTGACACTTGCAAAGGCAGCGGAGTTGTCACAAGAATCGCAAATACCATCTTAGGGCAAATGCAGACTCAAACAACTTGTCCGACTTGTAATGGTGAAGGCAAGATTGTTGTCAAAAAATGCCCGGAGTGTAATGGTGAAGGTATTGTTCGTGATGATGATATCATTACAATCAATATTCCTGCCGGTGTGGCCGAAGGTATGCAATTGTCCATGAATGGCAAAGGTAACGCCGCTCGCCATGGTGGCATTAATGGAGATTTACTAATTCTTGTCGAAGAAGAGCCGCATCCGGAATTGATTCGTGACGAGAACGATTTGCTGTATAATTTGCTGTTGAGCGTTCCACAAGCCGCATTGGGAGATACAGTGGAAGTTCCAACCATTGACGGCAAAGCTAAAGTGAAAATCGAACCAGGTACACAACCGGGTAAAGTATTACGCTTACGCAATAAGGGACTTCCTTCTATCAATAGTTACGGGACAGGTGATTTGCTTGTTAATGTGAGTGTTTATATCCCCGAAACGTTATCTTCGTCAGAAAAAGAGGCATTAACAAAACTAAGCAAATCAGATAATTTTCAGCCTAACAAGACAATGAAAGATAAAATATTCAATAAGTTCAAACATCTATTTGACTAATATTGAGTAACACCCAAAGTGTTAGGATTTACCCATCTGAGTTATATCCTAACACTTTTCTTTTTTATTTAGCGTGATCTTTTCTATCTTGCGCTATTCTATTTTATTCATTTCTATCATGAGAATCTATACCAAAAGCGGCGATAAAGGAAAGACCGCAATACATGGAGGCGAAAGAGTTGATAAAGACGATATACGTATTGAGGCTAATGGCACCTTAGATGAGCTAAATGCCGAAATTGGTATCGTTAGGGCGTTATTATCGGCTGATCACGAATGGCAATCACTATTAGGCACTATCCAAAGAGAGATGATGACCATCATGTCTCACGTCGCTACTCCTTCCACTATCCGTGATAAGAATCCGAACCAACTACCGGATAATTTAACCTCCTTTTGTGAAACTCACATAGACGAGCTTAGCGCACAAATGGATGATAACGGTTATTTTATCCTTCCCGGCGGAACAATTGTATCTGCTCATTTACAATTAGCGCGCACTATCGCCCGAAGAGCTGAACGCCGGCTATGGACACTCAATAAAAAAGACACCTTACCTTCAGAAATTCTTACGTTCATCAATCGCTTATCTGATCTTTTTTTCATTATGGCACGCTATGAGATGTTTAAACAGGGAAATGCGGAGGAACGCTGGAAATCTTTCCTTTACAAAAGAAGAAAAGGCTAAAGCGCTATATCTTGCCAAACACCATGAACCAATTCACGAGTGAACTTAAATCCTAGTTCTTTTAATAAAGAGAAAGCGTCCGCACGGCCATCATTCACTAAATCGGGATAATGACAATCAGAATTGACCATCACGGGTATTCCCATGGCTTGAAGATAAGGCAATGACTCTAAACGAGGGTATAGTTCTTTTTTCTTCACCCAGTTTTTCGTATTAACCTCAACCATTAATTCCTTTTCTTTTATCAAAGCCAAACAATCCTCAAAAGGCTTTCGAAACCAATCCTCATCAAAGCTGAAGTCCGCATATTTCTGTCCGTTCATATAGATTTTATCCATATGACCGACAATATCTATTCCACCAGCCTCTATCATTCGTTGAGTAGACTCAAAATAACGCTTTACCAACAAACGAATATCTCCCTCAAAATAACGCTCTACGGAAAGGGCATAATCTTTAAAAGGGCCATCTATACACACCATATTCTCTTCTGATAACGGAGTGGCTACCGGCAAAAAATGAATTGAGCCTATTCGATAATCTAATGGCAACTCTTGAAAATATGGTATCGAGGCATTATATGTCTCATCTAAATAATCAACCTCTAAACCCACATACAGTTCTATCTGATCTTTATATTTCCATTTTAATCGCTCAATCTCTTGCAAATATTCAGGCATGTCTTCTTTCGACATATTCCAAAAGGTCTCAAAGGGCAATGGAGAATGAGACGAGAAACCATATGCGCTAAATCCATGAGCGATAGCGAACTTCACAAAATCTTCCGGAATACTACGCCCATCACAAAATGTGCAATGGCTATGATAATTGCTTAAACGCATGATAAATCACCTACCTTTCTTAAACTCTGCTGCAACTTATTTCACAATGAACCAAGGATTGTGCAAATCTTTCTTATTATAAAATAGCGGAGTCTTTTCATCAATATGATAAACATCACAACCCGCAGCCTTGACGATTGCATGACCGGCTGCCGTATCCCACTCCATCGTTGGAGCAAAACGAGGATAAATATCTGCCGATCCTTCCGCTACCAAACAAATCTTCAAACTACTTCCGCTACTAATTAGAGTAACCGGTCGACCTTGTTTGCGCAAATTATCTATGAATGCGGTAGTCTCTTCCGTTTGATGTGAGCGAGATGCCACGACAACGATCCCTTGATGTGCGGAGGCCAATGGCAAACGTACGGCATTTTGCTTCATCTCATCCATCGATGGTTGACTATTACTGTCTATTCCCGAAAATTTATAGGCTCCTACAGAGGATGATGCAAAATATAGCTCCTTACGTACCGGCACATAAATAACCCCCAACACGGGTACACCTTCATCTACCAATGCGATATTTACCGTAAACTCCCCATTTCGTTTGATAAATTCTTTCGTACCGTCCAATGGATCTACTATCCAAAAAGTTTTCCATTTTGAACGTTCTTCAAAAGGTATCTCCTTCCCTTCTTCACTCAATATAGGGAATGGCGTTACCGATAAAGCTCCAGAAATCAACTTATGAGCGGCCTTGTCCGCCTTTGTCAACGGTGAATTATCGGCTTTTCTCTCAATCTCAAAATCTGAATTGGGATCTTCATAAATATCCATGATTGACTTGCCGGCATCTAATGCGGCACGAATAGCTATATGCAGAAAATTTGCGTAACTCATCATCACTCTCCTTTTGATTCATATTGTTGATCCACAAATATAGAAAAAAATCATTAACTTCAACTAGGATCTACGTAATAATGAGGCGTTCAGACAAAAAAAACGCTATACTAAATCTCTTTTTTTGCATTCTTACGCTTTTTATATACTATCTGATCATTCTCTTTTTAGTTTTCACAAGACAATACGAATCCCACTGTGCATTAGATACTCAACCGGGTTCACATCTATTTATGAATTAAAGTCATTTTATCAGCGAAAGAAATTCTCGTCGCAACGCCATAATCCCTATTTATCTCCTACGATCTTCCAATAAAAGACAGGTAAAACGATTACCGCCAAGATCATGGAGCAAACCGTACCGGAACAAATCACAACACCCATAGGCATCCATAAGGAACTTCCGCTTATGATCATTGGTATTACTCCTACCGCTGTCGTGGCAGAAGTCAAGAAAATTGGAAGCATACGCCTACGCCCCGCATCAAAAGCAGCATCTCTCGCAGTGAAATGGTGATGAATACGCAGATCTTGGGCATGCTCAAATATCAATATCGCATTTCGCACCACAATACCGATTAAGCTTATTACACCCAACACACAAGTCAAGCTAAAATCAATCTGAAACATCCACAATCCTAAGGCCGCACCAAACAATGTCAACAACAATGAGGATAAAGCGGCTAAAGCCAGACCTATCTTCTTAAAATTCATCAACAAGAAGAAGAAAACTATCACCACCGCGATCGCCAAGCCCTCCATCAAAGGATTCATTGTCTCGGCATCTGACTCTTTCGCACCTCCATATTCATACGTGATATCTTCCGGCAAAAATGGAATGATACGTTCTTTCATTAAGCTTTCTATACGTCTCTGCATGGCGTCTTGATTTGTGTTCCTGGTGACCTCCGCTACTACACTTAATGTACGTACACCATTTCTACGCACAATTTGTCCCTCATGCCAACCCGGCTTAATCGTAGCTAATTGACGAAGTGGCACACTTACCCCAGGCACTATCGTCGAAAGATATTGATCGCCTACTTCATTAAACACCTCTTGTTTTTCTTTTTTATCCGCTTTCAATTGAATAGGCAAAGCGTAGTCGCCCTCCCACAAAGATCCAATAGACAAGCCGTCATAATTTAATGAGAGATCTGACGCTACCATTGATTTAGTAATACCCAAACGTGCGCTCTCCACCGGATCTAATTCTATTTGCACATCCGGAAGGACCTCTTCATAATCACTATGCACCCACACCAAGCCATCCATTTGACGTAAAATAGCGATGACACTATCTCCTACTTGTTTTAGACGCATGATATCATCTCCCATAAAACGAACCTCTATCGGAGCGAGCGCATCTTGATAATCCAGTTGCTTAAATTTCACGTAAGCATCCGGGAAATGGTTCGCGTATTGATCTGTATAATCATCCAACACTTCGTTTGTCGCCTGAACAGAAGTCGTGTTCACGATAAATTGCGCATAATTCTTTCCGCCCAAATTGGGAGCGTATGTAGCTTGAAAACGAGGGGATGAGGAGCCGATAAATGAAGTCACGGATAAGACCCGATCATCTTTCGACAAGATCTGATATAAACTGTCGCATACCACAGATGTTCGATCTAATGATGTTCCTTGTGGCAAATAGATCTCAACAGCAAATTGGTTTCGATCCGCAATAGGCATCATGCGCTGACTCAACTGTGTTATCATTAAAATCGCCAATGCCACAGTTGATCCTCCTATTCCAATCGTCACAAAAGGATGACGAAATGTCCAAGCTAAAGCTTTCGCGTAGATTGACTGTACAAAGTCCAACAAGTTGGCGGCACCGCCCTTTGCTCCCGATTTTAATCCCTGACGTATCAATATTCGCTCCAATAATGGAATAAAAATCATTGCCACAGCCAATGAGACCATCAATGAAATAGATAGTGTCCATGGAAAATAAAGCACAAAGTCCAGCATCTCTCCCGTCATCGTAAACAAAAGAGGGAAAAAGATCACACAGATACATAAGGTGGCTAAAAAGATAGAGCTGAAATAGTTCTTCGCACTCGAAACCGCCGCATACCAACGAGAATAACCTTTATCAAGATATTCCAAATATGCATCTATTACAATTATAGAGTTGTCCACAATCATTCCCAACACTACAATCAACGCTGCCAATGTCACAGTGTTCAATGGAATGCCTGAAGCGTACATGATGCCTACTGATATGAAAACACTAATAGGTATTGATGTGGCGGCAACCAACGCAGATCGAAATGGGAACAAAACCATCATCACCAAAATGACAACCACAATAGAAACAAACAGGTCTCTCACAAAAGAACTAACAGAATCACCAACGACTTTAGGCTGATCCGCTATCCTTCGTATCGACACACTATCCGGCAGTTCTTTCTCAAAAGCGCACAATACCCTATCTACCTCTTTGCCATAATGCACAATATTATTTCCCTCACGCATCTCCATTGAAAGAATAATCGCTTTTTTCCCATTATTCATTATATAACTATCAGGCTCCGGGTATTCACGAACTATACGAGCGACATCTCTTAAACGTATCACATGGCCATCTCCATCCGCCAATAATATCTGTTCTCCAACCTCTCGCTCTGTAGGATAACTCACAGAGAGATGAATAGGCATCTCCAATGAACCACTCTCCAACGAACCAGAAGCGGTTGTGAAACCTTGAGAGAAAAGTGTAGTCATTAACTGACGAGCATCCAACCCATAAGCTGTCAACTTATCCTGATCCAAATAGACCGATATCTGCTCGTTTCGCATGCCATATCGACGAAGATTGGAGACTGATTCTATTCTTCTCAAACGATCTTCCAGTCTCTCCATATATCGTTGCAGCTCCCGATAAGTCTTATCTTCCGATTCCAAAGAGATAAGCAATGCGGAAGTATCTCCAAAATCATCATTAGCGATGACAGCCAATACATCAGGCGGCAATTGCATCTTAAAAGTCTGTAAGCCCAGCTTTATTTTGGACCATACCTCATCCTTATTATTCACATCGTCATTGAGCTCTACCATCACATAGGCAACGCCATCCCTCGACATAGAATATGTCTTTCGTTTCTTTACCTCTTTAAATGTAAATAAATATCGCTCCAACGGCTTGGCTAACCGAGCCTCGACCTCTTCCGATGTCGCTCCTGGATATACGCCAACGACAACTCCTTGACGTATGGTAAATTCCGGAAACTCCTGTTTAGGCATATCCAACAGACCAAATATGCCTAATCCGACCAATACCGCTATCATCAATAAAGTTATTTGATAATAACGCATGGCCCACTCTATAATACCATAGCTTCGACTTTTCATAACGCACGCACTTTCATACCTTCACTAATTTTCTGATAACCGCCTATCACGATAATATCTCCCTCTTGTATGCCATCTAACACAAGAACTCCTCGCTTCGTCAAATCACCAACACGTATGGATACAGCTTTTGCCCTTCCATTTATTATTTTCCATACATACCGATCACCCTCTTCTGAAACCATTACCGCATTATTCGGCACCGCGATAGCTGATGAAAGTTCTTCTCCCGCTAAAGATACGGCACATACCATACCGGGTAAAAGCTTTCCTTCCGGATTCTCCAAACGAATCTTAGCGTCATAAGTATGCGACACAGGGTTGGCTATAACACCTTTTTCCGTTATCTTCCCCTTAAAACAAGCGCCATCAAGAGCGGCAACTCGCACAACGGCTTCTTGATCATCCAAAGCTGCTATCTCATTCTCCGGAACAGCTATTTTCACATTCACGACAGCTATCTTCAACAAAGAAAAGACCGGCTGCCCCGGTTGCACATTCTCTCCCGACTCCACCATCCGCTTACCGATAACACCACTATATGGCGCATATAAATTTATATCTTCCAAATTCTTTCTTGAGATACGCTCCATAGAACGAGCTTGCTCCAGTTTACTCTCTATCTCTACCCATTTAATATCCGGCAAACTGCTATTCTCATGCAAGACCTTCATGCGAGCATACGCATCTTCCGCTTGCCGTAAAGATGCTGCCGAGGCTTGATAAGAACTCTCTATAGTCCGCTTATCCAAAACAGCTAACAACTGTCCCTCTCTAACTCGCCGGCCTTCATCCACCAATACCTGCTCTACATTTCCCATTACCTGAAAACTTATCGAAGAAGATGCCTCCCCCTCAACCGTTCCCACATAACTTTTCTCGTCTAACGGAACAATTTTCGTTGCCGTCATCACACTCACCGGTATTATCGTCTCCTTTTGCGTCTTTTCTTGCTTACTTAAGCAACCAGACAGAACGAGTGCCAAAGAAAGCGATCCGCAATAAACCAAGCCCTTTATCCTTTTCATATCGCACGATATTATTACTCTGATTTAGCAAAGATGGCAAGTTTATTCATTTAACGCTGTTCCGTATTATAATAGAATTGTCCTTTTTAAAGCTTTTTCCAACTTCATAAAAGACAAATAGACAACAAACAGCATCACTCACAACAAAAATAAAACCTCATAAAGAATATTTTCATATTAATGAAAAATAGAATGTAAGAAAAAGAGCTATCTTTACGGCCGTTAAAGTAATTTTATAATTATGGACGACAGTATTCCGCGAGAAACAGAAGACAGTACAAATTAAAAGTGGGGGATTTTTTATTGATCCTCTGCTCTATTAAACACGAAAGGAGGCAATAATGAAACAATTCCTTTATTGTGAAGCCGGGTATATAGAAAAAAAACAATGGCTTCCAAACTGCTGGGTTAATGTTGAATGCCCAACAAATGAAGACCTTCGATTTTTGATGGAACATTTCAATGTCCCTGAATCATTCCTTACAGATATTGCTGATACAGACGAACGCCCGCGTATCGAATATGAGGGTAATTGGTTACTTACCATTTTACGTATTCCCCTACAAAACAAAAATCAAGATATTCCGTTCACGACTGTGCCAATTGGTATCATGACCAATAATGACATTATCATTAGCGTCTGTTATCATAAGACTGATTTGATCCCTGATTTCATTCACTATTCACAACGCAAGGAGCTTCAAATAAAGAACAAGTTTGAATTAATCTTACGATTAATCCACTCATCTGCGGTCTGGTTTCTTAAATATTTGAAGCAAATTAACTATGCCGTTATGGAAGCAGAGTCCGCATTGGAAAAAAGTATACGAAACGAAGATCTATTGGCTTTGATGAAATTGGAGAAAAGCATGGTATTCTTCAATACCTCCATTCGTGGAAATGAGGTAATGCTGGCGAAGTTGCAGAATATATTCCAAGAACCGGAATACATCGACAAAGATTTAGTAGAAGATGTAGAGATCGAATTGAAGCAGGCGCATAACACGGTCAATATATACAGCGATATTCTCACCGGGACAATGGATGCCTTCGCTTCTATTATTTCCAACAACGTGAACACCATCATGAAACGTATGACATCGCTGTCTATCATCTTGATGGTTCCAACATTAATCGCCAGTTTCTATGGCATGAACGTCCCTATCTATATGGAAGACATGCCACATGGATTTGTCATTATCATCTTATTATCCATAGTTCTATCCGCGACAGCATTTTTTATTTTCAGAAAGATCAAATGGTTCTAATCTTTCCATAAGTCGATCATAACGAAGCTATAACTTTATCAGCATAAAAAGTAAATACTGGGTGAAGAGTTGTTTTCCTCACCCAACATTTTTTATTTGGAAAACAAAAAGAGACATCAAACAATACGATTTCATTATATTCGCGCATTACGAATTCATATAATAAATTTAAAAGCTATGATCTGCTTCCCGAATGCTAAAATAAATCTGGGACTAAATGTAGTAAGGAAACGTCAAGATGGCTATCATGACATTGAGACGATCTTCTACCCCATCCCTGTAAAAGACGCGTTGGAAATCACAGAATCCAGACAACAATGTTTCAGACAAACGGGTATTCCTGTAAATGCTCCTGAAGAAAAGAATCTTGTGATAAAAGCATTAAATGCATTAAAAAAACACTATAATATTCCACTTCTTGAGATTCATCTGCTAAAAGCAATTCCTTTTGGTGCCGGATTAGGTGGTGGCTCCGCTGATGCGGCTTTTATGCTTAAACTTGTCAATGATTTTTGCAAACTAAATATTCAAGACCCCGAATTAGAGACCATTGCCTCTACGATCGGAGCGGATTGTCCTTTCTTCATTCGCAATACTCCTGTATTTGCCACAGGCACAGGCAACATTTTCGAACCGGTGGATTTGTCTCTTAAAGGCTATCATCTATGTCTCGTGAAGCCCAATGTTGCCGTATCCACGCCTGAAGCTTACGCAAGAGTCACTCCCTCCGTGCCGAAAATATCCTTGAAAGAAATCATACAGCAGCCGGTTACAGAATGGAGACGATTAATGGTTAATGATTTTGAAAACAGTGTATTTCCTAAACACCCTATCATCGAAGAGATAAAAAAGACGCTATACCAAAAAGGAGCGATCTATGCGGCCATGTCAGGATCCGGATCGTCTGTATTTGGACTTTTCAATAGACCCACCCACTTAGAGAAACAATCTTTATTCACAGACTGTTTCTTGCGGGAAGGAGAGTTATCATGAATAAGATAGAAGCTTTTTTTAATATGATAGCTGATGATTGGGATCTTATTTGCGAACATGATCCCAAAAAGATCCAAACAATCCTAAAGCGCACAGGGTTAGAACATCATGCCCGAATCTTAGATATTGGCTGCGGAACAGGTATATTAGAGCGATTTCTTTTAGAATATCAGCCTCAACAGATCGTAGGCATTGATATTGCAGGTAAAATGATAGATAAAGCAAAAGAGAAATATAAAGATTATTCGACCATATCTTTTGAGCAAAAAGACGCTATGATATATACTGGTCAAAGATTTGATTACATTATTATATATAGCGCATATCCGCATTTCTCTCAGCCGCGATCTCTCATAAAACATATGCGAGATCTGCTTTTGCCCAATGGAAAATTGGTCATCTGTCATAGCGAGAGCAAAGAGTGTATCAACGCGCATCACGACAAATACGCCAATCAGCTCTCCTTACCACTACCTCCCGCATGGCAAGTCGCCGCTTTGATGGAACCGTTCTTGAAACCAACCGTTGTTGAAGATAACGAAGACCTCTATATAATATGTGGACAAAACTCTATTACCTAAACTAATTTAATATGTATCGAAAAACAAATTTAATTTCAGCTCTACTTCTTTCAGCTTTTTCGCTTTACGCAATGAAAGACGTGAAAGTTACGCAGTTTCAACATGCGGGACCGTTCGCCATTAATCGGCCGATCCTTGCTGATAGCTTGAACGTTAACGGAAAGCCTTTTGAGACAAAAACGCTGCTTCAGGCAAGTTTGCCTTTCGAACAGGCATTAGCCAACGCATCTACACTCAACGCAAACACAGATGGCACCGTTACATTCAACGCTCCTTCTAAAGGTTATGACTTACACCTCTTTTCTTTCTATTTAAACAGCGATCAATTCGTCAAAGGCCATCTCGATATTAATGGCTCCGGCGTATTCGAAGTGTATGTCGATGGTAAAAAAGTAGACGCTTCATCAGACTTGACTTTAGAACCTCGTCGCTATCAAGTTGTCATTAAATATCTAGCTTCCGCAAGTGATCATGCAGCACCTAACCTGCAGGCTACTTTTAAGAGCGAAGCGAATGCTACTGTCATAGCTTCTCTGAATCCGGAGAAACGCTATACGCTACGAAACATCATCGAAGGCAAAGATTTCTCCGGCATCAGCCTTTCTCCTAATGGCAAATACGCCTTAGTAAAATATTCAGACCGGTTTCCCGAAGGAAAGAGAGAGCGTTACGCCCAATTGATAGAGACGGCCTCAGGCAACGTCTTATTGCAAGATGACGGCTTCCTTAGCGAAGCTCATTGGATGCCTAAAAGCAATCTCCTCTACTACACACGTAAGGGATTAAAGGGACAAGAACTTATTACAGTAGATCTTACATCTTTCCGGCAACAGACATTAACAGCTGAATTGCCTAAAGGTTATTTCATCTTCACGCCAGATGAATCGACTCTTCTTTATACCATAGAGGAAGAAGGTCCTAAAGAGGGTAAAGATCTGATCCGCGTCTTAGAGCCGGCCGATCGTGTTCCGGGATTCCGTGAACGCTCTTTTATTTGGAAATATGACCTGAAGAGTGGGCTATTCGAGCAGTTGACATTTGGTCATAATAGCACTTACATCAACGACATCAGCGCAGACAGCCGCTATATGTTGTTCAGTACGAGCGAGCGTTCTTATACAGATCTGCCTTTTTCTTTCAATTCGTTATACAAACTGGATCTGCAAACGATGGAGATCGATACAATTTGGGAACATAAGCCTTATGTTAATCATGCGGCTTTCTCTCCAGACTGCAAACAATTACTTGTCGCAGGGTCGGGAGACGCATTTGAAGGTATCGGTTTAAATATAAAAAAAGGACAATTGTCTAATACTTATGATGGCCAATTATTCCTTTATGACTTGAGCAGCCACAAAGCTTCCGCTCTCACCAAAGAGTTTAACCCCAATGTCACAGACGCTGTATGGAACCGCTTCGACGGACAAATCTATATCGTTTGCGAAGATGAGGATTATAAACGAATGTATACTTGCGATCCAAAAAACGGAAAGATTAAACAGGTAGAAATGTCGGAAGATGTCCTAATGTCTTACGCTTTTGCGGACAACGCGCCTCTTCTTCTCTATTATGGACAAAGCGTATCTAACGCGAACAGACTTTATGCTCACAACTTGAAAAACGGAAAAGAGCAACTGATGTATGATCTTTCTGCAGAGAAGATGAAAGACATCATATTGGGAGAAGCGCACGATTGGAATTTCAAATCCAATGATGGGACAACGATACAAGGACGTTACTATCTGCCACCGCATTTCGATCCAAACAAGAAATATCCAATGATTGTCTATTACTATGGAGGAACTTCCCCTACAGACAGAGCTTTGGAAATTCGTTACTCTATGCACATGTATGCGGCACTTGGGTATGTCGTGTATACACTTAATCCTAGCGGCACAACCGGTTTCGGACAGGAATTCGCCGCTCGACATGTCAACGCTTGGGGTATACAGACCGCAGACGATATTATCATTGGCACCAAGCAATTTTGCAAAGAACACCCATTCGTCAATGAGAAAAAGATTGGCTGTATCGGAGCAAGCTACGGTGGATTCATGACTCAATATCTACAAACCCGCACCGATCTGTTCGCCGCGGCTATCAGCCATGCCGGCATCAGCGCTCTTAGCAGCTATTGGGGCGAAGGTTATTGGGGATTTGGATATTGTTCCGCCGCTAATACAGGCACTTATCCATGGAACGCTCCTGAGTTTTTCACAAAACAGAGTCCCCTCTTTAACGCAGACAAAATAAAGACTCCTATTTTATTGTTACATGGCAATGCCGATACAAATGTCCCTATTGGTGAAAGTATCCAAATGTTTGCCGCTTTAAAAATTTTAGGAAAGACTGTTGAGTTTGTACAAGTCGATGGGGAGAACCATGGCATTACAGGCTATAACAAACGTATCGGATGGCAAAACACCATCTTCGCATGGTTCGCTAAATGGCTGAAAGATGAACCTACCTGGTGGGAGACTCTTTACCCGGAAAGAAGCTTATAAACAATTTATATTTACCTAAATAAGAGAGGAATCCGGCGCTTATACAAGCATCAGGCTCCTCTCTTGTTTATCCTCCTACCTTCTAAAATAGGCACGCGAAGAGATAAGATAAACATACTCCCCTATCTTTATTCCAAGATTATCATGTAACTTTGCGACCATGAAAACATATAGGTTAGATAATTGGTTGCCTACAACCAAAAAAGAGGTAGAGGCTCGTGGATGGGACTACCTCGACGTGATTCTTTTTTCCGGAGATGCTTACGTTGATCATCCCTCTTTCGGAGCTGCCGTCATCGGACGTGTATTAGAAGCAGAGGGATTACGTGTGGCAATTGTGCCACAACCAGACTGGAGAGGAGACTTCCGTGACTTCAAGAAATTAGGGATTCCTCGACTCTTCTTTGGCGTTTCTGCCGGAGCTATGGACTCCATGATTAATAAATATACCGCAAACAAACGGCTTCGTAGCGATGATGCCTATACCCCGGATCATCGTCCGGGTATGCGTCCCGATTATCCAACTATTGTCTATACAAAAATATTAAAAGAGCTATATCCAGACGCACCTGTTGTCTTAGGGAGTATCGAGGCATCCTTACGCCGTTTGACTCATTACGATTATTGGCAAGATAAACTACTTCCAGGCATTTTAGTTAATAGTCCGGCCGATCTCCTAATTTATGGTATGGGAGAAAAGCCTATTCGTGAACTTGTCAGACGCATGAAAGCGGGAGAACCTTTTCATACAATCAAAGATATACGCCAGACTGTCTATCTCACAGATAAATTAGAGAAGAAAGAAGGAGATATCCTTCTTTTCTCGCACGAAGAATGCCTGAAAGATAAACTCAAACAGGCAAAAAACTTCCGACATATCGAAGAGGAATCTAATAAATATAATGCGGCACGTATCTTACAACAGGTCGGCAAACAAACTATCGTGGTTAATCCTCCTTTCCCTCCAATGACAGAAGAAGAGATTGACGCCTCTTTCGATCTGCCCTATACTCGACTGCCCCATCCCAAATATAAAGGGAAAATGATCCCGGCTTTCGAGATGATTAAATTCTCGGTAAATATACACCGTGGATGTTTTGGTGGATGTGCCTTTTGTACAATCTCTGCTCATCAAGGCAAATTTATATCCTCACGCAGTAAAGAGTCTATTCTCAAAGAGGTGAAAGCCATTACGGAAATGCCCGACTTCAAAGGATACTTGAGCGATTTGGGTGGTCCATCTGCCAATATGTATCGCATGAAAGGCAAAGATCAGCATATATGCGCCAAATGTAAAAAGCCTTCTTGCATCTCTCCTGTCGTTTGTAAAAATCTAAATGCCGACCATACGCCTTTGCTGGATATCTATAAAAGTGTCGATAAGATGCCTGAGATAAAGAAATCTTTTATTGGCAGTGGCGTTCGTTACGACTTGCTGCTTCACCGCTATGAAGAAGAGAGTCTAAACAAAGCGGCACAGACGTATACCGAAGAGCTAATCGCTCATCATGTCTCTGGACGACTGAAAGTAGCTCCTGAGCATACGCAAGACGAGGTATTGAAACAGATGCGTAAACCTTCGTTCTCTCAATTCGAGCAGTTTAAACGAATCTTTGACCGGGTCAACCGAAAATATGGACTCAATCAACAAATCATCCCCTATTTCATCTCCAGCCATCCGGGATGCACCGAAACGGACATGGCTGAGCTAGCGGTGATAACCAAAAGTCTTCATTTTCAATTAGAGCAAGTCCAAGACTTCACTCCCACACCTATGACTCTCGCCACAGAGATGTACTACACCGGATATCACCCATATACGCTAGAAAAAGTTTATACGGCACACACTAAAGAACAGAAATTAGCGCAACGACAATTTTTCTTTTGGTATAAGCCGGAATCCAGACGACAAATTACCCAAGCGCTACAACACTTGGGACGAAAAGATCTCGTTGAGAAATTGTTTGGCCGTAGCTTCGAACATAAAGGAAACAAGAAAGGGAGACATTAATTCTCCCTTTCTTCAATATCCAAACAAGTCATTAAATATTGGTACATTTTTTAATAGTGCGTTTGCCGTTTCTCTTGGCGGTTAAAAGGTAATAATTAATCCTTTCCTAAGTGAATAGTTAATCACTTGAGCAGTGATTAACCATTCACTTAAACAAGTGTATATCAATATAATACAACAAAATATCATATATTCCGAAAAGATCATTAACACTACGCAAATAACGAATATATTTTCCCCAAAACACGTATCTTTCACGAATAAAAAAGATAAGAGCCGTATCATCATTCTAAAAATGAATCCTTGATACGACTCTTATTATCACAAAAAAGGATCTCTCCTAAATCAATCCTTAACCGCAATTACCTCCACTTCAACCAATCCATTCTTTGGCAAAGTCTTTACAGCTACGGCAGAACGAGCAGGAAAATCGCCGGCGAATTGAGATGCGTACACCTCATTCATAGCGGCGAAATCACCCATATCAGCCAAGAATACGGTTGTCTTTACAACATTATCAATCGTTAAGCCAGCTTCAGCCAAAATAGCCTTTACATTCTTAAATGCTTGAGCGGTCTGCTCCTTTACCGAACCCTCAGCAAAATTTCCCGTAGCGGGATCGATGCCTAGCTGTCCTGAAGCGAACAGCATATTTCCTACTAAAATCGCCTGGCTATATGGACCTATCGCCGCAGGCGCATTGTTTGTCGCAATTACTTTTTTCATGTTACTTCTCAGATTTATAGAATTTTATTTATCACTTTTTTGCATACGCTGGCGAACCACCTCATAAACCAAAATGGATGTAGCCACAGAGACATTCAATGAGCCAATCGTTCCAAACTGAGGTATCTTCATCATACCATCACAGATACGAAGGTTTTCGGCTGATACACCCGTATCTTCCGCTCCCATAACAATCGCCACAGGACCATCACACTTCACGTCCGTATAATTATCCGCAGCCTTCTCACTAGCGGCAAACACCCTTACGCCACTCTCTTGTAAGAGACGAATCGCTTGATTAATACTTTTCTCCTTACAAACAGGCAGCACATGCAATGCGCCGGCAGATGTCTTTATAGCATCAGCATTCACCGATACACTACCTTTTGAAGGTATCACGATAGCATCTACACCCGCACATTCACAAGTACGAGCAATCGCCCCAAAATTACGCACGTCGGTCACGCCATCCAATAAGACAATGAAAGGATCTTTACCTTGCTCATAAACGAATGGGATGATATCCTCCAGATGTTGATAAGTAACAGCGGGCATAAAGGCAATCACTCCTTGATGATTCTTACGTGTTATACGGTCCAAACGTTCCGCCGGAACACGTTGCACGGGGATCTCCCGACCTCTCAAAACCTCAAACAGCTCTTTCGACAGATCACTTTGCAAATCCCTTTTCACAAGAATCTTATCAATTTCCTTATCTGCCTGTACAGCCTCTATCACGGCACGAATGCCAAACACCATTTCGTTCTCTTTCATATCTTTTATCTACTATTTATCGAACTTCTGAGTAAAAAACTGATTTATCATCAAATAATTTAACGCGAATATAAGAATATATCGCCATAAACTCCGCCGGCTCAACCGGAAAGATTTACTTACATATTAGCTCTTCGCCCACAGTTTCCAACTCCTTTTATCGAACCATTCAACGAGAAAAAGGATACCCGCTTTTTCGATAAGAGATAAAACCGATCAATAAAACAACGATAATTGACAAATAGAGATAAATAAAAATACTATTGACATTATCGTTCTGTCCATACGAGTGCATGCCGCTCAAGAAATAGTTCACTCCGAAGAATGTCATCAATACCGAATAAAAAGCCAATACGGACGAGAAATTGAATAGCCATGGATTATTGCATTTAGGCACTAATCTCAAATGTGTCACTATGGCGTAAAGCAACATGGTTATCAAGGCCCATGTCTCTTTTGGATCCCAACCCCAATAACGGCCCCAAGACTCATTAGCCCACACAGCACCAAGGAATGTACCAATCGACATTAAGATCAATCCGACCCATAAAGCCATCTCATTCACCAAGGTCAACTCTCGCACACGGCTTCGAAGTAGCTCCATTTTCGGCCCCTTGATACTTAGCATAACAAGATTTGTCAATCCTAAAAGGCAGCTAATGCCAAAGAATCCATAAGCGCCCACGATTACCGCGACATGAAACATCAACCACGGAGACTTCAATACCGGCACTAAGGGATTAATCTGCGGATCCATCCAACTTAAACCGGACACAAACAAGATGATTCCTCCAAAAAGAGTAGAAAGCGCAAACGTAAGTGTACTCTTACGCATAAATAATATACCGGCAAACACAGTAGCCCACGCTACGTAAACCATTGTCTCGTATGAATTACTCCAAGGAGCATAACCTGCTATATACCATCTAACGCCCATGCCATACATATGAAAAGCGAACACACCCACAATGCCGACACTCAATATCCATGTAGCATAAGTCAACCATTTTTCCCTTTTAAAAAGAGAGGTAAACGCAAAAACAAGCAATAAGCCACCCAAAATCAAATAACCCTTCTTGCATTGACGAAATACATCCATCTGATTATATTTAATCTCCGCACGCATTTTATCCGGGTTAATATCCAATGTCTTGTTGCGAGTCTGCTGATAAGTCGAGATCATCGCTAACACCTCATCTGCTTTCTTCCAATCACCACCATTCAAGGCCCCTCTCACCTCCGAAAGATACCAGTCCATTATATGAGAGACAAAAAGCGAATCTTTACCGGCAAATCCAGAAAGATCATCTCCTGCCGCATACCACTTATGAGAAGGATCATTCTCTTTCGGAAAAAGATTTAACATCTGATAATTAACCAACTGATGGAAAATATTTACCTGCTCATCCAATTTTATTAAGTCCTTATCAAAGCGAGTGCGCTCCACAGGCATTTTCGCATAAGCTTCCTCAAGCTTTTCCCGCAATTTATATTGTCCATTGCTATCAAACAACTCCGCATAAGCGCACTCCTTTTCTGTCAAGTCATAATAAAATGCCAGCTCTTTATTCGACAAGGCGATAAGAGGAACTCTAGCCCACATATTGGGCATCGCCAAAAGACTTAATAGAAATTGATCTGAATTAAGTGGTCCTATATGATCTGATTTATGCAACTTACGCAACACCTCCGATGAGAATGTATTAATCGGCAACATTCTGCCACTAAGCGACTGAATGGGCAACGCCGCGAACTTAGCCGCATGGTCCGGATTGACAGCATGTTGCTCCAGCAACTCCTTTAACAAAGAGGCATTTTTATTTACTTCCTCCGCATGAAGACCTACAGCGGGTAATAACAGGCATAATACTAGCGCCAACTCTTGAGAGTGGGCACGCAGCTCTTTTAAGCGAGCACTTAATTTCATGAAATGAGAATTTTTGCCAAATAGACAAAAAAGAAAACCTATCACTAAAATAACATAACCTGTATAGGTGATATTACGACCTGCCACATCTTTATTTACTGAGAGAATCGTTCCGCGTTCATCCGGATCGTAAGATGCTTGAAAGAAACGATATCCCTTCACGTCTAATACATTATTCATATATACCCGCTCTTGACGAGTCTCGCCATCTACATGCACCAACAATTCACTCTCATAAGCAGAAGGACTCGTTGAACCGGGATAACGTGTCAATGTAAACTTCTTCAACTCTACACTAAAAGGCAGTGTATGAAATTCCGGCTGCCCTGCCCCTTGAACCATCATACGATCACTCGACTCTCCCTCTCGCAAATGCAACACTCCCTCTTCTCCAAAAAGATGAGAGACAAGTGCTCCGAAAAGAATTACGATAAAGGCAAAATGAGTCACTAAACGTCCCCATTTTTGTTTTTGCACCATCTTAAACTTAATAGCAAGCGCTATAAAGTTAACAACCAAAAGGAATTGAAGCAAAAAGAATATTGGAGAATAATAAACCATTGCTCTTGCCATCGCCGTTCCCGCATATTTCTCAATAAAAGTTGCGACAGATAAGCCAACAGCATAAATAGACAACAACACAACCGTTGTTACGGTAGACGAGATCAATCTTTTTATAGTTTTCATTTACGCATTTATTTACACTTTCAGGCGACAAATTTAAGCAGATTAATCCTTCCTGATGACAGAAAAGACACTTTTACGCTATCAATAGTATCTATAAGCATATAGAGGCTATTGATTGGACTATTGATCAAACTCCCCCTTAGCTATGCCCTCTATCTCTATCAACAACTCTTCTCTACAAACATCAGCCGATAAAAAAGAGATGGGAATTCCCAACTTATAAGAGTCCAACAAGAACTTCGCTTCCGCATAATCCTCTTGACGCTTTAAATAAACCCTTAACATTGCCAACTGGGCGCCACCAATCAACTCGTATATATTCTCCATCGTTGTCCGTAATTGACATTCCAGGCCTACCCCTCGTAGACTCTTTTCCCCACGAATAGCCGCAGTGCCTGACACATATACCAGCCTCATATCTCCTGTCGTTATGCTTTTCGCCCGCTCAAACTTTGGCGTGGTTTTTTTCTGATGAGAGACTGCCAAAACCAGTCCGGAATAGGCATGTGCCGCTATCTGCAACCGATTGTCTATCGGCGTTATATAGGCATCCGGAGAAATAGGGGACACTGCATCAACATCTATCAACACTCCTCCCGCGGCACTTCCTATCCCTGTTGCCGCCGGATAACCATTATCCCATTTCTCACATGCGTAACAAGCAGAACGAACGTTATTAAAAGATTGATAACGCTGATCGATGCCATCAACACCCGTGATACGCTCAATATAATTCCACTGTCGAATAATCTGAGTTAACGAAAAATTTTCACTCGCAAGTAATCCACACAAAAGGGAAAAAGCTTCTTGCGACTGTCGCTCAATTGACGCATTCATGACGTTCCCTTGAAGTCCTCCCGCAAAAAGGAATCGACCTGTCTCATTCTCCAACAACACATACGACAAGTCTCGATAAGAGCGAAAATGAAAGATATCTCCAGGTTCCGACATATAACAATGAGCCTCCAACAACAACGGAGCAGATAAAGGAGTCTGCCCAACCAAACTTAATGCAGGCATTTTATCTCCATAGCGGGCATAGACCTTCTCTTTTAACAAAGCCATAGATTTTACATATTCATCATCCGCCTTCATCGCACCGAAAAAGACTAATCTCAACACCACTTCATCTTGAGGCAAACGCTCTAACAATTCACCGACCATTGTCTCAAAATTGGCCGGAGCAGCACATTCTATAGTATAATGTATCTTACTACAATAATCCATATTCCTCCTATTTTATATAGGCATACAAAATGTATCAGGCGCCCATATCTACATCCTTAAAAACAATAAACAGCCGTTGCTGATAAAGAATTATCAAAAACGGCATTCTCGTCACCTATACGATCTCAGATTTGTATCAAATATAATAGAGTTTATTCGATCTATCCACTATCGACCTCTCAAAAAGCGTTAATTCTGCTATATAGCATGAGCGAAGAAGAACTTTAACAGAGTTATATCGTCACGCAAAAAACAAATAAGCCTCTTTGTCTCAAAAAGATTAAAAAACAATCTGTTTAAATCGGTACAAAGACATTTATTCCCGTCTTTTTTATAAGTTTGCCCTTCGAAACAATAAACGTAAAAGCATAATTTACGCTATGAATATACAACAACTTGAATACATTTTAGCGGTAGACCAATATCGCCATTTCGCCAAAGCGGCAGAACATTGCCGAGTAACACAACCAACACTAAGCATGATGATTCAAAAGTTGGAAGATGAACTAGGCATCAAACTTTTTGACAGAGCCACACAACCTGTACGACCGACCACAGCCGGGAAGAAGGTCATTGAACAGGCAAGAAAGGTATTTTATCAAGCGTCATTGATAAAAGATATCGTCAACGAAGAGGAGCAGTCTTTAAAAGGTACATTCCGCTTAGCACTCTTACCAACCATCGCACCTTATCTGCTTCCACGATTCTTCCAACAATTATCGGAAGAACATCCGGATTTAGATATTCGTATCCTAGAGATGAAAACGGCTCCAACAATGACCGCTCTACAAAACGGAGAAATTGACGCAGCTATTATCGCCAATATGCCAACAGAACCATACCTTCAAGGAGATTTGTTATACTATGACCAATTCTTCGGTTATGTTGCCCGCAACGAGGCTATCTTTAAAAAAGATATGATCCGTACAGCGGATATTAATGATGAACGACTTTGGCTGTTGGATGAAGGACATTGCTTCAGAGATCAGCTTATGCGTTTCTGCCAAATGGAAAAGGTAAAAGTACGTCAAGCAGCATACCGCTTAGGCAGCATGGAAACCTTTATGCGCATGGTAGAAAGCGGAAATGGCCTCACTTTCATTCCGGAATTAGCGACTTTACAATTAAACAAAGAGCAAAAAGAATTAGTTCGACCTTTCGCTATTCCTAAACCCACACGTGAAATTGTATTTGTCACTCGTAAAGATTTTATTCGTCACAGCATCGCCGGCATCTTAATCGAGAGTATAAAGAAATCGGTTCCTAAAGAAATGCTTACTCTTAGAGCCGGACAAAAAGTTGTATGATCCATCCGCAATCCATTTGGGTCTTCGTGAATGACAATATCACAAGAATGAGACCCAAATGGAATTTCTCTTTCCCCCTTTTAAAGGTTCTTATAAAAAATCCCTTACTGCACAAACTGATGCTTAAAAAAAGCAAAAAGAATACATTTTTAACACAATGACTTATTCTCTCTAACAAAAAGAACAATACGCTCTTCTTTTAAGAGAATATACCATCACAAAGCTGCTTTTTTAGCAAATTATTTGCCTTTTGGCGTTTCTATCACCTACAATAAATGAATATCGAGCAAGGTCTACAGAGAAATGATACAAAAAAACAACTAAACAATAAATATCATATCACACAGATAATGAGCTAGATAAGTTTCGATTATATAAAAACACAAAGAGAGCCTTTTCGCAAAGGCTCTCTTTATAGGTTTTTAATAGGTATTAGTCTTTAAGGCAAAAAGATTGTTTAGGTTATCTGTTTGCAAAGATGCGTCATTTAATAATATCAAGCAAATAAAAAAAGATATTATACAACACATTTTTTTAAGTTTATCGAAATTTCTTTGCAGCTTATGTAACTTTTTAACAACTGCGAGATTACAACAAAATTACAAAAAACGAAGTTCTTTTGATCGTTTTCGCTCTTTTATAAGAATAATGGGAAAATTTACGACAGAATATGCGTAAACCTATGGCTATGGCTTTTCTTTTACCTGTGAGATGCTTGCTGATGATAGAGGAATTGAACGCAAACCGGTCGAATTTTTCATGCTCAAAAAGGTTACGGTAGGTCTGTTCCGAAAAACATCCATACCTGCCCTATTGGAAGAAATTTATACGACCAGGAATGGCTATGAATAATTTCATGATGCCCATGAACGCTTTTTCAAAAGGTTTGTGTATATTCACTACTGATTTGAAAGCCGACAGACACTCGGACTGGTATTGCATAAGGAGTATTTCTTTAGTCATAATCAGAAAAGTTGAGAGACTTAGTTCTCTTTTTTCAGTACATTTCTTCATGCTTAACCATTCGTTTTTGACGATATTCCAATGACCTCTTTAATGTTTTCGAACCAGCTTTTGCCGGTTCTATTGTTTAACTTTTAATTTTTCGGTAAAAATTTACCGAAGTATTGTATACTTTTACGAGACAGTAATGTAATTTTATTATTTGTTATGTATGAGAGTAAAAAATATTATCTCCTTACTGCTTGCTTGGCGATTGGCTCTTTTGCCAACGCCCAAGTTCAGGTGAAAGGTATGGTAACAGACGAGCATCAGAAAGCCCTTGTTTACACTACTGTTCGGTTGCTTCGCCAGGATTCAACCTTCGTACAGGGAACTACCACGGACAGTATCGGCTGTTACCGTCTGGAAAATGTGCGGAATGGCAGCTACCTGTTGTTCCTCAGTTCTATTGGCTACGAATCGAAGGTTTACCCATTTGCGGTAGAAAGTACGGAAAAGTTACTTCCAGCTTTATGCCTGAAGGAGAATAATGTAGTGCTTGGCGAGGTAGAGGTGAAAGGCTCTTCCTTTATCCGTCAGAAAGATAGGGTGCTGATCATTCCAGACAAGCAACAGGTGAAACATGCCTTTACAGGCTACGACTTACTTAGCAACCTGATGATTCCAGGCATAGATGTAGACCGCAAGAAAGGGGTTGTGTCAACGATGGGAAGAGCCGTAACGCTGTACATCGACGGTCGTAAAGTCGACTACAGGGAAGTGCAGAGTCTGCGTCCCCGTGACATAGAGAAAGTGGAGTATTTTGATGTGCCGACGAGAAAGTATGCCGGAGATGTGGCTTCCATCAACTATATTACCAAGAAATGGAAGTCCGGAGGGTATGTCTCTTTGGATGCTAATCAGACTATCGGTTATTTGCAGGGTGATTATAATGCGGTGTCGAAAGTTTCACACGGAAATACGTCGTATACGTTGTTTGCCGGACATACCATGTCCGATTACAATGAGGATGATAATCGAAACACGGAGTCGTTTGTTCTAGCCGACCATTCCTTTACACGGGATGAAATCACCGAAGTCGACAAGCGAAAGAAGAATCAGCAGTATGCACAATTCCAAGTTCTTAATCAGACCGGCAAGCGTACATTGTCTGCAAAGATGTCCTTTGTACATAGTGGAATGCCCGATAATGAGCGAAAGGAGATGTTGGACTATTCGGACTATTACGAAGATGTCCGTTCGGGTAGCTTTACAGACCAGAAATCGCTTGCTCCTTCACTGGAGCTGTACGGCAGTTTCCAGCTGAAGGACAATCAACGATTGGAATGTTCGTTTCCTATGAGCTATACACAGAACGATTATGACCGTTTTTATCAGGAAAATAAGTATGCTTCGATGACAAATGTAGACGAAAAGCTTTATATGCTTAAACCCTCCTTGAATTATTCGCTTTCTTTGCCGCATCAGAACACACTTACAATCCAGTTGATGCACTTCCATCGCATCACCTCCGTCAATTATGCGGGGGACAATCCATCCCGGCAGCATTTGTGGTCGGGTGAGACTTTGTTGTTTGCTTCCTATAATCAGCGTTTCGGCAAACTCTCCATGAACGGACGTGTCGGAATGTCTGTCTTGCGATACCGCTTGCACGGACATGAAAAGATTGATTACATAAGCCCTAGGGGAGATTTGTCTTTTTTCTATCAGTTCAATAACCGCCAGCAATTTGGTATCGGGGTAGCCGTAGGTAATGCCTATCCTGAAATCAATACCATCAATACGGCAGAGCAGAACATCGACCAGATACATGTGAAGCGTGGAAATCCCTATCTGGATAAGGTAGAGATGTATATGGTATCTAGTTCATACAGCTTACAGATGGGGCGTTTCAATTTGTTCGGCATATTCATGTATTCTTCGGAAATCAATACCACGTTGCCTGCTTTTTCCGTAGAGGGGAACAAACTGGTGGAATCGTATCGGAGTGATGGTAACTATCATCTGTTGCACGGAGGTTTGGATTTGTCGTGGAGGGTTACGGATGCCCTACAGTTTAAATTGGGTGGACGCTGGCAGTACAGCAAGATAACAGGCTTAAGTCCGCAAGACCAGAATAGCGTGTATGGTCGCCTAACTTTGAATTACTATTGGAAAGACTTTTCGCTAAATGTATATGGGAAAACACAGACACGCTTGCTGAACAGTAATGGTGTGTATGAATGGCAGGATGGCAATTACGGGGCTTCGCTTAGTTGGTTTCATGGAGGTTGGGCTTTGGAAGCCGGCACGAACAATCCGTTTTATACGCATGCCAAGACAAGAAGTTTCCTGCATTCGGATGTGTATCACTACAATCGTGAAGCGTGCAGCCGTCTGAACTTGCCTACCGGTTATGTGAAGGTAGCTTATACGTTTGACTTTGGCAAAAAGACTTCTAAAGAACGGCGTAATGTAAATATGAGTATTGACAGTGCAATATTGAAAGCAGAATAAAGAAATGGCGCAAATGCGGAAAGTCATCGAAAAGTTCATCACCCCATCTTTCATGCAGTGCCAATGCGATAGACTAATTTTCGGATGCGCTCCAATTTCCAGCATTCAAATAAACATATGGGAGGCACACGGAGAAAATGCGGGAAAAAAGTAACAATAACATCTGTTTCCCCGGAGATAAGATACCTGACAAGCCAGTCAATCGGAATATAATCTATATAAAAATTCCAGCTTCGACAAAAGAGGAGAACGTAAAGCTCTAGTTGAGAATGCCGTAAAATTGCTTCTCGGGGAAATCAATTCAAACAACTACACACAAGATTGAACTGACAGGAGATTCCGCAATAAAAATAAACATAAAAATGAAGTTACAGCTACTGTAAATAATTATAACTTAAACTAGTCCTGGTGTAAAATGCATTTTTCTCCACAAATCCAATTTATACAATCTAAGCAACTTTATAAAAAATCCCTTGCCCCAAAAACAGGACAAGGGATTATTAGTTTAAACACACTGTATCATATTGATCTTTAACGTAAGCGACGAATACCGATCGCTTTGTTATATTGTGCCAAAGAAGCTTTTTGCTGATACCAAGTTTGAATTAAGTTACTGTAAGATTGGATCCATGCCAATTGTGCGGATAATACATCCAAAATTGGCAATTTTCCCTCATTATAGCTAAAAGTATTCAGATCCAAATTTTCTTCCGCAATCTTACAAGCCTCTTCTGCCACAGAGATCTGCTTTGTATATTCATTCAAGCTGGTCCATGCATTAGCAACTTCTTTCGCTATTTGATCACGAGTATTGTCTAACGCATATTCTTTACTACGCAAAATAGCCTTCTGGGAATTAACTTCTTTAAAACGTGCGCCCCAACGACACAATGGAATCTTTAAAGACGCAAATAACACAGGTGTCCACAACTGATCAGAACCCTTCACATTCAACATTGGAGTGCCCCATGTTCCTTGAAAACCAATAGCTAAAGATGGATTATATTTAGCCTTCGACAGTTTTATTTGTCTTTTTTGATATTCAATATCCAATGTCGAAATCGCATAATCCGGACGATTCTGTAAAGCCACATCTTCCCCTACCTGCAAAGGTAAAGCCAAGTAAGTAGATATAGAATCTTTCACCTCAATAGGATTCAAAGGAGAAACACCCATCAACGTGTTCAAATTCTGCAAAGCGATCTGATACTCTTTATAAGCTGTACTTTTATTTAATTCAGCCTCTTTCAAGCGAGACTCCACCTGCAATAAGTCGGTTTTACTGATTTGTCCATCATTAAAGCGAAGAGTCAACACTCGCTCCAACTCACCAACAATATCAACATACTGACACATCACCTCATACATACCCTTACGAGCGGCTGCGGTCCAATAGTTCAAATCTGCGGAATAAATAATATTATCTGTTGTTAATTCTTCCGCATGCTCCGCGATTTTGCCCTGCAATTGAGCAGCCTTATAATTATTGTACACCTTTCCACCCGCATAAATAGGTTGACTAATCGTAGCGCCAACACTATAAGTATTATGATCCATCTCAACCGCCATTCCCGGACCAAAATCCAAATCGTACTTATTGATACGATACTGATAGCTACCAGAGAAGTCAATAGAGGGGAAAAAGCCAGTCTTCGCAGCCTTAACAGCTTGTTGCATAGCTATTCTCTCTTCTGAACTTTGTCTGATTTGACGGCTATACTCCAACACCCGCTCTTTATACTCAACAGCGGATAGCTGATTGTCTTGCGCTTTTGCGGACAAAGCGCCCAACAACAAGCAACCGATGATTATTTTATTTCTCATATCCTTATTACTCTGATTTAATCTTAAAGAAAACACAATAAGTAACCGGAAGCACGAAGATTGTCAAAATCGTAGATACAAACAGACCACCCATAATTGTAGCTGCCATACCAGCGAACATCGCATCTCCAAGCAACGGTAACATACCTAAAATCGTTGTACCAGAAGCCATCGTAACAGGGACGATACGAGTCTTTGTGGCCTCTATCACCGCATTCACCGGAGCGAGTCCAGCTTCTAACTGCAAGCCAATCTCATCGACCAATACTATCGCATTTTTGATGTTCATACCAATCAAGCCAAGCAATCCCAACATCGCAAAAAAGTCCAAAGATTTACCAAAGATCAGCAATCCCAATACAACTCCGATAAATATCAATGGTAACATCGCCATAATCAATACCGGTTTACGATAATATTTCGGGAACAAGAACAACAATGTAACATAAATCAAACCAAACATCAATGGGATATTTTGCGCAATCGCCTTATTTCCCTTATCTTGCTCTGATTGCTCACCGAAATAGGTCAATTTATAGCCCTCCGGAACATCTATCTTTTCTTGAATTTCATTCCACAAATGGCTAAACGCCGCCATCGTATTCGCGCCACGTTTCGGCTCGCATTGCATCAACATACACGGTTGACGATTGAAACGTCTCACAACGCCATATTGATAATCCAAAGAAAAATCATCAATCACTTGCTCAACTTTTACAGAATTACCCTTCGCACTATAAACAGGCAAAGTCTTTATATCGTTCAAGCTGATAGAATCTTTATCCGCATCTTTCAACAGAATAGGCATGAACACATCACCCTCGCGATATTCACCCAATGGAACACCATTTGTAGCCGAACGTAAAGAATAAGCCACTTGCTGACGAGTAATACCTAAACGCAAACCTTTCTCTTGTGAATATAAAGGTTTCCATACCGGCACTTTATTACCCCAGCTATTGCGAACCTCCATTACCTGATCATAATTACGAGCGATCTCTTTTGCCCTCTGAGTCAAAGCGACAAGCGTATCTACATTATCACCAATAAAACCAATCTCAATGGCTGCATCTGGCACAGGAGACAACGCAAACAAGGCCGAGCGAGTCAAGATATTCGGATAATTAGCCACCATATAATCATAGAACTTACTCTCTTCTTCTTTCGCGTCTTCAGGCTCTTTAGTCTCTATCAACACATTGGCGAAGTTAGGTTTAGGACCTATTGAAGAACTTGCCAAATAATAACGAACCGGCGAACCTCCCAATGTAAATGAGAATGATTTAATCTTATCATTCTTGCTTAAATACTCATCCTCTATTTTTTTCACGTTCTGTTCTACATCATAAATGCTATATCCCTCCGGGAAGATCAAATCCGCACGGAAATAAGGCTTATTCATGATAGGGAAGAAACTTTGAGGCATGATGCTCATGATGAACAAAGACAAGAATAAAGTCGCCACGACAGAAGTGATCGTTACATATCTACGCTTGATCAAACGAGCCAACACAGATTCAAACTTATGATATAATTTCGTATCATAAGGATCTGAGACTTGACCCGGCTGCGCCTCCTTCAGGATAAAGTTTCCGAAAGTTGTCGTCTGTGTCAAAGCCAAAATCCAGCTTAAACCCAATGAGACAGCTAAAACGATAAACAAGGGTTTCACAATCTCAGCAACAGAAGCGGGAGCCAAATACATAGGCAAGAACGAACAAACGGCGATAAATGTTGCGCCTAACAAGGCCCATTGAGGCTTTATCGCTCCATCTATCAACGCTTGATAACGAGGCAAACCGCGCTTGATACCAATCTGCGCATTATCGGTCACCACAATCGCATTATCGACCAACATACCCATCGCGATAATAAAAGCCGCCAAAGAGGTTCGGTTCAAACCAACACCCCAAATCAACATGATAAGCAAGGTTCCACCTACAGAGAATAGCAATGAGCTACCAACCAACATTCCGGCGCGAGAACCCATCACTAAGAATATAATCACGATAACAATCAATAAGGACTCTATCAAATTCAAAATAAAGCCATTATTCGCCTCATCAGCGATTTGATTCTCCGGATAGATAGTCTTTAAATCCATACCTATCGGGAAAAGATTTTCCATTTCCTTCAAATGATCAGCGACCAAATTACCAACAGCCACCACATCATCTTTAGCTCCTGTAGCGACACCGATACCTATCGCACGTTTGCCGTCCACACGCATCAAATTGGAAGGAGGATCCATATAACCGCGCTCGATCGTAGCGATATCACCTAAACGGACTTCGCCACCAGACTTTGTCACGATCAACTGATTACGTATATCTTGAATATCTTTATAAGTACCTTCGGCACGTAGACGCAACTGATAATTACCTGTATTAATATCACCCGTATTCACCAATAAGTTTTGCGTTTGCATCACTTGTTGAATAGCGTTTGGATCAATGCCTAAATTGGCCAATTTAGGAACAGATATTTTCACATTAACGACCTGAGTCTGCTCTCCAAACAAATATACTTTTTGCACGCCTTGTATCGGGGTCAATTCAGTCTTGATTTTTTGTGCCCAATCACGTAATTCATCATACGTATAACCCTCATCAGCCGTTAAAGCATAATAGATACCAAAAACATCGCCAAAATCATCACTCACAGAAATAGATGAAGCTCCAGACGGAAGTCGCGGCTGTATATTTGCGACTTTACGACGCAACTCATCCCATTTTACCGGCATATAATCAGGATCCAATGTAGGTTGCAACTCAATTGAAATTTTTGACATGCCAAAATAAGACTCTGACTTTATCTGAAACACATCAGACATAGACTGAATCTCTCGCTCAATCGGCTCTGTCACCAACTTCTCTACCTCTTGAGGGGTAGCGCCTGGATATTGAGTAACCAAAACCGCTTGCTTGATTACGAAGGGAGAATCTTCCTTCTTCGGCAATTTAAAGAAAGATAATATACCTCCTATCAGCATTATCGCCAAAAAGAAATATATAATCTTCTGATTCTCTAAGGAATATTTTGGAATATTCATCGTTTATCTCTTAATCTGTTAATACTTTTACTTGTTGTCCATCCACCAAACGAGTAGCCCCCGCAGAAACGACTTGCTCACCTGAACGCAATCCTTCTGTCACAACGACACCGTCTTTACCAATCAACATGGATGACGTGATCTTACGACGCTCTACTTTTTGAGACTGTTTGTTATAAACGTATACAAACTTATCGCTATTAGCCTCATCAGCAACTATCGCCGCCAATGGAACCAACACCGCACCTTGAGCTAAATTCTGATTGTCAACTTTCAGTATTACACGACAAGAGAATCCAACAGATACTTTATATTTATTCAAATCGAAATTAGCATCGTCTATATAAAGATATACCGGAACACCTGATCCATCAGGAGAAGCTTCCACATACTCTTTTACTTTTGCCTTAAAACGAATGCCCTTATAATTATCAAACTCAACAAACAACTCATGAGGAGAAGAGAAATAATTGATGTTGCCCTCCGGCATCGTATATACGATTTGCAACTTATTCGGATTAATCAAACAAACAATACCTTGACCCGCTTGCACTTTCTGATAGTTCTCTACATATTTTTTTTGGATAAAACCATCAAAAGGAGCGCGCAATTTTGTTTGATTCAACGTATTTTGCGCATACTCAAAAGCGGCTTTCGCATTCGAAAAAGAAGCTTCAGTAGACTCATACTCTTGCTTTGATATCGCTTGCTTAGACAACAACTTCTTCGCACGTTGAAGTTGAGCCTCCGCTGTTTGGAACGACGCCTTTTTCGCCTCATATTCCCATTTGAAATCTTGAGGATCTATCTCAGCTACGACTTGCCCTTTTCTGACTTTTTGTCCCTCTTCTACGTTCAACGAAACAAGAGGACCCGACATTTTGAATGCCAAATCACTAAATTGATCAGATGACACTACACCACTGAATGATTTTTCAATCACATTTAACGAAGTAACGTCTGTCAACTTTACTGGACGCGGACCTTGCTCCTTTACTGGAGGTTGGCTACAGGAAACCAATGCTGCTAAAACAAACACAGGGATTAATTTTCCTTTCATGATAACTTGCTTTTTGTTATTTATTTATGATTTCTTTTTCAATATATATAAAACATTCTCTCTATATGATTGTTGAATCTCCAACAGCTTAAAAAGACCATTTTTCCGCATTTACTCGAGACTCCATAAAATTTTCAATAGAGTCTGGTAAAGAGGGGAAAAAATCTATACCTGTCACTTTTTCCACACTATCAATTGGAATCATCATCGAACGTAATGGTGTTTTATCATAACCTCTATTCTCAAATATGAACCCTACGCCTTCAACTCGTCCATCCACAATCATGCACATTACTTTATAAAAGCTTTTCGGCACTCCTACACGATGTTTCCCCAAACGTTTCATGTCATCTGAGATCACCGGACCTGTGACAACCCGCAACGATCTGTTTTCTTTCGCCCATAAACGAGCCTGCTCTTCCAAGTCTTTCCATATTCCTCTATTTAATCCTGGTTTTTGTGGACAAATATTACTAAAATAGAATGACTCTCGCATCGCTTTCGCTGACCATTTCATATCTCCGGCAGGAGCCAAATGGCCTTTATCATAACCCGTACGAGTGTAATCTTCATTTTTAGCAGTCGCACCTTTTACCATTGGATCGGGCACAAACTTATTCGTCCGATCATGCTTTTTACTTATCGCCTCACGTGAAGTCAATTCATAAGCCACCCAATTAGCTATCTTATAATCCGAATTATATGAAACCGTATACCCCTCATGTTTAATGATTTGTTCCTTACACTTATTTTTTAACGCAGGGATCTCCACTCCTTGGGGAAATTCATTAAGCGAAGCGCTCTTTTGAGATTTCCCGCTCGACTGTAACGATTTATTTTCTCTTCTCGGTGTCGTTTTACGCTCAACCGAACTTGAACGCTCTATAACTGAGCATACCGGTTTCTTCTCCTCTTCATAAGAGATAGACTTAGAAGAAAAACAATTATATAAGAACAATATTCCGATCGAACAGGCAACTATCGCCGAAGCTCCAAGAAAAGCTTTCTTCACTTGAGCGATAAATGATGAGAAACGTCTCTTTTTGCCCTTTGAAGATTGAGCTTTACCTTTCTTTCTAACCATACCTAACTTTCGATTATAATTCTTGATAATACGGGGGCAAAAATAGACAAATTCAATATGCTTAACAACATATTATCACATATTGTATTGGTCCAAATTATTATAAAATGCGGTTTAATCAATACGAGCATTTGGTGTCTTATATATTTATTCCCATTGAAAATCAGGCAGTCTATCCACAATTTCAACTCATCTTTTATTCATCTCTTTTTAAAGTTCCAAACAATCTTTTTCTCATTATTTTCAAGATAAAATAATAAAGCTATGTACGCTAAAACCCTACGATACAATTATCTCGTTTTATGCTTTTTCCTTTTCTCTATTTTTATAAAAACAATCCGCAAATTTTCAATCATAAGATATGAGTAAAAAATTCACGGATTCTTATAAATAAGCCTAAATACTGAGAATCGAAGTACAAACTTTTGACTTATATAGAGTTATAAGCAGCTTTCTTCAGTTCCGCTTCCAGTTCTGACAATTATATCATAGGCCAAAAGCCGGGACTAAATCATCTAATTGCTGATCTGTGCAAGAAATTATGCATCAACAAATGAGAAGGTAATTCCGATGTGGGCTGCATCGGCTGTTCGGCAATAATATCATACATCTTCCCATCGTTTGAGATACGAATGATTGAGCCATTAGCAAAAGGCTCCTTCGCTACATAACGTATACGCTTGCCGGATATGCCGGACCCGGAATTGAATGTTATTTTCGTTCCTTCCGCCAAACAAATCTACGGAAGATAACAAGAAACAAAATTCGGCTCTTTTAATATGAAATCCGACAGGAATCGAGCGAACTAACGCCATCTCCTGCCGGATTTTTTCATAAAAGCTCTTTTTGTATCCCGGACAGCGCCAAAACATTTGTTTTCTTCGAATCCGACCCCAGGACAACGCCAAAACATTTGTTTTCTTCGAATCCGACCCCAGGACAGCGCCAAAACATTTGTTTTCTTCGAATCCGCCCCCAGGACAACGCCAAAACATTCGTTTTCTTCGAATCCGACCCCAGGACAACGCCAAAACATTCGTTTTCTTCGAATCCGACCTCCCGGACAACGCCAAAACATTCCTTTTCTTCAAATCCGACCTCCAGGACAACGCCAAAACATTCCTTTTCTTCAAATCCGACCTCCCGGACAACGCCAAAACATTCCTTTCCGTCAAATCCGACCCCATACTTTCCACATTGCTTTGGCTTTTTAAATCACTAAAAATTGTCATTTTATTCTTTACATTTGCCCAATACTTAATTAAAACAGATCATGGCAGAAGAATTGCGAATTAAACAGGGGAATAAGAGGGCGATGTATGAGACATTGTTACCTCAAATCGCCTCCTTAATCGGAAACGAGACAAATCTAATCGCCAATATGGCCAATGTAGCCGCGGCGCTCAAACAAACTTTTGACTTCTTTTGGGTGGGATTCTATCGCGTCATCGATGGACAATTGGTCTTAGCCCCATTCCAAGGTCCTATCGCATGCACTCGCATCCGTTTCGGGAAAGGCGTATGCGGAACGGCCTGGGAGAGAAAAGAGACTCTCATCGTTCCGGACGTGGACGCTTTTCCGGGACACATAGCCTGCAACTCTGCCTCCCGCTCAGAGATCGTTATCCCTCTACTTAGCAAGAATGAGGTCGTGGGCGTACTCGACATCGATAGTGACCAACTAAACAGTTTCGATGAGACTGATCACGTTTTCTTAGAACAAATCGTCAGCCTCATTCCACAAGAGTTGGCGTAAAAACAGAAAAAAGGCCCGCAAGAGAAAGACAAACCTTTTCTCGCGAGCCTTTTCTATTATTTATGCGTATCGCTTAAAATGTAGCGCAAGTGTCCGGCATTTACCAACTCCTCTTGCGAAATCGTAAAGCCTTTCAACTTTTTATCTCCAACAAAGACCTCTTTAATATAAATCGATTCCGGCTTATCGTGTCTCGAATCGATAACCAACTCCCCTTTAGGATAATATTTTTTATCCAATCGAATCGTGATCTTGTCAAATGTCGGCGAGGTCAACACAAAATTCACGTCTCCCGGGCAAGCGGGATAGAATCCCATCATAGAGAAAATGGCCCACGTTGACATTGTTCCGGTATCCTCATTACCAGGAACGCCATTCGGAGCGTTGTGATAACCCTCTTTCAGCAATTGGCTGACCAGCTTCTGGGTACGCCATGCCTCTCCCTTGAAATAGCTGAACAAATAAGGATAAGCTATGTCCGGCTCATTCGCGGGGTCATAATATCTCTTGTCGAAAACCATCTGCAACTTATCCACGAATTTCTTTTGTCCGCCCATCAACTTCGCCAGTCCCTTGACATCATGCGGCACATAGAAGGTATAGTTCCACGCGTTACCCTCATGGAAACCGGGGCTTGGCTCAAAGTTCTCGCCCTGCTTCGGATCGAATGGAGAATAGAAAGAGCCATCCGGCATAATCGGGCGCAACGTGCCGAACTCTTTGCTGTAATAATGCTTATAACCCATAGAGCGGTCATAAAACAACTTCGCGTCATCTTTCTTGCCCAAAGCTTCAGCGAAATTAGCCAAGTTCCAATCCGCGATATAATATTCCAACGCGTGAGAGACCGAATTGTCATATTGCTCACGCAACGGCACATAGCCCTTGCTGAAATAGTCGTTGGCGTCCGGTCTCAACAGATTAAACTCACCCGGAGTGGTAGCGCCCTTACGCATCGCCTCATAAGCCGTATTCGCATCAAAGTCACGAAGCCCGCGCATCCATGCGTCCACGATATAGGGAATAGAGGGATCGCCCTCCATCGTGAAAGTCTCTCTTCCGTACAATTCCCATTTCGGCAACCAGCCGTTCTCTTTATACATATCGACCATCGTGTTGATAATATCCAATTGCCGCTCAGGGAAAAGCAATGTCATCAACGTGCTTACGTTACGATAGGTATCCCATAAAGAGAATACCGTGTAGCGATTGCCTTTCGTATGCCCAACTTTCAAGCTCTCCATCATCGGATACTCCCCATTCACATCTTGAAGAATATTGGGATGAATCAACAAATGATATAAGCCCGTATAGAAAATCGTCTTTTGATCTTTCGTGCCGCCCTCAACAAGCACTCTCGAAAGATCGTCATTCCACGCCTTTTGCGCTTTCCGGCACACGGCGTTGAAGTCAAAACCGGGTTGCTCAGTCTCCATGTTCAAACGAGCATTCTCCACACTGACATACGATATACCCATCTTTACCTCAACAGCTTCGCCTTCATCCGTGTCGAAATTAAACCATACACCCACGTCATCACCGCTCATCTCACGCGTGTAACTGGTGTATAGCTTATATTTTCCGGAATGAATATCCCATTGAGCCTCCACGCCTTTCATCTCACGCTGTTTTTTCCAATAGCCCATCTGTTTCGGCGCTTTGCTCACCTTCATCACAAAGTAAACCGGGAACACGGCTTGCGGATTGTAACAAAACGTACCCATCAATTTGCTACCCTCAATCTCCGTATCACTAACGATACGTACCGTCGCTCCGCTCTCGTTCGTCAATCCCTCTCCCAGGTTCAATAAAATATGGCTCTCGCCTTTCGGAAAAGTAAAACGGCTCAATCCCGTACGCATGGTGGCCGTAGCTTCCGCCTTGATGCCATATTTTGTCAACACCGTGGAGTAATAGCCCGGATGAGCGACCTCGTCTTTATATTCACTTCCATAAGACTTATAGTCCACATCCAGCTCTCCTGCCGTAGGCATCAATAGAAGTCCACCTAAATCAGGGCATCCAACACCGCTCAAGCTACCATGCGCAAAACCTGTGAAAAACTTATTGTCGGCCGAATAAGGTGTAGACCACCACTGATTGTCCTTATCAAAACGATTTTTTTCCGAACCCATCACATTAAACGGCACGACACTCATCATGCCCTGTGGACAAACCGCCCCCGGGTTAGTCGTGCCATAATTACTCGTTCCAATGAAGGGGTTCACATAATCTACCGGTTGTTGCGCAGTCGCGAATAGACTTCCGCACAACAGGAAGGTCATCAATTGTTTCTTCATCTGATAATTGTATTTAGTTGATTATTATATATAGTTTCCTTACTACCAAATCACTATTTCATCCGTAAAAATGAAACCTTTGTTGGCTACCTTCGCCTTTAGGCGCACATAGCGGGCTTTCCATTTTCCATAAAAAGCATATTCTTGAAAAGCGAGCTCTTTTTCCGTATTAGGCACTGTTGTCGGCACCATACCGCACGACACATAGCGTTCTCCATCTTCCGAGAGCGACAATTCCACCTCACCCGGCTGGAAAACGCCCGGACCTGTCAGCTGCATAAAACGCGAAGAGACCTTATGGATTTCTGTCGCCTCACCCATATCCACCACACAATCCAAATCATTCAGATAACCTTGCCAACGCCCGTCCAAATAAGTCAATCCTCCACGATAGCCATCCAGCAAGGCATTCATGCCTCCGGCCATATAACCCGCGAATAGTTTGCTATTGTAATGTATTGGCTTATTGATCCCGCGGTGATAGTCCACTCGCTTCTCTGTCGGTACTCCTTGAGGCTCTCCATCCCGGAAAATTGCAGCCTTGATATCCGCCGAATCTTTTACAATAATCGGTCCCTCGTAAAGTTTAGACACGGAAGTAGGCATTGAGCCATCCGTCGTATAGCGAATTTCCGCCGGATATTTCTCCGCATCCAGCATTACGCGAATCTCTTTCTTTAGCGTATCTACAGACATTGTCGTCTCTATCTCATCAGAAAGCGTGAATGTATGGATACCCATTTTTTGCAAGATTGGAATATTGGCATTCATACGAGGCTTAAAATCCTCCCAACAACGTTCTTCTTGCGGTGTCCATCCTACTTCCGCGACCGCTAAAGCACGAGGGAACATCATATATTCCAAATGATCTTGGTCTTTAATATATTCAGTCCACGTATTTCCCTGTACACCTAGAACATGAGATAGTTCCTCGTCCGTCAATGAATCAAGCGGTTGTGGATCGTAGCTATATACTCGCTTTACCGGCGTGTATCCTCCGATCGCATATGGTTGTGTCTTCGGATCCGCTTGGTAAAAATCGAAATACATATAACTACTCGGTGTCATGATCACATCATGCCCCATACGCGCGGCTTTAATGCCTCCAGCTTCACCTCGCCAAGACATGACAGTTGCTCCAGGGGCTAATCCGCCCTCTAATATCTCATCCCAACCTATCAGCTTTCGCCCTTTAGAAGACAAAAAGGCTTCCGCGCGACGTATCATGTAACTTTGGAGCTCATCGACATTTTCCATCTTCTCCCGACGCATGAGCGCACGACATTTAGGACATGTTTTCCAAGCACGCTTTCCTGCTTCGTCTCCACCAATATGAATATATTCTGACGGGAATAAATCTATCACTTCAGAAAGAACATCTTCCATAAAAGTGAATGATCGCTCATTGCCAACACAAAAATCACCATTCTTATAAGGCTTTCCCGAACAGCATAGCTCAGGATAAGCCGCAAACACCTCTTCAGAATGTCCCGGAAACTCTATCTCTGGCAATATATTGATATGCTTCTCTGCCGCATAAGCGACCATCGCACGAATGTCATCTTTTGTATAATAACCACCATAAGCGCATTCCGCATTTTCCGGCAAATATTTACGGTCCTTCAAATTCCACCATTTCAACCAATCAGATTCTGTTCTAAATGACGCATGAGTTGTTAACTTGGGGTATTTATCGACCTGCAAACGCCATCCACCCGCATCGGTCAAATGCAAGTGCAACGTGTTTAACTTATAATAGGACATCACATCCAATAGTTTCATCACCTCCTCTTTCGAAAAGAAATGACGCGACACATCCAAATGTAATCCTCTATAAGGGAAACGAGGCGCATCTTGAATAGCGACACAAGGTATGCCTTTCGGTGTATATAATTGTCGCAAAGTTTGCCGACCATAAAACAATCCAGCCTCAGAAGTAGCCTTTAAAACAATTCCTTGCGTGGTTACATTCAATTCATAACCTTCTGGACTCTTATTTTTAATAGACTCATCAATCTCACAATAAATTTTATCTGACTGTGCTTCACCAAATATCGCGGCACTATCTACTTGGAAATAGCCCCCCCTTATCGTCATTTGGGCTGGCTTAGGTATTAAATTCACCTGCTCTTCATGAGCGCAGGAAAAAAACAAAAAGGAACAAACGAAAGCGACACTCATCGCTTTAATAATAGATGATCGTTTTGGCAACGTCATAATTCTTGCTTTTTAATCGTGTTAATCTTGGTGTGTAAAGATACAACAATAATGAAAATCGAAAAGGCTGAAGATATGTATATAATAAATTCAATCCTTCACTTTTCGATTAATTATCACGCATCACTTATAGATATATAAAAACTTACCCAAGCATACGTTTCAATCCGTAAACCTGGGTAAGTCATTATAGTAGTTTATAAATAGAGAGTGAAAACACTCCCTATTATTATTTAAACATCTTATTTAACCTTAGCGACGATAGCTTTGAAAGCTTCAGGATGGTTAACAGCTAAGTCAGCTAAGACTTTGCGGTTAATTTCAATACCAGCAGCGTGCAAAGCGCCCATTAGACGAGAATAAGATAAACCTTCCAAACGTGCGGCAGCATTAATACGTTGAATCCACAATGCGCGGAAGTTACGTTTTTTGTTACGACGGTCACGGAATGCATAAGTCAAACCTTTTTCCCATGTATTTTTAGCTACGGTCCAAACATTCTTGCGTGCACCATAATAACCACGGGTAAGTTTTAAAATCCGTTTTCTTTTTGCTCTTGAAGCAACATGATTTACTGATCTAGGCATAATTCTAATCTGTTTTGAATGTTAGCGTCATCTCTTTGGATGAACTTGATTGCTAATGCATTCGGTTAATAAAAATCGTTATAAAACTCGCTTAATAAAGATTACTTCAAGCAAAGCATACGCTTTACGTTGTTTACATCAACACCTGCAACTATGCCAGTGTGAGTAAGATTTCTCTTTTGCTTCTTAGTCTTCTTTGTCAAGATATGACTTTTAAAAGCGTGTTTTCTTTTGATTTTTCCTGTTCCGGTAAGGGCGAACCTCTTTTTGGCACCGGAATTAGTCTTCATCTTAGGCATTTTCCAATTATTTTAAATTATTAAACTTAACCTTCCTCTTTTGAGGAACGGATTTTATTCATTATCAACTTTTTTATCACCTTCACTCTTGGGTTTAGATGTAGATACTAACTTTTTAACGACTTTTGGCGCAGCGGCTGCAGATCCTGCCTTTTTAGGAGTTAACATAATTATCATACGCTTTCCCTCCAACACCTGCAACTATGCCAGTGTGAGTAAGATTTCTCTTTTGCTTCTTAGTCTTCTTTGTCAAGATATGACTTTTAAAAGCGTGTTTTCTTTTGATTTTTCCTGTTCCGGTAAGGGCGAACCTCTTTTTGGCACCGGAATTAGTCTTCATCTTAGGCATTTTCCAATTATTTTAAATTATTAAACTTAACCTTCCTCTTTTGAGGAACGGATTTTATTCATTATCAACTTTTTTATCACCTTCACTCTTGGGTTTAGATGTAGATACTAACTTTTTAACGACTTTTGGCGCAGCGGCTGCAGATCCTGCCTTTTTAGGAGTTAACATAATTATCATACGCTTTCCCTCCAACACCGGCAACTGTTCTACTTTACCATAATCTTCCAAATCATTTGCGAAACGAAGCAATAATACCTCTCCTTGTTCCTTAAATAGGATAGAACGACCTTTGAAGAACACATAAGCCTTAACTTTTGAGCCCTCTTCCAAGAAACCTTTGGCATGCTTCAACTTAAAATTGTAATCGTGATCATCTGTTTGAGGTCCGAAACGAATCTCTTTCACAACCACTTTTACAGATTTAGCCTTCTGCTCTTTTTGACGTTTCTTTTGCTGGTAAAGGAATTTCTGATAATCAATCACTCTACAAACGGGGGGCGCAGCATTGGGTGAAATTTCAACTAAGTCCATTCCATGCTCTTCAGCTATTTTTAACGCTTGAGCGATTGGATACACACCCGTTTCTACGTTATCACCTACTAAACGAACTTCACGAACACGAATACGTTCATTAATCCTATACTGTTCTTTCAAATTGTCATTCTTCATTCAAAAAGATTTATTCTCCTCGTTATTAGTTATTTATTGTTGATTTATTTGCCAGCGATTCATCATTTCCTCTACCTCGCTTCTCAAATGCGCCGCAAAGGTAGTAATTTTCATGGAACCTTTATCACCTTCGCCCTGTTTTCTTACAGAAACTTCACCATTTTCTGCTTCTTTTTCTCCAACAACAAGCATATAAGGTATACGTTTCATCTCATTATCGCGAATTTTACGGCCAATCTTCTCGTTTCTATCATCTACGATAGCACGAATTTCTTGTCCTCCTAACTCTTTAGCTATTTGCCATGCATAGTCATTAAACTTCTCGCTGATCGGCATAATACAAACTTGCTCTGGCGTTAACCACAATGGGAACCTTCCTGCTGTATGCTCAATTAAGACGGCAACAAATCGCTCCATAGATCCAAACGGAGCACGGTGAATCATCACCGGACGATGTTTTTGATTGTCTGCTCCTGTATATTCCAATTGGAAACGCTCGGGCAAATTATAATCAACCTGAATGGTTCCTAATTGCCAGCGACGACCAATGGCATCCTTAACCATAAAGTCTAGTTTCGGACCATAGAACGCTGCTTCTCCGTATTCTATCTTCGCTTTTAGTCCCTTTTCTTGACAAGCTTCAACAATGGCCTGTTCCGCTTTCTCCCAATTCTCATCGCTTCCTATATATTTTTCACGATTTGTCTTATCGCGCAAAGAAATTTGAGCCTCAAAGTTCTCAAAATTCATAGTCTTAAATACAATAGAAATAATATCCATCACATTTAAGAATTCCTGCTTCACTTGATCTGGACGGCAAAAAATATGAGCATCATCTTGCGTAAAACTACGAACACGTGTCAATCCATGCAACTCACCACTCTGCTCATAACGACAAACTGTACCAAACTCAGCTATACGCAAAGGAAGATCTTTGTATGAACGAGGAGAATTTTTATAAATCATACAGTGGTGAGGACAGTTCATAGGCTTCAAGAAATACTCCTCACCCTCTTCCGGCGTATGTATTGGCTGGAAAGAGTCCTTACCGTATTTAGCATAATGGCCAGAGGTTATATATAGCAACTTATTACCTATCGGTGGACACATTACCTCTTGATAGTTGTAACGAGCCTGGATGCGACGCAAAAATTCTTGCAAACGCAAACGCAACGCTGTTCCTTTTGGTAACCACATGGGCAAACCTTTTCCTACCGTATCAGAGAACATGAATAAATCCATCTCCTTACCGATCTTTCGGTGATCACGTTTCTTTGCCTCTTCCAATAATGTTAAATATTCATCCAACATTTTCTTTTTAGGGAATGTGATACCATATAAGCGGACCAACTGTTTCCGTTTTTCATCTCCACGCCAATAAGCGCCAGCAACGCTCAACACTTTTACGGCTTTCAAATATGATGTATTTGGCAAATGAGGACCACGACATAAATCTGTGAAACAACCTTGTGAATAAGTTGTTATCGTCCCATCCGCTAATTCACTGATAAGTTCAGCCTTATATTCCTCACCTCTATCAACAAACATCTTCATGGCATCAGCCTTAGAGATCTCTTGACGTTTGATGGCCTCTTTCTTTGCAACCAACTCCATCATTTTAGCTTCTATAGTGGGAAAATCACTTTCCTTAATCACCGTTTCACCTGGATCCACATCATAATAGAATCCATTTTCAATAGCCGGTCCAATACCAAATTTAATACCCGGATATAACTCTTGCAATGCTTCAGCCATAAGATGGGCACTTGTATGCCAGAAAGTATGCTTACCTTCCTCATCTTCCCACTTAAACAATTTCACCGTTGCGTCCTCGTTTATTGGGCGAGTCAAATCCCACGTTTCACCGTTTACACTTGCTGCCAAAACCTCTTGCGCCAAACGAGAACTGATACTCTCCGCTATCTGCATGGCGGTTGTACCCTTCTCATATTCTCTTACGGAATTATCCGGGAATGTAATCTTAATCATATTCTATATACGTTAATATTCTATACGTTCAGCTGGCAAAAATAATATATCTTTTCTACAGAAGAAAATTTAAATACATTAATTTAACTATCGGCTTGTCATTCGTTTAATGATGCTATATGCATTATAAATACCCAGCTCACCTGCTTTGCTCAAGTCGGCAATACCTCTATTCACATCGCCCAAAGACAAACGCGCCAATCCTCTATTAAAATAGGCTTCCGCAAATTCCGGATCTCGCTCTATCGCTTCATTATAATCCACAATTGCAGCGCGAAAATCTCGCTGTGCGCATCGTAAATTAGCTCTATTAAAATAAGCGTACACAAAACCCGGATTCAATTTAATTACCATATCATAATCACGCATAATTTGCTCATGCTCATAAGCGCACTTGTTATCTTTCAATAAAGCATCACGAGAATCCATTAGCATCTTTGAGCTTGATGATGAAACAGTTTTACCTATATTTAAGTTCATCGAAGCGGCATTTAAATCGTATGAGTTTCTTTCTTCTTGCTGAGACTGAGCATAAACTAACTGCTTATAACGCTCTACCGCCCTATTAAAATAAGCCATAGTAAATGTAGGATCTAATTCTATTGCTTCCGAGAAATTTTTTATAGCCTCCGAAAAATCTTGCACCAACATAAAATCCACAGCACGAGCAAAATAGGCATTTGCATCGTTAGGATCACGAGCTATTTTTGCAGAATATTCATCTATGGAAGCAAAATGCAAAGCTATTTGATCCTCTGTTAAAGCAGCCTCTTCATTTGTTATACGCAATTTACGTTTTAACAACATCCGAGCATTATAATCCTCAACCATCTTATCATAATAAACAAGCTTCTTCACTGGATCTGCTTTCTCATAATAAGTCAATACAAATTGAGGCTCTATATCTACACGTACATTCCTATCTTGCACACGGCCTCGAACTTCACTTTGATATTTGCTCTTTCGCTCTTGCTCTTTATCGTATACAACCAAACGATTAAACTTGTGAATGTTCTTATCTGATTGCTCTCGTGTGTTTTCTTCAGAATTATCATTCTTTGCATTTTCTCCTTGAGCCGCTTTTGATACTGAAGACTGTTTTTGAGGTAGTTGTCCATTTTTGGCCTTTTCCTCCATCTTTATGGCTGCCCAATAATCCCGATCCGCACCAACATTATCTCCTATTTTCCGCTTTGCTTCAGAACGGCTTACGAAGCCTGGCAAAAATGTAGGATACTCTTTCAAGACAACATCATAATCTTGAATTGCTCCACGATAATTTCCTGTTTCAAAACGAAGCAAAGCTCTATTATAATATGCCATATAATTATCGGGTTCTTGCTCTATCACCACATCAAAATCCTCAATAGCTCGATTATTGTCTCCCACTTGAAAGCGAAGTAACCCTCTATTGAAACGAGCCAGCAAATTATGACTATCTATACTTATCACTTGATCATAATCGGCCATAGCTCCTCTCAAATCATTCATTTGGTAACGAACTAAACCGCGATTTATATAATAGCCACTCTCACGAGTATCTAATCGAAGCGCTTCATTCAAATCGGTCAGCGCATCCTTATATTTTTCCATCTGATAATATAATATCGCTCGATTCCCATAAGCAGGAGCATAATAAGGATCAATAGAAATTGCTTTATTATAATCATTTAAGGCGCTTATTGTATCTCCCTTTTCCAAGAACATAGCACCTCTTGTTAAATAATTGATAGAATATTTGGGGTGAGCAGCCATCAAATCGTCAAAAGTCTTACTCGCTCCATCATAATCCTTCTTCTGAATAAAAGCCACAGCCATATTCACCAACATTTGCCTATCTTCAGGCTTAAACTCTAAGCCCTTTTTATAATCATTAATAGCGTCATCGTATTTCTCTTGACTTTGATTTGCTATACCTCGCGCATAATATGCCTGTGTTAAAAAAGGGTTCCGCTGAAGACACAATGTACAATCTTCCTCGGCACCCTTAAAATCATCCAAATTTATCTTTGCCAATGCACGATAGAAATAAGGCTCCGCCAACCAAGGCTTTGACTTTATAACTTGATTAAAATACTGTATCGAGAGAACATAATCCTCAAAATACAATGCGTTTCTACCAATAGCTAATACACGATCTGTATTAACCTGTGCGAAAAGCGAAACTGATAATATCTGTAATATCAAAAAGAGTATTGCCTTCTTCATCCTATTAAAAATGATTGGAAGGCAAAAATAAGTAAATTATCTTACTTAGACTCTATTTTTACCATTAAATGATTCTTTGTGATTTTATCACCCTCTTTCACATCTAATTCAGTGATAACACCCGAAATAGGAGCTACTACACGGTTCTGCATTTTCATTGCCTCATGGATCAACAAGAGCTGACCAGCTTCCACCTCCTGCCCCTTCTCTACCATAATTTTTACTATTGTCCCAGGCAAATGAGAAATCACATCCCCCGCAGCAGGCTTGTGCCAAATCGGACGATTTTTATACTTCTCCGTAAGCAATGTCTTATACATACGTGCCGTCACCACAAAGTCTACATATTCTTTTTGTTCTTGTTTCTTTCCCATTCTCATATAGATTTAAAATGGAGGCAAACCATGCTTCTTCGCTGGTCTATACTCCTCTTTCAAAACAGAAAGTTTCAAAGCATGCAATAGCAATGAGCGTGTCTCTTTTGGCTCTATAACAGAGTCAATAAATCCTCTTGAAGCAGCGACATACGGATTAGCGAATTTCTCTATATATTCTTTCACTTTCTCTTGACGCATTGCATTTTGGTCTTCAGCTTCCATTATCTCTTTACGAAAGATAATATTTGCCGCTCCTTCTGGTCCCATCACCGCAATTTCAGCACTTGGCCAAGCGAACATAAAATCAGCACCTAAGTGACGAGAGTTCATAGCGATGTATCCACCACCATAAGCCTTACGCAAAATAACCGTAATCTTAGGCACTGTTGCTTCTGAATACGCATATAAAACTTTTGCTCCATGACGAATCACACCTGCGTGCTCTTGATCCACACCAGGCAAATAACCCGGCATATCTTCTAATGTAATAATAGGTATATTAAATGAATCACAAAAACGAATGAAACGAGCTGCCTTATCTGCGCTATCGCAATCCAAAACACCAGCTAATACCATCGGTTGATTTGCGACAAAGCCTACAGTTTCTCCAGCCATACGACCAAAACCAATCACAATATTCGCCGCCCATAATTTCTGAACTTCCAAGAAATCAGAATCATCGACAATACATTTAATAACATCACGGACATCATATGGTTGTTTTGGGTCTGACGGAACAACTTCTTCGATATTTAGCATAGCTGATGGCTCTTTCGCATCAACAACCTTTGCGCGCTCTTGGTTATTCCATGGAATAAAACTAACCAAACGCTTAACTTGCTCAAAGCACTCCTGTTCACTTAGCGCATAAAAATGAGCGTTACCAGTCGTCTCCGCATGAACACGAGCACCACCTAAATCCTCCATTGAAATATCTTCACCCAAGACAGTCTTTATCACATTAGGACCCGTGATAAACATCTTTGAAATATTCTCTACCACGAAAACAAAGTCAGTCAACGCTGGAGAATAAACAGCTCCTCCCGCACATGGGCCAAGTATCAAAGAAATCTGAGGAATTACGCCAGATGCAATCGTGTTACGATAAAAAATCTCACCATATCCAGCCAAAGCTCCTACTCCTTCTTGAATACGAGCTCCACCTGAATCATTAATACCAATGATTGGACATTTCATTTTCAAAGCATGATCCATAATCTTCGTAATTTTACGGGCATGCTGTAAACCTAATGAGCCCCCCGCTACCGTAAAATCCTGCGCATAAATACAAACGGGTGCACCAAAAATTGTTCCAGTTCCTGTAACTACACCATCACCAGGCAGAACTTTCTTATCCATTCCAAAATCACGTCCGTCATGTTTCACGAACATATCATATTCATGGAAAGAGTTCTTATCCAATAAAGCGACAATACGTTCACGGGCAGTAAGCTTTCCCATCGCAACCTGTTTCTCGATAGCGGCTTCACCGCCACCCATTTCGATAACGGCTTTCTTCTCCCTTAGGGTCTCAATGTTTTTACTTAAATCTGTCATATTGATATTTATGGATTTATTATTTACCAACAGCCTTTGCTCGATAAGAGCATCGAACTGTTCCCTTTATGATATTATTTAACTTACTTTTATTTAATTGACGACGGATAGCTGATACATTATCTATAAAAACGTGTCCGGTCAAATGTTCACATTCATGCTGAACAATACGAGCAGCAAAACCTTCTATAACTTCTTCATGCTCCTCCCAGTTTTCATCCATATACTTAATTCGCACTTTTGTTGAACGGTTAACCTTCTCATGTATTCCTGGCAAACTTAAGCAACCCTCCTCCATGGCAACTTTCTCCTCGCTCATCTCCAAAAATTCCGGATTTATCAAAGCTCGTTTAAAGCCCTTACATTCTGGAAAATCATCTTTCATCACATCTCCATCAATAACAGCCAAACGAATAGAAAGACCAACTTGTGGTGCTGCTAGACCAACACCATCCGCATGGTACATTGTTTCAAACATATTCGCAACTAACTGCTTTAAATCCGGATAATCTTTAGATATAACTTCAGCCTCTTTCCTCAATACGGGCTGACCATATAAAAACACAGGTAAAATCATAAACTATAACTGATATTTTTTACTTTCTAAATATGCTTGCAAAATAATAACGGCACTGATTTCATCAACTAATCCCTTCTCTTGTCGTTTTTTCTTTTTTAGGCCACCTTCCAACATAGCTTTATGTGCTAACACAGATGTAAAACGTTCATCATAATAAACAACAGGGATATGAGGTATTGTCCGTGTCAAATGCGTCACAAATGCCTTTACATATTTCATATTCTCCGACAATTCATTATTCATGCGCTTAGGCAAACCTACAACAAACAGGTCAACAGGCTCTTTCGAAATATAATCAGACAAAAACTTAACTACTTCTCCACTTGGAATTGTAGCTATACCATTCGCTATTATCTGCAATACGTCCGTAACGGCTATTCCCGTACGTTTCGTTCCATAATCTATTGCTATTATTCTTCCCATCGACGCGAATATAACATAAATATAAATACAAATTACACAATTAAACAAAATGTGTGCAACGACTCTATTGTATTAAAAATATGCAATTAACAAAAAAGGTCGTACCATCATAGTACGACCTTTTTATCTATATCGATTATAATTTACTTGTTTGCACTCATAATCACTACACGATTCCAGCTATTTTCACCATAAGGCTGCTCATCGCATCCTTTCCATTCAATAGATATTTGATCTGAAGATATACCATATTTCTCGATCAGCTCTTTAGCGACAGCTTTTGCACGTCTTTCTGACAAACCCATATTGTATGAGGCTGTTCCCGTCTTCTTGTCCGCATAACCGATAACCTTAATCGGCATATTATTCTTTTTCATGAATTCTGCCGTGTTATATATGCTTATCTGCTGATTTTTATCAATCTTAGAACTATTCAGACGGAAATAGACTACATTATCTACATAGTTATTTACAACTTCATTTACAGTTTCTTTACATTCAGGACAAGATTTTGGACGTTTACTTAATTCATCATTAACAGCGCGCAATGTATTAATTTGATTATTCAAATCGTTCAACAAAGCATAATCCATCGGTTCCAATACCTCAAAATCAGTTTTACCCAATTTAAATGTCAAACCTGCGCTCAACTGCACAATACCATCTGTTAAATGCTTCATCTCAACACGATTGAATTGCTCATTCAACAATGATCCTTGAAGTTCAACATTCAAATCTACTCGCTTACACAAACGGAAAGCAGTCAAAATTCCGGCATTCAACGTAGGTGAGTTAGTTTTTGAACGAACGTAAGATTCCGTTGTCTTAAAACGATGAGCATAACCAAAACCAACCCAAGGAATCAAACGAAAAACTTTAGATTCTTTATAAGGAGCCCAAAAATTAGTAACATCCCACAATAAATCCACATGAGTCGCTATATATCTATTGTGTTGCATAAAATCTGGAGCATCCCCCTCAAATCCATGAAGAATACCACCATTTACTTGTGTACGAAATGCCAAATAAGGATTAAACCACTTCCCGAAAGAAATCTGAGGAGCAAAATTTAAGCGATTCTTAAAATCCGCCTTGCCATTTTGATCTCCAAACAGAACACTAGCACCTCCCGCAATTGATATAAACCAATTATCTCGAGCTTTATTCTTTTTAAAATTAGTTTTATAGCCAGCCTCATTACTAAAACCTACCTGAGGTTGAAATTCCTGCGCTGCCACAGAAAATACGAAACCTGATAGCAACGATAAAAGTAAAACTTTCGTCTTCATACTTTCCTATTTTAAATTAAACAATCTATGACCTATAAGCCTCTAAAAGACACCGTAAAATTAACTCATTTTATAAAAACAACAAGAAGCAAGAACAAATTGTTTATTTTTTAATAAATTAGCTTCCTATTTTAGAGATTATTTTCTCCTTTATTAATATTTTCCCTTGCTACAAATCAACCCTTGTTTATCAAATTCATCAAATATTGCCCATATTGATTTTTTAGCATCGGTAAAGCAATTTGCCGCAAACGCTCTGCATCTATCCAACCAGACTGAAATGCTATTTCTTCAAGACAAGCGACTTTCAAACCTTGGCGCTTTTCTATAACCTCCACAAAAGTCGAAGCTTCACTTAAGCTATCGTGTGTTCCTGTATCTAACCATGCGAAACCTCGCCCCAACAACTCTACCTTTAGTTCTTCATCTTTTAAAAAGCGTTGATTCACGCTAGTAATCTCCAATTCACCACGAACAGAGGGCTTAACACCTTTCGCAATTTCAACTACTTTATTCGGATAGAAATAAAGCCCCACCACCGCATAGTTGGATTTAGGATTTTGTGGTTTTTCCTCAATATCCAAAGCATTACCACATTTATCAAACTCTACAACTCCATAGCGTTCAGGGTCATTTACAAAATATCCAAAAATTGTAGCTTTTTGTTGCTCTTCCGCATTATCTACAGCTTGCCTTAGCATACGGGTAAAACTCTGACCATAAAAAATATTATCTCCCAACACTAGACAAACCGAATCTTTCCCTATAAACTTTTCTCCTATAAGAAATGCCTGTGCTAACCCATCAGGTGATGGCTGTTCTGCATATTCAAAACGAACCCCATAATCCGAACCATCCCCCAATAAACGACGGAATCCTTGCAAATCTTGAGGAGTGGAAATAATTAATATTTCACGTATACCTGCCAACATCAGCACCGATATCGGATAATAAATCATAGGCTTATCATAAATAGGCAAAAGCTGCTTGGAAACACCCTTTGTAATCGGATACAGACGTGTACCTGATCCCCCAGCTAAAACAATACCCTTCATCTCTTTTTATTATTTACTATGATACGCTCTATCTAACGTATTCTTTTCCCTAAACTACAACCACTAACATCTAATTACACAAAAAATTTCAAAAGAGTCAACGACATTACTTATTAACACCCATGCTGACAAAATAGTATATCAACGCAGTGTCTTTAAAAAATCGTCCAACTTATGATATAATGGTACTCCGTAACGTGCACAAGTCAAACGCACATTATCATAACGATAAAAATCAGGCTCACAAATCACGCGCAATTTTCCAGATCGCATAAACAATCCCATTTCTAACAATGTAATAGGAGATTTACTATTTCCCAAAATATTCATAATGATCAAATCGGATTTTTCTAAATGCTCTAATTCCCAATTAACCTGATGCTCAAAATCTGCTTTGTCGCCACTAAGATCCATATTTCTACGAGGGTTAAACAAAAGAAAATGACCTTGAGAAAGTGTTTTAAACCATTCACATGTGCTTTTCTGCCAATCTATGCTCCGACCCATGTCAATCGTACCCGCCAAAAAAATCTTCGTATATTTTGCCTCATCCAATAATGGCACAGTATCATTTGGTCGTAATACCACAACTTCTGATTGTGCGAATAAACATACGGGAAGCATTAACAAAGCCAACCAACAGATCGTTTTTCTCATCTTATTATTCATGAAATATTCAATTTTATTTTTATTCACCTGCAAAGATAAAAACAATTCGAACAACTAATAAATCACCTCCTAGGTTTTATATGTTGGCTATTTCATAACAACTTCATCACAAAAAATATTCTAATTCCACTCCAAACAAAAAGAGGCGCTATAAAGCGCCTCCCTACCGTTTAAATCTATTTTAAACACATCACACAAACATAATATTCCTTCCGAACAAAAAGAGATTCATACAATCACATCCTACTCCTTCATTCACGCTTTTAAACGAACAATAAACATACTGCCTTTACCAACCTCACTACTTACACGGATGGTTCCACCATGCGCCTCCACAAAATCCCTACTAATGGCAAGACCTAAGCCACTGCCTTGAACCTTCGTCCCTGGAACACGGAAATAATGATCAAAAATACTCTCATGATAACGTGGATCTATACCCTTTCCAAAATCTTTCACATAAATCTCCACAGAATCACCATCTTGACGGGCACCTATAATCACACGTCCATTCTCAGAAGAATAACGTATTGCATTTGACAGTAAGTTTGTAATCACCCAAGCAATTTTTTCACTATCCACAAAGAGTTTTGATATCTTTTCCGGATACTCCACTTCAATCTGACAATTAAAACGATCCGCCTGCACTTGATTTGCCTTAATCGCATAAGTAATCAGCTCTATTGGCTTTGTTATCTTCGGATTTAAATAAAGCTTACCACTTTCCACTTGTGACATTTTCAACAATTCACCCGTAATCTCCAATAGACGATCACTACTATTCTTAATATTCTTGGATAGTGTTTCTTGCTCAGGGTTCAATTCTCCAACTCGCTTATCCTCTAATAATTTTAGGCTCATTAAAATCGCAGATATTGGAGTTTTTAATTCATGAGAAATTGTCGAAATAAAAGTGGTCTTCGCTATATCTTTTTCCTTAAACTCTGTCACATTTTTCAAGAAAATCAAATCCCCCACATACTTATTTTCCAATCCATTGTTTTCATCAACTTTAATCGGAATATATTTCACTTGAAAATAGCTTTCTTTATCATCCGCATAAATTTTCAATGGATCTTTGTCCTTATTAGGATGCACTAATTGACAAATCAAACGACGAAGCAAATCATTCTTTAATGATAACTCAGGAGCAGAACGGTCTATGACTAGCTCTCGCTTTAAATTCAAAACTTTCAATGCCTCATCATTCACAAATAAGATCTGTCGATCAGCGCTTAAGCCTATAATAGGATCTTTAATACTATTAATTATAGCTTCTATATACTTTTTTCCTTGCAAAATATTTTCTAACGAGCTATTACGATACTCCGCCAAGCGTTTGGCCATGCTATTAAATAATGTAGCGATTTCTTTAAACTCTGGCTCATCTCCTAAATCCAAGCGCTTTTCATAGTTCGCATTCGTTATTTCTTTAATGCCTTCCGTTAGCTTCAACACTTGCATATTGACTGATCGTGGCAAACGAAACAAGAAAAGTGACGAAATCAAAATACAACCAATACCTGTCAAACAAATCCAAAAAAGTGACTCTTTCGCAGTTTGAAGCGCAACCTCATTCTTTCCATAGATAGCAGCCATATTTACCTCCATAATCGAATAAATAGCTTCACGAGTGTGTCGTACTGATTCCTCACTCATACTGTCAGAAAGACTTTGATAATAAGTCGTCAAACTTTCTGTCAACACATCCTCATTTATCTCCGTGACATTTTTTTGTTGTGCTGTCAAACCTTCTTCAAACTCTTTATGCGCATTAGGCTCCTCCTCTAAAACTTCTAACGCTTCTAACATTCGATGAGAATAGAGTAATGAATTATAGTTATCCGCCAATATATTATGGGTATCGTGCGAGATGTCACTTATATTCTTTATTGCCAACACTCCTAACAAAACAATCAGAGCACACAAAAAGCCTATACCATAAGTAAGCTTTTCTTTTATATTCAACTTTAAATTCATGAATAGATATATTTACGCCAATATTATTAAATCGATTCCCATCTGCGCCAAGGCTTCCAACAACTCACGGTAACGAAACATCGCCATGAATCCTGATGGAAAACTCAATGTCGGTCGACCTACGCACAAAGTACTTATCTGCTTTTCTCTACATACATTGACAATTGCATCTGTCACACATGACGATTGCACTTGCACAACTTCTCCCCCTAACTCAGTCGCCAACTCAAAATGATTCAGCAAATGTCTTTGGCTCGCTAAAGAAATACGTTCTGTACTCTCCCTAGGGGTTTGAACATACAAAACATAAAATTTCGAATTATAACGAGTGGCCAATCGAGCCACCTTACGAATAATCCGCCTCGGAGTCTTCTCATTACTACTAATACAAGCCATAAACTTCTCATGCCGCACACCTACATTTTCAGGAAGCGTATTTTCTACCTTTTTCTCCACACGTAAAGCGACCTCTTTCAACGCAAGTTCTCGTAGTTGTAAAATATGCTCCGGCTTAAAAAAATTATCCAAAGCTGTTTGAATTTTCTCCGGCTTATATATTTTTCCGGCCCTCAAACGATTCAATAATTCATCAGCAGTAAGATCTATATTCACCACCTCATCAGCCTGCTCCAAGACAATATCTGGTATACGCTCTTTTATTTCTATACCAACCACATCTTGCACCATCTCATTTAGTCCTTCAAGATGCTGGATGTTAACAGCTGTAATCACACTAATACCGGCATCTAATATATCCATCACATCTTGCCATCTTTTAGGATTCTTGCTACCCTCAATATTCGTATGGGCCAACTCATCGACAATTACAACTTCCGGATGAATACTCAAAATGGCTTGCAAATCCATCTCTTCAATTTCTTTCCCCTTATAAAAAATCTTCCTACGAGGAATGATGGGCAAACCGCCCACCAATGCTTCCGTTTCAACACGGCCATGAGTTTCTATATAACCTATCTGAACATCTATCCCACTATCTAATAATTGATGCGCCTCTGATAGCATTCGATACGTCTTGCCTACTCCCGCAATCATACCTATATAGATTTTAAAGTTTCCTCGACGGGACTTCTTCAGCAACTCTAGAAAATGTTGTACACTCTGTTCTCGATCCATAGAAATTATCTAAATTTTCAAGGTCTCAATGTCAATCCAAATACAAAATGGGCATCTTCCATACGAGGATTCCAAATCGCTTGTGCAAAAATAGGTACCGAAAATGAATTAGTAATCTTTATATCCATCGAACCTTTCAAAGAAACATTTGTCACGGCAAATCCATTTGTGTTATATTGAGGAGCTTTATATGGAACCATACCACAGATCACATTTAAATTAACCATCTTCACATTAAACGGATAGTTTAATTCTACATAAGAAGAATAATTTTGATGACCTTTATTCACCGTTACATTTTTATCTTGCCCCGCAAACATTGTATACCAAGAGAGCGACAATGGAAATTTTTCTACTGGCAAAATATAAGCCAATCCCGCTTCAAAATGATGGTCTGTCTCATGACTTTTAAAATTAAAGTATTTCCCAGAATTCTGTCCCGGCCACCATAAATCAGCGATAGAGAGCGTCAAACCGGAATTCCCCAGTGTATAAGTAGCTGTCATATCAATTTCTTTGGATGCTGTACCATCGGAAGAAATATTCCCATCAAAATCTGTAGATCCCCATAGTGTGAATGAAAAACCCGCAATACTCAATCCTAATGTCGGTTGTATACTTGCTCCTGTCTGATACATTCCGCGCCACACATAAGAACTCACCAAATCTGCCGACACATTAAATTTCAATTGGTTATCATCTTCTTGTGCTTTTACGCCCACAAAAGGCGTTATTAAAAAAATAATAGCCAAAGCTAACCATTTTTGTATAGAAAACATCATCTCTCTTTTTATTCAGCCTCATCAAGAGCTACATTCAATTTCAATACATTTACCTTAGCTGTTCCAAACAACCCTAATAATGGCTTCTCGACATGAGCATTCACTATAGCCATCACTTTCTCCTCAGACCAGCCACGAGCCTCCGCCACTCTCTTCACTTGAACATAAGCGGCTCTAGGAGAAATATGAGGATCCAGACCTGAAAAGCTAGCAGTCACAATTTCTGCAGGGACCTCTTCTCGCTTTAAATAAGGATGATGCATAAGAAATATATCAATACGTGACTCCAATGTCGCCAAATGCTCCTCATTAGATGGCCCCATATTACTACCTCCTGAACTTGAAGCATCATAACCATCTCCGGCATGAGAAGGACGCCCCCAAAAATAGATATCTTTCGTAAAATTCTGTCCTACATTGGCAGCCCCCACTACTTTGCCATTTAATGTCACTAATTCAGCATTACCCTTATTGGGGGTCGCTACCTGACCAAACACCCACAAAACAAGCACATAAAATAGAGCAAAAAACAAGCAAAAGGCAATCGTCATTTTAAATGACTTGAAAAGATTTGATAACATAATTATATTTCTATTTTATTTATCTTCTTCTATCTCATCCACGAAGAAGATATGTTTTATTTTTAATTCAATATTCTCACACTTTCTGTGTCTCACGAGACTCATATACCAACTATGCGCCTCGCAAAACACAAACTTCTCATTTCATCACATAAACAAACTTACCAACATATCAATCAACTTAATACCTACAAAAGGGACAATTACACCACCACCTCCATAAATCAATAGATTACGTCTAAGCAACGCAGATGCTCCTATTGGCTTATAGGCAACACCACGCAAAGCCAATGGTATTAAAATAGGAATGATAATTGCATTGAAAATAATAGCACTTAAAATCGCAGATTCAGGACTATGCAAATGCATAATATTTAGCGGAGCTAAAGCAGGTATTGTTACCATGAACAAAGCAGGAACAATCGCAAAATATTTGGCGACATCGTTAGCGATACTAAATGTTGTCAACGTGCCTCTAGTCATCAACAACTGCTTACCTATCTCCACAATCTCAATAAGTTTTGTCGGATCATTATCTAAATCCACCATATTACCAGCCTCTTTTGCCGCTTGTGTTCCGCTGTTCATCGCAACACCTACATTTGCTTGAGCCAACGCTGGCGCATCATTTGTTCCGTCACCCATCATAGCGACCAACTTGCCACCTTCTTGCTCCTTCTTGATATAATTCATCTTATCTTCCGGCTTTGCCTCTGCGATATAATCATCTACGCCAGCCTTCTCCGCAATATATTTAGCTGTCAAAGGATTATCTCCTGTCACCATTACCGTCTTCACACCCATCTTGCGCAAACGCTCGAAACGCTCTTGGATACCCGGCTTAATTATGTCCTGAAGCTCTATAACTCCAATGATATAGTCATCCTGAGAAACAACTAACGGAGTTCCTCCATTGCTAGTTATTTTTTGCACTAAATCGGCCACCTCTGTCGGATATTTATTTCCTGCAGCCTCACTCATCTTTCGAATCGCATCAAAAGCTCCCTTTCTGATGCGTGTTCCATCAGACAAATCAACACCTGAACATTTTGTCTCTGCAGTAAACTTAATCATCTTTGAACCAGACGTATTTAAATCATGTACACGTACACCTTTCTCACGCCCTAATTCAACAATAGATTTTCCCTCCGGAGTGTCATCTGATAAAGATGCCATCAAACAAATTTTCACGAACGAGGCCTCTTCGATACCTTCTACCGGATAAAATGCTGTCGCCTTACGATTACCTATCGTTATTGTTCCAGTCTTATCCAACAACAATGTATCTACATCACCAGCTGTCTCTACGGCCTTACCGGATTTAGTAATCACATTAGCGCGCAAAGCTCGATCCATACCTGCGATACCAATCGCTGAAAGTAAACCTCCAATAGTGGTCGGTATCAAACAAACGAACAAAGATATAAAAGCTGCTATCGTAATTGCCGTATTTGAATAATCCGCAAAAGGTTTCAATGTGCCGCAAACGACAACAAACACCAATGTAAATCCAGCCAACAAAATGGTCAACGCAATCTCATTCGGTGTCTTTTGGCGAGACGCACCTTCCACCAATGCTATCATCTTATCCAAAAAACTCTCACCTGGTTGTGTTGTTACCATCACCTTGATTTGATCTGACAACACTTTTGTACCACCTGTTACCGAACTCTTATCTCCACCAGCTTCACGAATCACCGGAGCGGATTCACCTGTAATAGCACTCTCATCAATAGAAGCCAAACCTTCTATAATCTCTCCATCAGAAGGAATTGTATCACCAGCCTCGCAAATAAAGACATCCCCTTTTTTCAACTGTGAAGAACTTACAGTCTCCACTTTGTTACCGACACACAACTTCGCAGGGGTCTCCTCTCGCGTCTTACGCAAACTATCAGCTTGGGCCTTACCACGAGCTTCCGCAATCGCCTCTGCAAAATTCGCAAACAAGATCGTTACAAATAATACGAAAAAAATCAAGATATTATAACCAAACGAACCTTGAGAAGCATCCCCCGTTGCCGCAGACCAAATCGTAACAAACAACATAACTACCGTCGCTATCTCCACTATAAACATAATGGGATTGCGAAACATCACTCTCGGATTCAATTTAACGAATGATTGCCTTAAACTCTCTATAACGAGCTCCTTTGGAAACAAAGAAGCAGCTTTGCTATTTCTCATCTTCTTAAACTATTCAATTAGTAAATGCTAAAATATTCGGCGATAGGACCTAATGTCAATGCCGGGAAAAATGACAAGGCAGCAACAATCATAATCACACAAAATGTCATGATACCAAATGTCACTGTATCTGTCTTTAATGTTCCAGATGTCTCTGGAATAAAACGTTTCTTCGCTAAAATACCAGCGATCGCTACTTGACCAACTATCGGCAAATAACGAGATATGATCAAAGCTAAACCGCAAGTGTAATTCCAAAAATATGTGTTATCGCCTAATCCCTCAAATCCAGATCCGTTATTTGCTGAAGATGAAGTGTATTCATACAACATTTCACTAAATCCATGAAATCCGGGGTTGTTCAACCAGCCACCTTCACCCTTAACAAAATCTGGTAAGTAAACATATGCATAACAAGCGATCGCCGTAAAAATCAAAATCACGAACGGATGAGCTAAAGCAACAATCGTCGCTATCTTCATCTCCCTCGCCTCAACTTTCTTCCCTAAAAATTCTGGCGTACGACCAACCATCAATCCGCTAATGAAAACCGCAATGATCAAAAACGTATAATAATTTAAGAAACCAACGCCTACACCTCCAAACCAAGTATTGATTTGCATATTCAACATCTCTATCATTCCAGATAACGGCATTGTACTATCATGTGAACCATTGACAGAACCATTAGAAGTAACTGTTGTCGTTACTGACCAAAGAGCTGTTGCGGCAGAACCAAAACGAGTCTCCTTACCTTCCATAGCACCACAAGATTGGTCAATACCTAACTTATCGATATTAGGATTTCCCATTGTCTCATAATGTACATTACATATAACACCACAGAGATAAGCAAATAACATCACGCCATAAATTGTATATGCCAATTTCTTACGCTTCAAATAGAATCCTAAAGCGAAAACCAAGGCCATCGGGATAATCAAAATAGACCAACACTCCACCATATCGGTCAAGTATGTAGGGTTTTCCAATGGGTGAGATGCGTTAACACCAAAATAACCACCACCATTAGTTCCTAACTGCTTAATAGGTACTATAGCCGCCGTAGGTCCCTGAGAAATAGTCTGTTCCACCCCTTCCAAGGTCGGTATTGTCATTTTAGAATCAAACCCCATTGGCATTCCTTGAAGAATTAATATAAAACCTACTATCAATGACATAGGAAACAAGATACGAGTGCAACTTACCACTAAATAACGCCAAAAATTACCGATGGTTTGCGTTGTCTTGGCTGCCATAGCCTTCATCACGCCCGCCATAGCCGCCATACCGGTAGCCGCCGTTATAAATTGGAACAGCATAATCACAAATAATTGCGTGAAGTAGGTCAATCCACTTTCACCACTATAATGCTGCAAATTACAATTCACCATAAAACTAATACATGTATTAAATGCCAAATCTGGACTTTGCCCGGCATTTCCATCTGGATTCAAAGGCAAATAGCCTTGTGACACTAACAGAATCATTCCCCAAAAGAACCAAAAAACATTAATGATAAGTAAAGACTTCAAAAATGCTTTCCAATCCATCTCTTCATCGGGATTAATACCAACAAATTTGTAAATCAATCTCTCTATTGGAGCCATGAAACGCATGCAATCGTTTCCCTCCTTATAAACTTTTGCAATATGCTTTCCTAACGGATAGCTTATCACTACCATCAGCACAATTTGCGCTACTACACCTAAAATTTCCGTATTCATCTTTTTTTACCGAAAAATTTAATCGTTAATACTTCTCCGGATTGATCAACACATGCATCAAATATCCGAAAACTACTACGCAGAGTATAAACAATGCTAAAAACATAATATTAAACTCCCTTCTTTTTAAATTTTCTCAAACCAATCAACACACTTAAAAAAGAACCAATAACATGCAACTCCTGTAGCGCACACAAACAAAAATGATAAAGCGTCTTCCATACTTCTTATTATTTTTTAATCGTTAGTACTATTCTTGTTTTTCGTTTAATAAATATGCCAAAGTCGTACCAAAAAGAAGCACAAATATGTAAACACTTATAAATCACATACATATTATATTTTTAGTTTTCTAAGAAGAATAAAAACCCTTCCATTTTGAAAAGGTTTATTTTCATTTTGGTATATTATTATGAAAATAGGCGCTTGTTCTGCTTTTTCTGAAAAAAACACCAAAATCCGCCTGATCACATTTGTATATTTTCTTTCACCTATTTTATGCTAATAATTCGTTTCCATAAACTCTTTGGATATAAACCTCTTCATCATTTTCACGAGATATTTTTTTCAAATAGCCAAATTCTAGAAAAACGAAACATTCTCCAAATCGTTTTAGTTTTATATTTGCAGCGCAAAAACAGAACAAAAAACATATGGATATACCATTTAGACCAATTCGATTAGAAGACAAAAAGATTATTACCGCCTTGACATTACCTTCAGGCTACCAAAATTGTGATTTCTCATTCGCAAATATGTGTAGTTGGCGTTTCTTATATGATAGCGTGTTCGCCATTGTTGAGGACTTCCTGCTAATTCGCTTTTTAATAGAAGATAAAAGTCGATTCGCTTACATGATGCCTGTTGGAAATGGGGATCTGAAAAAGGCTATTCAACTTTTGGAAAAAGATTCACTGAAACATGGTCATCCTCTCTGTATGCTAGGTATTACTCCCGACGCAAAAGAGCAATTAGAACAGGCCTTTCCTGATGGTTTCTTTTATATCCCCGAGCGAAACTATTTCGACTATATTTATTTACGTGAAGATTTAGCCACACTGAAAGGCAAAAAATTTCAATCCAAACGCAATCATATCAATAATTTCAAGAAACGATACACCTATGAATATGTACCCATCACGTCTGAAATTGTTCCTCAATGTTTAAAACTGGAATGTAAATGGTTTAAAGCCAATAATGAGAATCGTGAAGAAGAGTTAAACGACGAACGACGCTCACTAACGTATGCCTTACAACATTTTGAAGAGCTCGATTTAAAAGGCGGAGCGATACGTGTAGACAATGATATTGTGGCCTTTACCTTTGGCGCTCTTATCAATCACAACACCTTCGGCGTACACGTAGAAAAAGCTGATATTAATTATGAAGGTGCTTTCACGATTATCAACCAAGAATTTTGCGCTCATCTTCCTGAACAATATATATATGTAAACAGGGAGGAAGATTTAGGCATTCCAGGATTACGACAAGCAAAACTTTCTTATCAACCTTCCTTTTTATTGGAGAAAAGTGCGGCAATAAAAAAACATATAAATCATGAATGATAAACGACAACAAATTATAGATCTTTGGAGAACTTGTTTTCACGATCCGGAACCTTTCATAAATCTTTATTTCAAGCGAGTTTATCAAGATAAAAACACATTGACCATCGAAAAGAATGGGCACATTGTTTCTGCGCTACAACTTATCCCCTACACATTAATTTTCGATGGACAAGAATTAAGCATGATGTATATTTGTGGTGTCTGCACTATTCCAGAAGAGCGAAATCAAGGACTGATGAAACAGTTAATGGACCAAGCTATTGAAGAAATGGAGAAAAGAGGTGTTGTCCTTTCATCTTTAATCCCAGCAGAACACTGGCTATTCGATTATTATCGGCAATTTGGCTATACAGAAGCTTTTGACTATTCTGAAAACTTGTTCATTGTATCATCTGAAGAGATAAAACAAACGAACTCTCAAATTGAACTCGTCAAACATCCTAAGGAGTACAAATGGTTTAACTACTTTAATCAAGCTATACGCCGACGCTCATGCTGCGTATTGCATACATATGAAAATTATATTACTATTATACAAGATTTATTGCTGGATAATGGACATATATATGCAGCGACAGATAAAAAGAACGAAATCGTCGGTATGGCATTCGCTCTACCACAAGAGGACGAGATTGGTATCCACATCAAAGAGATTCTATATGATTCAACCGCAATTAAAGAAGATCTATTACAGACTATCGCACAAATAAATAACACGACAAAGATATCCGTCTATGAACCTTCCTCTGAAATGAATATACGACACAAAGGTATGGTTCGAATCTTAGATTTCCACCATTTCATCAAATGTTGGCTAAGTCAAAACACAGAACCGACATATACCCTAGAAGAGTTGATGAAGCTTGATTCAAGGCAATTAATAAATTTATTATGGAGTCGCCCCGAACAACGTCCCTTCATGAGCTTGATGCTAGATTAGTAGCATCAAGACTCAATCTAATTGATATGTTTTAAGCTTATTATATAAAGTCTTACGATCTATACCCAACAGCTGAGCCGCACGAGTCTTATTATTATCACATTCTTGCAAAGCCCTACGAATCAAATCACGCTCATGCTCTATATTCTTCAGCTGAATATTCGGACGAAAAAAAATATTTTCCATTAATTCTTCCGGTAACTCTTTGCGAGTAATATATCTTCCCGTGGCTAATAGCGTAGCATATTTAATGACGTTTTTCATCTGCCTTAAATTGCCCGGCCAAGGATAGGACTGAAATATCTGCATCGTATCCGCATCAAAACCAATAATATCTTTGTTCAGCTCATTATTCGCCAAATCGAGAAAATGATTAGCAAAAAGCAACAAATCCTCTTTCCGCTCTTGCAAATTAGGAATACGAATCGTAAACTCATTGATACGATGGTATAAGTCTTCTCGAAAATCTCCCTTATCGATCGCTTGCCGCAAATTCTCATTTGTCGCCGACACCAATCGTACATTAATCGCTATCTCCTGGTTACTGCCTATAGGCTTTACTTTTCTTTCTTGCAAAGCACGTAACAATTGTACCTGCACTTCATAAGTCAAATTCCCTATCTCATCCAAAAAGATCGTTCCTCCTTGTGCGGCAACAAATGCTCCTGTCTTGTTCTCTATTGCTCCCGTAAAAGAGCCCTTCACATGGCCAAAGAATTCTGAAGCCGCCAAATCTTTAGGAATAGCGCCACAATCTACCGCCACAAAAGAAGCCTTAGCGCGACTACTTTGCTCATGAATCCGACGAGCGATATACTCTTTTCCCGTTCCGCTAGCTCCCGTTATCAAAACCGACATATCTGTTGGAGCCACTAACCGCACATGCTCATACAACTGTCGTGCCACTTGACTTTGCCCTTCTATATATAGATTAGATACCGTTGCTTCTGGACTCTTTTTAGGCGTAGGTGCCTCCTTAACGCCTATCGTTTCCTTTATCTTTTCCAACAATTCCTCTTGGTTCAATGGCTTGGATATATAATCTGTAGCTCCTAGCTTCATCGCCTGCACAGCTGTCTGAATCTCCGCATAACCAGTCATCATTATCAAGGGTAAAGAAGGATATGCCTGCTTCAACCATTTCAGGAGATCTATTCCATCACTATCCGGTAAGCGCAAATCTGAGATAACTAGATCGAACTTTCCGCTCTCTATCTTACGTTTAGCATCTGCGACAGAGGACGAGGCTTTAACAACAAATCCTTTTTTCCCTAACCACGTGGTTAACATCAAGGAAAATGTAATATCATCTTCAACGATCAAAATCGATAACATATTCGACTGCTTATTATTTTTAATATACAAAGGTATATAAATATGGTGAATCAAAATATATCACATTTCATGATTTTAGTGAATAGTGTTCTTTTATGACAAGAGAAAAAATAGAAACACTTTAATTTTCTTAGCCTCCAAGTTCCACCACAACATGAAATATATTTGCAATATTTTCGAAACGATATATAAACAGAATATCAAACATAAAAATGAATAACAATATCTATTTTTGGAAACTTTCTGATCGTTTATACCTTTATATATGTAAATATAAAAAGACATAAAATAAGAAAAGGAAGAACGGATCTCTTAATAGTCAACCTAATTATAACATAATATGGCACAGGATGAAGCGAATTATATCACATTAGACGAGTTTTTGATCTATTGCGAGTCGAGACAAGCTTATCAAGGTTTTGTCAAAGGATATGGATATGCTTATATTGAATATACAACACTCGATATATATAAGTATAACACCTCAGGGCGTGCTATAAATATTAAACCTAACTTTGTGAAAGTTCAACAAATAGATCGTTCACTATTAAGCATCATGAAAAGCCTGCAATTATCTAAAGAAATTGTAGAAAAACAACTCTGCATACTCTCAGATAAAACAATAACCTTACAAACACCTTCCGGAGACATTCCTTTCCCAATAAAAGACACAAATATCTGCATTAATTTTGAAGAATCAGACAATAAATTGACGATATCTATTGATGCGGATAATTCAAACACGAGCCAATCTTATCATCATAAATTTGAATATGATAATCAGAATGATTTAATCGACACTAATCTAATTTGGCTCACTGATATATGCAAACAAATTTATGACTTCGGCCTCATCGAAGACAACTTCAATTTCAGCGGTAATGTCGAATTTACAAAATCTACATGGGATAATAAATTAAATGCAACACCACTAAGAACGACATCTCGACATATAACATCTCAAAAAAACAGCTTTCCAGAATATAACAATAAAACAATAGATAACGCTCTTAATTGCGGACAAACCTCTCTAAATGTTATAAACAATATAGGAGATGGTTTTCATTCTTATGCAGGAAAAACAAGAGTTGGCTCACAAAATTTAAAACTATATAAAGCAAAATCATCCGGTCATGTTTTTTATGGCAATCAACATATTAAAACCTATTCTCTTTCAAAAATAGGAGAAAACATCTCATCCATAGCCAAACACGGAAACGCCACTTTAACAATAGTTAACAACACCTATCAATACGCAAATGGAATAAAAATAGAAGATCTCTGCTGTGGAGCGATTTTCGGAACCATCGGAGAAGCCAGTGGATCAATATACGGCACTTTATTAGGGCAAACGATTGGCGCATTATTTTTAGGACCCGCCGGATATTTTGGTGGAGCTTTCATTGGTGGAGCTATTGGAGGTATTCTTGGTAGCTACATTGGAGGCTATATGAGTGAAAATTTTATACAAGGGAATTATCACTTCCAGCCTATAACAAAATAGGATCATAATAAAAACACTCAAACTTTATTTGGAGAAACGATAAATAATCGCCCATTTCCCCAACACTTATCAATACGTTAGACTCACACTAAACAGTCTTTTCCAAACGAGCGAACTTCCCCTCTTCGATATTTCTCAACGCTTGTAAAATAAAAGATCTTTATGTAGATTTGCGAACCATTATTATTAAATCACATAAAACTTTATACATAAAATTTTATATGGCAGACGATAAGAAAATCATTTTCTCTATGGTTGGCGTAAGTAAAATCTTCCCGCCACAAAAGCAAGTCCTAAAGAACATTTATTTATCTTTCTTCTATGGCGCCAAGATCGGAATCATTGGATTGAATGGATCAGGAAAATCTACGTTGTTAAAAATTATCGCCGGCATCGATAAAGATTATCAAGGAGATGTTGTCTTCTCGCCCGGATATTCTGTTGGATACCTAGAACAGGACCCGAAACTCACTCCTGGTAAAACCGTCAAGGAAATTATACAAGAAGGCGTCAAAGAAATCGTTGATACATTAAAAGAATATGAAGAGGTAAACGAGAAATTCGGTGATCCGGAAATATTAGAAGACCCGGACAAGATGGACGCTTTAATTAACAGACAAGCTGAGTTACAAGATAAAATAGATGCTACTGATGCTTGGAATATAGACAGCCGATTGGAAAGGGCGATGGATGCTCTACGTTGTCCACCCGAAGATCAAATTGTAGATACACTCTCCGGTGGTGAGCGACGCCGTGTAGCGCTATGCCGTCTGCTTTTACAACAACCAGACGTACTCCTTTTGGATGAGCCAACCAACCACTTGGACGCAGAATCTATCGACTGGCTGGAACAACACCTGCAACAATATGCGGGTACTGTTATATGTATTACCCACGATCGTTATTTCTTAGATCATGTAGCAGGATGGATACTTGAATTGGATCGAGGAGAAGGTATTCCATGGAAAGGCAATTACTCTTCTTGGCTGGATCAAAAAACCAAACGAATGGCTCAAGAAGAAAAACAAGCAAGTAAACGCCGTAAGACGCTAGAGCGCGAATTGGAGTGGATTAATATGGCCCCTAAAGCTCGCCAAGCAAAAGGTAAAGCCCGCTTAAACTCGTACGAAGCTCTTTTGAATGAAGATCAAAAAGAGAGAGAGGCTAAACTGGAAATCTTTATCCCTAATGGCCCTAGATTAGGTAATAAGGTTATAGAGGCTCAACATGTAGCTAAAGCGTTTGGTGATAAATTGCTATTTGACGATCTTAATTTCACGCTTCCGCCCAATGGCATTGTCGGAGTTATTGGCCCGAATGGTGCCGGTAAAACCACATTGTTTAAAATGATCATGGGCATGGAAAGTATCGACAAAGGAAACTTCGAGGTAGGCGAAACTGTCAAAGTAGGCTACGCAGACCAGACACACAAAGATATTGACCCTAAAAAAACCGTCTACCAAGTCATCTCTGGAGGACAGGAGTTTATACGCATGGGAGGTAAAGAGGTTAACGCACGTGCTTATCTCTCAAAATTTAATTTTGCGGGCTCTGATCAAGAGAAACTTTGTGGTGTATTATCCGGAGGTGAACGAAATAGATTACATTTGGCATTGACCTTGAAAGCTGATGCCAATGTACTACTTCTCGATGAGCCAACTAATGATATCGACGTAAATACACTTCGTGCTTTGGAAGAAGGTTTGGAAAATTTTGCGGGATGTGCTGTCGTTGTTTCTCATGACCGCTGGTTCTTGGATCGTATATGTACTCATATTCTTTCATTTGAGGGAGATTCTAATGTGGTCTTCTACGAAGGCACATACTCTGAATATGAAGAGTATAAACGTAAGACGTTAGGTGATATAGAGCCTAAACGAGTACGATATCGCAAATTAATCGTCGATTAAAAAGACATCTGTATCATGAAAAAGAAACTATTCATTTATACACTATTAACAGCTTCGCTCCTCTGCTTTACAAGAGGAGCGGAAGCTCAAGAAACAGAGAGACTTTTTAACGGCAAAGACCTGTCTAACTGGAATTTCATTATCGACAAGAACGAAGTCCCCGCTGAGCAAGTTTACACGATTCGAGATGGCAAGATATATATCACCGGACAACCTTTTGGCTATATGTACACCAAAAAGACCTACAAGAATTACAAACTTCATGTAGAATGGCGTTGGCCTAATGGAAACACAAACGCAAATAGTGGTATTTTCCTTCATATTACCGAAACTAAAAATCCCTTTCCAAACGGCATAGAATGCAATCTACAAGCAGGTAAAGCAGGACTATTCGTCTTGCTAGGCGGTGCGGATCTTATCGAATATCAGCAACGTCCCGGAGAGGAACGCCCTTTCTTTCCTATTGTAAAAAATATCAACCCTTGTAGCGAGAATGCCGCAGGAGAATGGAACGAGGCAAATATTTTCGTTAAAGATGGTGTAATCACCACCTATATCAATGGTGTGTATCAAAATACCGGAACAAATAAAATCAAAGAAGGACATATCGGACTACAAAGTGAAGGCAAAGAGGTTGAGTTCAGAAATGTCACTCTTACCAAGTGGTGAAAAATGCTTAAAAATAAGGAAAGTCTCTCCTATTGACACTATATAATAAATAGCGGAATTCTTTTAAGCAGTATTAAAAATTATATTACATTCGCGATAAATCCTTTAATAAAGGAAAAATTTCATTGCATTAACCAAATTAAGAGGTATGAAACGAGACAACATTATTTTTGACATTATCGAGAAAGAGCACCAACGCCAGCTGAAAGGCATTGAGTTGATCGCTTCTGAGAACTTTGTCAGTGACCAGGTCATGCAGGCCATGGGTAGTTGCCTAACCAACAAATACGCTGAAGGATACCCTGGAAAGCGCTATTATGGAGGTTGTGAGGTAGTAGATCAAAGTGAGACGATCGCTATTGAGCGCATCAAGAAGCTATTCAATGCCGAATGGGCAAACGTTCAGCCTCACTCTGGAGCTCAAGCCAATGCAGCCGTATTGCTAGCGGTTTTAAACCCAGGCGATACTTTCTTAGGATTGAACTTAGCACATGGAGGACACCTATCTCATGGATCCCCTGTAAATAGTTCTGGTATCTTATATCATGCGACCGAATACAATGTCAAGGAAGAAACCGGACGTGTAGACTATGATCAAATGGAAGAAGTGGCACTTCGTGAAAAGCCCAAATTGATCATTGGTGGTGGTTCCGCTTATTCTCGTGATTGGGACTACAAGCGCATGCGTGAGATAGCGGACAAGGTTGGTGCTTTATTAATGGTAGATATGGCTCACCCTGCCGGTTTAATTGCCGCTGGTTTATTGAATAATCCTCTAGAATACGCACATATCGTAACATCTACTACTCACAAGACCTTACGTGGTCCTCGCGGTGGTATTATCTTATTGGGTAAAGATTTTGAAAACCCTTGGGGCAAAAAAACACCCAAAGGTGAGATTAAGAAAATGTCCCAGCTATTGGATTCTGCCGTATTCCCTGGCATTCAAGGTGGTCCATTAGAACATGTCATCGCCGCTAAAGCTGTCGCTTTTGGTGAAGCTCTTGAGCCTGAATATAAGACTTATCAAACTCAAGTGAAAGCCAATGCTGCCGCTATGGCACAAGCTTTCATGGACAAAGGATATAAGATCATATCTGGAGGTACTGATAACCACAGTATGTTGATTGACCTACGCACCAAATTCCCTGAATTAACAGGCAAAGTTGCAGAGAAAGCACTTGTTGCCGCAGACATTACCGTGAATAAGAACATGGTTCCGTTCGACAGCCGCTCTCCGTTCCAAACTTCAGGTATTCGCGTTGGTACACCGGCTATCACTACTCGTGGAGCGAAAGAACCTTTGATGGGCGAAATCGTTGAAATGATCGATACTGTTTTGTCCGCACCTGAATGCGACAAGACAATAGCTTCTGTCCGCGAGAAAGTAAACAGCATCATGAAAGAATATCCAATCTTCGCATGGTAAAAAACACATAGCGGGTACTTAATAAATGACAGCTAGCAATTTACGAACAATCGTATTTTGTTAGCTGTCGTTATGTCTATTACATCGCTTTAATTATAGTTCAATTTTTTAAATCATTTAATTCTATGAAAAAGCTCCTTGCGACAATCTGTGCGGGTGCCATCCTTGGATTGATGACCTCTTGCGATAACGCTCCAGGCAAAACCCAAGTTTATAATCAAGGTATAAACATCATTCCAACACCGGCAAGCCTCGTTCAGAATGAAGGAAACTTCAAGCTAAACAACAGCACTAAAATTCTCGCTTCTACACCTGAAGCAAAAACAGTAGCCGAATTCTTCGCCGCTAAAATGAATACGGCCACAGGCTATCAAATAGCTGTAACGGATAAAGAGAGCGCTGATGGCATCTCTTTAGTTATCGACTCAAATCTTGATGTTAATGACGAAGGGTATACTCTAGACGTCAACAACAATGCTGTTAATATCAAAGCAAAAACAGCTCAAGGCTTATTTTATGGTATGCAATCTTTCTTGCAGCTACTCCCAGCGGAGATCGAAAGTCCTTCTATCGTAAAAGGTATCGCTTGGACCGCTCCTGCAGTAGCTATTAAGGATGAACCTCGATTCGGCTATAGAGGTATCATGCTTGATCCATGCCGCCACTTTATCCCCGTTGAAAACATCAAAAAACAATTGGATGTCTTGGCATTATTTAAGATCAACCGCATGCACTGGCACTTGACTGATGACCAGGGATGGCGTATCGAAATCAAGAAATATCCAAAACTAACAGAGATCGGATCTAAACGTATCGATGGTGAAGGAACGGAATATAAAGGTTTTTATACACAAGAGGAGATCAAGGATATTGTTAAATATGCGGCAGATCGCTTCATCACAATTGTTCCTGAAATCGAACTTCCGGGGCATGAGATGGCCGCTATCGCCGCTTATCCTGAGCTTTCTTGCAAAGGACAACCAGGTGTACCCCGTGTTATATGGGGCGTTGAGGATGTCGTAATGTGCGCAGGCAAAGAGGAGCCTTTCCAATTTATGGAAGACGTAATTACAGAGGTTGCCGCTCTATTTCCAGGTGAATATTTCCACATCGGTGGTGATGAATGCCCGAAAACAAGTTGGAAGAATTGCCCGCTTTGTCAAGCTCGTATCCAAAAAGAAGGCTTAAAAGGCGACAAGAACCATACGGCTGAAGAAAAATTACAAAGCTACTTTGTTCAACGCATGGAAAAAGTCGTTAACAAACTAGGAAAGAAAATGATCGGCTGGGATGAGATTCTTGAAGGAGGTTTAGCACCTTCAGCAACAGTTATGTCTTGGCGTGGTGAGCAAGGTGGTATCGCTGCCGCTAGCATGAACCATGACGTAATCATGACTCCGGGTAGCGAAGGTATGTATCTAGACCATTATCAGGGTGACCCAAAAATCAATCCTGTTGCTATCGGTGGTTACTCTACTCTTGAAAAAGTATATAAATACAATCCTATTCCTGATACATTAGCTCAAATGGGCAAAGGTAATTTCGTGAAAGGTGTACAATGTAACATCTGGAGCGAATATATGTACAATACAGACATCATGGAATATCGTATTTATCCTCGTATCTTAGCTCTTTCTGAAATTGCGTGGAGCCCGCTAGACAAGAAAGATTATAAAGATTTCGAGCGCAGAATTGACAACGCCCAAGTACGTTTGGATGAACACAATATCAACTATTATATTCCATCAGCTGAACAACCTAACGGCTCTTGCAACTTCGTAGCTTTCACTGATAAAGCGACAATGGAATTCAAGACAACTCGCCCTGTGAAGATTGTTTACACCTTAGACGGTAGCGAGCCTACAACGGAATCAACCGTTTACAATGGTCCGTTTGATATTACTGAAACAACGACTTTGAAAGTTGCTTCTGTTTTACCTTCTGGCAAAATGAGCGAGCCTCGCACTATCACTGTTGAGAAACAAACTTTAGCGCCGGCTAAAGAAGTCGCAAAAACAACTCCGGGCTTAAAAATGCAAACAACAGATGGCATGTTTCTTAAGTCTTCTCAATTAGAGAACGTAAAGAACTGGAACGAAACATCTTTGAAAGAGCTAAAAGAACTTACCTCTTTCGTTAAGACAAACGAAGCGATGAGAGACGTAAAACAATATGCTGCAATCGCTACTGGATATGTAAATATCCCTGAAGATGGCGTTTATTTCTTATCTTCTGACCTTGAGGAAGTATGGATCGATGGCAAACTTCTTATTAATAATGGTGGTGAAGTTAAACGCTTCTCTCGTCATGATTCTTCTGCAGCTTTAGCAAAAGGATTGCATGAGATTAAACTTGTCTTCTTAGGACATATTCTAGGTGGTTGGCCTTCTAACTGGAATGATGGTAGCGTGAAACTACGCAAATCTAACGCAAAAGAATTTACTCCAATTACGGCAGAAATGTTAGTTCACTAATAAATTTGATTGTATGGCATGTGAAAAAATCACATGCCATCTTTCTTTAATACAACTAATTACAAATAAACTAATTTACGAACTGTAATTTTTTACCGAAAAAAGTTGCACAATAAAAATAAATACCCTACCTTTGCAATCGCATTAGGAAAATAAATGCAACGGATGATTCGCTAGCTCAGCTGGTAGAGCACAACACTTTTAATGTTGGGGTCTTGGGTTCGAACCCCAAGCGGATCACTCAAACAAAGAGCAATTTAACGTAAACCGCTGATAATCAAACATTATCAGCGGTTTTTCTTTTCTACAAAACGGCAAATTGAGGCACTTTACGGCATTTACGAGGTGGACGAAAAGGTGGACTTGATTTCCGGTCTAAAAAAGTCCACCTTTTGAGGTTCTTTTTCATTGAATATCTGTATTTTGCACAAATCCAACTCGCGTTAAAAACAGTAATTTTACAACGTCAAAAACAAGGAGTATGGCCATGCAAAACAACTCATTTTCGGTGCTGTTCTTCATCAAGAAATCCAAGCTTCTAAAAAATGGAGAGGCACCCATCTGTATGCGTATTACAGTGAACAGCAAACGCGCTGAAGTACAAGTCAAACGGAGTGTGGAACCGGACAAATGGAACCACCTGAAAGGATGTGCTGTCGGAAAGGACAGGAAACACCAGGAAATCAACCTCTATCTTGAAACAGTTAGAAACAGGGTTTTCCAGATACACCGGCAACTGGAGGCAGACGGCAAGCCCATTACTGCCGTAACCATCAAGAACATCTTCTATGGAGGGTATGACTCACCCAAAATGCTGATTGAAACATTCAATGAGCATAATCAGGAGTACCGGGAACTGATGGACAAGGAATATGCAAAAGGGACGGTACTGCGTTATGAACGGACGGTCCGTTACCTGGTGGAATTCATGCGCGAACAGTACAACTGCGCCGACATTCCTCTTAAATCCATCAATTATGAGTTCATCACCAAATTCGAACATTTCATCAAGACCCAAAAGGGATGTGCCCAAAATGCTACGGTCAAATACCTGAAGAATCTGAAAAAGATTACCAAGACCGCCATTCTGAAAAAGTGGATCAATGAAGACCCGTTTGCCGACATCCATTTCAAGCAGACCAAGACCAACCGGGACTTTCTGAATGAAGCTGAACTTCGCCGCATTATTGCCAAAGACATCGACATCGAGCGTCTGCAAACCGTACGGGACATTTTCATCTTCTGCTCTTTCACCGGACTTGCCTTTACGGATGTAAAGCACCTGAAGGCTGAACACATCGTGCAGGCTGACGACGGACGCTGGTGGATCCGCAAGGCCCGGGAAAAAACGGACAACATGTGCGACATCCCACTTCTGGATATTCCCCGACTGATTCTGGAAAAATACAAGTCAAGACCGGGCTACTCTGAAAGGGGATTCCTGCTGCCGGTCCCTTCCAACCAGCGCATGAACGGGTACCTGAAAGAAATAGCCGACATCTGTCACATCAAGAAGAAACTGTCCACACATATCGCACGCCATACATTCGCTTCCTTGGCCATAGCGAACAAGGTTTCATTGGAGTCCATCGCCAAGATGCTGGGGCATACGGATATACGTACCACCCGAATCTATGCAAAAATCATGAATTCCACCATCGCATTTGAAATGCAGACCTTACAGGACAAATTTGCATTGCCAACCCATCCATAACGGTAAAAAACATCCTCACCTCAACAACGGGAGTAGCCATCCAAGGTTATTCCCGTTTTTTATTCCCTCAAACAGACAGCGGTTCTTTAAGTATCCATCCGCAGATATTCCTGATTCTTCCCTGCAAAGATAGCTTTTTGCCTTGTCGCAGGCAAGGCGGCCCTTGCGGGCTGGTTGGCAGGAAAAAATCATCCTCACTCCGTTCCGGTATTTTTTCCGCCAAGCCTTGCTTTGGACAAGGCAAAAAACAGGACGGGGCATGTAAGAAACAGGAATACCGCGCTCCAAGGAGCCGGTCATGTCTAATTTAATCCATCAAGAATCATGAAAAGATACCAGTCTTGGAAAGGATTTCCGGAATACGTACCGGAAAGCGGATGTGCCTATACCGGCAGAGAAGAACAGGCGGAACGGTCAATTCCGCCATTTGGAAGTAACCCAGTCATTAACCCCACAATCCTTTAGCCTATGTTGTACTATCAGTTCAGGAACTACGAAGAGTTCAAGGAAATTTTCGCAGTGGAAAAAAGAAGCAACGGTGCTGAGGTCAGAAAGAACAAGATCCTGCTCAGCCATCTGAAGAATGCAGCCCTGCTGAAATATTGCCGGGAAAGGAATGATTTTACCTTGCTTGACATCAAGGACATGGCTCAACTGCAGCAGTCTGTCACCGATGCCGTATGCAGTTCAGGCAAGCAGGATGATTCGCTTCCCCACAAGGTGGAGCTGATCGGATGCACCTACTGGTCTGCGCAGTACCAGACGGATGAAGCCCGAGGTATCTGTGAAGACGGTGACCACGGTTCCATCCGCTATGTCAATATGGAACGAAGCAGGGTGTTCAAGATGAAGTCGGCCAAGTTCCTGAGAGCCGTCATGCTGGAGACCTCCGTAGGAAAGGTCCTTTCCCCCAGTGTCGTGAACTGGCTGTGCGGGGATGTGTTCACCAAGCAGTGGCATACGTTCTCTTTGGGCTGTACATCCAATATGGAGCTGCATGTGGACAACAACTTCGAGGCCATCTATGACAGCTACCGGTGCAAGGGAGACTTCAACTCCTGCATGACGGACAAGGACAGACATTTCTTCTATCTGGACTCGGTGAAGGCCAAAGCGGCCTATCTCAAGGACGAGGAAGGAAAGATTGTAGCAAGGGCTGTCCTGTTCACCGAAGTGACCGACCAGGACAACAGACGGTGGAGGCTGCTGGAGCGCCAGTATACCACCGGTGAGGACGAGATGCTGAAATACATGCTGGTCAACAAGCTGATCCAGGAAAACCGCATCGACGGATACAAGATTGTGGGGGCCTCCTGCCATGAAGCGAACGCATTTGTCGGCATTGACGGAAGTTCGCTTTTTGACCGCCGGTTTGAGATAGACTGCGACCTGGGCATGGACAATACGCTTTCCTATCAGGATTCCTTCAAGTGGTACGACTACGATGAAAGGAAGGCCTACAACTACAAGCATTCGGAAGATGACTATCTGCTGGACACGACCGACCGGAACCTGAACGGCGATGACGACGAAAGCGACGAGGCATGGGATGAATACCACCAGCGCTACTGCACGGAAACCCGGGTCTGCTACATGCAGGGACGGGAAATCGAAGTGGATGTGGACGACCTGGAGGATTTCAACTACATATCCTCCTGCGGTGATTATTACCATCACGATGATACGGTCTGCTGTGACTGGTGCGAAGGCTACTGCCTGACAGACCACTCCGTCTACTCGGAAATCACCGAAGAATACTATTGCTGCGAACAATGCCGGGAGGATGCCGAAAGCAGCCACAAGGAAAACTACTGGCATTACTCCGAATATGACAAGGCCTGGTTTGAAGATGCGGACGAACTAACGGAAATCCATATCTGGAACCCGCAGGAAGAAGATTACCGGTCCCAGACCATCCATGTGGATACCGTGGAAAGTCTGCTGGAGAACGGGCGGGCGGGCTGTTTCGAAGATGAATACTACGACCTGCTGAATCCGGAAACCGGCCTTCCACTGAATTATTCCGATGATACGAACGCTTATGAAGAAGAACATGAATACGCAACTGTTGAAGAAGCTGTATAGCATATACAGCCCGAGCGGAAAGGAACAGAAGATGGTCCGCTTCCTCTGTTCCTACATCAACGGGCTTCCCGGAGAAATCAGCCTGGAAAAGGACAGCTTCGGGAACCTGTATGTAACCAAGGGAAGCGGCGAGTCCTATCCCTGCCTGGTGAGCCATCTGGACCAGGTGTCCCATTGCAGACATTCAAAGGACTTCAGGGCCGTCGAAGCCAAAGGCATCCTCTTCGGCTATTCCCCGTCAAAGCGGAGATTCGAGAACCTGGGGGCCGATGACAAGAACGGCATCTTCATCTGTCTGGAATGCCTGCGGAAATACGATGTCCTCAAGGTCGTGTTCTTCCGCGAGGAGGAAACCGGATGCAGGGGCAGTTCCCGGGCATACATGCCGTTCTTTGACGACGTGCGGTTTGTCATACAGCCCGACCGGAAAGGGAACTCCGACCTGATTACGGCCATCAGCTTCACGGAGCTGTGCTCTGGAGAGTTCATCCGGGAGGCTGCTCCCGAAAAGTGGGGCTATGCGGAAAACAACGGGCTGATGACGGATGTCCTCACGCTGAAGGAGAACGGGCTGGAAGTGAGCTGTGCCAATGTCAGCTGCGGCTATTACAACGCCCATACGGACGAGGAGATCACCGTCAAGAAGGACCTGCAGAAATGCCTGGACTTCGTGGAGCATCTCATCGAGGACTGCACAGCCGTCTATGCCCATCAGGGAACGGATGCACTCTACGATTCCTTCTTCGAGTGCGAGGAGGAGATACACGACATCCTGCACCGGAATCCGTCCCTGTCACTGGAAGACCTCCGCAGCCTGTATTCCCCCTCTTTTCCGCGCCTGTCTGCAGAGGACTGGAGCCGGATCTACGAGGATTACCGGCTGGTATGGGACGATGTGCCGGATGACACGGCTGACTACGGATTCCTGTCTTGCCATGAAACAGATGCATGAACGGACAAAAGGATATACAATCAAATCAAATACCGGTTCCACGGAACCGGAAGTTTCACCTAAAAATCAATGAGACATGAAAGAAAATGAAAGAATGAAGGATGTTTCCAATCTGGAAAAACATCAGGAAGAGTCATGGAACCGCTTGAAACGGGACATTTCCAGCAGCGCACACACCATCCATGAAATTGATGCAGGACGGGCCAGAGGGTACAGCCGTGCCCTGTTCGTCAGCAGCATCCTGAACAAGGTAAGCACCTATGCCGGCAAGGGTGAAGTGGAAATCGTGGAGAAGGCGGTGGACCTGATCCGGGAATACAATGCCCGCAGCGGCAAGCCGGTCATCACGGCACGCAACCGTTTCTTCCAACTGCCGGAAGTGGCCCGCCAGAACCGGCTGAAACTGAAAGAAATCCGGGAGAAGGAAAAACGGGAAGTGGCGTTTGAAGGGGGAACGCTGGTCTGGAACTACGAAGCCGACCGGCTACAGATCCTCTTCGACAGCATTCCCAACGACGGAATGCGCAAAGAGCTGAAGGCTTCCGGATTCAAGTGGTCTCCCAGGCAGCAGGCCTGGCAGCGCCAGCTGACGCAGAATGCGGTGCATGCCGCCCAACGTGTGTTGAACCTCAACCCGCTATAGCCATGGACAGCCGGACCCGATTCATTGCAGATTCCCGCTGTTTCAGCGGGGTCTGCCTGACAATCATGTCAGACGGACTGCACAGCAACAGTACCGGAGAAACGCTGGAAGAGCTGCGCATCCGGAAAGACAATCAGTTTATAACGGCCCTATCGCTCCGTCAGATGGAAAAGCGGATGCGCCTTTACCAGCAGGCGCTGTGTGCCCCCTTCGAGGAAATCACGAAGAAGGAATATCTTGAACGGCTGAACGTGCTTCCACCGATACGGAAGCGGGAGGACTCCTTCTTCCTGTCCGAGCCCTATTACGGTGAACTGGCAGAATTCTGCTTTACACGGGAAAACCGGTTCTTCAAGGGAATCCGGTCCGTCTGCACGCCGCAAGCCATACTGGACAAGGAAGCGGACCGGCACATGGAACTGATACGGCGGAAGGCTTTCCTCCTCAAAGGGAAGGATACACCGATCGGTGATAACGACACGGACCTCTGGCACATGACACCTTATTTCTTTTCAGTGGACGGCAAAGCACCGGCTTTCCTGTGCAACCTTGTCTACCGGGATGACCGCAGACAGGCAAGGACGGATATGGCCCATACCCTGAAAAGCCTGCGGAAAAGCCATTACCGATACTGTTGGGGAAAAGGTCTCTATGATACACCGGACTGCCTGATCGACCGTGTGTTCCAGGAAGGTCTCACTCTCATTTCCGGCGGCTGCTTTTTCCAGTATCCCACCAACCGGGAATCTGCCACTTTCTTCGGCCAAGTCAAAGAGACCGGAGAAGAGTTTCTGTTCCGTATCTACGACCGGGACTACTTCCTCTATCTGCTGAAAAGACTGAGGACGGTCAAAAGAGAGAATTGTATGGAAAACATTTCCGATTCATCCACCTTAAAAGCTATCCTGTAATGAAAGAAGGAGACATTGTATTTCTGATACGCTCCTACAGGGGATACCGCGCCGTTGAACTGATCGAGAGACTGCCTTACCGCTGGCTGGTACGGGTGGTCGAGAACGGCCTGGAGCTGGAAGTATATGAAGATGAACTGACAGCCGAAAATTGAAAATCAAGATGGTATAACTTAAAATATCCAATCCTATGAACCCTATATCGCAAATTGCGGAGTTTCTGCCCAGATATGTCAGCCTTTTTTATGTGGATTACCGGGATAGTCTGGATGAACATGAAGATATTCAGGAGAAATGTCTCCGGTCCAACAGCCTGGAAAATCTGTATGAAAAGAGTTTCGAATGGTATGAAAGCCAGGAACAGGAGAATCTGAAGGAATATATGGACGAGACACGCAGAAATATGGAGAAAGCGGGTCTGTCCGGATTGTTTAAAGAACACGAGGAACAGATCCGTGACCTCATCTATGAGCGGAATGATTCGAATCCGGCAAAGGACCTGATACGGAATTCCTGCGACACCAATCTGTTCTATTCCCTCGGAGTAGAAATAGACGGTTACAGCACAGGCTGCCCGGAACGGGGTGAATCGGTATCCATGGCGTGCTACAAGGTACGGTGTGCACTCCGCCTTCCCAAAGGAAAATTTGACGGACCGGTTAAAGAACTCGTTGAAAACGCTTCATACGGCGGAGAACTACGGATTTACTTCAATGCCCGGTTTGACAGACTCATCAGTCCTGGAAAGAAGGAGGATTTCCAACGTATCCGCTTCAGCGGAAATGTGGTGGTGGCCATCGTTGACAGCCGCAACGGTTCAGGTTATCACGTACACATTCCCTTGGACATCACCCTGCCGTTCTGCCGGGAGAATCTGTTTGTGGATTCACAGGTACATTATTCCTATGCGGTTGAGATCTGCGGCATGAGCCACGACTGGTGCCAGGCCACCCGGTGGGAGACGGACATGCGGCCCTTCAACGGTTCCATCCGGAAAAGCCGGATGACCGGATACCAACAGCAGGAAGAGGCTTATGAAAGGACTTTCCGCAGCGGACGATGCACATTCGGAGACATGAACTACAAGCGTCACCGTGACGTACGCTACTCCAACAACTACCCGGCCGGATGCCGCTGCCCTCATTGCGGCACATTCTGGATAGACTGAATATCAAACGATTCATTCACTTTTAAAATTCTATCATCATGAAAATCTGTTGTTCACAAGAACATTACGACAAGGTCGTACAGTATGCCAACTCCATCCAGGACCGGACATTGCAGAACTGCCTGGAACGTCTCCAGCAATGGGAAAAGAACGGACAAGGCTGTGAAATCGAACTTTATTATGACTCAGCCCCTTATTCGTTCGGATTCTGCGAACGGTATGCGGACGGAAAGATCGGCATTGTGGGCGGACTGCTGTATCACGGCAGCCCGGACCGGTCGTTTGCCGTAACCCTGGACCGTTTCCACGGATGGAGCATCCATACGTAAACCGCATCAGGATTGCGGCATGAGGCATACAGGAGAGGAACATCATCTCCACCTGTATGCCTCTTACCTTATATATATGTATCACCATTAAAATCATTTGTCTGATGAAACTGAACTATAACGAATGGCTGAAACTGGCTTTCTGGGAATACAACCGGTATCCGGATGAAGAACTGACGCGGGAGCTGTTTCAGGAAACCTTCGGTCCCGTGCCGGGTGCACACTACTACGAGAAATGGGTCCACTACTACGAAAAGAACCTGTTGGGCATGATAGCCTATTTCAGAGGAGAGGAGGACAAAGGACAGAAGTTCTGTGACATGGTCGCCCGGCAAGTGGAGCGGTATGTACAGAACCGGGAAGCATACACGGAAAACAATCACCTATAACAACAAGCATATGGCAAAATTTGAATTATCCAACGAAGTCAAGCCGCTCGACCGAATCATCAGCCGGTTGGCCGGAGAATGCGGCTACGAAGTCCAGCAGGTGTTCAATGACCTGCTGCGGTATATCATACACGGATTCTCACCGGGTGCACCACCCCTAAAGGACTGGAAATACAAGCGGAAGCAGAATATGGCATTCCTGGAGATGACCCGGGAATGGGTCGGCATCATGCAACGGCAGACTGCCATGTCCGGCTGGTTCGATGCATTCGGGGAACTTCACATGGCCTACTGTTCCAAAAGCGGGCAGCAGTATCTCGGCCAGTTTTTCACCCCGGCTTCCATCTGCGAGCTGATGGTTCAATGCACAAGGACTGAGAAAGGCACTACGGGCAAACGCATCAGTGACCCGACCTGCGGAAGCGGAAGGCTGCTGCTGGCCTACCATGTGCATTTTCCGGGCAATTACCTGGTCGGTGAAGACATCAGTCGGACCTGCTGCATGATGACCGTATGCAACATGCTGATTCACGGGTGTGTCGGTGAGGTCATCTGTCACGACAGCCTCATGCCGGACAAGTTTACGGACGGCTGGAAAGTCAATCCGACCCTGCAGTTCAACGGTCTGCCTTCCATCCGACGCATCAACAAGGAGGAATATGTCGGCAATCGTACAACAGACAGCCATCTTCGGCAGCTGTTGAATGCAGCAAAAGAACTAGAATATCTGGAAAAGAACCTGCCGCCTTCTTTTTAAGGCATAATTATATTTTATAAAAGTTGCTCGATATGTAAACTTTAGCTATATTTGCAACATGAAACAAGAACGAACCATATCGGCTTACAAGAGCTATTTTATGGACTTCATCTCATCTTTAAAGAAAGAAGAGGCCCGTAAGATATATTACTAGGGTGTCCAGTTCTACGTTCCTAAAAACGTAGTACAAAACGCCCTCGTTATT
>CAUWMZ010000005.1:0-94177 GCA_963560035.1 uncultured Parabacteroides sp.
GGAAGACGCAATGAAAAACCTACTCTAAACCAAAGAATCCTGTTTCCAGAAATGGGGACAGGATTCTTTTTTCTTTATTTTTGTGTGTAAACAAATAAAGACAAGAGAATGGCATACATCAATTTCCCTATTAAATTATTAAAGAAGATAGAGCCTCTGTTAGAGGAGTATTTCAGTTATGAGCGTTCCATGTTTCACTTGGAGTTTGAAGAAATTCATAATATTTACATCCAAAATGGAAAATACTCAAAAGAACAGGAAGAAACTTATCTCGCTGTTCCATCCTTTAAGCAGAGCTATATTGAGACCTCTTTAAATACAGAGAAGATGTATGAAACAATGATGCAAGTTGGAAAAGCTATCATATTGGATTTTGGAGACTATGATTTCAACAAGATTCTCCAGATGTATTTTGATTTCGTGGATGAGGAATCTGTAACAGAAACAGATTGGAATATCGCTTATTCATTAGTCATGGTGGCTGCCATATACCATAAATATGCAAATTCTGATGGATTCTTTGATTTTCGTGATTTTCTGGTCAATGACTTGCAATCTGTTTATAACACTTTTGTTCGTCCAGATTTGTTGAAACTCTATGAAATGTTCCATGACAAGAAACAGATAAAAAGCAATACAATCCGTATTGAATACAATAATGAGGTTATCACCTTAGATAACTTTGATAATTGGTTTATGAACATGATTACTCCCTATCTGGACAAATATTTGGGCGTTTCCAGTCTGGAAGAGGTTCAAAAGGAACTGGAAGAAGATTATCCAACTAAAGGAAGAAAAGGAAGAAAGAAGAACTGCATAGTCGCAGACTGGATTTTATGGCAGACCGCCCAACTTTTGCAGCTCAGCTCTTTTGCAGAAGCCAATGTTCAAATCAATAAAAGTCAAGCTGCATTTTTGTTGGATTACATGAAGTATTTAAGGTTGATAGAAGAGGACAGCCAGAAAGATGATATGTTGAATCTTCGTGCCACTCTCAACAACTTGAAGAAAAACAATCCAAAATTCAATTGGTGGAATATCCCCAAACAGAAAGAATCACCCAATAATCCATTTAATGCTGATATTCATAGAGCTTGGTGATGTCATTTTTTTTGAATCTTCAAATTTAATCTAAACCGCTGTATAACTGTATTATAAATAATATACCAAAACTTCGCTTTATTTCTTTATAGGAATCGGGACTGTCATACCCCCATCTTTGCAGTGTAAACAATAAAAATAATAACAATTAGAACCTACTGCTGTAAAGGTGAAGCACATTAAAATTATGATTAATGCAAATTCAAACAAAGAAGCAAACGAGGTTATGACAGTTGAAAAGGCTAACGAGTTATTAAAGGAGAAAAGACAATTCTTGTCAAATAATGCAGATGCGGAAGACAACATCAAGAAATCGGCAGAAGTTAATGTGAGAAAAGCGGAAAGAGGGTATCTTGAAGCACTTAAAAAGGTGGAACTTCCAACTACACAGGTGATATTCTGGGACTTGACAAATGAGACGGAAGAACAAGTAACAATCACGAAAAGACAAAGTGAAATCATTATAGCTACATCTGATTACAGCATGTCTGTTGCCAAAACTAATATTGAATTAGGCGAGGGATTGATAACCAATGATAATTTTGAGAAAGTCCCGCTTTATGTAACAGATGCCGACTTGTTCTATGATGCGGATATTACGCTGAAAGACCTGAACGGAAACATAGTGGAAAAAGGAACTCCTAATGTCTATGTTCCAGTGGATTCCGCAAACGGTTATTGGCAATGGGCTACTTATCATGAGTATAACTTGAATGCCATTGTAAAAGAGGAGAAACAATTGGTTATAGAGAATGTACAAGTTAAACGGTTTGATTCTTTGCAAGAGTTTGCCCAATACAGAGGAGTGAACAATGTATTAAGCCGTGGTTTTAACGGATTGGAGAAAGCAGGTAACGCAGCTTTGGCTACACAACATGAGTTTTATACTAAAGTGTTCCAAAAGGCAGTTGAGTTAAAAGCGAATATCAGTGTTGTTACCAAATACTACAATTTCGGTAAGACAATAAAACCGAAAGTATGGAACAGTGCCGTATTAGGTATAGTGGAAGAGAACTTTATTGAATATGACTTGGAGATTGGCGATGAGATAATTGAAACTCTGCAAAATATGGACTTCACAGAGAAAACTATCAAGAACCGCTATCTGATTGACGCTATTACCCGATTTGCCAACTATAAACCACAGGGTAAAGAAAAGATGATTGGAATCGCAGAAACCATTAGCACGATCAAGTCATTAAGCAGCGAAAGCGTAAGAATAATCAATATGGTAACATCTGACCATATAAACGTAATCTATACTGAGCTATTTACCCAATATCTAAATGGCAAAGGTCTCTTAAATAAAGAACAAGCCGCATAAATCACACACAAAAGAACTCATGTGACAGGTGAGTTCCCATACCCAAAATTTCGGGGTTCGGTCTCAATCCGAACCCTGTCTCTCAAATATCCAGAGGCTTCACCCAAGTAAAAGGACAGACTGCCAACTTTTTATTGAAGCGGATAATAAACTCCTATTTCTCTTACTTGGTTACAGCCCAAAGAAAAATCAAGAGATAAAGCTTACCTATTGTTTGTATTTTCCTTTTCAGGGGATTTTTGGTGACTGGCTATATAAAAGTAAAATCTTCCAAAAATCCCCTAAAACTGAAACAAGTAAAAGATAAGCATCCATAAATAGCCCTATTCTTCTTACTTGGATAGTCTCAACCCAAATAAAAGAGAAATGGGCACTTCCATTTCTGAAAGCACCCATAATATTATCATGGCATAACGAATGTATATTCTTCTTTACTTGGTTTTGGTATGGAATGGAAGCCCAATACATTGATAAAATATTGCAGACTGTGAATCCGTTTTTCTGTAAATTCTCTGTTATCCAATTTGTCAAAGAAAAATGAAGATTCAGGACAGTTGTTAAATATGACATACATTAGATCGCTATCGTATCGAGGTGGAATGATTTGCTTCTTCTTACAATAACAAACTATCTCATTATAATATCTCTGATAATCAGAAGGATTATTATCTCTTACTTGGTCGTCATAAATAAAACGGTCTGTGATTCGATAACCTGTTTTTTCTTTGGACAAGACAAGTAAACGGATAGCCTCCGCATTCAGTTTCTTGATGGTGGACAAGCCTATATTAAGAAACTTCTTTTCGGCTATGCGATTCAAACTATAAAGAACAGAGTTACTTCCCTGATAGCCGATACATTTCAGAAGAAGCAAATAACCTTTGATGTCGGCAGGAATATCCTCTAATAGAAAATCATACTCAACACGAAAATAATTAATGGTTGGTTTCTTTACTTGGTAAGTATTACGGTAAAATACTCCTTTTTCTCCTTTTACTTGGTTGGTTGTGACAGATAACAAGCCTGTTTTTTCAAATTTCTGGATATAGGAGGATATGGTTCTTTCTGCATATCCAGTCATTTCAACCAATGTTTTTTCCTTTATATGGGAAATGTAAGTTTCTTTATCTGTATTTAGTAATATACAACAAAAGGTATATGCCTCTTTATTTGTTAGTTTTAATAGTAAGTCTTTAAATATTAAGCGATAATTCATTAGATGCGATCCAAGTGGTTGTTAAATAAAGAATCTGCGAGATCACCCGTTTGGAACTCTGAAAGAGTGTCAAACCATGATTAAGTAATAAATATATAAGTAATAAACATGGTGGCGCAAAAAGTAACCCGCCAACCCGCAAAAAGTAACCCACCCGTTATTTTCGGTTTAGGCTCGTATCTTCTTTGTTAATGGGGATCAGGATATTCAGTTCCATCAGTTTCTTGTATTGGGAACAATTTATATTCAATGCTTTCTTGCATTCTAATCTGTTATTGAAAATTCGGTTGTTTGGCGTGTATAATACCATATTCGAGAAATTGGATTTACGGAAGGACAAAACTCATTTACCTATTAGATATAAAAACAAGAATTGTCCTTACAGTTTGGATAAGAAACAAGTGATCTGGGAAACTTGGAAGTATATCTGAAATGAATTTGATTTCTATCTTGTTGATATATACAAAGATACAAACAAATAGCCATCTAAAAAAGTAAATAGGCAGGAACTTGAATATTATACTACAAGTATCAATATTTATTATCAGTCTACTTTATAGAGCTATATCCTACAAGCCATTATATAGAGAGTTACTTTTTCAAGGAAAAACAAAAGACGGACATTCCCATTTCTGGAAACAGCCGTCTTAAATGCTTAATTATCAATGTGGATCAGTCAAGATTTTTTCTTCTTTTTCCTGATCCGATTTTTAATAACGGGAACAGATATATAAGTCTCTGTTGGCAAAATGTGTCTTTTCTTGATGGTTTCCACAATTTCCCTGTAAACTTCGATTCTGTCAAATGGTCTATATTCTTGCATAATGAGTTTCTTTGGAATGAATATTGGATTATCTGGAAACATGGAGAATCTCTTTAACTTGGAAGAACATACGAAGTTACAGATAAATAGGGACTTTAAAAAGTGATTTGTGAGTAAATCCAAAAAGAGAGAAGAACGATACTTCCTGTTTGATTTTTCCAATTGAACACGTATCTTTGTGGAAAACAATGCAGATGATTTGGAAATATGGAAGAACAGTTATCAATGCTTTATTTAAAAGACGGACAAAATGCGCTCCAATATGTGCGGAGCTTGAATCGAGAAGTGAGGCAGATTGCGACCGAAGCGATATTGGAGTGTTTGAGGCTGGGTTATCCTCTGAACAACATGGAGATCACCAGCAAAGCACGAGATTTGATGCGCAAAAAATATCATCACAATTAATAGAGATCGCAAAGGCTCATAATTTATATATCCCTAAAAGTGCATGGGCTGATTTTGGGGAACAAAAAAGAGTGCCATCAGGAGAAAGTATTGTTTATTTTGATGATACAAACAATCGAGTTGTTAAAGTGCGGAATCCAATGGCAAAAGCCGTTATAAAGCAACTTCATGCAGGGGACATCATTTATGAACATTTGTTTCACAATATCCTTTTCCCTGATACACGTTATCAGTTTATGGGAATCAGTGAAGATGTGGATGGCGTTCGTATCATCTTATCACAACCTTATATTTCCAATCAGTTCGTATTACCAGACGATTCCCTTATAGACAGATATTTGATAGAAGGATTAGGCTTAAAAAAAGAAGACCGCTATTTTTATGGGAATGAGTATCTTTCAATAACGGACATTTCTTCTATGGGAGACAATGTGTTATATGATGGAGAGAAACTGTATTTCATTGATCCTATTATCAAATTAAAACGACCAGCCAAAGAAGTTCTGAATTACTATTATGCGCAATTGAAATAATACCAATCCCTTTCTCTATACATTATTATATATATTCCTCTTACTTGGGTAACGTCAAAGAGTAAGCCAAACCAAGTAAGAAGTATATCCTATGCGTTCATAAGTCCACTACCTTTTATGTCCCCCACCCGGTAAGGAGAAGAAAAAGGAATATCCAACACAAAAGCCTACAGGATCAGCCGATCACGATTTCATGTTCAGACGGGTACACTACCATTCAATCCAGAATAGAATATATTTAGCTGATTGAATTTACTATCTGATATTGAAAAGATAGGCTATATCTCTTACTTGGTGGTATTCCTTTCATTCTTGCAAATCCGTAATTCATAATCAATTAACTTATTAAACTACAAACGTATGGAAGGAATGTATAAGGTATGTGACGTTAAATTGACGTACAACACGAAAGTAAAGAGTTCGGAAAGGGCTGTTATCAAGGATTCCAACAGTGCTTATTCCTTATTAATGAATCATATATATGATTCAGAGACAATCCAATACAGGGAGTATATGAAACTGATCCTGTTGAACAACGCTAAAAGAGTATTGGGGTTTATGCATATATCAGAGGGTGGATTGGATTCAACATCTGCCGATATACGAATCATTATGCAGGCTGCGATATTGGGAAACGCCTCTGCAATGATCCTTAGTCATAATCACCCATCAGGAAATTTACAACCAAGCAAACAGGATGATTCACTGACTGAAAGGGTTAAGAATGCAGCTAAACTGTTTGATATTCAGTTATTGGATCATATAATAGTTACAGATAGCGGATATTACTCTTATTTGGATGAAGGGAGGATATTATGAAATGGTTGGTTTTCTTGGTGGTTCTTTTTTGTTTGATTGGGAATCCTGATTTATATCCGATCATAGCGGCACTTTTTCTTTTGTTTTATGGCTGTTGGTTTCTCTTTTTCTGGATAAGAGAAAAATTCAAGGATAAGTAAAGATTTTTCATTCTCTTACTTGGTTGATGTATAAACACTTTTCGTACCTTTGTGGCAATTCTACACGTTCATAGCGTTGAACCTCTGTGGAAGGACATATTTAACGAAAGGTGTTATTGAAATTATCTTCTTGTAACAAATCTCGCAAATTTGAAACTGGAATGAAGATGATAGCAATAGCACCCGCATCTTTTGTTATAGACTTACCTGAAAGGGGTAAACTATATCTCAATGGGTGTGGGTTGCTGTTGTTTTATCCATTCCAGAGGCTATGCGAGAGCCTGTTACAAGGATAAAGCAAATACAGTTCCCACACCTTTTTTATTTAGTAATACTCTGAAGGGAACAGGAGATAGATATTTATAAAATGAAAACAAACAGATTTTTTACAGCCATTCTTTCAGTGGCTTTGTGTGTGAACTTCGTTTCTTGTGGTAACGATGATGATAATAATATCATTGATCCAGAGAATGTGACTAAACGGGTGGCAACTTGTACGAAAAATGAAACTTCTTATGCTATTAATTATGATAATGACGGGAAAGTTTCAAAAATAGTTTGTCAAGATGATGGGGATTCTTATGATTATAACTTTTCTTTTTCAGGGAATGAAGCTGTTGCTACTTCCGAAGAGAAAGATGGTTCATATACCTATATTGATAATATTAAATTCTCTTTGAATGGAAACGGGTATTGTACAAGTGCAATATGGACAGCTATAGAAAAAGGCAGTACCACTTATGAGAGCACAGATAATTATAAATTTACTTATAATTCAGACAATCAAGTGATAAAAGCTGATGTTGATGGTGAGATTGAAGAATATGTATATAAAGATGGTGTGATGGTCAGCAGTGGTGTTGCAGAAACAATCACTTATACAGATATTCCAAATATAGGTAATTTGTTTGTTGCGTTTAGTACAGATTATAATGATCCGTTTGAAGAATGGCGTCTTGCAGGTCTATTAGGAAAAGCTTCAAAGTTCTTGCCCAAAACAGCTACATGGGATGAAGGTATGGAAACATACAATTACGAATTGGATGAGGAAGGGTATGTAAAGACAGTAAAGGTAACGTTCCGTGACACAAAGGGAAGTGAACGTTCCTATTCCTATAAATACACTTACGAAAATATCAAGTAAGATACTCATTCTTATTTAAAGCCCCCTTCCAGTAGCAAGGATATAAAGAAGATCATCCAAGCGAGCAAAGAGTATTCTTGCTTACTTGGGTGATCTTGCGTATATTTGAATTGAAAATGAGATAATTAACTAATTTATTAATCAGTATTGGTATGGCTTTGACTGTTAAACCATGAGTTAAACCGTAAAAGATATTATAAGCTAAGTCGTTGTAAATGAGATAGCTCAGCTGGTTAGAGCGCATGATTCATAATCATGAGGTCCCCGGTTCAATCCCGGGTCTCGCTACTTGATAAGCCTCACAATAAAATAATTGTGGGGCTTTTTTGTTGTATCGAGTACATAGGGAATCTGCGTAAAATCCAAGGCGACATAAAATTCTGATGGATTCATCTTTTAAGTGTCTTTTTTGAGGATCATCGGTAAATGAATCGTAGATTTTGCGGATTTCTAGCTGATTTTCCCTTTTAAAATGTTGTTTTTATAATATGTTGATATACATGTAATTAAGTGAATAGTTATTCGCTTATGGAGTGATTAACTATTCACTACCCCTACTCGTTAGTTATTCACTTGATGAGTGAATAACTATTCACTGAAAATGGGCTTTATTATCCATATTTTATGGGGATAAATAAGGCAAGAAGGGATATTCACACGGGCGACCGTCTTTTGTAAAAAGCAAAGGGTCGCCTGTGTGAGTATATTACTCTTTAGGGAAGAGTGTTTGGTATACCAATATGCGGCATTGGGGCGCTAAATGAATGGTGAAACTATCTCCGATGGCCTCGTTGAGTGAACCTTGCCACCAGGCGGTCAATGTGCGGTGGCAGATAGGCCAGCGAAGTCCTTCTGTAGAGATTTCCCCTTCAGGGTAAAGAGCAAAAATTGAAACTTGCTGTCGTGGAAATGACTGAAAAGTAGTGCTCTTTAGTATAGGGGTAAACGATCCAAAATCAGAGATCATCTCAACTTTGTCAAAAAGCGGCGCATACTCCATTAAGAGGGATATGTTGCCTAGTGTGTGATCTTCTCGTAGGCCGGTAGCTCCGATAATGGTAATCCTTTTGTAGCCGAGATGATGAGCGAAGCGAACCGCTTTTGTTAGATCGTTGATTTCTTGATCGTCAACATGGTGTATACGTTCGCTATATAAATCCCGTAATTTACGGGGGATGCTGTCGAGATCTCCAACGATAGCCATAGGTGCGATATGGATGTCATATAAGTTTTTAACGGCTCCGTCGCAAGCGATAATAGCGGTTGCGCTATTTAATAGCTTCAGCGGTCTTTCGGATGTTGGAAATTGTCCGTTTGCTACAATTATGCAATTGTCATTTTCTGAGAAGTCAGTCTCAATCATGATTATTCGATTAAAAAAGTGTCCCTTTCTTTTTCCAGTTGTAATAGCCTGCGATGGCTAAAAGTGCGTAAAACACATAAAGTAACATGGTTGGATAAAGTCCCCTAAGATAATAAAGGTAGACTGAAATAAAATTAATGATGACCCAAAAGATCCAATGTTCGATGATGCGTCGTGCCAACATCCATGTAGCTACAATTCCTACAGCGGTAGTAAATGCGTCTCCTATGGGAATAGGAGAATCCGTGAAGTGGCTTAAGAAATACCAGATCCCGATAAATAAAATGGACAAAGAGCTTATGGTGACGAAAGTGAGGGTAGGTGTCAGGTGTGTATATAAAATTTGTTCATCTGTCTGACCACTATTCCCTTTGTTGTCCGAATGGAGTTGGCGTGTCCATTGAAAGAATCCATAAACACTAATCGCTACGTAATAGGCTTGCAGTCCCATATCCGCATAGATTTTTGCGTTTAAGAATACAAATACATAAACGAGGGAGGTGAGAAATCCCACCACCCACATACTTTTATGCTGTTTGATCTCAAGAAACAGATAGAGAAGCCCTGAGATCACACCAAAATATTCAAGCCATTGCATAAAAAGAGTCGTTAGTTAAATTAAAATTTAAAGGCCACTCTTGCCATGGCGTTGATGCCGGCTTGCGTAAAATATCCATCGTCTTTTTTGCGCTTCCCATCTTCGATATATGAATATACCCAAGCATTTGTCTCATATTTCTCGTTGAAAAGATTGTTGATGGTTACGTCTAGATCAATTCCTTTCATGAATTTCGGTTTAAAGCTGTAGCCTATACGCAAGCTGTTCACGAAATAGGGATCGATGGAGCGTTCCTTGCTGCTCGTATTGTCGATGTATTGTCTGCTGACCACTTGAGAGTTGAAGCTTGCGGAGAATCCTTTGAGATGAAAATCGAACATGCTGTTGGCGATTAAGTTAGGAGAGAGCGCTATGTTGGTAGTTCCCAATTCGTTCATATCTTGTCCACCTGTATCCCAATTGTCCACATATTCCACAAAATGTTTAATTTTATTTTGGCTTAGCGTAATGTTCGCGTTCCAGTTAAGCCATGATGTGATTTGTACTCCACCGATCAATTCTATACCTATGCGATAGCTGTCTTTAATGTTGGATGTGAGCGCCTCGCCGATCTCGCTGATTTTGCCGGTTAAGATCAATTGGTTGTCATAATCCATGAAATAGATATTCGCTCCAATATTGAAGCGTTTGTCTGTAAAGCTATAGCCGGCCTCGTAATCATAAAGGGTCTCATGCTCGGGTCGTTCGTTGGGCCCAGTCTCAGTGAAATTGTCCCGGTTAGGCTCTCTATGGGCGACAGAGAACGAGACGAAAGCGTTGTGTCCGTTTTTATAAAAGTTGATACCTGCTTTAGGGTTAAAGAAATGCCAGTCCTTTTGGATGTCTAAGCCTTCGCCGGCTTTGTCGTCGTTGCCTTTGATTGAGTAATGTATGCCGCGGTATTGTAAATCTAGATATCCTGTAAATATGGTAGATAATCGCTGTGTTAGTTTTGCGTAGATATTATAATCCAGCTTTTTTCCGGCGTTTCGGTAATACTCATAATCGGGCTTAGGCAATGCGTTTGCCTGTTTAGTCCACATAACGCGTCCGAAATGATCTCCAACATAGTTGTTGACTGCCGTTCCAAGTGTTAACATCGTGTTTTTTTGTTGAAAATTGGCGCTATATACGGCACCATAGAAATCGTTATCAAGCCATTTCCTTCTGACAAGGTCTGTCTTTTTCACCGTGTTGCCTTCCGGATCGATATAAGCCGGTAGTTTGTAGCTGCTAAATTTAGCTTGCGGCTTATAGTCTTCATAATAGCCTCTACCATCTGTATAGTGCAATGTTAGATTCATGTTCCAAAAATCTCCGATGCGTTGACTTGCCATCAAATGGTAGTTGTGTTGCCAATAGTTGTCGGTTTGATTTTCGTAATACTTTGTTTCTCCGTTTTCGGTATATTCACCACAAGGATTATAAGAACGATGAGATTTTAAGAGTGCGGAAGGAACACCTCCCCAAGCTTGATAAGTTTTCTCGCTATTTCCAAACGCTTGAAACTTGATCAATGTATTATCTGCATAAAAAGCTGCCGAAGCGTAATAAGATCCCATTCGAGCAGATGCTCGGTCAATGAAGCCATCACTGCGGATGTTGGAATATCGAGCGTCGAACGCGAAGTGGTCATATAATAGTCCTGTTCCACCTTTAACTGTGTGTTTGACAGATCCGAATGATCCTGCGGAGATTGCATATTCCCCATAAGGACTTAAGGCAGGTTTGTCTGTTAGCATTGCGACAGTGGCGCCAAAGGCCGCCGCTCCATTTGTGGAAGTGCCCGCTCCGCGTTGGATTTGAATAGATTCGACAGACGATGCTATATCTGCCATATTAGCCCAAAAGACGGTGTGTGACTCAGGATCGTTGACGGGTACACCATTGATGGTGATATTGATTCGATTCGCGTCGGTGCCGCGGATGCGGAAGCTTGCGTATCCGATACCGGTTCCCGCGTCGGATGTCATGATGACAGAAGGAGATTGAGAGATCAAGAAAGGGATACCTTGTCCATCATTGCGTTTGTTTAGCTCCTTTTTAGAGATATCGCTATAAGCGACAGGGGTCTCTTTGCTCGCTCTCATTCCTGTGATAACGACCTCATCCAACGAGATATCTTTGGCGATGTTTAAAGAGTCCGTGAGGTTTGTCACTTGAGCTTCGATCGTTGTAGCTAGGCACATGCCCGCAGCGATCACTGATACATTTCTCATAACTTGTTAATCATTACTTGGTTTTAAAAAAGAAGCGGCTTGATCTTGAGTTGAATTCGAACAAGATTTAGGAGTGTTCAAGAGGTGCGAATAGAAACTCTTGTTTATTACTGAAAATTGTTCTATAAAATAGAAAAAGCCCAAAAGAAATAGAAAGGGGGAGAGAAAGGAAATTCCCTACGACAGCATTATCTGTACAGGTTCTATGGGTATAATCTCAGCCTATGAGTGAGCGTTGGTAAAAGGCTCGCATAAGCACCCCTTAATATTTAAGTCGCGAATATAAGAATAAAAAAGTGTTAATCGAAAGAGGACCTGTCATAATTCAAAGAGAGTCGCTGTATGACACATGGATAGGTCAAATTAAAATTTGGATAAAAAGATAAGGAATGTTTGAAAACTCTTTGGTATTTTGTATATTTGCAAACGATTAGTGAAGTTGAGGAGGGGGCGGGTAGTCCCCTCCTTTTGTTCTTAACATATATGTATATGATAGAAAAGAAAGTGATAAGCCGGTTGGTAGAGGAAAAGCTAGCCTCTTCAAACAATTATTTAGTAGACGTAGTGATCAAGCCGGGGAACCTGATAGTTGTCGAGATCGATAATGATGAGGGCGTATGTATAGATGATTGCGCGGAGTTGAGCCGCTATATAGAGGAGCATTTAGATCGAGACGTTGAAGACTATGAGTTGGAGGTAGGTTCAGCGGGTATCACTTCTCCTTTTAAGGTGCTTCGTCAGTACATAAAGAATGTCGGCAATGAGGTGGAGATGCTTCTTGTTGACGGGAAAAAGTTGGCGGGCGTATTGAAGTCCGCTGACGAGAATGGCGTGGTCGTTTCCGTGGAGAAGAAAGTGAAACCAGAGGGAGCGAAACGCAAAATTACTGTCGTGGAGGACGAGTCATATATGTTTGAGGAGATAAAATATACAAAATACTTAATAAGATTCAAGTAAGATTATGGCCAAGAAAGAGGAAACAATCAGTATGATTGACACCCTTGCAGAGTTCAAGGAGTTGAAGAATATCGATAAGGAAACGATGATTAGCGTTTTGGAAGATTCATTCCGTAACGTAATCGCTAAGATGTTTGGTACGGATGAGAACTATGACGTAATTATTAACCCGGAAAAGGGTGATTTTGAGATATGGAGAAACCGTACGGTTGTGGCTGATGATGAGTTGGAAGATGAGAATTTACAAATATGCTTGACAGATGCTCGTAAGATTGACTCGGATTGTGAAGTGGGAGAAGAGGTGACAGATGAGGTTCATTTTGCGGATTTCGGTCGTCGCGCTATCTTGAACTTACGTCAGACATTGGCTTCTAAGATACTTGAATTGCAAAAGGATAGCTTGTATGCGAAGTATAAGGATAAAATAGGTCATATTATCGCTGCTGAAGTTTATCAAGTATGGAAGAAAGAGATCCTTCTGTTGGACGATGATGGCAATGAGTTGTTGTTGCCGAAGTCTGAGCAGATACCGACCGATTTTTATCGTAAGGGAGAGACTGTTCGTGCTATTGTTCAGCGTGTTGATAACTTCAACAACAATCCAAAGATTATATTGTCTCGTACAGATAAAGTCTTTTTGCAACGTTTGTTTGAGTTGGAAGTTCCGGAGATTAATGATGGTTTGATAACGATAAAGGCGATTGCCCGTATTCCGGGAGAGCGCGCTAAGGTTGCTGTTGAATCATATGATGATCGTATAGATCCGGTAGGCGCTTGCGTTGGAATGAAGGGATCTCGTATCCATGGTATCGTTCGAGAGTTGAGAAACGAGAATATAGACGTTATCAATTATACGTCGAATATTTCATTGTTTATACAACGTGCTTTGAGCCCGGCTAAAATATCATCTATTCATATCAATGAAGAGGAGAAGAAGGCCGAGGTTTATTTACGTCCGGAGGAAGTCTCTTTGGCCATCGGTAAAGGCGGTTTGAACATTAAGCTCGCAAGTATGTTGACTGAATATACAATAGATGTATATCGTGACATTGAAGGTCCAGATGAAGAAGATATTTATTTGGATGAGTTTACCGACGAGATTGATAGTTGGGTAATTGATGCTCTGAAGAATATAGGATGCTATACGGCAAAGAGTGTTTTAGCTATGGATCGCAATGAGATTATAGAGCGAGCAGACCTGGAAGAACAGACTGTCGATGATCTCCTTGCCGTTTTATCTGCGGAATTTGAGGACGATGACAATGAATAAGTATTACGACAAAGTTAGATATGCCTATAAAATTAATTCAAGTACAACGAAAATTAAACGTGGGAATCAACACTGTGGTTGAGTTCTTGCACCAAAATGGGTTCTCGATTGAGGATAACCCCAATACGAGGATTAGTGATGAACAGTATGCTTTGCTCGTAAAGGAGTTTGGAAAAGATCTGCCCGCAAAAGGTCATACGGCTGCGGCAGATCATGCCAACAAAGAAGTATCTTCTGTGAAAGAAGAGAAAACTACAGAGACAAAGACTGTAATACCAGAAGAATTTAAGCCTAAAATCGTAACGAGAGGTCATATCGATTTGGATGGTATGCAGCATAAAAAACAGCAGGAAGAGCCGAAGGTAAAGCAAGAGCCCGTTAAATCTGTACAACCCGCACAGGCTCCCACGGAAGAAAAAAAAGATAAAACAATAATAGTAGAAAAAGAAAAAACCGTAGAGAAGCAGCAACATATTGTTGTGGAGCCTAAGGTGGAAAGAGAGAAATCAGAACAGGAAGTGGATAAAATAGAGAAGACTGAGGAAAAAGATGATAATCTTTTCCGTTTGAATTCAGGTAAATTAGAGACAAAGATTAAAGTAACCGGAAAGATCGACTTGGATGCGTTGAATCAATCAACTCGCCCAAAGAAAAAAACGAAAGAGGAAAAAAGAAAAGAACGTGATGAGAAAATGCGTTCTAACAATAGATCTTCTAATAACGGTTCAGGTGTTCATAGAGGCGCTAATTCTTCAACGCAATCAAAATCGAATGTCTCTGCTAAGTCAGGAGAAGAGGGAGATGTTAAGAAGAAGCGTAAGCGTATCAAGAAAGATCGCGTTGATGTAAATAATGCTTCGGGAGCAAATTATTCTCGTCAAAACCGTGATGATCGTTCTAATAATGATCGTAAGTCTCGCTTAAAGAAACCTGTAAAGGCTGAAGTAAGTGATGAAGATGTACAAAAGCAGATCAAAGAGACTTTGGCTCGTTTGACGAGTAAGAATAATAAGAATAACAAAGGCGCTAAATATCGTCGTGATAAGCGTGATGCGGCTGTTAAGCGTGAGCACGAGTTGATGGAGCAGGAAGAACGGGAAAGCAAGGTATTGAAGCTGACCGAATTCGTAACCGCTAATGACTTAGCGAATATGATGGATGTTCCTGTGACTGAGGTTATCGGTACTTGTATGAGTATTGGTATCATGGTATCAATCAACCAGCGTTTGGATGCTGAGACAATCAACATCGTAGCAGAGGAGTTTGGATTTAAGACTGAGTATGTGAGCGCGGATGTTGTTGAGGCTATTAATGCGGATGAGGAAGATGATAATGAGGAAGATTGGGTAGCTCGTCCACCTATCGTAACAGTCATGGGTCATGTTGACCATGGTAAAACCTCTTTGCTTGATAATATACGAAACGCGAATGTGATCGCCGGAGAGGCGGGTGGTATTACACAGCATATTGGCGCTTATAATGTAAAATTGTCAAATGGTCGCCGCATCACATTCTTGGATACTCCGGGTCATGAGGCCTTTACGGCTATGCGTGCTCGTGGTGCCAAGGTAACAGATATCGCCATTATTATTGTCGCGGCTGATGACAATGTGATGCCTCAGACTGTTGAAGCTATCAATCACGCTTCAGCGGCCGGTGTACCTATTGTTTTCGCTATAAATAAGATCGATAAGCCTCATGCAAATCCTGACAAGATCAAGGAGGAGTTGGCTAATATGAATTATTTGGTTGAAGAATGGGGCGGTAAATATCAGAGCCAAGAGATTTCAGCGAAGAAAGGTATTGGTGTAGAGGAGCTATTGGAGAAAGTATTGTTAGAGGCGGATTTGTTGGATTTGAAAGCGAATCCGAAGAAGCGTGCTGTCGGCTCTATTATCGAGTCTTCTTTGGATAAGGGTAGAGGATATGTATCTACTGTCTTAGTGGAGAATGGTACATTAAAGATGGGTGACATTGTTTTAGCTGGAACTCATCATGGACGTATTAAGGCCATGTTTAATGAACGTAATCAGCGTGTGGAAAAAGCGGGTCCATCAGAGCCGGTATTGATTTTAGGTCTGAACGGAGCTCCTCAGGCTGGTGATACATTTAATGTATTGGAAACAGAGCAAGAGGCTCGTGAGATAGCTAGTCGTCGTGAGCAGTTGCAACGAGAGTTGGGTCTTCGTACACAGAAGATGCTTACATTGGATGATATAGGCCGTCGTATCGCTGTCGGAAACTTCCAAGAGTTGAATATTATCGTTAAGGGTGATGTGGATGGCTCTGTAGAAGCATTGTCAGACTCCTTGATTCGTTTGTCAACAGAGGAGATCCAAGTGAATGTAATCCACAAAGCGGTTGGTCAGATTTCAGAGTCTGATGTTGTATTGGCAGCGGCTTCTGACGCTATCATTATAGGTTTCCAGGTGCGCCCATCTTTGCAAGCACGTAGAAATGCGGAAAAAGAAGGTGTGGAGATTCGTTTGTATTCTATTATTTATGATGCGATCGAAGAGGTTAAGAGCGCTATGGAAGGTATGCTTTCTCCTGAGATCAAGGAAGAGATTACAGCGTATGTGGAAGTACAGCAAGTATTCAAGATCTCCAAGGTTGGAACGGTTGCCGGATGTATGGTTAAGGAAGGAAAGATTAAGCGAAGCAATAAGATTCGTTTGATCCGTGATGGTATCGTTATCTATTCAGGTGAGCTTGGATCTTTGAAGCGCTTCAAGGATGATGTGAAGGAAGTTGTCGCAGGCCTGGATTGCGGTTTGAATATTACGAACTTCAATGATATTCAGGTTGGCGATATGATCGAGGCATACGAGGAGACAGAAATTAAGAAGACGTTATAACGATGAACTGGTTAGACATTACATTGCTATGTCTGGCAGGGATAGGATTTGTGAAGGGCCTGTTTGATGGAATCATCAAACAGGTTGTTTCGCTTATGGCCCTAGTGTTCGCCATTTTTTTTTGTGGAAAGGCTGCGGTTTGGCTTAAAGGTTATATCATCGCATTAGGTTGGTTTCCGGAGACAGGAGTTGCCATTCTTAGTTATATAGCTGGATTTATATTGATTATGGGAATATTTATCTTAGCTGGAGATTTGGTTACGAAGGTGATAGGCGTAACGCCGCTTAGTCTTGTCAACCATTTGTTTGGTGGAGTCTTTGGCTCGTTAGTAGTCCTTGTTTTTACTAGTTTATTCTTGAATGCGTTGGAGCTTGTGGATCGAGGATCTGTTTTAATTCATCGTCAAGCAAAGGTTGAATCTCGCTTTTATTATGGCGTGAAGCAAATCATACCAACAATTTTCCCTCATAATTTGTTTTCTAGGGGAGAATAACAGGCTTTTATCAATGATTAATTTTTAATTATGCAAGATTCAAATCATATAATTGATGAGGTAACAAAAGAAGATTACAAGTATGGTTTTGTTACCGATATCGATACGGATGTGATTCATCGAGGATTAGATGAGGAGACTGTTCGTATTATTTCTGCCAAGAAAAACGAGCCCGAGTGGTTGCTTGAGTTTCGTTTGAGAGCATTTCGTTATTGGCAAACATTAGAAAGACCCGATTGGGCGCATTTAAATATCCCTCCTATAGATTATCAAGATATCATTTATTATGCTGCTCCTAAAAAGAAGGAAGGCCCCAAGAGTTTAGATGAGGTTGATCCCGAGTTATTGAAGACATTTGATAAGCTAGGTATTCCATTGGAAGAACAGAAACATTTAAGTGGAATGGCGGTAGATGCCGTGATGGATAGTGTTTCCGTGAAAACGACCTTCAAGGAAAACTTGGCGGAGAAAGGCATCATATTTTGTTCTTTTAGCGAGGCAGTTCAGCATCATCCTGATTTGGTGCAGAAATATTTAGGCAGTGTGGTAAGTTATCGAGATAATTTTTTTGCCGCATTGAACTCTGCTGTCTTTTCTGATGGCTCATTTGTGTATATACCGAAAGGGGTACGTTGCCCGATGGAATTGAGTACTTATTTCCGAATCAACGCGGCTAACACGGGACAGTTTGAACGAACATTGATCGTGGCGGATGATGAGGCTTACGTAAGTTATCTGGAAGGATGTACGGCGCCTATGCGTGATGAGAATCAGTTGCATGCCGCAATTGTGGAGATTGTGGCCAATGAGCGTGCCGAGGTGAAATACTCAACAGTACAGAACTGGTATCCTGGAGATAAAGAAGGTAAGGGTGGTATTTATAACTTCGTTACAAAGCGTGGTTTATGTAAGGGAGAGAGCAGCAAGATCTCTTGGACACAAGTAGAGACGGGCTCTGCCATTACTTGGAAATATCCAAGCTGCATCTTAGCGGGCGACAATTCGGTTGGTGAGTTTTATTCTGTGGCCGTGACAAATAATTATCAGCAGGCCGATACGGGAACGAAGATGATCCATTTAGGAAAAAACACAAGAAGTACAATTGTCTCAAAAGGAATTTCCGCTGGACATAGCCAAAATAGTTATCGAGGTTTGGTGAAAGTATCACCGCGTGCGGAAGGTGCCAGAAATCATAGTCAGTGTGATAGCTTATTGTTGAGTTCTACATGTGGAGCCCATACATTCCCTTATGCTGATATTCAAAATGAGACAGCGGTGGTGGAGCACGAGGCTACGACAAGCAAGATCAATGAGGAACAGTTGTTCTATTGCCAGCAGCGTGGTATCTCTGTTGAAGAAGCGGTAGGATTGATAGTTAATGGATATGCTCGAGAGGTGATGAATAAATTGCCGATGGAGTTTGCTGTGGAGGCACAAAAACTGCTGACTATCTCTTTAGAGGGAAATGTTGGTTAACACAAATCTTTATGAGGGTAATGGAGCTGATTTTTAGCTTTTCCTTTTCTCTTTTAGCTATGTGGAGACTTTAAATGAGATCCTATCTTAGGATATTGAAAGCGCTATTCCCTATAAGGAGAGTTTAAGAAGGGAGAAATCGTTGATTTGATTGTAGGTAATAGGTTTGTTCGTTTAGATCAGCGTTACTATAAATACAAAATATAAGAAAGAAAACGAAATATGTTAGAGATAAAGAATTTACATGCCAATATTAATGGCAAAGAGATATTGAAAGGTATAAATCTTTCTGTTAAGGCTGGTGAGGTACATGCCATTATGGGGCCTAATGGTTCCGGAAAGAGTACGCTTAGTAGCGTATTGGTTGGAAATCCGGCATTTCAGGTAACAGAGGGAGAAGTTATTTTCAATGGCAAGGATTTGTTGAGCCTTTCTCCTGAAGATCGCAGTCGTGAGGGAATTTTCTTAAGTTTCCAATATCCTGTGGAAATTCCGGGTGTAAGTATGGTCAACTTTATGCGTGCCGCATTAAATGAGCATCGTAAGTATAAAGGATTACCCCCTGTTTCAGCTACCGATTTCTTAAAGCTGATGCGAGAGAAACGTGCGATCGTGGAGTTGGATAATAAATTGGCGAGTCGTAGCGTAAATGAGGGTTTCTCTGGTGGTGAGAAGAAGCGGAATGAGATTTTCCAAATGGCGATGTTAGAACCTAAATTGGCTATTTTGGATGAGACAGATAGTGGCTTGGATATTGACGCGCTACGAATAGTTGCCCATGGAGTTAATCAGTTGAAGACACCAGATAATGCAGCTATCGTAATTACTCACTATCAACGCTTGTTGGATTATATAAAGCCCGATATTGTGCATGTCCTTTATAAAGGTCGTATCGTGAAAACGGCCGGTCCGGAGTTGGCGTTGGAGCTGGAAGAGAAAGGCTACGACTGGATCAAGAAAGAAATGGGAGATGAATAATATGAAGGCCGAGCAACAATATATCGATCTTTTCGCCCAATGTGAGGATTTGGTATGTCGCCATAGTACGCCGGTAATGAACGCTTTGAGAGCAGAAGCCTTGGCTAACTTCGAGCGGCTTGGATTCCCTTCCATAAAGGGTGAGGATTATAAATATACAGATGTAGATAAAGCGTTCGCTCCGGATTATGGGTTGAACTTGAATCGTCTTGCCATACCGGTGAATCCTTATGATGTATTTCGGTGTGATGTGCCTAATTTGAGTACTTCGCTTTATTTTGTCGTAAATGATACATTTTATGATAAAGAGTTGCCGAAAGCGCATTTGCCGGAAGGCGTGTACGCGGGTGGATTGAAAGTTTTTACCGAGCAATATCCGGAGATAGCGGCTAAGTATTATGGCAAGGCCGCGTTAAGTAGCAAGAATGGTATCATTGCCTTGAATACGATGTTAGCGCAAGATGGCTTTGTCTTGTATGTGCCTAAAAATGTCGTGGTAGAACGTCCGATTCAGTTGGTGAATGTCTTTCGAGGAGATGTAGACACGATGGCCAATCGTCGTATCTTGGTGATCATGGAGTCGCACTCTGAAGCGCGGTTGCTAGTTTGTGATCATAGCATTGACGACGTAAGATTCTTATCGAATCAGGTAGTTGAGATTTTCGCGGAAGAGGGCGCTTATTTTGACTATTACGATTTGGAAGAGAGTAATGAGACAACGACTCGCTTCTCTTCTATCCATGTTAAGCAAAGCGCTTCAACAAATGTGTTAGTGAACGGCATTACGTTGACAAATGGAGCGTCTCGCAACGATTATTATATCGATTTGGATGGAGAGCACGCGGAGACCACTCTTTGCGGTATGTCTGTTTTGGATAAAGAGCAAGAAGTGGATACTTATAGCCTGATTACACACGCGGTACCCAACTGCTCAAGCAACGAGTTGTTTAAAAACGTATTGAGTGATCGTGCGGTTGGCGCTTTCAGTGGCCGAATCTTGGTGAAAGAAGGTGCGGAGAAGACCGCGGCTTATCAGACAAATCGTAATCTTTGCGCTACGAATGAGGCTCGTATGTATAGTAAACCTCAGTTGGAGATTTATGCGGACGATGTGAAATGTTCACATGGTATGACTACCGGACAACTGGATGAGAACGCTTTATTCTATATGCAAAGTCGCGGAATCCCACGTGAGGAGGCACGTATGCTGCTGAGTCTCGCTTTTATGTCTGACGTGATCGACCATATACGTGTAGAGGCGTTGAAAGATCGTTTGCACAAGTTGGTGGAGAAACGTTTCCGTGGCAAATTGGCAAAATGTGCGAGTTGTAAGATCTGCAAGTAAAAGAGAGATCATACGTTCAATTATAGACAGTCTGTTATAATAAAAGGGATATGCCAATGACATATCCCTTTTATATTAGCTTGAAGAGTGAGCGATGCTATAGCTCCATCACTAATATTTCTTTAGGAGAGAGGGAGAGCTTTTTCTCCAGGGGAATTATCTTTCCGCTCAAGATATCTTTACCCTTTGATTTACCTCGTAACACTTCCTCGTAACGCTCCAGGGATAAATCCACCGCTTTGTTTGCCCCATTCATAAAGATTAAGACACTCTGGTTGTTGAGATAACGTTCATAGACATATACACCTTCGTTTACCATAAAATGTTTCATTTTTCCTTTAGCGATGACTTCATTCCCCTTGCGCCAGTGTAACAAGGTCCGTAAGAAATTCCAAGCGTTGTTTTGAACTTCGCTCCTGCCGGATGCGTCAAACCAATTCTCCGAATCATTGGGCCATCCTCCCGGCATATCTCGTCTTACGTAGCCATCACCTTTTTCCTTCGAGCCATTCATCAATAGCTCTTGCCCATAATATAATTGAGGGATGCCGGGAATTGTCAACAAGAATGTTACCCCTTGTTTAAAAGCGTAAAGCTCGTCTATGAACTGGGGCATGGAGGGAAGGAACCGGTCTGTGTCGTGATTCTCCAAGAAGCGCAATACATTGTAAATATCGGGATAGACATAGTCGTAACACAGATGCTCAAAGAGGGTCTGTAGGCCATTATCGGCATGGAACGCCTTGCCGGCGATACCCATGAGGCGAAAATCCATAACAGATTTTAATCCGCTGTCTTTACCGAAATTCAGGCGGCTGCCTTTTTGCCAAAAGGCAGATCCGATGGTGTAGTTCATCCAAGCCTCGCCTACGATGTTGTAATCGGGATATTCATTCATGACCTCATCACACCAATCCCTCATCATATCAACATCCGCATAAGGATATGTGTCTTGCCTGATGCCATCCACGCCGCTGTACTCGATCCACCAGATGGAATTTTGTATCAAGTATCGTGCGACATGCGGGTTTCGTTGATTCAAGTCGGGCATGGTTGGCACGAACCATCCGTTAATCATCGCGTTTTTGTCATAGTCGGAGACATACGGATCAAAATAGGCCTCCTTGTCGTGGTTTGTCTGTACATATTTGTCAAGGCTGTTAAACCAATCGTGGCCGGGTAGATCTTTCATCCAAGGATGTTCACTTCCACAATGGTTAAAGATCATATCCATGACAACACGCAATCCTCGTTGATGCGCTTTTTGGATCAGGCGCGTGTAGTCCTCGTTTGAGCCCAGGCGTGGGTCCACCCGATAATAGTCTGTCGTGGCATATCCATGATAAGAGCCTCCTTCCATATCATTCTCCAGGACCGGATTCAGCCAGATAGCTGTCGCTCCTAAATCCTCGATATACTCCAGGTGCTGCTCGATACCGGCCAGATCACCGCCATGCCGTGCGCTCGGATTTTTGCGGTCCACTTTATAAGGCGCACGCATCGGGATTTGGTCGTTCGAGACATCGCCATTGGCGAAACGATCGGGCATGATCAAATAGAGCACATCCGAGGAGTCGAAGCCTTTAATCGCTCGGGCATTTGGCTTGCGCTCGCGCAATGCGTAAGGATAGGTGAGTTTCTTTCGTCCACAAGTGAAAGTAATGTCGAACGAGCCGGGTTGAGCGTCCGCTATATCAAGATAGATCAGAAGATAGTTGGGGCTTTCCAATCGCACGGTATTTTTCATCTTGATGCCGGGATAATTGATCTGTGGCAGATAGTTGGCGATGTCTTTCCCGTAGACCATAAGCTGAAGTTCCGGGTTTTTCATTCCACTCCACCAAAAAGCGGGCTCTATTTTTAGATTACTGGCCGAAAGTGCGCTTGTCGCGAAAAGCGCTAATAAAAGACTTAAAAACACATGTCTGTTCATCATATTTATTTATTAGATTAATTATCAAAGTTACGGATGCGCGAATGTAAACAGAAAAATCAATGGGCACATACCGCCTCATGGAGAATTAGCCGTAACTTTGTGACCGGAATCTAATCGCGTACTTATTATCCCGATGACGGGTATGAGCGAGCCATTTCTCCAATTCAACGAAATGTAATTTTATTCAAATAGTATTTGTCTTATGAAAAAGGAAACGCTTCTATGTATGTCCGGGGCATTGCTCTTAGCCGGAATGTCTGGATGCGAAAAGGCTCCGAAAGCCCCGATGAATGTGGTCTATATATTGGCCGATGATTTGGGCTATGGAGATTTGGGTTGTTATGGCCAGCAGATTATAAAGACGCCAAATATCGATCGCATGGCCGAAGAGGGAATGTTATTCACGCAACACTATGCGGGTAGTCCGGTGAGCGCCCCCAGTCGTTGTTCCTTGATGACAGGATTGAACACGGGACATTCGCAAATACGCGGTAATCGCGAGATTTTGCCGGAAGGCCAGGAAGCGATGCGGGAAGACACCTATACAATAGGCAAGATGATGAAGTCTTCCGGCTATGCGACAGGACTCTTTGGCAAATGGGGATTGGGTTTTCCCGGCTCTTCTTCCACGCCCGGCAAGATGGGGTTTGATGAGTTTTATGGCTATTTGTGCCAAAGACAATCGCATACGTTTTATCCGGATCATCTATGGCATAACGAGGATATGGTGTTGTTTCCGGAGAACGAGAATAACGCCTGCAAGACTTATTCCCAAGATTTGATACACAGGCAGGCATTGGAGTTTATCGACAAGCATAAGGATGGACCATTTTTCGCGGTGCTGACTTATACGTTGCCGCATGCGGAGTTGAATTTGCCGCACGACTCCATTTATCGTCAATATGAGAATTCTTTCGTTGAGACCCCCTACATAGGGAAGTTCGATAAGGTTTATGGCGGATACAATACGTCAGAGAAGCCTTTGGCCTCTTTCGCCGCGATGGTGTCAAGATTGGACATGTATGTGGGCGAAGTCTTGGCGGAGTTGAAAAAGCTGGGCTTGGACAAGAATACGATCGTGATTTTCTCTAGTGATAACGGACCGCATCATGAGGGTGGCGCGAACCCGGATTTCTTTAAAAGCGCCGGACCGCTGAAGGGCATTAAGCGTGATGTTTATGAGGGTGGTATACGCGTTCCCATGATCGCTTGGTGTCCTGGCAAAATAAAGAGAGGGTGTGTGTCAGATCATATCAGCGCTTTTTGTGATGTGATGCCGACTTTGGCGGAATTGTCGGGGAAGGTGTTTCCCGTAACGACGGATGGTGTCTCTTTCTTGCCTACTTTGTTGTCGAAAGGTAAGCAGTTGCAGCATGACTATCTTTATTGGGAATTTCATGAGTTGAACGGTCGTGAGGCATTGCGCGCGGGTGATTGGAAACTGATCCGGCAGCCGGTGGTAGGTTATACGGCATTGGAATTGTATAATTTAAAGAACGATTTGCATGAGGATCATAATTTGATAAGTGAATATCCGGAAAAGACGAAAGAGTTGGAGGCTTTGATGGATAACGCTCGCGCAGAATCGCTCCTTTTTGATTTTGGAAGGGAAAAGAAATGAGACATCGCCTCAATAATCGTTGATACGAGAGAGAAAAAGGCATGTGTGTTGAAGAAAAAGCCGCATCATCAAACAATGATGTGGCTTTTTTGCCAAAACAAAAATATAGGCGTTGTCCGAGGTTTGGATTTTGCCAAAACAAAAATATAGGCGTTGTCCGAGGTTTGGATTTTGCCAAAACAAAAATATAGGCGTTGTCCGAGGTTTGGATTTTGCCAAAACCAAAATATAGGCATTGTCTGAGGTCTGGGATATGTTCAGTCCATTGAAATATATGCTTTATGGGATTTTTTGTGAATGTAATTGATAAAGTAGTATGTATATCGTATTTTTGTTTTGCATGATTTTGCATTATTATTAACCTAATAAAAAGTCAAGACTATGAAGAAGATTGAAAGATTTTCAGTTAAAGCATTGCGAGTAGAAGAAGATTTCGGCTTTTTGCAAAGTGTGGAACGTAAGGTAAATGAGTGTTTCCTTGTTGGAGAAGATGAAGATGAGTTAAGCGTGAAAAAGGGGGAAACACCGGCCTTGTTAAAATCAACATTATCCATGTATCAAAAATCGGTAGAGGCATTCGATGAAGCGTTGAAAGAATCCAATACGGTGCCTTCGACCGCTGTTGCCACATTGGCCGATGAGGAGCGAGATGCCGCGTGGAGACATTGTAACGCTTTTGTTAAGGCGATGACCGTACATCCCGATAATGATGTTCGAGGCTTTGCGTCAGACGTAAAATCATTGTTTGACAAGTATGGAAATCCGACAGCTTTGTCGCAGATGGAAGAGAGCGGAGTATTGCACAATTTATTGCAAGATTTGGAGGCGTTAGACGCTGAGAAGCGAAAAACGCTGGGTTTGGATGCATGGTTAAACGATTTGAAAAAAAAGGCGGAAGTTTTTATCGTCGCGTCAGACGAGCGGACAAAGGAAGAGGCTTCTCGAGTTGTTGGTGTTGTTAAGGCCGCAAGAAAGACAGCGGACGAGAGTTATGACAAGTTAGTGACTGCGGTCAACGCTTTGGCTCTATTGGAAGGAGAAGAGAATTATACGGAGTTTATAGATTGGGTAAATAGACAAATAGAAAATCAGCGAATCGTCTTGAAGACTCGTGCCACACTTAACGCGAAAAAGGCGGCGGAGGCTGATAAGCAAGAAAAACCGGAGAAACCGGAAGATTCGTTGAAGTAATAAGGTCAAAAGAATAGTAAGAAAAGCCTTAGGCTTAAATAAAAAGGTAGTATAAAGATAGAGAGGGGTTTCCGAGAAGGAAATCCCTCTCTTGTCATTTTAAGGGTTTTAGATGGCTTATCTGTCAGTGACAGCGAATTGAGGGCGGAGATATTGTGCTCTTTATGGCAGGAGGGTCGTATTCTTTCGGCTATTCCAATACTCTATTCGTTTCTTTGTTATATCTTTGGCTTTCGTATGGTGAAAAGATAATAAACAAAAATAGACTATGTTAGACATTGCATCGATTCGTAATGATTTCCCTATTTTAAGTCATAAGATATACGATAAGCCATTGATCTATTTTGATAATGGCGCGACAACGCAGAAACCTCGTCAGGTGGTGGAGAAGATAGAGAGTGGCTATTATAATGTGAACGCGAACATTCATCGAGGAGTTCATTTCTTGAGTCAAGCGGCGACGGAGGCCCATGAGGAGGCCCGTCAGACGGTTCAGCGTTTTCTGAACGCTCGTTCTTCTAATGAGATTGTCTTTACTCGAGGCACGACAGAGTCAATCAACCTGGTAGCTTCCAGTTTCACGGATGCTTGCATGTCAGAGGGAGATGAAGTGATAGTTTCCGTGATGGAGCATCACTCCAACATTGTGCCTTGGCAAATCCAAGCCGCTCGTAAGGGCATCGCTTTAAAGGTGATACCGATGAACGAGAGAGGAGAGTTGCGTTTGGATGCTTATCAAGAGTTGTTTTCCGAAAAGACACGTTTGGTCTCGATAGCCCATGTCTCAAATGTGTTAGGGACGATTAATCCGGTGAAAGAGATTATCCGTATCGCTCATGAGCATGGAGTTCCTGTCTTGGTGGATGGAGCGCAATCTGTTCCTCATTTGAAAGTGGATGTACAAGATTTGGATGCGGAGTTTTATGTCTTTTCCGGACATAAGATCTATGGTCCTACAGGAATAGGAGTCTTGTACGGCAAAGAGGAATGGCTAGATAGATTGCCGCCCTATCAAGGGGGAGGAGAGATGATCGCCACTGTATCTTTCGAGAAGACCACCTTTAATGAGCTACCATTTAAATTTGAGGCCGGGACACCTGATTTTATAGGTAGCACAGCCTTAGCGGAGGCTTTGCGTTATGTGGATCGTATCGGAATGGATCAGATAGCGGCTTATGAGGATGAGCTGTTGCGCTATGCGACCATGCGTTTAGATGAGATAGAGGGTATGCGTATCTTTGGTCGTGCGGAGCATAAAGGCGCTGTCATCTCGTTCTTGGTGGAAAATATACATCATTATGACATGGGTATGCTGTTGGATCGTCTAGGTATAGCGGTGCGCACTGGTCATCATTGTGCCCAGCCATTGATGCACGCTTTAGGAATAGAGGGTACTGTACGCGCCTCATTGTCTTTCTATAACACGAAAGATGAGATTGACACATTTGTGGCAGGGGTGGAGCGTGTGAGAAAAATGTTTTAGTAATGTTTTATTATATCCGTAAATATCCCTTTTCCATAGTCATCATTGCCGCTGTTATTTATCTTTCTTTTTTCAAGCCGCCGGAGATAGATAATGAGTGCGTTCTTTTTCCCGGATTTGACAAGGTTGTACATTTTTGTATGTACGGAGGGATGTCGGGCATGTTGTGGTTGGAGTTTTTGTTGAATCACCGTCGTTATAAGACGGTGTTGCTTCACGCGTGGATAGGAGCGGTGGCTTGTCCGATTCTCATGAGCGGATTGATAGAGATATTGCAATCCTGTTGTACCTCCTATCGAGGTGGTGAATGGTTGGATTTTGTCGCAAATACGTGTGGCGTTGGCGCGGCTACGGCATTCGCTTGGTTTGTGCTTCGCCCTTGGATCATTAAATCGAAATAGAATCATGTTGTTACCCTATATGGAATCCGGCCGTTTAGAGGCTGGTTGTGATGAGGCCGGTAGAGGTTGTTTGGCGGGAGCGGTATTTGCCGCGGCTGTGATATTGCCCGCTGATTTTAAGAATGATGATTTGAACGACAGTAAACAGTTGAGCGAGAAAAAGCGTTATCTGTTACGTCCTGTGATCGAACGAGAAGCGATCGCTTGGGCTGTTGGAGTCGTGACGCCGGAAGAGATCGATAAGATAAATATATTGAAAGCGTCGTTTTTGGCGATGCATCGTGCGGTTGATAGCTTGAAGGTAAAGCCGGAGCATTTACTGATAGATGGCAATCGCTTTACACCTTATCCCGGCATTCCTCATACGACTGTAATAAAAGGCGACGGCAAATACTTGAGTATCGCCGCCGCCTCTATATTGGCTAAGACCTATCGTGATGATTATATGAATGAGCTAGCGGAGAAATATCCCGCATATCATTGGGCCGACAATAAAGGTTATCCAACAAAAGCCCATCGGGAAGCCATTCGTCAGTTTGGCGTCACTTCCTATCATCGAAAGAGTTTCACTCTTTTACCGGAGCAACTCACGTTAGGCTTTTAATGATAGGATTGTCGCCTATTGTTTCTCTGCTTTTTCTTGTTCTTTCATGCGGAAAGCCATTGCGTAAAGCCTCATTTGCTTAACCATGGCTACCAATCCATTGGAGCGAGTAGGAGACAAATGTTCTTTTAATCCGACTTGCTCGATGAAATAAAGATCTGCGTCTAATATCTCTTGTGGTGTATGACCTGATAATACACGGATTAGCAGAGAGACGATACCTTTCACGATGACAGCGTCACTCTCTCCTTGGAAATTGATTTTACCGTCTTCATAATCCGCTTGAAACCATACACGGCTTTGGCAGCCTTCAATTAGGTTGCTCTCAGTCTTATATTTATCGTCGAGTGGAGGCAAAGAGTTGCCTAGATCTATTAATAACGCATATTTGTCCATCCAATCATCGAAGGCGGAGAACTCTTCGATTACCTCATCTTGAATCTCGTTGATTGTCATTGTCGTATTTATATTTTATCGATTGTATATAACTTCCAGTACGGTTTGCCCGACAGCTTTTAAGGTCTCTCGGTCTATATTGTCCATATTATCTTTTTGCGTATGCCAATAGCTCGCGAATCCTGTTTTTGAGTCCGGATCATAATTGATGATATCGATACAGGGAATATTACGCCCACTGATGACATATTGATGGTCGTCCGTGATGGCTCCACCATCGGCGTTGATAAAAAACTTACCATATCCCAAATCTCTTGCCGCGCTCCATACCATTTCGACAATAGGCGCAGCCGAACGTAAAGACTGATATTCCTTAAAGAAAGTCGCTCCTTTGCCGCCAACCATATCCAATAAAATACCATATTCGGCCGTATAGTTAGGGACATGTGGGTTCTTTGCCCAAAATTGGGTACCTAAGCACCAACTGTCCGGCTGATAATCTTTGACAAATTCAGGCGCACCATAATCTTCAGCGTCAAAAAAGATAATGTCAATGCCGGCTTGGGGCGCTTTTAGACCGATCTGTCGAGCTATTTCAAGGAGAGCGCCAACGCCGCTCGCTCCATCATCCGCACCGTCAAGAGGCGTTTGGTGTTTAGCCGCGTCCGGGTCATGATCAGAGTAAGGACGGCTATCCCAGTGGGCGAATAATAAGATCCGCTTGCTATTTTCCGGATTAAAAGAGCCGATAATGTTTCGTCCTGCCAGTTTGTTCCCATTGTATGCGGTCAACATGGCTTCTTGTTGATAGACCGTGGCGCCAAAGCGTTTGAGCTCACTCGCGAGATAGTCTCCACATGCCTTATGCGCTTGTGTATTTGGTACACGCGGACCAAAGGCTACTTGGTTGGCTACATAGGTGTAGGCACTGTCTGCGTTGAATGCCGGAGCCGGTGAGGTTGTGGTCTGTTTCTTGACTTCACTTATCTCTCCACTGCCTTGTGTCCCTTTAGTGCCACAAGAAAAGAACGCGAAACATGTTAGCGCAAAAAGTAATTTATTCATACAAATATATTATTATAAAGTTTTTACGGTGGCGGCAGCTTGAACACTGTCTAAGACACGCATCAAGTTTCCTCCCCATATTTTGGCGATATCTTCTTCTGTATATCCTCTCTCGATTAATTTAACCGTAATTTGGATCAAGTCGTTGTCACCTTCGCAGCCAATTAATCCACCACCGCCGTCAAAGTCTGAGCCAATGCCGACGTGATCAATCCCGGTCACTTTTACCATGTGGTCGATATGTTCAACTGCGTCCATAACGCTTGCGTTTTTGCTGTCTTTGTTGATATAAGCGTCGAGTAGGCAGACTTGTGCGACACCGCCATTTTTTGCGAGGGCTTTTAGTTGCTCGTCGGTTAAGTTGCGGTTGCTGCCACATAGCGCTTTAGACGATGAGTGGGAGCAAATGATAGGCGCTTTGGATAACTTGATGACATCCCAAAAAGATTTCTCAGAGGCGTGCGAGATATCGATCATGATGCCCTGCCGATTCATCTCTTTTACGACCTCTTCGCCGAAAGGACTCAATCCGTTCCACTCTTTTTTCGTGTGAGTGGAAGAGTCGCATATATCATTGTCGTAAGAGTGGCAAAGGGTGATGTAGTTAACTCCCATCGCTTTATATTTCGCGATATTTGTTAAGTCCTTGCCTATGCCATATCCGTTTTCGATGCCGATAAAGAAGGCTTTCTTACCTTCATTTTTCAGTCTGATGAAATCTTTACTTGTTACGGCAATACCACAAATATCTTTATTTAGCTCTGCTTGTTTGCGAATACCCTCAATGAGAGAGGTTACTTTTTCCACCGCTTTTTGAAGAGATGCGTTATCTCGCTTTCCTTGCCCGATATAAGCGGCTAGGAATACACCGTCTAATTTTCCCTCTTGCATTTTCGGGATATTGACCCTGTTGCGTTCACGGTCCGCTATGCTGAATCCGGCACGTTTAAACCAAAAGGGGGTATCGGTGTGTGTGTCGACAGACAAGAAACGCTTATGCATCTCTTTTGCTTGGTGGAATGTGTTGGCTTTACCAACTAAGTGACGGAATATTTTCAACATGGTTGTATCTCCACCATAGGTTAAGGCTTCTGGATGCCATTGGATTCCCATGATAGATCGGTTGGGGTATGCGTCAATAGCTTCTATAATACTGTCCGGGGCATAGGCGGCCGCTTTAAAAATAGGGGCAAGATCCTTGATAGCTTGGTGATGGAGAGAGTTGACATTCACCGTGTCTTTTCCTAAGATTTGCGCTAATTGTGATTTTGCGTCTATGAAAACATGGTGTGAACCATAAGTGCTAGGTAGAGATTGGCTATGTTTGATATGGCCACCTTTTTGTGAAGGTATATCTTGATAGAGGCTGCCGCCAAAGGCTACATTCAATAGTTGCAATCCCCGGCAGATACCCAAGACCGGAATGTTTTGGTCTGTGGCCATTTTGATTAGTTTTAATTCATAGAGATCTCGTGTCGGATCAACCTCCGCTAATTCTTCACGAGGTTCTTCTTTATACCATAAGGGATTGACATCAGCCCCTCCGATAAGTATCAGGCCATCCAGATTTGAAACGATGTTTCTTAAAACTTTACCGTCTGTGACAGCGGGGATGATAACCGGTGTTCCGCCGGCTTTGATGATTGATTGAATATAGGTCGCTCCTACTTTAGAAGTGCCATTTGATAGGCTGGCCGATAGTCCGATAAGCGGTGAATAAGCAGCTCTTACATTCACATCGCAGGAGTCGGTCAGCTCATATAGTTTTTTTAGATTAGGAATATCAGAACCTGCAGTTTGAGCTTTCGCCTCACCAAATATACCGCAGGCACAAGCCATTATGCATAATAACTTTTTCATAATATGTAGCATTATTATTATTTGTTTGAGAACTCTTGTACGATAGACATTACTCTGAGTAGATTTCCGCCCCATATCTTGCGTATGTCATCTTCTGTATACCCTTCCTCCAAAAGGCGAACTGTTATATTTATTAATTCATTGGTGGCGGAGCAGCCGATCAGTTCACCATCACCGTCAAAATCAGAACCTATGCCAACGTGATCGATACCTATAAGGTCGACAATGTGATTGATATGGCGTATAGCGTCGCTTAGAGAAGCATTGCTCTCGTCTTTATTTATGAATCCTTTATAAAGGCATATCTGCGCCACACCTCCATGGGAGGCTAATGCTTTCAATTGATCATCCGTTAGATTTCTGGGATGATCGCAAAGACTACGAGCAGAGGAGTGAGAAGCGATAATAGGCACCTGACTGATTTGAAGTGCGTCATAGAACGAGCTCTCTGCCGCATGTGAAAGATCTACCATTATGCCTGTTCGATTCATCTCCTTGACCACCTCTTTACCGAAAGGGCTAAGTCCGTTCCATTCTTGATGTCCGCGGGCTGAGTCACAAATGTCATTATCTCCATTGTGGCATAGTGTGATATAGGTTACACCCATCTTTTTAAAGCGTTGGATATTTTCAATCTGTTTTCCAATGGCATATCCATTCTCAACGCCAAGGCAGATCGCTTTTTTCCCCTCTTGCTTGATCTTTAGAATATCTTGAGGCGTAGAGGCGATGGCCATTCGGTTCGGGTGTAATCGCTCTTGCCTTTTAACTTGGTTAAGTCGCTCAATTGCGTAGTTGGTGGCTGCTTGAAGAGATTCATTATCTCGTTTGCCCTGTGGAATATAAGCGACCATAAACGTAACATCTATATGTCCCTCTTCCATAAAGGGCAGATTGACTTTACCGCCCTCTTTTTCTCCGATGTTAAAATCACCGGGGAATATCATGGGCGTATCTGTATGAGAATCAATGGTTATAATTTTATCATGTAACTCTTTCGCTTGCGCAAAACGTCGTGCATTAGCGATGTGATAAGCAAAAAGAGCTTTCATTTGCTCATCTCCTTCCGGAGCCATTGCTTCCGGATGCCACTGGACACTAAAGATTGTCTTTTCTTTATGTTCCATCGCTTCATTGATGCTGTCGGGAGCGATAGCTGTCGCTTTAAATTCCGGCGCTATATCTTTTACGGCTTGATGATGGAAAGAGTTGACCAATAGCGTATCCTCGTTATGCAGAATTTGTCGCAATTGACTTTTTCCGGATACGATACATACCGAATGAGACGGGTATTCACGAGCTAATGTTTGGCTATGTTTCAATAGTGCTTGCCCGGCTTGTGAATAGATATCTTGATAAACGCTGCCTCCAAATGCGACATTCATGATCTGATGTCCGCGGCAAATGCCCATGATTGGAATTTGCCGGTTAGCCGCTAAGCGGATCAATATCAGATCATACTCGTCTCTAACCATATCGACATCTTGTAGTTGAGGTATCGGTTCTTCGTTCAGATAGAGCGGGTTAATATCTCCCCCTCCGCTCATGATTAATCCATCTAAGTTAGAGACTATCGCTGTCAAGGTTTTTATGTCCGTGATGACGGGAATAAGAACCGGTGCGCCTCCAGCTTTTAGCACAGATTGGATGTAAGTCTCTGCGATACAAGAAAGTCCGTCTTTCCTGTTAGCGGAAATACCTATTCGAGGAGGTTGTAGGCTTTCTTTTGCCGGTATAAATTGATCAACTTCTTTGTATAGGGCCTCTAAATTCGGATGACGGACTTTCATGATCGAAAAGTTTAAAATTTAATATCAAGCGTCATTATGCGTCAATATTGGCATAAGTCGCATGTTCTTCAATAAATTCACGGCGAGGGCCAACATCTTCGCCCATCAACATTGAGAATATTTGATCTGCTTCAGCAGCGTTATCGATAGTGATTTGTTTTAATGTACGAGCTTCCGGATTCATTGTCGTATCCCATAGCTGATGGTCGTTCATTTCTCCCAAACCTTTATAGCGTTGCTTATGGATTGCGTTCTCATTTCCGTTACCATATTTGTTGATAAACATTTGGCATTGTTGCTCTGTCCAGCAATACTCTTCAATTTTTCCCTTCTTGCATAGATAGAGTGGTGGAGTCGCTAAATAGACATACCCGTTCTCGATTACGGAGCGCATGCGTCGGAAGAAGAATGTCAAGATAAGCGTGGCGATGTGGCTGCCATCCACATCGGCATCGGTCATGATAATGATCTTGTGATAACGAAGCTTCTCGATGTTTAGAGCTTTTGGATCCTCCTCTGTGCCGACGGTTACACCCATCGCACGGTAAATGTTCTGGATTTCCTCACTTTCGAAGATCTTATGGTCCATCGCTTTCTCAACGTTTAAGATTTTACCTCTTAAAGGTAAGATCGCTTGGAAATTACGGTCACGTCCTTGTTTAGCCGTACCGCCTGCTGAGTCTCCCTCGACAAGGAATAACTCACAGATAGAAGGATCTTTAGAAGAGCAATCCGCTAACTTTCCGGGAAGTCCGCCACCTGTTAAAGGCGATTTGCGTTGAACAAGCTCTCTGGCTTTACGAGCCGCATGCCGGGCTTGGGCCGCAAGGATAACTTTATCAACGATAATTTTGGCCTCTTTCGGATGTTCCTCAAGATAGTATCCCAGCGCTTCTCCAATGGCCATATCAACAGCTCCTGTAACTTCGCTGTTTCCTAATTTTGTCTTTGTCTGTCCTTCAAATTGGGGCTCTGCCACTTTGATAGAGATGACGGCTGTTAAGCCTTCGCGGAAGTCATCGCCTTGGATTTCCACTTTCGCTTTCTCTAGCAATTTTGAATCTTCCGCATATTTTTTAAGTGTACGAGTTAGGCCTCTTCTGAATCCGGCTAGGTGTGTACCTCCTTCTATGGTGTTAATGTCATTTACGTAAGAGAAGACACTCTCATTGTAAGAGGTGTTGTAGGTAAGAGCGACCTCAACAGGGATGCCTTGTTTTTCTGTTACGATATGGATTACGTCCGGAATCAATTTCTCTTTGGAGCGGTCGATGTAGCGAACAAATTCTTTCAGTCCCTCATTGGAGTGGAACACTTCAGATTTGTATGAGCCATCATCTTTTTTGACGCGTTTATCTGTTAGTGACAATGTGATACCTGCGTTTAAGAATGCCAATTCACGTAAGCGTGTCGCTAAGATATCATATTTGTATTCTGTAACAGAAAAAATAGAGCCATCAGGTTTGAAAGATATGGTTGTTCCTGTATGTTCTGTATCGCCAATGATCTCTACATCATGAAGTGGTTTACCGCAAGAGAACTCCTGCATGTGTATTTTACCGTTTCTGCGGACTTCCGCTTTCAAGTAGGTTGATAATGCGTTTACACAAGATACGCCGACACCGTGCAAACCTCCAGAAACCTTATAGGTGCCTTTGTCGAATTTACCGCCGGCATGTAGTACGGTCAATACAACCTCTAAGGCGGATTTTCCTTCTTTCTCATGAATATCTACCGGAATACCACGACCATTATCGGTGACCGTAATAGAGTTGTCCTCGTTGATCACAACATCAACGTTTGTACAATATCCGGCCAAAGCCTCATCGATAGAGTTGTCTACGACTTCATATACTAAGTGATGGAGACCTTTTTCGCCAGTATCTCCAATATACATGGATGGTCTTTTTCGTACTGCCTCTAGCCCTTCAAGTACTTGAATACTATCTGCGGAGTATTCTGTAGACGTATTCTTAATTTCTTCACTCATGAGTTTATCTTTCTTTAAAATCTAAATAATCAATACCATTAAAAAATCTAACAAATGTAGTGATATTTATTAAGATAGCGAAAGCGAGGATGTGAAAATAGGCAAAAAGGGTTTGTCTTGGAAATAAAAAAAAGAGAGGTGAGCAATACTCATCTCTCTTTCCTGTAGTTTGTAGCCCATAGGGGAATCGAACCCCTCTTTCAAGAATGAAAATCTTGCGTCCTAGCCGATAGACGAATGGGCCATTAGGCTTAAAAAAAGCCGGGCTTAAAGTGAGTCCGGCTTTATACTTGTAATAAAGTAATTACCTTTCGCTTAAGCTAATGCGTTTACGTGCTTAGCTAATTTTGATTTCAGATTACCAGCTTTGTTCTTGTGGATAACGTTTTTCTTTGCAAGCTTATCCAACATAGCGCATACTTTAGGGAATAAAGCTTGTGCTTCATTCTTATCTTCAGTAGCACGCAAAACCTTCATAGCGTTTCTCGCTGTCTTTGCGTAATATCTATTACGTAGACGTCTTGCGTTTGTCTGTCTGATTCTCTTGATTGATGACTTATGGTTTGCCATTTCTAGATCTTCTCTTTATTGTTTCTTAATTTTGTTTATTTGTAGCCCATAGGGGAATCGAACCCCTCTTTCAAGAATGAAAATCTTGCGTCCTAGCCGATAGACGAATGGGCCAAACTGCTAAAGTTCTTGTTTTTTAGCACTATAAGGATTTGTTTTTTCCTTAATTGCGAGTGCAAAGATAGATGATGTTTCTGAACCTGCAAAACATTTTGAGCTAAAATTTCAATCCCTCCTCTTATTTTAACTTCTATTTAGAACTTAAGTCCTCTAAATGTATTTCTAAAGCTTTAACGGAAATGTTTATTTCCCAAATACATACGCATAGTGAAGCGGCGAGAAGCAGGAGTGCTATACCAAATATCCAAGCGGCAAATGCCTGCCATGATATATAGATAAAGAACATGGCGATGACGCATAGCAATAGGCTGAGGATTCCTAATATTTGCATGGTTCGTGTCAGGTAGAGGCGTTTGCGTAAATTCGCTATTTGTGCGATATCTTTTGGATCGTGTGTTTGTAAGTGTTTCTCTTTTAGCGCACGTACGATGCCGGCGTAAGAGAGAAAGCGATTCGTATAAGCGAGTAATATGAGCGATATGGCGGAAAACAGCAATGAAGGTGTCGTTAAGTCTAACATATTTCTATATTTTGAGTGATATTTATAACATTAATATAATTACCTTTGTTTTTAATCATCGACAAAGATACTAATAATTATGTTGTGTAAAACGAGAGGTGTTGTCTTGCGTGCGATTCCTTATAATGACAGATACTCTATTATAACAATGTATACAGAGGTGTTTGGGCGTGCTTCATATCTGGTGGCTCGCGGAAGGGGTAAAAGAAGTGCGGTCTCCAAGTCGTTGTTTATACCATTGTCTGTATTGGATATGGATGTGGAGCATTTGAATAAGCGTGATTTGCACCGGGTCAAAGAGACGCGCGCTTGTTTTCCAATGAATGATATTTTTTGTAATCCCATTAAAAATGTGGTGGCGCTTTTTCTTTCGGAGGTTCTTTTTCGTGTTATGAGAGATGCGGAGCCGGATGAAAGGTTGTTTGACTATCTGTATGAGTCGATTCGTCTATTGGAATATGCGGATAAGGGTATCGCTAATTTTCACATGGTTTTTTTAATGGGGTTGTTGCGTTATTTGGGTATTTTCCCTAATACGGATTCTTATAAGGAGGGTAATTATTTTGATATGCTGAATGGAGAGTTTACGTTGGCTCAACCGCTGCATCGGCATTATTTAGATCCTCGAGAGAGTGCGTTTTTTTCTCGTCTTCTCCGAATAAGTTTTGAGAATATGTCTTTATATGGTTTTTCTCGTCAAGAGCGGAATCTTATTATAGAGCATATTTTGGAATATTATCGATTGCATTTACCCGATTTTCCTGAGATCAAATCGTTAGCTGTTATACGAAGTCTTTTTGATTCATAGAAAAAGGAGAGTATCTTTTGTCTATTTGAGGAAAAGGTTTTACTTTTGCGGTCTCTAAAAATAGATGGCTCTGTAGTTCAACGGATAGAATACTGGTTTCCTAAACGTATGACACGGGGAAAGCGTTCTTAAAATACTGAAAAGAAGAATTTACTAAGTGAATCACTCGCTTTGTGAATTAAAGAAAATGTAAGCCCTTGTAGTTCAACGGATAGAACGGCGGTTTCCTAAACCGTAAATATGAGTTCGATTCTCATCGGGGGTACTGAAAGGCTCGTTTCTTTGTGAAACGGGCTTTTTTCGTTTCTGCATTTACCGCAAAAATCCGCTATATTTGCGGTAAAAAGTTCTACAATAGTTCTACAAGATTATGGCAACATTCAAAGCGGAGGTTTACGCACATCAAAAGAAAGCGGATGGAACGTACAACATAAAGATTCGGGTAACTCAAAACAAGCGGAAAAAATATCTGCCTACAACCTACTATGTAACAAAGGAAGATTTGACACGCTCATTGAAGCTGAAAAACCAAAAATACATAGACCTTACAGACCAACAGATAAGAAAGTACCGCCAAATATGCGACAGAGCCGGAGAAAGGCTAAAAGACATGACCGTTGAGCAAGTAGTGGAACTTATCACCTCTGACAACGGGGAACATTTCGACCTTGATATTGTAGCGTATGCCCGTAACCATATAAAAGAATTGTATAGCACTGGGCATGATGGAAACGCAAGAGCCTACGAAGTCGCAATAAACAACCTTATCAAGTTTGTAGGCAGGGAAAAGATAAGCATCCATGAAATTACATCCCGTTTTGTCAGCGATTGGATAAGGTGGATAGCCGAACAACCAGCACCACATAAAAGGAAAAAGGGAGGCAGGGCGCAATCATTATATCCAAGCCTTTTACGTGCGGTACACAACAAGGCAAAAGCAGAGTTCAACGATGAGGACATGGGTATTATACGCATACCATACACCCCGTTCAAGAAAGTAAAATTGCCCAAGATACCAGTTTCAAGAAAAAGAGCATTGGATATTGAACACATCCGAATGATAGCCGATTTGCCATATACGGAGATAATGCAACCCGGAAAGAACAGATTTAATCTTGCAAAGGATGTTTTCTTGTTGAGTTTCGCATTAGTTGGAATGAATGCGGTTGATTTGTATAATTGTACGGACTGCAAAAACGGGCGCATCACTTACCACCGGACAAAAACAAAAAACAGACGTGCGGACGGTGCAGAAATATCAATCAAGATTGAGCCTGAAATAGAAGCACTGGTGAATAAGTATAAAGACCCTGACGGAAAACGAGTGTTTGGCTTCTACCATTGGTATAGCCGTATGGATAGTTTTAATTGTGCGCTCAATTATGGATTGAAAAAGGTAGGTAAAGCCGTTGGGGTAGATGATTTGGAATTTTACGCAGCGCGCCATTCATGGGCTACCATAGCTAACAATGATGCAGGAGTAGATAAGTACACCGTGCATACATCCCTTAACCATGTGGACGATGATATGAAAGTAACCGACATCTATATCAAGCGTTCGTGGGATGAAATAGACAATGCGAATAGAAAGGTACTTGATACGGTAAAACTTCATATCGCAACCGTGGATGAACCTATATATTTGCCTAAGCAAAAATCGTATTTGCCTAAGCAAAATTATAAGCACCTATCAATCAACTTGTTATCGTTAAGCCAATTTGCCTAAGCAAAACGCAATTTGCCTAAGCAAAATTTTGCAACACTCTGAAAAACAATCTTTTCGTAAATCAGTTTTGCCTAAGCAAAAGTTATAAGGGGTATAATATATATAGTAAATAATATATTGATATAGATAATAGATAGAATATATGAAATAGGGGGTATGGGGGAAAGAACAAAAAAAGCGTGGGGTTGCCACGCTTCTTTTAATTCAGAATCTATTAAGTCTTTCGTACACCTCTCTTTCAAGTTTGATGTGATTCAATCCGTCAAGTTTCGCATCCAATATCAAATCAAGTACCCTCATATCGTCTTTCGATTGGTCGTGCTTCATAAGTTTTTCAGCTTCTTCTATTGAAAGGAAGATGTACAGTGAATTAGTAATCGCATTCTTGCCTTTTTTCTTCTTCACTTTTTTCTCCCATTTTTCATAAGATTGCACTTTGGGGATTTTTCTTACTTTGTTAGATTTACTTGGTGCATTAGGAATGCTCTGTGTGTTGTCGCCATCGGAATGTTTTTCTATTGCTTTTATTATGGCGAATAGAGCGAACACCGCAATCACCGTAAAGAGAAATGCTATCATATTTCTTTTTCGTCAAACATTTTACCGAAGCCTGTAAGCAGCCATCGGGCATTTACTCCGTATTCTCTAACCATAGGATAAAGCCATGATAGTTGAAACCAACCCCTATCTAAGTTTTTACGTTGGGCGATAAAGTTCCGCCTGTCTATTTCGTAGAGGCGGCAATATGTGTTTACACCCCGGATTTTCTTCATTGCTATGATTGCATCCAGTGCAGTATAAAACCGTTCCATTATTTGTTTGCTCACTGGTGTATTCATCTTGTAACAATATAATTTGTAATGCCATCGTTGGGTCTGTTTTTCAAGTCCACTTTGAGCGTATCATCAAAAGTTTCTTCACCCTGCCATCTATACGCAACACTTGCCGTATCGCCATAAATCTTTATAGGCTCACACTTTCTTCCGGGTGGAGTTTCCAAACCTCCTAAAATGTAGATGTATAAATTCAACTCTTTATCTCCATTCTCAATAGTAATAAAGCGTGGTTTTTCCTCATTCCCGGAATTGAGAATTTCTGTATATGGTGAATTATCCGAGCAAGATTGCAAAGCCAACGCAAGCAATAAAAAGATATACTTCATAGAATCTTGTACTTTAAGTATTCAATATCCATTTTAAGGCACTCCAAAACCTCCGTGTCGGTGTTTTGCACCTTTGCTTTGGTGATTGCATTGCTTATCGCTTGTTGTGCCTCTAAAATCTCGTTCACATCTACGGGGTTGTTGTTCACATAATCGGTAAAACTCTTTTTGTAGAGTTCAATAACCATTCTACTGTAATTTTCCATATTCTAAATTATTTAACTGACATACAAAGCAATACTTTGTACACTCCGTAAATGTCTTGCATAGCCACCTCGAACGGGGCAAATATGGGGTCGGGGTTTATAGAAACACATCTAACATACCCCTCTTTATTGGACGGAACAAGTATTTTGATAACCGTACCGTTGCACGTGTCAAGTACATACGCCTTTCCCCATTCGATAAAAGCTCGTTCGTTTATCCTTTTGATAAATACCCGGCTTCCATTGGGGTATTCAGGCGACATACTATCACCCGAAACAGGCATAGCGAAATCTACACCACGTATAGGCGACACGACTTTTTCACAATCGCTGTCTTTGACCGATACCACAAAATCATTCAAGCTGCCACCTTGTGCGGAAACAGGCAGAAGTAAAACCATCGTTGCAGTTTCTTCGGATTCTATGCTTTCCGGCTTCTCTTTTGGAGTGTACAGAGTTCCCTCACTTTCTCCTTTGCCGATTAACATTGTGCCTACACCAGTTTTGAGCCACGCTATATTTAATTCCGGGTAAACGCTCACTATCTTTTGCAAAGATGCTTCCCTTATGCTATCTCCTATATTGTTCACAAATCCACGTGAAAGGTTTACGCTTTCTTCAAATTTGAGTTGGGATAATCCCTTATATCTCAAAAACTCAATCATTCTATTTTTTGTTCCACTCATGCGGCGAAAAATTCTGTAAAATTATTACTTTGATTATCAATCACTTGCAAGATATACAGAAAATTCTCTGAAAAATTAACCGTAGAAATTTGGATTTACAGAAAATAAAGCCGTATATTTGCAACGTAATCAATGTTATTACGGGGCAAATATATGAAAAATGTGTTTGCCGAACGCTAATTAACTGGGTAAAAAATGGAAAAAAGTAGATTCAGACAGATTTATGATGCTTTGCCATCAAAAGCACCGATAGCACCGAAAACGGCTTTTGTAAAAGAAATAGCGGAACTATGCAAGGTATCTGAAAAAACCGTGCGCTGTTGGTTGGCAGGTACTCAAAAGCCGGATGCTTTGAAAATTTCCTTGCTATCCTCAAAATTGGGCGTACCTGAAAACGAATTGTTCAACTAATCAAATGCAACACCGATTATGAAATTTGAAACATTACTAAACTTAGTGGGAACGTGCCTATTCGGTCTTTTGGGAATAGGCGCACTTGTGGGAGCTATCTTTTTTGGCGCATGGTGGCACTTCATTACCGCTGGGGCTTGTGCGCTAATGGCTTTTGTCCTTTACAGGGATGATGAATACGGCATTGAAAGCGTAGCATCCTATTTCAAACGTATTAACAGCAAATAATCATGCCTATCATTTTGGAACTATACGAACTGAAAAACCTTTGCGCTGAAATGGCAGAATTGGGGGCAGCTAACTATGCTAAACGCATAGCACCCGCCAATGACCTCATTTCACAGCGTGAGGCATACAGGGAGTTTCAAGAGTGCCGTGTAAAGAAGTGGGTACAGAAAGGAACTGTATCAACGACACGTGGCGGTGCTTCTATCCGTTCCAAAGTGCTTTATTCGAGGGCTGAACTTATGGCAGCCGACAAATCAGAAAAAATCAACTCACTTATAAACAAGTAGAAAAATGAGAACTATTAAACTGAAAAGCCTATCCTTGCTGAATTTCAAAGGGATAAGGGAACTTACTTTGAATTTCTCCGATGCGGAAACGCTGATAGCCGGAGAAAACGGAACGGGTAAGACAACTGTATGCGATGCTTTTTCGTGGCTTCTATTCGGAAAAGACAGCAAAGGCAAGTCCGATAGCAATTTCAACATTAAGACGTTGGATGAGGACGGAAAGCCTATCCTTAGACTGGAGCATTACGTTATTGGTGTCCTTTCAGTGGATGGAAAGGAAGTCAAATTGAAACGTGCCTATGTGGAAAAATGGGTAAAGCCACGTGGAACTACTACTGAAACATTGCAGAATCACCAAACGGAATTTTATGTGAATGATGTTAAGTTGGCGACTAAGAAAGAGTATGACACGGAGGTTGCTAACATACTTTCGGAGGATGTTTCACGGATGATAACCAACCCGTTCTATTTTACCTCGCTTTCAGCCGATGCACAAAAAGAAATGTTGTTGGATATGGCGGGCAATGTTACGGATATGGACGTGGCGGGATTGAAGCCCGAATACATGGAATTACTTGCACAGTTATCGGGTAAACCGTTGGCTCAATTCGCTAAGGAGGTAGCCGCAAAGAAAAAGGCTATCAAAGACGAATTGACATTGATTCCGTCAAACATTGAAACTGCAAAACGGCTGATGCCGGAAGAAGAAGATTGGGTGGCGTTGGATTCTGAACTTACCGACAAACGAGCAAGAAAGGCAGCGTTAGAAACTCAATTATCCGACAAATCGCAACTTGTTGAAGCCGAATACAAGCGCAAGGCTGCTATTCAAAAACAGATTGGAGAAAAGAAACTTTCTCTTACCAAAGTTGAGAATGAATTGAAAGCCAAAGCCGACAATGGGCGCAATGAGGCTTCTTTGAAGCTAAGGGATGCGGAATACAATCTGAAACTTTGCCAAAGCAATTTGGAACGCAAGCATAACGAAATACAAAGTTATGAACGGCAGATAACGAGCATGGAAACGGAATTGGAAACATTGCGTGGGCAATTCCGAATCATAAGCGAAGAAACATTGAATTATCCCGATGGTGCTTTTGTTTGCCCGACTTGCCATAGACAACTGGAAGCCGATGATATAGCCGCAAAGCAACATGAGTTGGAAGCCAATTTCAACCAAAGTAAATCTGCACGTTTACAATCCAACAGAACAAAAGGCAAAGGTATCAAGTCTATGCTTGACGAAACGATTGCCAAACGTGAAAAGGCTTTGGCTGAAAAGGCGAAAATTGAGGCAGATATTACGCAAGCGCAAAATGACATTGAGGCACAAAAAGCGAATATGCCCGAAGCGCAAAATGTAAACGCTTTGATTGCATCCGACCCTACTTGCATATCCATCCGTAACGAGATTTCAGAACTTGAAAACCAGTTGTACATGGAAGCAAAACCGATTGACGTTTCAGAGTTGAAAGACGGTATTAAAACATTGGATGATGCTATTTCCGAACTGATTAAAAGGTTGGCTAAACGTGAAACTATCGAACGTGCGGAGAATGAAATAGCGAAACTGGAAGAAAAACGGGTGGCGAACAATCAAGCTCTTGCCGATTTGGAGAAAGCCGAATTTACCATGCTTGATTTCCAAAAGGCAAAGGATAACGAACTGATGAAACGTATTAACGGAATGTTTAGCCTTGTTTCGTTCTCTTTCATCAACGAGCAACTGAACGGAGGCGAAAAGCTGACTTGTGTATGCACGATTGACGGTGTACCCTATCCCGATTTGAACGATGCAAAGAAACTTAATGCCGGGCTTGACATAATCAACGCTATTTGCCGGAACAAAGGAATTTCAGCACCGATTTTCATAGACAACAGGGAGCGAGTGAACGAAATTATACCTACGATTTCACAGGTGATTAATCTTTCTGTGAGCCGTGATAAACAACTAACAATAAAACAATAAGATTATGAACATTTGTAAAAGTTGCAAACCAAAAAGCTATCAAGAAGTTGTGCAAGACTTCATCAAAAGCGGTGTGGAACACGTTAGCAATGACCCTAACAGAAAGAAAGCCTTTATAGTGATTTCGGTAGAAGAGAATGAAAAGGGCGATGGTGCGCACGTGGATGTAATGGCGGCAGGAACAAAAGAAAACTTGTTATACGCTCTTACTCAATTTGCCACAAGACAGGAATCTAAGGGGCTATTCTTAGAGGCTGTAAAGTTTATCAATTTCATAAACCTAACTAAAATTTTCGGGAAATGACACAACAAGCAACAACGGCAGTGGTAAACACTGCAAAACAGGCGGCACAAGTAGAGAAGCCTAAGAAAGTGGATGTGTTGAAAGGGATGTTAAACGCACCATCTGTAATGCAACAGTTCCAAAATGCGCTGAATAAGAATGCGCCTACATTCATAGCCTCTGTGATAGACTTGTACAACAGCGACACGAAATTACAGCTTTGCGAGCCTAAACAAGTCGTAATGGAGGCATTGAAAGCCGCCGTACTTCATTTGCCTATCAATAAGGCTTTGGGCTATGCTTTTATCATACCTTTCAACAACAGCAAAAAAGTTGAGTATGTAGATGATAAGGGGAATAAGCGTGAAAAGTGGGAAAAGGTAATGGAGCCGACTTTTCAAATTGGCTACAAAGGGCTTATCCAGTTGGCTATGAGAACGGGGCAATACCGTACCATCAATGCCGATGTAGTCTATGATGGCGAATTGCGGAAAGTAAACAAGCTGACGGGTGAAATAGCATTTGACGGAGAAAGAAAATCCGATAAGGTACTGGGGTACTTCTGCTATTTCGAGTTGCTGAACGGTTTTTCAAAGACCTTATACATGACAACGGAACAAATGGCAAACCACGCCAAGCGTTTCTCTAAGGCACTGAAAAACGACAAAGACGCAACAGTTGAAAAGTTGTTGAGCCTTGCAAATCTTCCAGTGAATGCGGATAGTACGGTTGTAGGATGGATGGGTAACTTTCACGGTATGGCTATTAAGACCGTAATACGCAATTTACTAAGTAAATACGGCTATCTGTCTATTGAAATGCAAAACGCTATTGCCGATGATTACGAGGGAGAAACAGATATGCGTGATAACCTCATTCAGAACAACGCTAATGCACAAGTGCTGGATATGTCAGACGCAAGCTATGAAGTGGTAGATGATAACAGTAACAAACAACCGGATATAGACCCCGGATATTAAAAGAAATTGTTATGGTATTGAAAGTGTTAGGCAGTTCGTCAAGTGGAAATTGTTACATCCTTGAAAACAAACAGGAGGCTTTGATTATCGAAGCTGGGGTGAAGTTTATAGATGTAAAAAAAGCTCTTGATTTCGATATACGAAAAGTTGTCGGCTGCCTAATCACTCATCAACATAACGACCACGCCAAATACATAAAAAACATGGTGGATAGCGGTTTCCTTACGTTGGCATTGCCGGAGGTATGGACTGCAAAAGGAGTTTCCGATTCACGTGCTTTGTGTATTGAGAGTGGAAAGGGTTACAGATTCGGGGGATTCAAGGTTTTGCCTTTTACCGCTTGCCATGATGTGCCTTGTGTGGGCTATCTGATAGAACACAAGGAAACGGGGCGCATAATGTTTCTTACAGACAGTTGTATGTGTGAGTATGTTTTTCCCGGACTTAACCATGTTATGATTGAGTGCAATTATTCTGATGAAAAGCTCATTGAGGCTATCAATGCCGGACGCACATTGCCATCGCAAAGGGATAGGCTTATGACCTCACACATGGAGCTTGATACGTGCAAAGAGTTCTTACGTGCCAACGACCTATCCAAAGTTTCTAATATCATTCTATTGCACCTATCCGACAATAACAGCGATGAGGGGCGATTTGTCAAGGAGATAGAAAGGCTTACTGGAAAGATGGTATATGCGGCACGTGCCGGGCTTGAAATTGAACTGGAAAGGATTTAGGTATGGCTAAATTGCTGGTAGAAAAACGGGATGGGTTGTTTAACCTCAAACCACTATACGAATGGCTTAAACAACAAAGTGATGGGCTTTACCGTGTGGGGGTTTCAAAGGTAAGAAAACCACGCTCAAACGACCAAAACGGATGGTTGTGGGGGTGTATTTACCCGATGTTGTTAGATGCTCTTATTGATGCTGGATATGAGTTTGTGAGTGTGGAACAAGTGCATGAGTTCTTTAAGTCGCAAATGACAGCCGATAAGGTAATCAACAAATATACAGGGGAGATTTTGGAATTTCCCGGTTCTACCGCCACTATGGACACGCTTACTTTCTCTACTTATTGCGAAAAGCTAAGAGAGTATGCAAGGGAGTTTTTGAACGTGGAAATACCCGACCCTGACCGCTACTGGAAAAGCAATGAAAAGAATACCTAACGGAGTGGTAACGGAGCTTATAAGGCTTATACCCGTATTGATTGAGAACATTCCACCCGGACGCAATACACGGGTGGATAATGCGATAAGAATTACAAAGAAATTGATTGTCAAACTAAAAACTCTAAAAGATGAGCAAGATTGAAATCGAAAAGGAAAGAGTGCAAGCCGCCTATAAAGATGCTTGCGATGGTGTCAAAGAAATGTTGGCTACGTTGTTCGGAAAGGATGTTTGCGAAACTGCAAAACCGACATTGGATGATTACAAAAGCATAAAGAGTTATGAAGATGCTTGCGTTGCGTTGAACATTAAACCGATAGATGAAGATGCGTTATTGCAAGCCGGATGTAAATCACGGCATATCGCACTTATGAAATTGGAGGTGATTTGCCGTGCGTTATGGGGAAAGAAATTCACTCCGATGCCTGATGCGGAGGGTAACAAAGTCTATTGGTATCCGTGGTTTGCTTTGTACACAAAGGGCGAAATTTCACAAATGAGCGATGAGAAAAGAAAATCCATGTTAGGTGCTTTGTTCGGTGGCAATGCGAATAATGGTGCGGGTGCGGGCTTCGGTTGTCTGGCTGCGAATATTCGCTCCTCGTACTCGTATGCGGACATTGGTTTCCGCTTGTGCCAAGAAACGGAAGAAAAGGCACGTTATTTCGGGCAGCAATTCATTGAATTATGGGCAGAATACCTTGCTTATGGATTCAAAGTAACAGAACACTTAAAATGAAGCGAATATGAAAGATGTAATGTTAGCAGATACCCCGATTGAGCAACGGGCGCAAATTCTAAGGGATAGTTGCGATAAAATCATAGAAAAGTGCTACACGAAAAAGTTTGAGCAGCACGAAACGAATGCGAAACGTGCGGAACTTGCCAATGTTTCCATTCAGATTGCCGATTTGGAACAACAGTTAGCGGAAATACGGGCTGACTACAAAGGGCGTATAAAACCGCTTGTGGAGCGTTTGGGTAAAATCCGTGATGAATTGAAATCGGGCGGTGAATGGGTAACTGGGGAATGTTATCAATTCATAGATGCCGATGAGGGCAAAGTAGGTTTGTACACGCCAAACGGTTACAAGATTGAAGAAAGAGAAATCCGACCTGAAGAAAGGACACGTACAGTGTTTCAAGCTATCCGCTCCAACAACAGCGACCTACCAAAGACAGGTACAGATAATTGATGTTTAATTTTTAATCATTTAGGAAATGAAAAACGAAGAAAACAACGGATTAACCGTGAACATTGAGAACTACACAGGTGAAAAACCTATCGAAATCGTGTATCGTCAAGGGGATGCTCCAAAAGCGACTAATCCACTTGAAAACAAAGCCCCCGAAAAGATAAGCGTTTCGGGTGTAATTTCGACCCCGTTTGACTGGTTGGAAAAGCGCATTGATACTATCGACCAAAAGAGGGCAAACGTGAAAGTGGATAGGGAAAACATGACTATCACACTGACTGTAAACGAAGATGATTATTACACAAAGAACACTTTCGTAGGAAAGGTGGAATTTTCGGAGGTCTTTTCTAAGTTCGGTATAAATGATGCCGAAAGTGGTTGGATTCCGGCAAAACTGGGGCAATTCTTACGCTTGAATCGTGGTGTGTTTGAGGACAAAGAAAAGTGCATGGTACTTGTTTCTTTACTCAAAAACTTTACGGCAAAGGCAAAGGCAGAAATTCAGAAGCAGCGCGACCCGTCCGGCTCTACCGCCGATGTTTACCGTTGCCAAGTGGAAAGCAATTTGCCAAAGAGTTTCACGGTGAATGTGGCTATCTTCAAAGGAACTGCAAAAACCCCTATTGAAGTAGAGTTCGACCACTATCTGAAAGACGGTGAAGTGTTCTTGCAACTTGTTTCGCCGGGAGCTAACGAAATGGCAGAAAATTATCGTGATAATTGCATTGATTCGGTATTGGAAAAAATCAAGAGCATCGCTCCCGATATTGCTATAATGGAGGTATAACGCACTATGTATGGGTAGGGGGATTTTATCCCCCACCCTTAAAATTTACCCGATATGGCAAGAAAGAAGAAAAGCCCGATGCCTTTCGATACGGAGGACTGGCTATGCAATCCGATATTGAAAACACTGCCTCTTGATATTAAGGGGTTGTGGATGGATATGCTTTGCTATATGTGGGATAGTGCGGAACGTGGTGTTATGGTGAAGCCAAATTCCGAAATATATACCAAGCGTGAAATACAACATCTGATAGGAAAAGATGCGTCCGGCAGTTTTGAATGGCTCGACAGGCTTATTGATTGTGGATTGTGTGGGATTAGGAAAGATGGTGCGGTATTTTGTAGGCGTATGGTTCGGGATGAGGAAATAAGGGATAAAAGGCGTGAAGCTGGTAGGAAAGGAGGTGATACTACCAAATCCAAGATATTTTCAAGGGCTTCTACTCCAACAGAGGAAAAGCCGGAAGAAATGCCTAAGCAGGGAACTGCAACAGAAGCACAGCAAGCCGATTTGTTCCCGGAAGAAAGCCCACCGCCACTAACCCCGGAACAGCAAGCGAAAGCGGAAAAAGCTAAGAAATACAAGTATGCTGAATTTGTTTCCCTTACAAAAGATGAGTACGCAAAGCTATGCTCCCAATACTCGGAAGAAGCGGCAAAGCGTATGATACAGATACTTGATAACTATAAAGGTTCAACAGGAAAAAGATACAAATCCGACTATCGAACAATCCTTAATTGGGTTGTAGATAGGTATAATGAAGAAGTTAAAAAACATGGAAAAGCATTTAGTGGAAAGTCTGAAAGCGATACTGAACAAACAGGCAGCTTCAGGAATACGCTTTAAGATAGATAAATTCCCACAGGACACAGTGGAAGAAATGTTGCGTATGTGCTACCAATCGGAAGTTGAACGTAGAAGAATACCCTATGTTGCCGATGAAAGCACTTTGAATAAGATTAACAAAGCCGCCAAATGGCTTTGTGGGGATTATAAAGTAGGGTTGCTGTTGTATGGCAGTGTCGGTTCGGGCAAAACGACTTTGGCAAAGGCTATCTGTAATCTGATAGGCATATTGTACAATAGTTCGTTATCCTCTGAAAGAAAAGGTGTCTATCGTGTTTCATCACTTGACCTTGCCAAAAGGATAGTGGACGACCCGGCTTATTTCTCCAAGTTGAAAAATCAAGAACTTTTGTTTATTGATGATGTCGGAACAGAGCCGGAATGTGTGAAAAGTTGGGGCAATGAGTTTTCGCCAGTTACAGAGCTTATCTATGCCCGATATGATAGGCAGTTATTCACCATAGCGACCTCAAATTTGGCTGATGAAGAATTTGGCGAACGTTACGGCTTGCGCATCGCTGATAGGATGGAAGAAATGTTTGAAAGGTTGTATTACAAACAAAAAAGCTATCGCAGATGAATGTCGAGGAATTTATAACACTGGTGCGTGAAATGAGGGATGCCCAAAAGGAATACTTCAAGACACGCAATAAGATTATCCTTGCAAAGTCTAAGGATTTGGAACGAAAGGTAGATAAGATGTTATCCCAGTTCCAACCCGGAATGCTTGATTTGTTTTCTTAAATGTGTTTGACAAACGTATATAATCGAATATGGAAAAGAAAAAGGTTATTCTTACCCTATGCAAAAGGTTTCCGGCTAATCATCCCAAAGCCGGAAAACCGACAGGGTTTGAGGATGAATTGAAGAAAGGAACAAAAATACATACCATACGGGGCAATGCAAAAAATGTATGGGAGGGTCGTTACAATGATATTGCATCCGGCAAAAAATACTTATCTGTACGAGAATGGACGGGGCGACCCTACAACTCCGAACAAAGGGAGTTTGCAAGATTTGAACGGATAGGACTGCAACACATTACAATGTCCTATTGTAGTACGGATGAAGTGCCGCAAGTTTGGATAGATGATAAGAAAGTACCCTTTGAGGAAGTGGCACACAATGACGCTTTGAGTGAGGAGGATTTTATTTCATTCTTCTTTCAGAAAAGCAATGTGTTTGATGGTGTGGTTATTCATTTCACCGATTACAGATATTAAAGCAACTTCATTATGAGATTGATTTATAAGTTCCCTATTGCTTATATAGACCGCCAAGAGGTATTTATACCCACTGGTTATAAGATTCTCACAGTTCAAAATCAAAAAGGAATTATTTGTATTTGGGCTTTGGTGGATGTAAATGCACCAAGTGAATGTGTGAAAATCCGCATTATTTCAACAGGGCAACCGATTGAAGATAGCGATAAGTTAGAATACATTGGAACGGTTCAACTGGCATTTGGGGATGTAGTGTACCACATTTTTAGAGAGTTGGAAGTATGAGTAACGAAGAACTGAAAGAAACATTGGGCGATGAGCTATGCGACTTTTGCCCGTGGCGCAAAGGAGAAATAGACCATCTGCCGGATTCCTTATGCGAGGGAGATTATTGTGATGATGCGTTGGATAGCTTCATAGAAGAAAACGAAGATTACTTCGATAGCGATGAATGACCTTGTAACGGAATTAAAAACAGAAAAGCGATGAAAAATAATGCAACAAAGAAAACGGATGTGTTTCTGATTGACCCAAGAAACATTGTTGTGGTTGATGGGTTCAATGTCCGTAGGGATTTCGATTTGGATGAATTGAAAGAACAGATAAAGGCAAAGGGCGTGTTAAATCCTCTGACTGTTATAGCATTCAAGGATGCAAACGGAGAAGAAAAATATAAACTGGTGGATGGTGAACGAAGATACCGTGCAACCATGCTTGCCATAGGTGAGGGTGCGGATATTCCTTTTGTGAAAGCGTTGAAAGTTCCACAAAGTACAAGCATGGAAAACTTGTATATCGAACAGATGATGCGAAACGAGGGAAAGCGTTTTACTGAATATGAATGCGCTTTGATGTTTCAACGATTCAAAGATGAGTTTGGATATTCACAAGTGGAAATAGCCGATAAGTTCAAGAAGTCGCCTGCTTATGTATGCAAATGCCTTGCTTTACTGGACTTGCCAAAAGAGATACAGGAACGGATAGTAAGGAATGAAATTTCTATCAAGGCGGCACGTGAAATATCGTCCAGCTATGAAACGGAGAATGAACAGGTTGAAGCTGCCAACAATGCAATCAAAACGGCAAATGAGCAAGGCAGGAAAACTGCAACCAACAAGGAGGTGTCCGGCTCTTTGAAAGAAATCAAAGAGGCAAAGCAAGTAGCGGATTCGTTACGCATGATTTGGGCTTATCTTGACGGTGAAAAGTTCGTGGACGTGGATAGGTTAATTTCCATGCTGGATAAGGAGCAAAGCCTATACCAAGCGATGAAACGGTATAAACAACATGAAAAAGAATCGTGATGCTTACTCATGGCTCGTTATTCAGTGGTGTAGGTGGTTTTGAACTCGGTGCGCAAATGTCGGGGATAGAAACGTTGTGGAATTGCGAATTTGAGGAACATAAAAGGAAAATCCTTAAACGGCACTTTCCTAACGCTATCCAGTACAACGATGTAAGAACTATGTATAATCCTTGTTACGTGGATATTATGAGCGGTGGGTTTCCATGTCAAGATATATCTATTGCGAATGTTTCAAACAAATCATTATGGAAAGATGGAAAAGTTAAGGGAATCAACGGTGAGCGTTCCGGGCTATGGAAAGAATATAGTAGAATTTTGGGGGAAGTTAGACCTAAATACATCCTCTTTGAAAACAGCCCAATGCTCGTTATTCGAGGATTTGAGCGGGTGCTTTGCGACCTTTCCAAAAGCGGGTATGACTGTCAATGGCAATGTTTACAGGCTTCGCAATTTGGATTCAACCATAGGAGGGAACGAGTTTACGGTATTGCCTACACCCGCGAAATCGGATGCAAGAATAATACTTCGATATTCTTACCAATACAAGAAGTATTACAAGAACGGACACCAAGACAAAACATTGTATCAATGCCATTTGAACGGTTTGACTGCAATTCAGACTATGAGAATGTACGAATGGATGATGGGTTTTCCGCAGGACTGGACGAAAGAAGAATAGAGGATATGGGTAATGCTGTGATTCCTCTTATAGCCCACTATCTGTTTGAGTGTGTAAAAATTCATTATAAATCAAATACATAACAATTTTAATATGAAGATTTTGTTTTTTGACCTTGAAACAACAGGCACAATGGTAAATCGGCACGGAATCCACCAAATTAGCGGTATGGTAGTAGTCGATGGAGAAGTTAAGGAAAGGTTTAATTTCCATGTACAACCCAATCCGAAAGCCGAAATCGTGCAAGAGGCTTTGGATGTGGCAGGGGTTACAAAAGAGCAAATTATGGCATACCCACCTATGGGAGAAGTCTATCAAAAGTTCGTGGATATGCTTTCCAAGTATGCCGACCGTTACAACAAACAAGATAAGTTCTTTTTGGCAGGTTACAACAATGCTTCTTTTGATAACCAGTTCCTACGGGCATGGTTCTTACAAAACAATGATAAGTATTTCGGTTCGTGGTTTTGGAGTAATTCTATTGACGTGATGGTTCTTGCCACTCCTTACCTTGCATCCAAGCGAGCAGGAATGGAGAATTTCAAGCAGGGAACAGTCGCTAAACATTTGGGTATCGAAGTAGATGCGGAACGATTGCATGATGCTCTCTATGATATAGAGATATGCAAAGCGATATACGATATTGTTTCACCTTATAAGCTCTGATTATGGCAAAGAAAAAAGAAAAGGTATATGAGCCGATGCCGGATGATATTTTGGCACTCCAAGATGAATACATTTCGCTTGAAGAACAAATAGCGCAAATGGAATCCCGTAAGAAACAGTTACAGGAAAAAATGTTGGAAGTTATGCAAACGCATGACTTGAAGAAAGCGGAAAACGCAAGAATCCGTATTGCTTACATAGCCCCGTCAATTCGCAAAATCTTCGATAAAGAAAAATTCCAAGAGGAACACGGGGAAGATATGTACAACAAGTATTTAGTGAATGTGGAAACAAAAGCATCAATAAGAGTATCAATTAAAAACCAAAATTAATATGAACACAGACGGAAACAAAAAATCAAAAGTGGTATATCCCGAATACTGGGCAAAGCAGAAGAAACATTTAAGCCCCGGATTCATTCGTATGTTGGAAGATACAGCCCAAAAGGAAGCGGAGTTTTCCGATGAGTTCGGAGAATACAAGACGGGGATGTTTTTGTATAAATCCGCTATCGTAACCGTGAAAAGGGATAATGACCTTTGGAGTTTGCATCTGATGAGTAAGCACCCTATCGGCTTACCGCTTATCCAAGAAATAAGGTATAGGTTTTTGCCGGACAACCTTTTAATGGCACAACTGTATGCTCCGAGAAAAGAAGCCAAAGAGTTATCGGGAATTATCTTGTATGAAATCCCTAATGTCGCACAAGAAATGGGAGATGAGGCATGATTTATATTGGGATAGATACAGGCGTGCATACTGGCTTTGCCGTATGGGATAACAAACAAGGTAGGCTTTTGGCTGTCGAAAGCCTACCTATCCATAAGGCTATGGAACGTGTAAAAGCCTATGTGGAAGCGTATAAGGCAACAGGCAAAAATGCTGTCTGTGTGCGAGTGGAAGACCCAAGACAAAGAAATTGGTTTGGTACTGAATTTATGTCGAGGGATGAGGAACGGAAGCGACTGCAAGGCGTTGGCTCTGTCAAACGGGATGCTTCAATATGGGAAGAATTTCTGAAAGATTTAGGCATTCAGTTTGAAATGGTTGCGCCAAAAAGAAACGTAACCAAGTTAAAACAAGAAACATTCAAAAGCTATACAGGATGGGAACAGCGAACAAATGAGCATGGCAGGGATGCGGCTATGTTGGTTTTTGGATTTTGAGTGCTTTTTTGTGCCTATAAATGTGTTTACTAAACACATAAATTCATATCTTTGTATCATTAACTAAGTAAATTTAATATGATGTCAGTAAGTATTATTGTTGCATTTGCGCTGCCTTTGGCTGGCATTTGTCTTTTGGCGTATCTCTACGGGGGGTGTATCGTAAACAAGTTGATGAAATACGACTACATGAAGCAGGGGGATAACGTGCATATTTACTTGAACGGTGAATATAACAGGGATGCAACCATATCCAAAGTGGATAGGTATCATATCTATATCTACGGAAAGTTGCCTTTGCCTTTGTCATATCGTGGAAAGTTCTATGCGATGGGCAAAGACAACATAGACGGAAGCCACTTTATCTATGTAAAAAAGCGTTTTTATATCATTCCTTGCCGCATGGTAGAGCGTTTCAGAAAGGCGATAGGCTTAGACCAGTATTTAGGCAATTTGCCCGAAACACCCGAAAATTCCGATGGGCAAACCGAAGCAGAAAAGGAGGAAGAAGATGAAGTGCGGTGAACTTACATACAGAAAAGTTTCCGAAATCCATCCATGCCCGGAAAATCCAAGAACTATCACAAAGGCGCAAATGGAAAGGCTTGTAGATAGCATAAAAATAAACGGATTCTACAAGCACCGTCCTATGGCTTTGGTTGAAAGGGGCGATAAATTGGTTGTGTTGGATGGGAATCAAAGGTTAAAGGCGGCAAAGAAATTGAATCTTGATGTCGTGCCGACCGTGTTATATACGGAAACGACCCCCGAAGATGAAAGGGAAATCATTCTTAGAGGGAATATCAACAATGGCGAATGGGATTTTAACGCCTTGAAAGTGGATGATATTTGGAAAGACACCGATTTTGACTTTATCGGCTTGACAATACCCGAAGAAAAAGAGCCGAAACGGGCAAGTCGCAAGGCGATTGATGATGATAGCGGAGAAAGTGAAGAAGAAGAAACGAGCGACAATACAGACGATGAGGAAGCCGACAATAGCGGGATTGAAATTAAGGATGTGCTTTATGAGAGCGACAATGTTTTTGAAATCCCTAATCTTCTTTTGGAACAGCAAGCCGGGAAACTGGAACTGCCTTTATCTCCGTGGGGTGCTAATAGCCGTTTGAGGAAAGATGTAGCCACGTATCATTTTTATGTAGATGATTATCGGTTTGAAGCTCTTTTCAAAGACCCGACAAACTTGCTCACAAGTAACTGCAAAGCGATTGTTGAGCCAAATTGTAGCTGCCACGACCAAACGCCTATTGCATGGGGAATACAGCTTATTTACAAGAAACGTTGGCTATCACGCTACCTACAAGAGTGTGGCGTTAAAGTCTATGCGGATTTGAATGTTTCTCACAAGTTTATTGAATACAATAAAATGGGGATTCCGAAAGGATATAACGCTTTTGCCACTCGTGGGCTGGACGGTTGGATGGAAAGCCTTAAATCCGATTTGCAAGTAGCCCAAGAAATATCGGGGCTTGAAAAACCTAACCTAATCGTATATGGTGGTGGTGAGGAAATCAAGGAGTTTTGCCGTAAACATGGGCTACTATATGTAACAGATTTTATAAATGCAAAAAAGAAGTAGCTTATGGGAAGAAATTCAAGTGGCACACGTGGAGGCTTACAGCCCGGCGATAGTTCATACAAAGGTAAAGTGTCAAAGGTTGAGCCTTTGGTGAAAATGAAAGACCCGGCAGTTTACAAAGCGACCAAAGAGGCAATATCAAGATACCATGCTGTTATGGGAGTTCGCCAAAGGACTGTGAAATTGGCTGAATTATCCGGGGGAACATACGGAGTTCACATAACAAAAGGCGGCAAATCCGATGCTGTCTATTTGAATAAGGCACATTTCAACCAAAAGAAATCGAAAGTTGAGGGTGCGCATAGAAAAGGTTATGCGAGTGGATGGAGTACAAAGACAAACAAGCCTATTGCTCATACCGTAACGCATGAGTTGGCACACGCCACATGGAACGAACATCTAACAAGCCCCAAAGCAAAAGCGGCGGGGAAAGAGATTCAGAAACTTTATACCTCATGGCGAAAGGACAAAAAGAAATCCGGCTATGGTAAGTATGCAGAAACTAACGTAAGCGAGTTTTGGGCTGAAACAGTAACAAAAGCCGTTCACGGGAAATCTGATAAGTACACAGTGGCAGTGAAGAAGATAGCCAAGAAATACAAATTATGATTATTTTTGCAACGATTAAAACATATTGAAAATGAATAAGATTGAACTTTCTGAAAAGGAAATTGGCGTAATACGTCAGCAACTCAACGGAGAAATTGAGGTGTACGATGCCACCGATGAACAACAACAGTTGCTAATGGGAGTTATTGATAAGGCAAATGCCTTGTTGGATGAACAGGATGCCTACGAAGAACTGGAACAGCAAGGCAATAATCTAATTCAATGGTTTTGGGATAAATACAAAGCGCAAGAAAACAATTAAAGAAATTCTTCATACAAAGAGAATCGGGTAAACTCTATCCGATTTTCTTTTATTTCTTATGTGTGTTCAATAAACGCACTTTGCAAACAACGGAGAAACAACGGATGGCACTTTTTGAAAAAGGAAATAAAAATGGGAACAGATTCACCAGCGATAACCAGCCCCCCAACAGAGGCAGGAAGCCCAAACTATACAAGAAGCTGAAAGAGTTAGTAGGGCAAACTGTGGGGCATGAATTGGAGAAAGAAGATTATTTTAATGTTATCCGTTTCTTGATGGAACGTAGCCCGAAAGAACTTGAAAGACTTATCAAGGATGAACACAACCAACCCAACAAGGAAACGCCTATATGGGTGCTTAACATTGTTTCCGCTATCAACTCCGATATTCGCTATGGTAGGACTTCAACAATCGAAATGATATTTGATAGGATTTTCGGTAAATCCACGCAACCTATCGAAAGTGAGGTGAACGCACAAGTAACAAACAACAACGTGGATTTGTCCGCATTGAACACGGAAGAACTATTGCAATACAACGCATTGCTTGAAAAGATAAGTAAGGGTAACGATGGCAAGAAGTAACAAGGCTATAACCGTTCCGATGGGTCTTGCAGTCAAGGTTGAACTATTCAAACGTGGCTGTTTCGACTTCATTGTTTGCCGTGATGGGAAAAGACACGACAAACAAGCGGAGGCTTTGCGCATTCTTACGGACACTGAACACATAGAAATCTTATATGGTGGTGCGGCTGGTGGTGCTAAGTCGTGGACTGGTGCAGCATGGCTCATCTTCATGTGCCTTTGTTATCCCGGCACAAAGTGGTTTATCGGACGTGCTGAATTGAAGCGTATTACACAATCCACATTGATTACTTTCTATCAAGTATGCGCTCGTTACGGAATCAATGATACGCTTTATAAGTACAATGCCAATTTGAATTACATCGAATTTTACAACGGCTCTCGTATAGACTTTCTCGACTTGCAATATAAGCCGGGCGACCCTCTATATGAGCGTTACGGTTCTATTGAGTTTACGGGTGGTTGGATAGAAGAAGGCGGTGAAGTAAATTTCGGTGCTTACGATACGTTGAAAACCCGTGTAGGACGTTTCAAGAATGAAGAATACGGATTAAGGCGAAAGCTATTTATCACGTGTAACCCGAAAAAGAATTGGATGTATGATTTGTTTTACAAGCCTTTCACCACATCCACTTTACCCGATTACAAGTTTTATATTGCTTGCCTTGTGCAAGAAAACCCGTTTATAGACCCCGATTATATAGAGGGATTGAAAACCACGACCGACAAAGTAAAAAGGGAACGGTTGCTAATGGGTAACTGGGAATATGACGACAACCCGAATGCTCTTTGCTCCCATGATGCTATCATGGCTATTTTCGGCAATAAGATAGCAAAGGTTACTGGCGTGAATTACTTAACGGGGGATATTGCCCGTTTCGGTGCTGACTATGCAAGGATAGCGGTTTGGGATGGTTGGAAAATAATAGACTTGAAATGTTTTCCTGTAAGCAAGACAACAGACATACAAGAATATATCATACGTTGCCAAAAGAGATACCGAATACCAAATTATCGCTGTATCGTTGATGAGGACGGAGTAGGCGGTGGTGTCGTTGATAATTGCGAAATACAAGGATTTGTAAACAACAGTAGGGCTTTGAACGATGAGAACTACCAAAACCTACAAGCACAATGCGGCTACAAGTTGGCAGAACATATAAACGCATCCGATGTGGGTGTTGATGAGGATTTGGTAAGCCAGTCGGATAAGGAACAGATAGCAAGGGAACTTGAACAACTGCAAACGTGGAAATCGGACGATGATGGAAGATTAAAATTAAAGCCCAAAGAAGCCATAAAAGAGGATTTGGGATGTTCACCGGACTGGCGGGATATGATGCTTATGCGCTCATGGTTCGATTACAACGAATACGATATACCCGATGATATAGAACGTAGATTAGGTTTAACCGAGTAAATTTTTCAATATGGGAATTTTAAGTGTTATAAAGAACGAAGTAAAAGCGGCTGTTGGCTATCAACAGAGCTTTGTTGAGCTTTTGGACGCAAAGGACGTTTCAAGGGCTTTAACGATGATGCACGACCATTCCATTGCATCCATTCAAGCACTCAAAGAGTACAAGGTGGAAAGCCATAAGATTATGGAACGGAAAGACCGTGCCGTGTATGATAAGAAAGGGAACTTTTTGCGGTGGAGCAAAAGGTGGAAAATTCCTATTCCTTACCAACCGTTTATTAATGAAATCGCTTTGGTGTTCTTGTATGGCAGACCCGTTAAGTGGATGCAATTATCAGAGAATACGGACTATGCTTTTGAGAATTATAAATACTGGCTTCAAGAAACACGATTTGACGCTCATGTAAGAGAGGCGAAACGTGCGGCTGGTGCGGAGGGTACGGCGGCTATCCTTTACCATGTGTACCGAGATAAGGAGGACAAACCGACCCTTTTACTCAATGTGCTATGCAAGGAAAATAAGGATGATATTTATACCGTCAAAGACCAATACAAGCGACTGAAAGCGTTTGCATGGGGTTATTATCTGACAGAGGCAGGGAACAAAACCACCTACCATGTGGATATTTACACAAGTGATACAATTTACCGGGCAAAGCGTGGCAGTGTAGGATGGGAAGTGAGAGTAACCCCTAACCCAATAGGGAAAATCCCCGTACTTCTGTTTGAGCAAGAAGTAGAACACGCAGGAGTACAGCCTATGATTGAACGAACGGAAGCACTGGGTAGCACGGACGCAGATGTAAACGACCGTTTCGCAAATCCGGCGATGGTGGCTACATCCGAGATATTAAACTCTTTGCCAAAAGCGGAAGAAGAAGCCAAACTATACATCTTAAAAAACGGCGGCAAAGTTGAGTATCTGACATGGAATCAAGCATCCGAAAGCAAAGCGAATGAGTATGAGCGTTTGGATAAGCATATACTTTCAAAGACATTCACACCTAACATAGACTTTGACAACATGAAAAGTTTAGGCAATCTTTCCGCAAAGGCTATCCGAAAGATTATGCTATTGGCTGTTATCAAAGCCGAGAAGCGCAAGGAAACCCACGATGGCTACATGAACAGACACGTATCTATTATGAAAGCTATTTTGGGGAATGTGCTTGACTACAAGAATAAGGCTCAATATGATGCTTTGCAAATAGGGCATGAGTTTCAAGAGCCGTTCGGTGAAGATGTGAGCGAAACGCTTGCCGATGTATTGAAACAGTACGGGGCTGGCGCACTCTCTTTGCAGTCCACTTTGGAGCTTAGTTACCTTGTGAAGAATGCACAAAAGGAAATTGAGCAAATCAAAGCGGAGCAAGCCGAAGCGATGGAACAACAAAAGGAACTTAATAGAATGGATGTATTCGGGGAGGGTGAATAATGGCAAAGAAACAGAAACAACCCGAAACAAAGCTACATTGTAGGGAATGCAAGCACTCATACGACTACCACGAATTGAACTACAAAGGTGAGCCGTTTTTGTGTAGGTGTCCTTTCCACAAGTGGAGTAAGTTTTTAGATAAGGATTGGTGCAAAAACTTCGAGAAAAGGAGATAGTGCGGTATGGCAAAGTACATGAACGAAAAGAAGCTACAACAAGAGTTGTTCAAGCGAACGGAGGGGTACGCTGCCGCCGTGCGCCAAATCTACTTGGATTCACTAAGTAAAATCATAGAGATAGTGAAAGGCACGGAGCTTGAAGATGGCAAACCGTTCTCTTTCTCTGAATATGGTTACAGTGAAGAAGTAACGCCTATTCTTCGTAATATGTACAGCCGTGTTTATCAAACCATCCGTAACGGAGTGGAAAAGGAATGGCTTTTATCCAACGAAAACAACGATGATTTGGTTAAAAGTGTGTTTGGTGAACAATCCATAGTGGATAAACATTTTGCCCGCTTCTTTCAACGTAACATGGATGCGATGGATGCTTTTTTTGCCCGAAAGACAAAGGATGGCTTAAATCTATCGCAAAAGGTGTGGAAATACACCGGAATGTACAAAGAGGAACTGGAAAAGACGTTGGAACTTGCCATAGGCGAGGGAACACCAGCTAACCGACTGGCAAGCCAAATTCAAAAGTACCTACAAGAGCCGGATAGATTCTACCGCCGTTTCCGTGTGAAGATAGGAGAAGATGAGAACGGAAACCCCGTATATGGCAGGAAGTGGAAACGTAGGGTGTTCGACAAAGAAACCGATACATACAAGTGGATTGACGATAACCCAAAAAAGTATCATCCGGGAAGTGGCGTGTATCGTTCTTCATACCGCAACGCTCAACGATTGGCACGTACTGAAACCAACATAGCTTATCGGAGTGCTGACTATGAGCGTTGGCAACAGCTTGATTTTGTTGTTGGCATTGAAATCAAGTTGTCAAACAACCACCCACACCCCGACATTTGCGATGATTTGAAAGGCATCTATCCTAAAAAGTTCAAATGGACGGGGTGGCATCCAAACTGCCGATGCTATCAAGTTCCAGTGCTGGCAAAGGATGAGGAAATAGAAAAGATGTTGGATAAGATACTGGACGGAGAAAGCACGGCAACCGTACAATGTGAAGATGAGGTAAAAGAATTACCCACACAATTTACCGGGTGGATGGATGAAAACAAAAGCCGCATAACCGATGCAACGCAAAAAGGCACTTTGCCTTACTTCATCAAGGACAACGGTACAGTTATCAATCCACCGACTGCAAAAGCGATTGCCAAGAAGCGGCATGAAGCACGTACACCCGAACAGGCAGAAGCCATCAAAAAAGCATGGTGGGAAAGAAAGTCTATCTATCGTTATGGGAACAACATCCTTAATATCATGGGTGGTATCTCTGACGTTAGTACATCCGCATTGCAAGAAGCATTGAAGCATTCCGATTTGGGTGCTATCATGTCGGAGGCGAAGAAGCTGAAAGCAATAGGAAAGGAAATCTATTCGCTTTCGAGTATCGACAACCCTATGCAAGTTGCCAAACAGTTTTCTATGGCAGATGCAAAGGCTGTAAATAAAGCCGTTTCCGATAAGTTGAAGCAATGGGAATCCCTTTCGTTGGAACAACAGGAAAAGAAGCTGAAATTTGAGGCATACGACTTTTTAGGGGGCAATTATCACAATGTGCAACAAAAATATCCAACGTGGCAAGTATCGCAACAGGCGTACATTAAACAGTTAGGAATTGTTCAAGATAAGATACAGTGGAATAGCATCAAAAGCAGCTATGCCGACCTTTCCAAATTCAGCACGAAGTCCAAGCCGTACAAAGACCTTGTATCGGAACTCAAAAAGGCTATCAATGCCAACGATAAGGTCAAGGCTCAACAACTCATTGCGGAGCTTAATGTAAAGAAGTCCAAGATAGAGCAAGCAGCATCGAAGCGCAAGGCGAAAAAGGCGGCATCCGATTTGGATGTGTCTTTCTCTGAATCCGATTTGACACAAAAGAGAAAAGACGCTGCCAAATGGTTTCGCCATGAAAAGGATGCGAACGAATACTATTTTGACAATGCCGTTGAAATGTGGAAAATGGCAAGTGCCGATGAAAAGGCGGCGATGTACCAGTACACGGCTGGCAGTAGTTACATAACAGAGCCTTTACGTGCAATAAAAGGGTATTACCACTATTACGCTTCAAGGCTCGCTGAATCTCAAAAGCATATTGCCGATATGACCTCTTACATTGCACGTAGCGTTATGAAAGATGATTGTTGGGTAAAACGTGATGAGATAAGCGCATTTATGAATTACAGATTTGGGCTTTCAAATTTGGATGATTACAGAGCTAACCCGTCTAAGTTGGTAGGTGAAATAGGCACGGATGATTCTTTTATGTCGTGCGGAAATTGCCGTAGCACGAACTTTGGAAGCAAACCCGTATGTCTGAACATCTATTGCCCGAAAGGAACTCGCATGACTTATGCAGAGCCTTATTCTGCATTTGGAGCAAAACATGATAACGGCATTCATACACCGGGTAAAAATTGGGATGGAAAATCGAAGCCAACATCAACGGTTGAAAATGAAATCATCTTGCAACGAGGTACAAAGTTTCGTATCACAAAAGCCGAATGGAACGAAACACAAGGCAAATGGTATATTGATTTGGAGGTGTTAGAACAAAGTCCAAAAGTGATAAAAGAAATGGTATCAACGTCAAGCGGATTTTACTGCAAATACGAATGAAAAGAGGGGCAATTACCCCTCTTTCTTGTATTCATCAAGATAAAGACGTTTGAATCTCTCAACATCCACCCGTTCACTAAGTTTGCAATGCCGATTAAATATAACAGCTTTCAGAGTGATAGGCGTATTGTCGTAAGGTTCAAAGCCTGACAATCCGGCTTGAAAGTATTCATCAAGAAGTGGAGAAATACGCTCACATCCGGCATCGTTGGAAAGTGCCGTTTGTTCGTACCACCACCTTTCACAAGTCCAAAATAATTTCTTGTTGTCGTCCTTAAACGTACATTCATCTTCGCCTTTGTAATACAAACAAAGGTAAAGCAATGCGTTTTTTTTAGTTCCCATATTCATATAACAGTTATAACGTCTATGCCTCTTATGATATAAATCTTTCCGTGTTGCTCATGCCAACTAACGGAGTTACGCAAATTGCCTGTACTGTCTTTGTAGGAATGTTTCGCATTATATTCCTTTACCAGTTTATCCACAACTTCTTTCTTTATTGAAAGGATGGTTTCAGGCTCTATCTCGTAAATTATCTTACCCTTTCTCATTTCAGTAATCTTTCATTCAACTTGTGGAAGAAATCACCTATCACATTAAGCATTTCAGTAGGCAACAAGTCTAAGGCTTTATCAATAATTTCTTTCGGTATATCCCATTGCGCTTCTGCCATAGAGCCAACAATAGCCCCTATCGTGTCGCTATCTCCACCCCATGATATAGCCCGCCTTATTGCATCTTCAAATGAAGTGCTGGATAAAACTAATTTCAAACAAAGCGGGACTGTACCCATGCACGTTTCATCGAACACCCCCGAAAAGTAATTACCCAACATGAAACGGGGGTAGTATCTATCCATTTCCTTTTCCAATCTCGGCAAATCATGTGTCGTGCGAAGATAATATATTGCGTGTGCAACAGCAACCGCCCCTTTTATACCCTCCGGGTGATTATGGGTAACAAGTGCTGTTTTCTTTGCTTCCTCTTGCACTTCTTTCAATGTATCAAAAGCCAACGCCACGGGGCTTACCCTCATTGCTGACCCGTTACCGAAGCTGTTATATGGTTGTGGGTTGTCTGACGCAATCCAACGGGCAAAGCTGCCACCATAAGCACCTTTCGGGTTTGGGTATCTTCTGCACCATTCCAAGAGGCTATCTTGATAGCTTTTCCCGCTTGAAATAGCATCCGCTATGGCTATGGTGCAAATAGTATCATCCGTGAATGTGCTTTCACGTGTGAACATATCAAAATCATATCTATTTGTATTGTTGAACTCAAACCGTGAGCCTACAATATCACCTATAATTGCGCCTAACATATTATTCTCCTTTCTTTATTCCTCTGTTAGTGTTTTTACGTCTAAGTTTCCCCATACGGATAATACAATGCTTGTTTGCGTATTCTCCAACGGATAAATCCACGTTCCAAAGGCTTTCTTTGCTAATTCCTATTCTATCCTCTGAAAGCATATCATATATTGCTGCTTTTGAGCCAAAATAGTAGTGCTTTTTCCCGTTGTATGGTTCTTTTAATTCTACATGGATAACCTTAAATTGTTGTTTCATCTTTTAATGATGTGTTTATCGAACACAAAGGTACGAATTATATTACATATAACAAATAGTTCACTCATTTATCACAATACAAAGTCTGCTGCCATCCGGCATACGGAAAGCCTTGTTAAATAGCTTTTGGCATCGCTTCGGTGGATTGATATACGAGTTATGAAACTCATTAAACAAAGTACAGTGCCCTTTCCCTCTGTTTGGTTGATAGTGGGTCGAGCCACTGAAAAAGAAAGGGCAAGTGCCACAACTGCCGGGCTTATCATAGAATGCAGTATTGTTGATAGTTACCATTTCCCAAACTCGATTTTAGTGTTCAATACGTCTTTCAACCATTCTTTATATGGTCGTACAGGCTTGCCGTAAAAGCGCATATTCGCTTTGTAATTCTCGTACATCTGTTTACGAAATTCCTTTGGTATAGGCTTCTTTGCATTTCGTAGTTTCATTTCTCAGTCCTCCTTGTTTGGTAATAAGTCATCAATGTATGCCCACGCTACTACTTCAAATCTCTTAAACACTGAACAAATGTCAGTACTTACAAACCATGAAGTGAAATTCCCGGACTTGAAACGTACCAATATATGCTCTCCATGCTTCGGTTCTTCATTTGCACCGTGCCACACGGAATTTGTACACCATTCTACACCAGCTTTGAAAATATCCGCACCAAATTCACAAAGCGCATTACTTCTCCCAGCTTCATAATTATCTTCTTCGTTATTGATTACGGTATAATCTATATGGTCGTCCAAAAAATCATCAATATAGGCATTTGCCGCCTTTTCGATTTGTTCTTTTTTCATTGTCTTTACCCTTTCATGCGTCCTAAAAAGGACAGTTTTAATACATCGTATTGCTGACCTATAACGGCAAACTCCAACATGGCGTTATCATCCGCAAGGTCGTTTATTCTCAAAAGCGGATAATCTTCTCCTGTACTGGTTACATATCCCTCTTGTGAAATATCATCCGTTATACGCTCATCACTGGTATTGCCAAAATATGAATCAAGGCTTTTTATGATGTGTTCTTTCAAATAAGCCTCGCTATATGCAGAGGCTATTTTATCTTGTTTCCTAAGTGCGTACCTCATAATTCATCTTTACCTCCTAATTCAGATAATGCTTGCTCAAACTCTTTGATTTCCTTAATAGCATAATCCATACGATAAGTAATTATATCACGAATTGTATAATCTATATAGAATCGGTCTATAAGATGTTGAACGTAAAACCTTACAGGCTCCTCGCAATGATTCAACAGAATTACATAATTCGTGTTTCGTGGGTGAAAACATAGGAATCTATAATAATTTACTTTACCACACGAACATTCAATTAATTTCTCATCTATCTTTAATTTCTTAACATCTTCAGCATTTAGTATTGGTTTCATTCTTCAACTCCTTTCGGTTTACTGTTTATAGACTTCCAATGGGTTATTTTACAATCTTCTAATCTGGCATAGTCCTCCACCCATCCATGTTTCCCCCGGTAAGCTGTAATATACTTAATCTCCCAATAATCACCGTCAAAGTAATTAACTCGAAGAAGACAAAAAGTACCTACAAGGGGTAAATCTTCCGAATTTTCATTGTACACGTGCCAGTCTTCAAACTCATTCCAACGCCTTGCGATTTCATTGCCTAATTTGGTCGCATCTTCCAATGTCGCTTTGAAGTCCACATACAAATCCTTATCGTGTAATTTCACGCCTCCTATGGGGATATTCCAAGCACAATCCTTTTCTTTGATGCACAAATCGACTTTACCGTGATTGTCGCTCGGTAAACAGAGCATCTTTACTTCGTCTGTGTCAAAACTTCCTGACACAAATGTAAATTTTGGTGTTATCTTCATTTTGTTTCCTCCTTGTTTATGTTATCAATTAATGTTAGTCCAACCTCCATAGGGCTATTTTCAAACGTAATATCAGGCAGTAAAGCAGGGTCTATGTGTAACCCCGTTTCATAGTTTGAACTCTCGTAGTTACAAACCCAAAAGCTATTACATAGAGGGTCAAGTCTATCGGGCTTAAACCTCAAAAACAAATTCAATGAGCCATCCCTATTTCTTGCTACCCACATAATTATTCCCTTTCTGCAATTTTTCAATTTTTATTTTTAACCTTTCTTCTGCCTCTTGTACGTTGGCTATTTTCGTTGCAAGTTTTTCACGGGCTTTCAACAAATCCGCATCGGTATTCTCATCGAAAAACAGGTTATGCACCTTGTTGTAAGCTACATATTCGTCAATCTTGCGTTGTACTTTTGTTACTTGTGCTTTTGCCGCTATTAACTTGTTTAAGTCCTCATTTAAGCGTACATCTAACCCTAAACGCTTATCATAGAAATGTAAGGTATATCTTACATTGTCTTTGGGATATTGGCATACAAGCCTTGCTTTTCGCCACTCTATAACCCATCGCCTACGCTCGAACACTTCACGGGGTAAATCATAGCTGAACAAGCGAATGTAGTTATACCCGTCCTTGCGCTCAAAGCCGATAAATACCCACCTTTGTACACCCAAGTCTTTTTCAGCTTTGGCATAATACTTTGCCATTTGGAAAAAATCATCTACTCGTTCTTGTGCCATGAGTTTGTTTGATTTCGTAAAACTTACATGGTTTCTTTCTCGCTGTGATACGCCTTTGGAGTGCTTTGCAGTACATTCTGAAATCCGGGCAAGGCTCATAATGGATGCAATAGCTACAATGCCTATCGTTAGGTATTAGAAAAGTTTCCTTTGCACACATGGTAAAACTATGTTTGTTGCGGATTTATAAAAGTCTTTTTTTATCTCAAAACCGTATGCTTTGCGTCCACAATTTGCGGCGGCAAGTAGTGTCGTTCCACTTCCAGCGCACGGGTCTATCACAACATCGCCGGGGTCTGTGAAAATCTCAATCAATTTTTCAAGTAATGATACGGGCTTTTGTGTTGGATGCACTTTGGGCGTTCGTGTATCTCTTTGCATTTCCATACAGTTAAATATCATACGTCCATCGTTGTTGAACTTTGGCAATTTCTCTCTGTACAGTAATACTCCGTATTCACAGTTACCGACTATGCGCATATTTGCTTTCAAGACTTGTGCGGAAAAGTTCTTGCGAAATACAAGGTTTATGTATCTGTTTAGCCCGTATTCCTTTGCCTTGCGTATCAACTCGAATTGTTGTTCAAATTCACAGAAAACAATCATACAAGGTGATTTGCCCGTTTCCTTTGGTTCTTTGATTAGCATCTTTGAGCAGAAATGCAAGAACTCCGATATTCTAAAATCGTTGTCTGTATCAAAGAATGTCTTTCCGGCAAGTTCGCTTTCTCCGTTAGCGTTATCACCTCCGATGTACCAAGACGGATTAGACCCGTAAGCATCTTTTCCAATGTTGTATGGAATATCGGCAATGATAAGTTGCGCTTTTGGTATTCCGTATGTTTTGTAATTTTGAAAGTGGTCGTTAAATAGTTCTATGTCTTTCATTATTGTACCTCCTTATCTTCACAAAGCACCACATCGCCAGCGATATAGTCAAAAAGAAATATGGCATTGTTCGTGTGCGCTATTTCGGTCGCTCTATGATTTACTGGGTAAAAGTCTTTTCCGTTGTCATTGATAACAAGAATTTCCCCATTGTGTAAATTGATAATATCAATATATCCGTCCACATATCTTTGCAGTTCTTCCAGTTGGAAGTCAGCCCCATTTTTAGGGCTGATTTCCGTATATGTTCCATCTGTTTTTATGAGTGTTGCCATTATTTTAATAAAACGCTTGATTCTGTAAGATACTTAAAATCAATTTCTATTCCCGATTCAGTACGAAACGAATGACGAACAAAACCTAACGATTCAATCTGTAATCCTGTACTTTTTTCAAATTCGAGTAATGCGTTAGAAACCTTTTGCTCTAATTCATGTTTGCACTTGTTGATTTCTTCGATACCTTTCTTTATATCCGCTATCGCCATTATTTCGTTGCCTCCTTCCTTGCCTTGTAAACTCCCTTTGTATAGTTGCGTTCAACCTTGCGCAAATCATCGTACTTGCTTTGAGCTTCTGATTTTACCACTTTGGGGGCATTGCCAACCCATTTCGCATCCGGGTGTGTTTCCCGTATAGCATTCAAAATTGCATCTTTCAAAATTCCCATAATCGTGTTGCATTATGTGGGATTACTCCACTGGTTATTTGTTTATGACTGTTATAAACTCACATTTAGCCCAAAGCGAAACATCGTTACTGTTTATGTATTCCTTGTTTCTTGCTTCAATAGCTTTTGCTTCTTGTTCGCTAATTTCTTTGCCTTGCAAATAATATCTTTTCATGCGGTGTTTCATTTACTGTTTATTGTTCCAAATCCTCTAATTTTTCAGTTGTCAAATACCATTCATATTGGCATTCCTTTTGTTTTTCCTTTGGCAAGCAAAGGGCAAAAAAGTATAATGCCTTAGTACCATCGTTCAAGTTCCCGAAAGCTCTATCACGGACTTTGAACCCCAGTTTTTTTATTTCTTCCCACGTGGTCAGAAAAACTTTCTTCTGACCACCCCAAACATTCGCATAGATTTCTTCTCCTTTGATTTTCATAGCTTATTTTTTTAGAATTTCATCAAGTAGTTTTTTATCGGCATCCCAAAGGTTATATCCCCTTGCTAACTTGCGTCTTAGATATTCCTTTTCCCCAATCATGGCGATTGCCTTTTCTCTCAAATCTGACGCACTCCACTTTTCGGCTTGGTCGATTAAGAAATTTGCAAGGCACTTTCTTTCTTCATACAGTTCTCGTACTAATACCGTCTTACGCTCAATCTCTTTTAATGCTGTCGGATTCTTAATCCATAGCTCACAAAATACATCTTTATCAAGGTCTGTATTCATGTAGCATTCTTCGACTTCTGCGTAGCCATCGGCTTTTAGTTTTAGCCCCGTCCTTTCTTCAAACTCTTTCTGTAACATATTCCCAAATTTTTAGTGTTGCACTTTTTGTATATGTGTTTATCAAACACAGTGCAAATATAGTTTGTTTTATGTAATACACCAAATAAAATACAGAGAATTTTTCAGTATAAAATAATGATGTTTTGTAATCCACTGACTAATAACGTGTTTACTAAGTGAATTTCTGTGTTTAATAGACACATTTATACAGAAATAATTTCTACCTTTGCGATTGTAGAAGTTTTGCTTAATCAATAACAAACTAAAAATGATATGAACAAAAGACTCTTTGAAAAAGTAAAAGCCTTGTGCAAGGACACGGGCGTATCGGAGAAGTACCTTAAAGCGATAACCGAAAAGATGGGTGGCAGCATTGAGGATGATTCGACCGATGACGCGGCGATTGAAACAACTGCAAATCTGATAGCCGATGTTGTGAAAGAAACTCAAAGCGAGGCTACAAGATGGGTAAACAAGAAAAAGGAAGAATCCAAAAAAGGGAAAGGCGAGGAAGAGGAAGAAGAAGATGGTGATAAGAAAAAGCCCGGAACGAAAAAGGAGGATTCCGAAGAAGACCCTAACGAGAAGCGCATAAAAGCGTTGGAAGAAGAACTTGAAAAAATGAAAGCTGGTGAAAATCGTGCAAAGCGTACCGCCGAAATCAATGCGGCGATGGTTAAGCACAATATCCCCGCTAAGTTCCGTGAACGCTTCGCTAAATCCATTGCCGATGATGAGGACGTGGAAGAAGCGGTTAAGGCTCTCAAACAGGACTTCATCACAGCAGGGCTTGATTCTGACGATTCAGAGGGTACAAAGGCGGCAAGCGAGAAGCAGATAGATGAAGCTGCGGATAGCTTGTTGGAATCAATCACAATTAAATGACAATCGAAATGAAAAGGAAAACCGCTTCATTCACTGGGGAACGTCCGATATTCACGGGTAGCCCCTCAATCGTGCAAGGTGGTTTCAACTTGGATGTTTCCAAACAGAATTTCGCTGTTGGCGATATTATCCCGGCTGGAACACTTGCTATCTATAATGAGCAAACAAGGCTCGTTAGCATTGTGAAAACTGCAAAAGTGGTAGAGATTGACAGCGATGATAAAAAAGTCGTTCACTTGCTTGTGGATGAGTTTTTCGCTCCTTGTTTCAGTATTGGCGACAAAGTGGCTAAGGCTGGTGCTATTTCCGGCAAGTTTGCCGATGCCGTTTCCATCACCAAAATAGAGGCAAAGAACGAGAACTATATCATCACGCTTTCAAAGGAAATTACAGGGTTGGCAAAGGATGATGTATTGGTGCAAGTTGTGGAAAACGCCACGAATGCCGCCGAAATCGGAGAAGCCAACAGTGTAACCATCTATGACGTGGAGGTAAGCGAATTTGAAACAGGCGTTGATGTTACGGCAGACACCATGCAATACGCCTTGTATGAAAGGCGTGTGCCGCCTATCCCGGCAAGTCAGAAAGACAGCACGGGCAAATTCTTGAAAGCCAACCCCCATGTAAAACTTACACAGTCGTACTAAAAAAGGAGGCAGAATCTTATGAAATCAATTTATTCAAAATTAAAGGGTCTTTACAAGGACGGAAAGCCTATTGACTTTCTTGCCACTTGGAAAAAGGCTTTTGACAAAGCTACTGAAAGGGAAGTGGCTTTGTTTCAGAAAATGTATTCCGATAGTTGGTTTACCTACAACACCCCTCAAATGTCGCTCACTGCGGAGGGTATTATGGGTAAGTATCGGTTGCGTTTCATGGCTACTCTTTTGACAGATGAAGCCCCCACCCCTCAAAGACGCTCTGACGGATTCGATATTTGGACTAAGGAAATCCCCCGTGTCGGTCATAAGTTCTTCATGTCGGCACGTACTTACCGTAAACTGATGGAGGTTTACGAGAATCCACGCCTTACGGATGCTCAAAAGGTAAAGGAGATTGAAAAGACCCTTAAAGCCGATATGCAGGATGCTTATTTGGGATGTAAGGACGTTATGGACTTTATCGCATTGATGGCATTCTCTAACTGGGGTGTTGCACAGTTTGAGCCGGAAATCAACAATCCGGGTGGTCGCAAGTTTGAGGTAGATTACAATATGGATGAGGCAAACAAACTCATTTCGGGCTTTAACTGGACTACCGAGAACACCAAAGCCGGAAAGGTTAAGCCTATTCTTATGCTTGCCTCTATCTGTAATGATTTGCGTCAAAGAGGCATTGAGCCGGGCGAAATCCTGATGTCGCAAGATTTGTACTACTGGTTACGCATGGACGCTACCACACGTTTGTTAGTGCATGGCAACGACAAACAGGCTCAAACCGTAACCAAAACGCAAATGGAAGCTCTTTTGGGAGAGAACGAGATACCCCCCGTTACGGTAATTACCCGTAAGATGGGTATTGACAAAGACGGTAAGCGTAATGCAGTCGAACCGTGGAATCATAACTTTATCTGCATCAAACCCGCCGGAGTTATTGGTGAAATCCAACCGTCTATCGAGGATAGCGAACTCATGGAAGAAGATGATGTGGACTACATGAACGCCGGAAATGGAATCCGTATCGCCAAGTGGCGCACGGGTGAATCTACGGGTCAAGTAGCGGGTGAAGTTACGCAGGGGTCAGGGCGTTTACTCCCTATCATTACGGACATTAACGCTATTATCTGTATGCAAGTACGGGGTATCACAGAAAAGGCTATCCCGGCAGATACAAATAATTGCGAGCGTTTGTATTGCACCAAGAAAGAATTTGAGGCTATTGATAAACTTTCGGAGGGTTAAACCATGAAACTTATAGTGTTAAATTCTTTCAGAGATAAGAACAATCGCCAGACTATTTACAAGGCTGGTGATTGCCTTATCACAAACGACTTAAACAGGGTAAACGACCTTGTTAAGCGTGGTCTGTGTGAAATCGCTTCTGTTGTTGATGATGAAAAATCCGATACGATTACATTCCAACAGAAAGAATATGGAATTGATGAGGTGAAAGCAGCACTTGAAGAAATAGGGAATCCAGCCGCAAAGAATGCCGGAGTAAAAGGCGTTTCAAAGAAGTTGGAGGAATTGACGGAAGAACAAGCCGCTTCACTATCTGATATTCTTAACAAGGAGGTCTAAAAATGGATAAATTGACAAAATACGATGCGTTGATAGGGGAACTTGAACCCTACACCCCAAGCACTCTTACATTGCGCAAGGCTCTTGCCGATGCCCGGATAGATGATTTGGATGCCGAATACAATGCCGAAAAGGATAAGAAAGCCATAGCAATAGCCGCTATCAAGGTGTTGCAGAAATTGGTTGTCCTCACAAGCGACAGCATGGGCAAATCATCACAAGGCTTCAATGTGGATATGTTGGAGAATCGGATTAAGGGTATTTGCAGTGAAAACGGTTTGGACGTGTCGGATTTTGTCAAAGTTCCATCCATAACTGACGGCTCTAATTTGTGGTAAGCCATGAGCAGGAATAACGGTACATTCAAATACAAGGAAATCCGGGATGCCGAACGTGATAAAGAAACGGGGTTTATCGTTTCCGAACCGCAAGAAAGCGACTGGATGCCCGGTTGCGAGTGTCAGATAGAAACATTCGTGCCAGCCAAACAACGAATAGGTACGGACGGGCAAATGCACTCCTACACATACGATGTGTTTATACCTAAGCACTTCAAAGGTGCATTGGAGATTGCAACCCCCGTGCAGATTACCAGTGAGGACGGACATACGAGTGTGTTTCGTGTTCAAGGCGTGGATAATCTTAACAGGAAGTACATAGAGGTATGGGGATAGTTCCGAAGTCTGATTTTAGCAGTGTCATTTCACAGAAAACGGCTTTGTTCCAACAACGCTTAGAGCAAGCTACATTGTTTCTGTTGAAATCGCTTGGTGAGGATTTGGCGAAATACGCCAAAGACAAACACAACTATACGGACAGGACGGGAAACCTTACCAATTCCATATCCTATGCAATCGTGCGCAATAAGAAGATGGTGTATTATAGTGGGTCAAACCAGCCTAACGAGGGAACAGAAGCAAGCCTTAAAATCGCTTTGAAAATGGCTAACGACTTGCCGGATGCTTTCTCGCTCATTATAGTAGCCGGAATGAATTATGCCGCCTACGTGGAAGCAAAGGGATATAACGTGATACTCCCGGCTGAACTGAAAGCCAAAAAGGATTTTCCAGCCGCCATGAAGAAGTTGAAAGAGAAAGCCCGTAACAAGGCAAATGAATTATTCGGAGGTGCATTATGATAACAACGGAAGAAATAGCGGTACGGGTGTACCAAATGCTCACAGAAAGCGAAGTAAAAACGATGATTACTGGAAGCATTGACTACGAACGCAACGACTATGACAAAGAGGATGTAATCATAGTGCCTCATGTGATAGACGGTGAGGATTCTAAGCGTAACGGACAAATCAACGTGAATATCCATGTGCCGGATAAGATTCTCAAAAAAGCGAACAGCCAGCCAGTATATCGCATAGACTTTCAAAGACTGATAGAGATAAGGGAAAAGGTGATTGCAGTGCTTAAAAACCACTACGAGAAAGGGAAAGGTTACAACTGGGTTATCGGTTTAATCAATCCCCCAATCAAAGAACCCGACCATAACGAACACTTTGTTTCTATCGCTTTGGAGATAACAGTAAGAGAAAAGAAGTTGAACCAATAAAAAAATTAAAGCTATGCCAGTAGTATCAACTATGGGATTAAAGAAAATCTACGTTGCCGAAGCCGGAGAGGATAGCAGCAAGATGCCCGCCAAAGGCGCAGCGTGGAAAGATTTGGGTGATGTGTACCAAGACACGTGTACTTTGACCGATTCCGACCCGGAAACGACCGTACACAAGTCCGAAACGTCCAACAAGAAGATTACACAAGTAGGTGAAATCGAAACGACTGTTTCATTGTCGCTGATGGACCCCGATTTAGAGCTGTTGGCTCGCTATTTCGGTGGAACTATTTCCGGCTCGGCAGGACACAGGAAATGGGTACGACCGAAAAAGTTGCCCTATAAGGAATGGGCGATTTGGCAGCAGCCGGAAGAGGGTTTGTTTATCGGTTGCCCGAATGTGCGTATCATTCCGAAGTTCGAGATTACCTATTCTGCAAAGGGTATCTGCCTTGTTCCTCTGACAATTCAGTATCAAAGCGAGTTGCAGATAGACGAAGCAATGACAGACCCGACAAAAGCGTAATCAATGCTTTCTTAAACCAACAGGAAAGCCTCCTGCAACGAACGTAGGGGGCTTTCTTTTTAAGATGAATATCTATGGATAATAATATAGAACTTACAAGAGAGCAACGGCTCGAAATAGAGGAACAGGCTATACAGGCTCTTATGCAGATGGGCGTAAAATTTTCCGTTCCGTTGAAGATTAACCCGGTGAATCCCCCGAAATGGGTAATGTGGTGGAACAGACTTTTTCCTAACCATATAAAGGTTTGGCGTGATAAGCGTTTGCCTAAAAGTTGGGATGTGTCGGTGGAAGAAATGCCGGACACAGACAAAGGCAAGTTGGTAAAAACGTATGTGCGCCACTTTCATGTGAAGCCTTTCTATTTGGGTACGATAGACTACATACGGAAGCTGTATTTGCAAATAGAATACGATGAAGCCAGCATACAAGAGCAGCCCGTACAAGAAAGCAAAAAATACTTCAAGTACATTTCGCTATTGGCTGAAATTGCTGCCGTTGCAGTCATTAACAAAGGCACTATCGCAAATCCGCTTGACAGGCAGACAAAGAAGCTACGTGATTTCTTCATTGAGCATTTGACCGTTCCACGCTTGAAGCGGTTGGCAGACGTGATAAGCCAAATGATGAATGCCGGGGGTTTTACGTCCTCTATCACATCAATAAGGGAAGTGGGAACGACGAAACCGAAAACCAAGACGGAGAACAGAGCGGATGTGATAGAGTAACAGGGCTTAATAGCCCGTGGGGTAATCGGGGCGAGATTTTGAAATTGTTCGGGTGGAGCTACGATTATTTGCTCTGGGGTATTTCATGGCAGAACGTACAACTGATGATAGCTGATGCGGCACGTTCGGAGAAGAAACAGGAAGAAGAAACGGATGAAAACGGATTGCCGAAGAACAAAGGAGGCAAGACAGTACACCGTTCTCTCAAAACGAAAGAAGATATTAAAAACTATGTCAAAGGGATAATATAACATGGAAAATATAGATGGAGCTTTGGCGTTCAAAGCCACACTTGATATAGACGATTTCAAGGTGTCGAGTGAAGCGATGGGGCGTTATATCAAAAATGCTTCTGATACAGCCGTGATGGAGGCAGACCGTATGGATAAATCCATGCTGACCTTTGCGCAAAACGGGGCAAGGTACATTGTTTCTTATCTTGTGGGGCAAGGCATGATGAGCCTTGTGCAAAGTATCGTACAAGTGCGAGGACAGTTCCAACAGCTTGAATTGGCATTCAACACGATGCTAAGAAGTACGGAAAAGTCCGAAAAACTTATGGGGCAACTGGTAGATACAGCCGCCAAAACTTCGTTTGACCTTACGGGTATCGCACAAGGAGCAAAGCAAATGCTTGCTTACGGCTCAACCGTGGATAACGTGGTGAATGAGATTGTGATGTTGGGTAACGTGGCTTCGGGTGTCAGTGCGCCTTTGGGCGATATTATTTACTTGTATGGTACGTTAAGGTCGCAAGGCAGGGCTTACACGGTGGATATTCGCCAGTTTGCCGGGCGTGGTATTCCTATTTATGAAGAACTGGGTAAGGTGCTGAATGCAGACCGTGAGGAACTGAACAAACTTATCACAGAGGGTAAAGTAGGATTCCCCGAAGTTGAAAAGGCGTTCAAGAACATGACTTCACAAGGGGGTATTTACTTCAACCTCATGCAAGAGCAAAGCAAGTCGCTTACTGGTATGCTTTCTAATTTGGGCGATGCGTGGGATAGTGCGCTTAACAAACTCGGAAAGGAAAATCAAGACACGTTCGCAACAGCTATTCAAGGTGCAACATCCGTTGTTGAGAATTTGGATGATGTGTTGCGTATATTGAAAGCCGTAACCATCGCTTATGGAAGCTACAAGGCGGCTATTGTGCTGAATACGCTTGTAACGAAAGGATATACAGGGGTTGCGTTGCTTGACAATACCGCAAGACAGGCTAAGATTGCTTTGTTGAAAATAGAAGCCGTACTTACAGGGCAAGTTACAGCCCAAACAAAGGCAATGAGAGCCGCACAGGAAGCACACGTGGCATCACTGCAAAAAGAGCTTACGGCAGAAGAACGGGCGAATTTGGTTAAGAAGTTGAGGATTGCCACTATACAGCAACTTCTTACGGCTCAACAGCAAGAATACTTATCCAACTTGAACATTACCACATCTTCGGCTAATTATGAAGCTGTGGCAACATCGGTTTTAAGTGTGGAACAAAGAGAAGCACTAAGCAAAACCGACCTATCGGCTAAAAGTGCGATTTATCGTGCTGCGTTGGAACAAGAGGTTTTGGCTAAGAAAAAGAATAGTGCCGCTTCACTGGATGTTATGCGGGCTGACGTGAAGAATGCCGCTGCCAAAATGGAAAGTGCAAGGGCTGACGCTTTGGCTGCGAAAGCATCCGTAGAAAGGGCTTATTATGAGGTTTACAGAGCAAAGCAAACAGGAACAGCAGAGCAAGTAGTTATCGCCACTAAGAAAATGGAGGCGGCAGAAGAAAACTATGCTTTGGCAAGGAAAGCAGCGTTAGCCTCTCAAACGGACTTCTATACAAAGAAAAAGGCACTGGAAGCAGCCGCCACCAAACAATCTACAACCGCCTCGATTGCAGACACAACGGCAAAAACGGTACAGACCACCGCAACTACGATTCTTGCGGCGGCAACAAATAAGGTAACGCTTGCCATGAAAACCCTTTGGGCTTCTATGAAAGCAAACCCTATCGGTTGGATTCTTTCTCTTATCGGGTTGGTGATTAGCGCATTCACTATGTTTAAGGATTCAGAGGATGAAGCTACGGATGCTATGGGGGAATTTCAAGACACAACAAGGAAACAGATAGCCAATTTGGATTTGTTGTTTGCCATCTTGAAAAATACGGAACAGGGTACGAAAACTCATAAGGACGCAATAGAGAAAATTAATGCCATCTGCAAGGAATACAATAAAACTTTGCTTGATGAGAATGCCGCACTTGATATACAAAAAGCGAAATATGAGGAACTGACAAAAGCCATCCAACAAACAACGGCAGAGAAGATAAAAGCCAAGTATGTAGAGCAGGAATTACAAGCCTATTTGGAGAAATCAGATGAGAACTACAACAGTTTCACAGATAGGCTTGAATATGCAACATACGATACAGGCAAGAAACGTACAATTACGAACAGAAGTACAGGTGGAGATAGCTATGAAGTGCCGATTTATGCGGCGGCTGAAAACATCCGAAAAATGGATGATGCCGTAAAAGAAATGATAAGAAGCGAGATAGAGGACAATGCTAAATTGTTGGCTTCTATGTCCGGGGATGCTTATACAGACCAATACAATAAAGTTGTAACAAGCATATTGAAATCAACACAAGCGGCAACCAAAGCAACCGATGCGGAAATAGCTGGCTTCAAAAGTAATGTCGAAAAATACTTTACTTCTCAAATAGAAAAAGCACGGGAAATGGATAAGGCTATTAACCAAGTGAATAGTAGCCTTAATGCCTACTTAGCCCCCAAAAACACCACCGCAACCGATAGTGTGGATTATATGGCTATGTCGTTTGCCGACCTTGATAAAAAGATATTGGAAACGCAAGCCCAAATTGATACGCTCAATGCCAAGAAAGTAAAAGTGGAATCCGACAATACAGAGTTGGAAGAACTGAAAAAACTTTTAGGCGAACTGACAGAAGCGAGGGATAAAAAAACATCCGACCTTAACACGGAATCGGGGATAAACGAACGTATCAAGCAACTAAAAGAGGAACGCTCCAATGTTGAGATAAACAGTGCGAAATACAAGGAACTGACAAAGACGATAGACGGTTTGGAAGCCAAATTGCCGAAAACGACAACCAAGCAATCACAAAAGGCTGAACCGTTGAAAAACAAGCAGCTTGAAGCAGACCGGAAACTGGAAGAAGCCCGAATCGCTATTATGGAGGAGGGCTACGAAAAGCGCAAAGCCATACTTGACTTGCAACACAAACAGAATTTGGAACGGATAGACCGTGAAGAAAAGGATTTGGAGAAAGCACGAAAAGAAGCGGGCAAGGGCGGTTTGACTGCAAAGGAGAAAGGCGGCTTTGAAGAAAGGCGCAATTTGGAGAATCAAAGCTACCAACAGGCGCAAAACAAGTTGTTTGATGGTGAAATTGCCTACAAGAAACAGCAATACCAGTTGTATTTCCGTTGGGTGAAGAATTTGGGTGAGGACGTAGCAAACAAACAATTTGCAAGTTTGTTGCGTAGTGGCTCATCGTTCAAAAGCTATTTGGAGAAGCAGATAGCGGAACTAAACAAAAAGAAAGATGCCGGAACGCTGACAGAGGGAGAGGGAAACCACCTTATTTCTCTGAATATGCAATACGATGAAATAACGGGGGCTAAATCCGCAATGGATTTGTTCAAAGAAAGCGTTACCCAAGCTATTTCACAAGCTACGAATTTGGCAGACAAAGTACAAGCCATAGCCGATGCCAAAGAAAGATTGGCTAATGGCAGTTCCGGGCTTGTGAGTGAAGATGAGCAAGCGGAAGCAAATCTGTTTATTTCCGAACAGGAAGAAGCGGCAAACAAGGAAATCCAAGATAGGATATTGAATGACTATCGCACCTACGAACAAAAGCGGAGCGACATTCAAAAAGAGTTTGCATTACTCCGTGCGGAGGCAGAAAAGGCAAACGACCAAGACAGAATAAGGCAAATCAATGAAGCGGAAAACGAGGCTTTATCCACGTTGAACGCTAATATGTTGAAACAATCGGATAGTTGGAAAAAACTATTTCAAAATTTGGATAGCCTTTCAACCGATGAGATTGCCGCACTTATATCGGATATTGAAAAGCAGCTACAAGGTGCTGATTTGAAACTTAACCCGGTTGATTACAAAGCACTCATGGATAGCCTTAACCAAGCAAAGGAAACGCTTGTGTCAAAGAATCCGTTTAAGGCTCTCGAACAGTTCTATGATGACTATGTAAAGGCAAAGCAAAGGCTTGCTACGGCAAAAGCCAATGTGTTGGCTGGAAAGGGTACAAAAGACGATGTAAACAAAGCGGAAGCCGACATGAGGAAAGCCGCCAAAGGCGTTACAAAGTCCATAGAACAGATTACGAGTGTAGCCACTGAATGCGGCAATGCGGTTGCTTCAATGTTTGCAAATCTCGGTCAAGATGAGTTGGCGAGCGGATTAGGCACTGCAATGAACTTGATGGGCGAGCTTGGAAACGCTGCGGCAAGTGTCGGCAAGTTTATGAGTGGTGATATTCTCGGTGGGGTTACTGGCATGGTAAGCTCTGTAACTTCTATCGTAAGCATATTCGCAAAATTACATGATGCCAAATATGAAAAACGGATTGAGCGTTTGCAAGATGATATTGATAAGCTGGAAAGTTCGTACAGCCGATTGGAACGGGCATTCAATAATACTTATTGGGTGTTCAATGAAGAACAGAGAGAGGGGTATGAACGCAACATAGACCTTATCAAGCAACAGATAGACGCTTTGGAATCGCAAAAGGAAGTCGCTCTAAGAAGTTGGAACTTTGTAAAATATGCAGAACTGACCGCCAAGATTAAAAGCCTTAACAACGAGCTTAAAAAGGCAACGGAAAATGGCGATATGTTTAGTCTGTATGAGGCGCAAAAAGAAAACCTTAGACAGCAACAAGAAGATATTAGGCAGCAGATACAAGCAGAAAAGGATAAAAAGGACACTGATAACAACCGTATCAAGGAGTGGGAAAACCAAATAGAGGCTATCAACCAACAGATAGAAGATTTGGATAGAGCCATGATAGAAACTTTGGCAGGAACGGACGTTGAAAGTGCTATTGATGAGTTTGCGGATGCGCTTGTAGATGCTTATTGTCAAGGTGAAGATGCGGCAAAGGCATTAGGAGAAGTAACGAAAAAGACGTTGAAAAATGCTGTTGTCGAGGCTTTGAAACGTCAATTTCTTGCGAAAGCCATAAATGATGCCGTTCTGTATCTCGGTGATGCGATGAAAGACGGTGTGCTTTCCGATGATGAGAAAAGGATGTTTGAGAGCATGGTTAAGCAAGGTGCGGATAAATTCAATATGGCACTGGGGGCTGTTGGTGATTGGATAAAGGATGAAACGGAGGAAGAAGAAGCGGCAGACCCCCTTACTGGTGCTGTTACATCCATGAGCGAGGAAACAGGCGGTGTGATTGCCGGACGTTTGGATGCGTTTGTAATCAATCAAGGCGACCAACTTGTAATCATGCGTCAAGGTTTGATTTATCAAGCCCAAATCGCACAAAACACCAAAGCAAGTGCCGATGAATTGAAAGAAATCAAAGCCACGTTGAAACGGATTGAAACAAAGGATAATTCACTTTTATCACAAGGAATAGCGTAAGTATGGAACTGATACAGCAACTTAAACAAGATGGCATAGATAAAGGATTATGCCGGATGTGGCAAATGAAACTCAAACAGGGATTGAGCGTGCAATCCCTTGTTGAGCTTTTCATCCGTGGGATAGACTTCTGTATAAAGAAAGACTACCCTACACTGGACTTCATGCGTAAGAACTTCAAAGGTACTTGCGAGGCTTACGGTGCGTATGTGGATGATGAATTGGTAGAACGCAACAGGCAGAATGTCGTACTAAACGGCGACTGCAAAGCAATGTTGGAGTATGACGGTTATGTTGTTTCAAACATTTATATCCGGCATAACTCCAAAGCAGCCGTAAGTGTAGGCGACCATGCCGTTGTTACGATTGACGCTTTCGATAACTCATATCTTGCTATCGCTGTGGCTGGAAGTGATGCAAGGGTGTTTGTGAATGTGTACGGGAATGCTAAGGTGGAAACAGTAGCAGGAACGGGAATAAAGATAAGAAGAACCAATAAAAACGTATATTAATATGATTGACAGGAATTTGATACTTTATTTGCCTTTTGATGACCCGGACGGGGCAACGGCTTATGATTACTCATTAAGCAGGGCTGATGCGACCCTTTCAAACGGTGCGGATTTCTCCAAATCTGCGAAAAGCGGAAAATCGTTGTGTTTGAATGGAGAGGGTGAATGTTTGACAAACAAGGCTATCCCTTTCAGTGGTGATTTCACATTATGCTTCTATGTAATGCCCACATTTGACAAAATCGGGTGGTTGTTGAATTTCAACGGAGTAGAAAACTATATCGAACAGTGGATAGATGTAGTGCCTAAGCAATGGTATTTCTTTGCGTTCGTGAAGTCGGGCAGCACGTTTGAGGTTTACAAGGATAGCGAAAGCATCTATAAGGGAAACATCACAGGCACACCAAAAGGCTTTTCCTTAAATGACCCCTGCCTATATGGTACTTATGCTTTGATTGATGAGGTTAGGGTTTTCAATGTGGCAAAGACAGCAACGGACATTTTAAGGATGCAAGGAGATACCGATGTGGAGTATTATGTAGATGGCAAGAATTTCAAGGATTTCGGTGTGTATGTTTCTGCATCTACTGGCTTGCTGGGGAAACTGGCAAGGAAAGACGCATTGGAAGTGGATTGGGATAATTATCACGGGAAAGTGGTAGATAAGAAACGACCGAGATACAAAGAGCGCACAATCACGCTTGATTGCTTCATAGATGCTTCGAGCCGTTCTGCGTTCGTGAACTGGGTAAATCGTTTCATGGAAAATTTCGACAAAGAGGGTGATGTACGCCTTAAAGTGGAATATGACGGAAATACTAAACCGTTGGTTTACGAGGTGTATTGCCCCGATGCTTCGGATGTGGATAAGACATGGGGAACATACAGCGATGATGAAATGGTAGGAACATTCCAACTGAAACTGATAGAGTGTGAACCCGTGAAAAAGGTGTTGAGGCACATAGGCAACGACAACAGCAAGGCGACCATAACAGTAACAAGCAGCAAGTTGTTGAATGTTTATTGGGGCGATGGAAGCCACACCTATAATGTGCGTGGGAAAGACACGAAGATTGAACACACTTACGAGAAAGCCGGAGAATATGATATTATCGTTACGGGTGTAATTGAAGATATTGAAAAATTCTCTACTAATGCTATTGTTGTATGGAACAAATTGAAGTAATCAAACGGAAAGGTGGTACTATCCCACTTTTCAGCAAAGAGCCTTTCTGTACCGTCAAATCGGCGGTACAGAATACGGCTTTGATGGGCGATGATAATGTACAGTTGTCTATTGTTTCATCTGAATTGTTGTCTTTCGAGAAAGGCGATAAAATCATAGTGAACGGTGAAGAATACACAGTCCGCACCCGTGCGACCCGTGAAATGCAGTCCGACACCTATTATACCTTTGAAGTGGTATTCTATGGCGTGATGTACGAGTTGATGAAAACCATCTATCGGAATACGGATGCAAACGGAAAATCCACGTCCTCTACCTTTGACCTTACTTATTCTATCGCAGACTTTGTAAAGGTGCTTATCTACAACATGAATAGGGATTATCCGGGCTTGTGGAAATTCGATGAGGAAAATTGCCCGGACACAGAGCCTATAACCATATCATTTTCCAAGCAGAACTGCCTACAAGTATTGCAAACTCTTTGTGGCAAGGACAATTTTAAGCTGGATTTCCGCATAACGCAATCAAACGGAGTGCGTACTATCCATATTGGTAAATTTGGCACAAAGGTAGTACCCCCCGGAGGCGGTGATTTCTTCGAGTGGGGAAAGGGTAATGGGTTGTTCACGCTCAAAGATGAGAAAGTGGACGATAAAGCTATTATAACCCGTCTTTGGGTTGAGGGTGGAACAAATAACATTAGGAGTGGTTACAGGAACTATTCAGAACGTCTGCAACTCCCTTATCCTAAGAGGTTGAACGCACGGGAACATACATTGCCCGATGGTACGGTAATACCTGCCAAAAGCGAAATGATAGGCATAGACAATGACAATGACCGTTTCATTGAGGATGCGGCTTTGAAAGAAGAAATAGGCAGTGAAGAAGATGTTGCGCAATATGAGGGTATATATCCGAAAAGAACTGGTGTAGTTACGGCACTTGTGGATGGTGATATAAATGCGTTCGTGGATAACACGATGGATTTCGATTTGACCGAAAAAGATGCAAACGGTACAAAATACCTTATCAATGAAGTATCGGCAAAAATCACTTTCACCACCGGGCGACTTTCAGGGCAACAATTTGAATTAAAAAAGGAGGGTGGATATAACCATGCCTCAAAGACATTCAAAATCGTACCGTTTACAGACAAACGAGGGCTTACGATACCGACAGCAGACAATGAGGCATACCGTATCAATGTAGGCGATAACTACAAGATTACGGATATAAACTTACCCAAAGCATACGAAGATAATGCGGAAGAAGATTTGTGGTATGCCGGATATGGCGATTTCAAGCCACGTACACAAGCAAGAGTGCAGTATGGCTTGACCTTTGACCGTTCGTATTTTCTTACCAATATGCCGGATGATAGCGAAACAAGTGTTTTCAAAGTCGGAGATTATGTGCCAGTAAAAGATGAGCGTTTCGGGATAGAGAAAAGCATACGCATTCAGAAGATAACCCGTAATCTTTTGGTGGAGCATGACTACCAACTGACGCTATCGGACACTACTACCATATCCATACAGCAACAAACCGTTATAGACGTTATCGAACATAACAAGGTTATCGAAACAAACCGTTTGAAAGACCTAAACAAAGCACGTAGGGGATGGCGCACAACGGAAGAATTACGCTCGATGATATATGACACAGACGGATATTTTGACAACGAAAACATACGTCCAAACTCCATAGATACCAATATGCTTACCGTTGGCTCAAAAAGCCAGCAGTTTGTTTTGGTGGGTGTGGTGATGGAAGCGAACGCAGGAGGCAACCCGAATAAGTTTGTCGCAACCGCCGGAACATTAGCGCATCTTTCGATTGATGAGAACAAAATAAGGCAGTGGAATTTGGCAGAAACGACCGTTACACTGACGGAAACAAGCGGATATTACGTGTTTGCAAAGTGTAGCAAGACAGGGAATAATGGTGTTTTCGTAGTTACACGTACACAATATAAAGTAGAACCTACGGAAGACCCGAATAATTATTATTTCCAAGTAGGCATTATAAGTTCACTTTATACCGATGATAAATTTAGGGATTTTGCCACTACATACGGATTTACAAGGATAAACGGAAAAACAATCACCACGGGGGCGATTGTAACCAGTGATGGGGAATGCTATCTTGATTTGGACGGAAACAGATTCAGAATAGGAGATGCAACAAGCTCTATTGATTGGAATGTTACGGCAAAGAAACAGCTAACCTTACACAACGTTCTTCTTAAAAGTGGGTCGGGCGATGTGTCGTTTATCGGTGTGTATCGTGGTGCTTATAACAATTCATATTTGTACTACAATGGTGATGAAGTGAGCTATAACGATGGAAAGGAAATTTGCACGTACCGATACAAATACCCCGAACCGAGCAAAGGCATTCCACCCACAAACTCTACCTATTGGGGTGTGATAGCCAAAGGAAAAGACGGGGATGGGCGTACTTCTTATGTGCATATCAAGTACAGCGATAACGGAGGATTGTCATTCACTGCAAACAACGGTAAAACACCCGGCTCTTATATAGGTCAATACGTGGATTTTGAAGAAAAGGACAGCGACAACCCCGGCGATTATACTTGGAGCTTGATTAAAGGGCAAGGTGGTGCGGCTGGAAGTGATGCTACTGTAAGCGAATACTACGAATATCGTTATGCCAAAAATGGCTCTACTGTTACACCTCCCTCATTGGATGCCGATGCCGATGCTCCGGCTGGTTGGAGTACAACAATGCCGAAAGTTGGTGCATTGGAATACTTATGGTGTACGATAGCTAAAAAATCGGGGCTTTTAGACAAACGGCTATTCGATATTCCAGTTGGAACGAGCGTATCAAATCCGATGCAAGATGTTTCCGGTAATAATATAGACGGTATCATGCTGGATGGAGCAAGTATAGTCAGACTGGGTGATAGAAACGCTTTAAGCCTAATAGAAAACGGGGAATGCCGAATACCCTATGATTTGCCTTTCGGAAAAAGTTTCACCTTGTGTTTTTGGATGAGGACAGATGAAACAATAGTACGATGGATGTTGAATGGCTACAATGGTAGGGAATATGTAGAAAATATCCTTACTGTTGCAAAAAACACATGGTTTCATTTGGCTTTGCGCTTTAACGATAGAAGTGTTTCTATCTTCAAAGATGGGGAATTGGTACAAACTGGCAGCTTGAACGAAAAAGTGATAGGCTTTGCTCTCTACGATGATAATATGTTTGGCTCATCCGTCTTATATGACGATATAAAGTTGTTTAGCGGTGCTTTGTCCGATGATGATATAAACAAAGTGAAAAGCAATAAGACGGAAACGCTTGTGCAAAATTGGAGTACCCCGTTTCGTATAAATCCTTATGACGGAAAAGATGGCAAAGATGGGCAAGATGGGAAAAACGGAGAAAGCCCCGTGCTTGTATTTCGTGGGGTTTACAGTAGTTCAAAAACTTACTACGGAAATAAATACCGATTGGATGCAGTCAAATACAATAACAGCTACTATATAGCCCGTATTGACGCTGGCTCATTCTCTAATGTAACACCAACTACTACAAGCAAATGGAATCCCTTTGGGGCGCAATTTGAAACGATTGCTACAAATTTGCTTTTAGCGGAGGGGGCAAATATCGGTAATTGGTACATTCAGGGTGGTAAGATTGTTTCTACTCTTAGCGGTAGCAACAAAATTACAATGGATGCCGCCAGTGCTCGTTTCCTCATAGAATCAACACGTTCGGGCGGTGATTACTCACAGAGCCAATATCAAGGCTCTACAATAGAAATAAATGCTAATGACGGAACAGTAGAAGCAAGGAGCAAAACAAATACATCCCGTGTTGCCTATATGTCGCCTACGGGTATCTTCTGTAATAACGCAGAAACACAAGCCGTTTCGGCTGTCTTGGGTCATACGCATAAGGCTTCTATCGTTGGGCTTGGATTTGGAACGGTGAATAAGAGCGATTGGAATAATGAAAACTTCTTGGCTGGGGTATATGGCAGAGCCTCAAACACAGGAACAGCACCAGCCTACGGCGGTTTTTTCCAAAATCTTATGGCGGCTGGCTTGTTTCTTCATAGGAGGGGCGTTGAGGAATCGGATGGCACAGTATATTTGCAAGAAACGGATAGCCTTGTTATTGGTCATTCTCGTTATCAATCGAATGTATATTTACCGTCTGACGGAGTATTAGGTAGGGTTATATTCTTCAAGCAATGGTGGACTGGCTTCATGCGGATTTACCCACGTGGAGGGCAAAAACTGTTTGACGACCATACGGAAAACTCTTATATAGATGTTGGCGAGGGATGGGCGGCAATGTGTGTGTTCACTATTGGTTATATAAATAACGTAAAAACAGAATCATGGTTAATTTCTAAATTCAGATGGTAATATGGAAAGAGTAGAATATGGATATATCAATGAGGACGGTTATTTAAGGACTAAATTATTAGAGCCGACCGTTATTCATTACAAGGATGAGGAAACGGGAGAAATCAAAACCCGTACCGTTTCAATAGAAGAACAGTTGGCAGAACTTGGCGACTTTTGGAAGCCAGTAGATGAAATTGATTCGGAGAAATTGGTTTCCGATAGCCCGGAATACTCAATCTTCATACGACCTTATGACAATGGGGATAGAATTTCATACAAATATGAAAAGACATTCAATAACAATAGAATAGCACAATTAAAAGATTCCTTGCAAACGGAAGATTACAAGATAATAAAATGCTATGAAGCTCATTTGGTAGGTGAAGAATTGCCTTATGATATAACAGAATTGCATGAACGGAGGCAAGCCATAAGAAACGAAATAAATATGCTTGAAGTGAATCCGATGCGCAATAAATAAGGCATATAGTATATTCTTTCGTTGTAAGTGTGTTTATTGAACACATAAATAGCTATATTTGCAGTAAATTAACCGGGTAAACATGGATAATGATATGTACAGCCTAAGAATACTATCGAAAGGGCAAGTTACAGACCTAAGCAATGGCTTTGACCTCGGAGGCAAGATGTTTTCTGTGTATGTGCGCAAAAAGACCATCGCAGGAATGGATGCGGACGTACTTTTGAATTGCAAGCTAATCTGTGATACGTCTTTCGGTGTTATTCCCGTTCCAGTTGGCGACTGGACACCAGCAGCAATAGTGAAAATCGCTCCTAACGCTATTGACTTGCAGAGTTACGAGATTTATTGGGGCGCAGGTGAAACAATAAAAGTAAAATAACATGGGACTTTTATTAGGCAGTGGCACTACAAAGCCACAATACCCGTATGATATGTGGTACGGAGTACAAGGCGACTTTACAAGCCGTGATTACAAGTTGAAACGGGTTGGAAATCTTGATTTGCACAAGACCTTGCCAATCCAAGCGAAACTGAAACGTTTTGTGGAAAACACGGACGGTTCGGTGAAATACTATTTGCATCCGAATGATAGCCGCAAGAAAGAAAGCGGTGCTGCCGCCGTGATAGATAGCACGGATGGAAACGTGATGCTTGAAAAGCCGGATTACTATTTCAGATTCGAGATTGAGGGTACAAAATGGATTCGTGCCTACTCTGAATATCCTTTGCCCGGCTTCGTGAAGATGGAGCGCAAGACTGTATCGCCGTGGTTTGCCACTGTGGAATTGACTACAAACACCGCCGTTTCGGGTTGTTGGCTCACATGGAATGGCGATGAGATTGCACGTGATGGAAGCGGTTTTGTGAAACTTGCCGCTAATGCCGCAAACTTCCGGGGTGGTTCGGGTAGCGGTGATTCATCCAAAGATGGCAAGTATAATTCACAACTCGGTATGGCACGTACATCTATAACCAAAGCAACCGCACGGACTTATTGCAAGAACGGTACGCATTTAGGTGTTTACCGTGTCTATAATGAAATCGCATGGTTGCAGAGGGTTGAATATGCCTCTTTGCACTGTCAAGACACCTATAATGAAACTCTCACATCGGAGGGTTATCATCAAGGAGGATTGGGTAACGGAACATCCGTAGATGGCAATCAATGGAATACGTGGGGAGGCTACAAACCGTTTATCCCTTGTGGCGTTACTGCAACGCTCGGTAACAACACGGGTAGAGTACCTTATACAATCAAGAATTGGAACGGAGGCGATAAGGTTGTTCAAGTAACCTCTTATCGTGGTTTGGAATGTCCGTTTGAATACTTGTGGCATTTGGCAGATGATGTGCTTATTTGGCATAAGTCGGATGTATCGGTTGCCTATGTATGTGAAGACCCCACTAAGTTTACATCGCACTCTGACAGTGCCGCCAACGTTCCAAATGGCTATGAGGCTATATCCAACATTCCACGCAAGGATGGATATGTATTACAATTCGCTCATTCAAGCAAAGGCTATTGTTTCCCCGAAACAGTAGGTGGTGCTTCAAACGCTGGTGGTTGTGATTACTTCTATACTTGCGTAGATGATACTGGTTGGAATAGCCCCGGCTGGTATGGTGCTTTGTTCGGTGGCTTTGCGTCTTCTGGTGCGTATGCGGGCTTCGGTTATCTGGGTGCGATTTATCGCTCCTCGTACTCGGATGCGTACTTTGGTTTCCGCTTGTGCCGTTTTTGACGGATTGCAAAACTCGGTACACGGGGGCTTAAAAAATACGTGATTTGACATTTTGAGAAAAAGATAAAAGGTTATGGTGAAAGGTGGTGCTTTGTTCGGTGGCAATGCGAATAATGGTGCGAATGCGGGCTTCGGTTATCTGAATGCGAATAATCGCTCCTCGAACTCGAATGCGAACATTGGTTTCCGCTTTTACCGTGGTTTCAACTTTACAAAATATAACTGTGTTCACCATGACCCTACCACACAAGGACTATCGGCACTGCTGGTAGTTGGTAAAAAAAGACGAATTAAAACGGTGTGAGTAAGTTATTGAAAGCTCCGATTTAGACCAACGGCACAACTTATGGCTTTGGAAAGAACAAAATACGGTTTATGCTATGGCAGTAGTACACGGTTGCCCGGCTACAAAGACATGGAGGATTGCGGCTTTTATATTGGCGATACAGGCAAATTGTGTGTATCACAAAGCAAAAAACTTAAAAACATATATCCTCTTATCTATGAAACGGACAATCTTGTAAAGGCTCAATATAATGCGCAAAAGGGCAAAGGCGACAGAACGGAAATTCGCAAGTTCAATGATTGCATTATAGAGCGTCTAACTGACTTGTACGAGCAACTAAGAAACGGTACATACGTTCCGGGCAAGTATAAGATAAAGACCATACATGAACCAAAAGAAAGAATCATTATGATTGCACCTTTCTTTCCCGACAGAATCATTCACCACTGCGTGATAAATGTGTTGGGGCAGCATTGGACGCATCTTTTCACAACCAATACTTATGCTTGCATCAAAGGCAGGGGCGTACATAAGTGCATGGAAGATTTGCATCGTGATATGGTGCAAGATAAGAAAGGTACTCGGTATTGTTTGAAGATAGACATTAAGAAATACTTCGACAATGTTAGCCATGAAGCATTAAAGCGGATTATTCGTTATACGATAGCGGATGAGCAAATGCTGGAACTGTTGGATAGGATTATAGATAGCAACGGTAAAACAATCGGTTTGCCAATAGGTAATTTCACAAGCCAATACCTTGCCAACTTGTATTTGGCATATTTCGACCACTGGATGAAAGAGGAAATGAGGGTTAAGTATTACTATCGCTACATGGATGATATTGTAGTTCTTGATAGCGACAAAGAAAGACTGCATACGCTTCTTGACATGATGGGGCTTTATTTGGCGGCTGAACTGAAATTAGAGATAAAACCTAATTGGCAGATTTTCCCAGTCGATGATAGGGGGATTGACTATGTAGGATTCAAACAAAACCACTACGGTATATTGCTGCGAAAAAGCATACTTATGAGGTTTTATAAGAAGCTCCGAAAAGTCAGAAAATCGTACCGAATCAAAGACATTTCAGACTTAAAACATCTTTTCCCATCTGAATATGGCTGGATAATCAGATGTAGCGAAGAACATAGTAAATTCATACTTAATAAATGTTTAGAAAATGGAAACAAATGTATTGACTATCGGGCTGTTGGCTGACGAAAAGCCGGAAGTTATCTATGACCTGTACAACGGGCAAGGTACTTTCTTGTACAACCATAACATTAAAGAAGTGTCGGTAATTAAGGGTGATGATGGAAGCGTTTCCATCGCAACGGAAAAGGAAAAGGCTACTGGAAAGATGTACCAGTATGACAGCGTTAGGGTGGAATATCCTCGAACGGCAGACAACATTTTCAGTACGTTGCTCACTGCAAAATATCCGGCAAAGACAGAAAACAAGTTGTTGAACGAATACCAATCTGCTGTACTTGGATTGTTGGATGATAGCTTCAAGAAACCCTATGAAGATTTCTTGAAAGAACGTCTTGCTATCCGGCAAATGATTGATTCCGATGCAGAAACTTATAACATACCTATTGATTTATGAATCAGATAGAAGATTTTGAAGATGATTTTAATTCCACGGCTGGGGATAGCGATTTGTTTGATTGCGAATACTCCAGCGTGGATGCCTTAATTAACGAAGTTATTGTGTTTACTGGCGTTAAGCCGGAAATGCAAACAGAGAACGGAACGAGAACACTTATCGCCTTTGGTGAGGGTGCGGGCAAATCTGCATTCTTCACAGACAGCAAAAGGTTGAAAGACGTTGTGTGTAACCCGGATAGAAAGTTTCCTTTCCGTGCGATTATAAAGGTCGTGCGGTTTGGTAGCAATACGGGCTTCAAGTTCTTTTCTCCGAATGCCGGAATAACGCAAGAGGACAAAGACAACTTCGAGTATTACAAACGTAACAAATATAGGAGGAAACGGTAATGGACTGGGCAGCGTTATTTGCGTGTGTAACAGCACTCGGTACGGGTTGGTTTGCCTACAACCAGTTAAAGCATAATAAATTGGCAGAAATAAAGGCGAAAGAGCTTGAAAAGCAACTTGAACGGAAAAGCACAAGGCGTAGCGAAAACTCGGCACGTGTGTATGGTGAAATTCATAAGGTATTGAATGACCTTTCATGTGATAGGGTTTGTATCGTACAACCTTACCCTTTGGGAGAAAATCACTACCTTACTATCTTATATGAGGTTACGGCTAAGGGTGTGGCTCGTATTAGCGACTACTGGCAGGATATAAAGATGTCGGAACTTCCAAAGTTCACGGCAGCAATGGCAAAGAATGAGTTTATGCTAATCCGTGAGATAGATTCGTTGGATGGCACACGTGCAAAAGCGTTGTTTTCATCAAACGGCACTCAATCTTTGGTTGTACAGAAGTTGCATGACACCACCCATGACTGGGTAGGTTCTTTGATATGTGATTTCACGGAATGTTTGGCAGATGATTTTGACGAAGAAAATGCACGTAAGAAACTGCATTTTGCGGCTATGCACATACAGTACATCTTGCCGGAGGTTAAAGGCAAAGATGTATGAGTGTCATTTCATATCTGAAAGAACTTGTTAAGAACGGTTCAGGACACAGTAGTAAGAGTTTCTTTCTTGTGTCCGTAACGCTAATCGGTTGTTTCTTGCTTCTCATCGTTGGCTTTATTTTGGTATATGAGGTGATAGCGAGTAAAACGATTAAGACGGATTTAATGGGTTTGTCCGCATTTGTGGGGTCTATAACGGCTTTGTTCACAAGTGCCGGGCTAACCAAATGTTTAAGTGAGAAAAACGAAAAACCTAAGAACAATGATTAAAGTATTATTAGATAACGGACACGGTGAAAATACACCGGGTAAACGTTCTCCCAAACGGGCAGACGGTTCGCAGTTGTTAGAGTGGCAATATGCAAGAGAAATAGCAAGTGAAGTCTATAAACGCCTTATTGAAAAAGGTGTTGATTGTATGTTGCTTGTTAAGGAGAATGTAGATGTGCCTTTGGCTGAACGTGTGAGGCGAGCGAACGAAGAAGCGGCAAAGCATGGCAAAAGTAAGACTATCCTTGTTTCCGTACATTGCAATGCCGCCGGAAACGGTTCTGCATGGATGGCGGCTCGTGGATGGAGCGTGTACATAGACCCTACGGCTTCAACCAACAGTAAGCGACTGGCAACCACTTTCGCAAATGTAGCCGAAAGTGTAGGTATGAAAGTTCGCAAGGAAACAAACGACCGTAATTATTGGGTTAGTAGCTTGTACATCTGCAAGCATACAACTTGCCCGGCTGTCTTAACTGAAAATCTCTTTATGGATAATGAAGATGATTGTAGGTTTTTGCTTTCTTCGGAGGGTAAGGCGGCAATCGTGAAACTTCATGTGGATTCAATACTCAAATACATAGAACAGTATGCGTAAGTATCTAATCATTGCGCTATGCGTATCGTTTGCCGTTATAGCTTTCCTCTCTAACCGAATCAGTTCCATAAAAGAGGAACGGGATAGGCTGGGTAGGAATCAAACGGCTTTGCTTGCCGATGTGGACTATTACAAAAGTGAATCAGGAAAAAACGCAGCTTCCGTGCAAGCATTGGAGTTGTCAAAGTCGGAACTTGAAAAGCATTGCGATGAACTGGTTAAAACGGTTGATGATTTGAATCTGAAAATAAAGCGCATCCAATCAGCTTCAACGACTGCAACAAATACGGATGTGCCAATAAAGACAGAAGTACGTGATAGTATCGTTTATCGTGATAGGATTGATACGCTGAAACGGATAACATTTAATGACCCGTGGGTTCGTTTGGATGGCACTATTGAAAAGGACACTTTCACTGGGAGAATAAATGTCAGTGATACCCTCATACAAGTAGTGCATAGAGTACCTAAGAAGTTTTGGTTTATCCGATGGGGAACAAAGGCTATAAGGCAGGAAATACGGAGTTCCAACCCTTATACCAAAATAGTATATACCGAATACATAGAACTGAAAAAGAAGAAATGCCGTAAGTAGAACTTTGAGCCGTGGCGTGTTGTGAAACAAGCCCGGCTTTTTTATTCGGAAATTTGTCGTATCTTTGCAGTACCGATTTCCCAAAATCGGTGTTGCATTAAAGAATCCCTGTTGCTTTCGGGTGGCAGGGATTTATCACAAAAATGCAGAAGTTCTACAATAGTTCTACGAAAAATAGAAAAACGAGTGTAATTTATTGATATACAAGAATAGATGATAAGTTTCCTAAACCGTAGATCCGGGTTCGATTCCCGGCGGAGCTACGCTTTATGTTA
>CAUWMZ010000006.1:0-89263 GCA_963560035.1 uncultured Parabacteroides sp.
GTGATTTGTAATCTCGGGGTCGTTGGTTCGAATCCGACAAGAGGCTCAAGAAAAGGATGGGCAGTTACCAGAGTGGCCAAATGGGGCTGACTGTAACTCAGCTGGCGTTCGCCTTCGGTGGTTCGAATCCATCACTGCCCACTACTGAATACGTCATAAAAGATAAATGTTTTATGTTGTAATTCGTTTTTTTTGCGGAAGTAGCTCAGTTGATAGAGCATTAGCCTTCCAAGCTGAGGGTCGCGGGTTTGAGCCCCGTCTTCCGCTCTTTTATGTTGCCTGTGTAGCTCAGCGGTAGAGCACTTCCTTGGTAAGGAAGAGGTCCCGAGTTCAAGTCTCGGCACCGGCTCGGTTTTAAAAAAGAACATGATCATTAATCAAATAAAGAACAATTAAGTTATGGCAAAAGAGAAATTTGACAGATCGAAACCACATGTAAACATTGGTACGATTGGTCACGTTGACCACGGTAAAACAACTTTGACAGCTGCTATTACAACAGTTTTGGCAAAGAAAGGTCTTTCAGAGTTGCGTTCATTCGATTCTATTGATAACGCTCCTGAGGAAAAAGAGAGAGGTATTACAATCAACACTTCTCACGTAGAGTATCAGACTGCTAATCGTCACTATGCTCACGTAGACTGTCCGGGTCACGCCGACTACGTAAAGAACATGGTAACTGGTGCTGCTCAGATGGATGGTGCTATCATCGTAGTTGCTGCAACTGATGGTCCTATGCCTCAAACTCGCGAGCACATCCTTTTGGCTCGTCAGGTAAACGTTCCGAGATTGGTTGTTTTCATGAACAAATGTGATATGGTTGATGATGAGGAAATGTTGGAGCTAGTTGAGATGGAAATGAGAGAGTTGCTTTCATTCTATCAATTCGATGGCGACAATACTCCGATCATCCGCGGTTCTGCACTAGGTGCTTTGAACGGTGATCCGAAGTGGGAAGAGAAGATCATGGAGTTGATGGATGCTTGTGATACTTGGATTCCTCTACCTCCGCGTGAAGTTGATAAGCCTTTCTTGATGCCAGTTGAGGACGTATTCTCTATTACAGGTCGTGGTACAGTTGCTACTGGTCGTATCGAAACTGGTGTTGTAAAAGTTGGTGACGAAGTTCAGATCATCGGTTTAGGTGCTGATGGTAAGAAGTCTGTTGTAACTGGCGTTGAAATGTTCCGTAAGTTATTGGATCAAGGTGAGGCTGGTGATAACGTAGGTTTGTTGCTTCGTGGCATCGATAAGACTGATATTAAGCGTGGTATGGTAATCTGTCATCCGGGTCAGGTTAAAGAGCACTCTAAGTTCAAGGCTGAGGTTTATATCTTGAAGAAAGAGGAAGGTGGTCGTCATACTCCGTTCCACAACAAATATCGTCCTCAGTTCTATATCCGTACATTGGATGTAACTGGTGAGATTACTTTGCCGGAAGGAACAGAGATGGTAATGCCTGGTGATAATGTTACTATTGAAGTTTCATTGATTTATCCAGTAGCATGTAACGTAGGTCTTCGTTTCGCTATCCGTGAAGGTGGACGTACAGTTGGTGCAGGTCAGATTACAGAATTAGAAAATTAATTTTATACTCTGAGATAAAGTAATAGCCAGCCTATAAAGGTTGGCTATTTCTACGGAAGTAGCTCAGTCGGTAGAGCACTGGTCTCCAAAACCAGGTGTCGGGAGTTCGAGCCTCTCCTTCCGTGCAAAAATCTATAGATTCATGAATAAAATAGTTAATTATATTAAGGAATCTTATAACGAACTTGTGTATAAAGTTTCTTGGCCTACACGGGCAGAGTTGTCAAATAGTGCGGTAGTTGTTATGTTTGCTTCCCTTATCATTGCCGTATTGATCTTTGTTGTTGATGGTGCTTTTGAAACAGTTATGCGTTTCTTCTATAATCAAATTTTTTAATCAGTAAAAAGGTATGTCTGATATCCAAAAAAAATTTTATGTTCTACGTGCCATTAGTGGTAAGGAGAATAAGGTACGAGAATATCTGGAAGCTGAACTGAAGAATACAGATTTGGGAGAATATGTATCTCAAGTATTAATTCCAACTGAAAAAACTTTTACCGTACGTAATGGTAAAAAGATTGTAAAAGAAAGAGCTTATTTACCAGGCTATGTTTTAGTAGAGGCGGCTTTAGTTGGTGAGGTAGCACATAGGTTGAGGAATATTCCAAATGTAATAGGCTTTTTAGGTGGTTCTGATAATCCAGTTCCCTTGCGTCCTGCGGAAGTGAATCGTATTTTAGGTACGGTTGATGAATTACAAGAGCAACAAGAGGATTTGGATATACAATTTATTGTAGGTGAGAATGTAAAAATCACTGTAGGACCATTTAGTGGCTTTACTGGTGTTATCGAAGAAGTTAATGCTGAGAAGAAAAAACTTAAGGTTATGGTTAAAGTCTTTGGACGTAAAACCCCTCTTGAGTTAGGTTATATGCAAGTAGAGAAAGAATAGTTCTTTGGTTACGAAAAGTGCTATTTTTCAGTTATTGGTTTTATATATCTAAAAATTAGAAACAATGGCTAAAGAAGTTGCTGGACAAATCAAATTGCAAATTAAAGGAGGAGCAGCAAACCCTTCTCCCCCAGTAGGACCTGCATTGGGTTCTAAGGGTATTAATATTATGGAGTTTTGCAAGCAATTTAATGCCAAGACCCAAGACAAGGCTGGTAAGATTTTACCTGTTGTAATTACTTACTATGCTGATAAGTCTTTCGACTTCGTTGTTAAAACTCCTCCTGTAGCTATTCAATTATTGGAAGCTACAAAAAAGAAGAGCGGTTCTGCACAGCCTAATCGTTCCAAGATCGCAGAGATTACTTGGGATCAAGTTAAGGCAATTGCAGAAGACAAGTTAGTCGATCTAAACTGCTTTACTGTAGAGTCTGCCATGAGAATGGTTGCTGGTACAGCAAGAAGTATGGGTATCACTGTTAAAGGGACATTCCCGGGTAATAATTAATAAACTTCAATTGAGATGAGTAAACTTACAAAAAATCAAAAGTTGGCTTTGGGTAAAATTGAAGCTGGGAAAGCATATACATTAAGCGAAGCTTCAGCATTAGTGAAAGAAATCACTACTATTAAGTTTGATGCTTCTGTTGATGTCGATGTTCGTTTAGGTGTTGATCCCCGTAAGGCCAATCAAATGGTAAGAGGTGTTGTCTCTTTGCCTCATGGAACTGGTAAGCAAGTTCGGGTTCTCGCATTATGTACTCCAGACAAGGAAGCAGAAGCTACTGCAGCAGGTGCTGACTATGTTGGATTAGATGAGTATATTAATAAAATTAAAGGTGGTTGGACTGATATTGACGTTATTATCACAATGCCTTCAATCATGGGTAAAATCGGTGCTTTAGGTCGTGTATTAGGCCCTCGTGGTTTGATGCCTAACCCTAAAAGTGGTACGGTTACAAATGAGATCGGAAAGGCAGTGAAGGAGGTCAAACAAGGTAAGATCGACTTTAAGGTAGATAAGAGTGGTATTGTTCATACATCTGTTGGAAAAATTTCTTTCACAGCGGATCAAATTCGTGAGAATGCAAAGGAATTTATTTCAACTTTGGTTAAGTTGAAACCGACTGCGGCTAAAGGTGCGTATATAAAGAGTATTTATCTTTCTAGTACTATGAGTGCGGGTATTAAAATTGACCCCAAATCAGTTGAAGAAATTTAAAAACAATTGAACAATGAGAAAGGAAGATAAAAGTGTTGTTATAGCTCAATTAACCGATATTTTAAAAGAATATCCTAATTTCTATTTGACTGATATTGAGGCATTAGATGCTGAGAATACTAGCAAATTGAGAAGGGAATGCTTTAAGCATGAGGTTAAATTAGTCGTTGTAAAGAACAATTTACTAAAGAAAGCGTTAGAGAATATTGAAGGTGATTTTTCAGAACTTAACGCATCGTTAAAAGGCAATACGGCTGTGATGTTTTCACAGATCGCTAATGCTCCCGCTCGCCTGATTAAGGATTTTACTAAAGACGCAAAGAAAGATCAACCTGTTAAGCCGGCGTTGAAAGCTGCTTATGTACAGGAAAGCTTCTATATTGGAGCTGAAAATCTTGATGTGTTAGTAAATATCAAGAGTAAGAATGAACTTATCGCTGATGTTATTGCATTGTTGGAATCTCCAGCGAAGAATGTTTTGTCTGCTCTTCAATCATCAGGACAGACTATCCATGGTTTATTGAAGACTTTGGAAGAAAGATAAAATTTTATTAAATATTAAATAGATAAATAAACATTTAAATCATACAAAAATGGCAGATTTGAAAGCTTTTGCAGAACAATTAGTAAACTTGACCGTTAAAGAAGTTAGCGAATTAGCTACTATCCTTAAAGAAGAGTACGGTATCGAACCTGCTGCTGCAGCTGTTGCTGTTGCTGGTCCTGCTGCTGCTGGTGCTGCTGCTGCAGAAGAGAAAACTTCTTTCGATGTTGTATTGAAAGCAGCTGGTGCTAATAAGTTAGCTATCGTTAAGTTAGTTAAAGAATTAACTGGTCTTGGATTGAAGGAAGCTAAGGATATGGTTGATGGTGCTCCTAGCGCAATCAAAGAAGGTATCGCTAAAGCTGACGCTGAGGCTTTGAAGAAACAGTTAGAAGAGGCTGGAGCTGAAGTTGAGCTTAAATAGTATTTATAGCCTGGTTACCAGGTAATTTGGTTAAGAGTCTCCGGTATCGAAGACTCTTAACCTTTTTGTGTCTATAATTTCAATAAGTTCAATAAAATCCTTATCAGATGTCTTCAGTAGCTGAAAATCAGAGAATTAATTTTGCTTCGATAAAGAATCAATTTCCCTATCCGGACTTTCTCGAAGTTCAATTGAAGTCTTTTCAAGACTTTCTTCAACTTGACACTCCTCCTGAGAAGAGAAAAAAGGAGGGATTGTATAAGGTATTTGCAGAGAATTTTCCAATAGCAGATACCCGTAACAATTTTGTGTTGGAGTTCTTAGATTACTATATTGATCCACCTCGTTACTCTATAGATGAGTGTATATCTCGTGGATTAACTTATAGTGTGCCTTTAAAAGCGAAGTTAAAACTATATTGTACGGATCCAGATCATGAGGATTTTGATACGGTTATTCAAGATGTTTACTTGGGGCCGATTCCTTATATGACAGATAGGGGTACTTTTGTTATAAACGGTGCTGAGCGTGTTGTTGTTTCTCAGTTACATCGTTCTCCTGGTGTGTTCTTTGGTCAAAGTACTCATGCTAATGGTACGAAATTATATTCTGCACGTATCATTCCATTTAAAGGATCCTGGATTGAATTTGCTACGGATATCAACAATGTAATGTACGCTTATATCGATCGTAAAAAGAAGTTACCAGTGACAACACTGTTAAGAGCGATTGGCTTTGAAAGCGATAAGGATATTCTTGAGATCTTTAATCTTGCCGAAGAGGTTAAAGTTACAAAAGCAAATCTAAAGAAATATATAGGTCGAAAATTGGCTGCTCGTGTTTTGAAAACATGGGTTGAGGATTTCGTTGATGAAGATACTGGTGAAGTTGTTTCTATTGAGCGTAATGATGTAATTATCGACCGTGAATCTGTTTTGGATAGTGAGAATATAGAAGCTATTTTAGATTCAGGTACACAGAATATTTTATTGCATCGCGAAGATCTGAATTTATCAGATTATGCAATTATCTATAATACACTTCAGAAAGATCCAAGTAACTCAGAAAAAGAGGCCGTTTTATATATTTATCGTCAGTTGAGAAATGCGGAGCCTGCAGATGAGGCAAGTGCTAGAGAAGTTATTACAAACTTATTCTTCTCTGAAAAGAGATATGATCTTGGCGAAGTAGGACGTTATAGAATTAATAAGAAGTTAGGACTAACAACAAGTGCAGATATAAAAGTCTTAACAAAAGAAGATATTATTGAGATCATCAAGTATTTGATTGAATTGATTAATTCAAAAGCAATTGTTGATGATATTGACCACTTAAGTAATCGTCGTGTTCGTACGGTGGGAGAGCAATTATATAACCAATTTGGTATTGGTTTGGCTCGTATGTCGCGTACTGTACGTGAGCGTATGAATGTTCGCGATAACGAAGTGTTTACGCCGATTGATTTGATAAATGCGAAGACAATTTCTTCTGTCGTTAATTCATTCTTTGGAACGAACGCATTATCTCAATTTATGGATCAGACGAATCCTTTGGCGGAAATCACGCATAAACGTCGTTTATCAGCTTTAGGTCCAGGTGGTTTGTCTCGTGAGCGTGCAGGATTTGAGGTTCGAGATGTTCACTATACGCATTATGGACGTCTTTGTCCTATTGAAACTCCAGAGGGTCCGAATATTGGATTGATTTCTTCTTTATGTGTATATGCAAAAATTAATGATCTTGGATTTATCTCTACTCCATACCGAAAAGTGGTTAATGGTAAAGTAGATTTTTCTGAGGACGGTCTTCAATATTATACGGCAGAGGAAGAAGAAGAATTAACAATTGCTCAGGGTAATGCACCTTTGGATGACGAGGGTAATTTCCTTCGTGATAAAGTTAAAGCTCGTTTTGAGGCTGATTTCCCTGTTGTTCCTCCTTCTGAAGTTGACTTGATGGATGTCGCTCCGCAGCAGATCGCTTCAATAGCGGCTTCTTTGATTCCATTTTTGGAGCATGATGATGCTAACCGTGCATTGATGGGATCTAACATGATGCGTCAAGCAGTTCCATTGTTGCGTACAGATGCACCTATCGTTGGTACTGGAATTGAAGCTCAAGTTGCTCGTGACTCTCGTACTCAGATTATGGCTGAGCGTGAAGGTGAAGTTGTTTTCGTAGATGCAACATGTATTAAGATAAAATATGATCGTACAGAAGATGAAGAATTTGTCAGCTTCGAAGATGCGGTTAAAACATATAATATTCCTAAGTGGCGTAAGACAAACCAAAGCACAACGGTTGATTTGAAGCCTATTTGTCATCGAGGGCAACGTGTAAAAGCGGGTGATATCTTGACAGAAGGTTATTCTACTCAAAATGGAGAGTTGGCTTTAGGTCGTAATGTTAAGGTCGCATACATGCCTTGGAAAGGATATAACTATGAGGATGCGATAGTTCTTAACGAGCGTATGGTTCGAGAGGATTTCTTTACTTCTGTTCATGTTGATGAGTATATTTTGGAAGTTAGAGAAACCAAACGTGGTATGGAGGAATTAACATCCGATATACCTAACGTAAGTGAAGAAGCTACTAAGGATTTGGATGAAAGAGGTATTGTTCGTGTAGGTGCTCGTATTGAGCCAGGTGATATCTTGATTGGTAAGATTACTCCGAAGGGTGAATCTGATCCATCTCCAGAGGAAAAGTTGTTACGTGCTATTTTTGGTGATAAAGCAGGTGATGTAAAGGATGCTTCTTTGAAAGCTACTCCATCTTTGCGTGGTGTTGTTATTCAGACAGCTCTTTTCTCTAAGGCGGTTAAGAAGCGTAAGTCTAGATTAACGGATAAGGCTATATTACCAAAATTAGATGAGGAATATGAAGAAAAGATGGCAAGTTTAAAAGGCTTGTTAGTCGACAAATTATTAGTTCTTACAAGTGGCAAGGTCTCTCAGGGTGTAAAAGATTACATGAATGCAGAGATTATTGCTAAAGGCGCTAAATTTACTCGTAAGGCATTAGAAGAGTTAGATTATAATGCGATACAGGTAAGTAAGTGGACTGCAGATGCTCAAAAGAACGACTTGATCAAGCAAGTTATATTAAATTACTTGAAAAAGTATAAAGAGTTAGATGCAGAATTAAGACGTAAGAAGTTTGATATGACTATTGGCGATGAACTTCCGACGGGAATTGTTCAGATGGCTAAAGTTTACATCGCTAAAAAGCGTAAGATACAAGTAGGTGATAAGATGGCAGGACGTCACGGAAACAAGGGTATTGTTTCTAAGATTGTACGTCAAGAGGATATGCCGTTCTTGGCGGATGGAACTCCTGTTGATATCTGTTTGAATCCGTTGGGTGTGCCTTCTCGTATGAACTTGGGTCAGATCTTTGAGGCTGTGTTAGGTTGGGCAGGTCGTGAGCTGAATGTGAAGTTCGCAACTCCAATCTTTGATGGCGCAACATTGGATGATTTGAATGAATGGACAGACAAAGCGGGTATTCCTCGTTATGGTAAGTCTTATTTGTATGATGGTGGTACAGGAGAGCGTTTCGATCAGCCGGCAACTGTTGGTGTTACTTACTTCTTGAAGTTAGGACACATGGTTGATGATAAGATGCATGCTCGTTCTATTGGTCCGTATTCATTGATTACTCAACAGCCTTTAGGTGGTAAAGCGCAGTTTGGAGGTCAACGTTTCGGAGAGATGGAGGTTTGGGCATTGGAGGCGTTCGGTGCCGCTCATGTTCTTCAGGAGATTCTTACTATTAAGTCTGATGACGTTGTTGGACGTTCAAAAGCTTATGAGGCAATAGTGAAAGGTGATCCTATGCCACAGCCTGGTATTCCAGAATCTCTTAATGTATTATTGCACGAGTTAAGAGGACTCGGTTTGAGTTTCACTTTGGATTAATTCAATAATAAAAAGGGAGTAGATGGGGATAAAACCCATCTACTTTATCTATTTATAACTCTTTATAAATAAAAAATATGGCCTTTAGAAAAGAAAACAAGATAAAGAGTAACTTTTCAAAAATAACCATCGGTTTAGCATCCCCGGAGGAGATCCTGGAAAATTCCAGTGGTGAGGTTTTAAAACCGGAAACAATTAACTATCGTACGTATAAACCTGAGCGTGATGGTTTATTTTGCGAGCGTATCTTTGGTCCTATAAAGGATTATGAGTGCCATTGCGGTAAATATAAGCGTATTCGTTATAAAGGTATTGTCTGCGATCGTTGTGGAGTGGAAGTTACGGAAAAGAAAGTGCGTCGTGAACGTATGGGACACATTCATTTGGTTGTTCCTGTTGCTCACATTTGGTATTTCCGTTCTTTGCCTAATAAAATCGGTTACTTATTGGGCCTTCCGACAAAGAAGCTGGATTCAATTATCTATTATGAGCGTTATGTGGTAATTCAGCCCGGTTGTGTAGAGACAGTAAATGAATTAGATTTATTATCTGAAGAGGAATATTTGGATATCTTGGATAATCTTCCAAGAGAAAACCAAATGTTAGAAGACACAGATCCTAATAAGTTTATCGCTAAAATTGGTGCTGAAGCTGTTTATGATTTGTTGGCTCGTTTGGACTTGGATTCCTTATCATATGAATTACGTCATCGTGCTAACACCGATACATCTCAGCAGAGAAAAAATGAAGCGTTAAAACGTTTGCAAGTTGTAGAATCTTTCCGTGCGTCTAGAGGTCGTAATAAACCGGAATGGATGATTATGAAAGTAATCCCCGTTATTCCGCCAGAGTTACGTCCGTTGGTACCATTGGATGGAGGTCGTTTCGCAACATCTGATTTGAATGATTTATATCGTCGTGTAATCATTCGAAATAATCGTTTGAAACGTTTGATAGACATAAAGGCTCCGGAAGTCATTTTGCGCAATGAGAAGCGTATGCTTCAGGAGGCTGTAGATTCATTGTTTGATAACTCACGTAAATCAAGTGCGGTTAAGACAGATGCGAATCGTCCATTAAAATCTTTATCTGATAGTTTAAAAGGAAAACAAGGTCGTTTCCGTCAGAACTTGTTAGGTAAGCGTGTCGATTATTCAGCTCGTTCTGTTATCGTGGTTGGTCCGGAGTTAAAGATGCATGAGTGTGGTTTGCCTAAAGACATGGCTGCGGAGCTTTACAAGCCGTTTGTTATTCGTAAGTTGATCGAACGTGGTATTGTGAAGACTGTTAAATCTGCGAAGAAGATCGTGGATCGTAAAGAGCCTGTTGTTTGGGATATCTTGGAATATGTGATGAAAGGTCATCCGGTATTGTTGAACCGTGCCCCTACATTGCACCGTTTAGGTATTCAGGCATTCCAACCAAAGTTGATCGAAGGTAAAGCTATTCAATTGCACCCGTTGGCTTGTACGGCTTTTAACGCTGACTTTGATGGTGACCAGATGGCTGTTCACTTGCCATTAGGAAATGAAGCTATCTTGGAAGCTCAAATGTTGATGTTGGCATCTCACAATATTTTGAACCCTGCAAATGGTGCTCCTATTACCGTGCCGTCTCAGGATATGGTGTTAGGTTTGTATTATATTACAAAACTTCGTAAGGGTACTCAAGGTGAAGGTTTAACATTCTACGGACCGGAAGAGGCTACAATTGCTTACAATGAGAAGAAATTGGATATCCATGCTCCTATTCATGTATATGTGGAGGATTTGGATGAGAATGGTAAGCTTGTTAAGACGATGGTTGAGACCTCTGTTGGTCGCTTGATGGTTAATGAGTTTGTTCCAAAAGAAATTGGTTATGTTAATGAGGTTTTAGGAAAGAAATCTCTTCGTGACATTATTGGTCGAGTTATTAAGGCTTGTGGTGTTGCGCGTACAGCTCAATTCTTGGATGACATTAAGAACCTAGGTTATTATATGGCATTTAAGGGTGGTTTGTCATTTAACTTAGCCGATGTGCTTATCCCGCCTGAAAAAGATAAGTTGGTACAAAAAGGTTATGATGAGGTTGAGCAAATCATGGCTAACTATAATATGGGATTCATCACTAATAATGAGCGTTACAATCAGATTATTGATACATGGACTCATGTCAATAGTGATTTATCAAATATTTTGATTAAACAATTGACGGCGGATAACGATGGATTTAACTCTATCTACATGATGATGGATTCTGGAGCCCGTGGTTCTAAGGAACAGATCCGTCAGTTGTCTGGTATGCGTGGTTTGATGGCGAAGCCCCAAAAGAGTGGAGCAGAAGGTGGTCAGATTATTGAGAACCCGATCCTTTCTAACTTTAAAGAAGGTTTGTCTGTGTTGGAGTACTTTATTTCCACACACGGTGCTCGTAAAGGTTTGGCTGATACCGCATTGAAGACTGCAGATGCTGGTTACTTAACTCGTCGTTTGGTTGATGTTTCTCATGATGTGATTGTCAATGAGGAAGATTGTGGTACATTGCGTGGTTTGGTTTGTACAGAATTGAAAAACAATGAGGAGGTTATTGCTTCCTTATATGAGCGTATCTTAGGTCGTGTTTCTGTTCATGATGTAATTCATCCGATCACGGGCGAAGTTATTGTTCGTGCCGGAGAGGAAATACGTGAGGATGCCGCTAAAGCTATTCAAGATTCACCGATTGAAAGCGTTGAGATTCGTTCTGTATTGACTTGTGAATCTAAGAAGGGCGTTTGTGCTAAATGTTACGGTCGTAACTTGGCTACGAATAGAATGGTTCAGAAAGGTGAGGTTGTGGGTGTTATCGCTGCACAGTCTATCGGTGAGCCGGGTACTCAGTTGACTTTGCGTACTTTCCACGTCGGTGGTATTGCATCTAACATCGCGACAGAAAATAGCATCACTTCTAAGTATGATGGTATTCTAGAGATAGATGAACTTCGTGCGGTAGAAGCTGTTGATGAAGTAAGCGGCAAGAAGCATTTAGTTGTAGTAAGCCGTTTGGCTGAAATGCGTATTGTTGATCCAAATACGAAGATTGTTTTATTGACTCACAATATCCCATATGGTTCAAAGCTATTCTTTAATAATGGCGACATGATTAAGAAGGGTGATGTTATCATCGAATGGGATCCGTTCAATGCTGTTATTGTATCTGAGGTTTCTGGTAAGATTGAGTTTGAAAGTTTGGTTGAGAACTTAACTTACAAAGTGGAAAGTGATGAGACGACAGGTTTGAAAGAGAAGATCATTATTGAGTCTAAGGATAAGACAAAAGCTCCGGCTGCTCATATCGTTGATGAGAATGGCGCTTATTTGAAAAATTATTCTTTACCGTTAGGTGCTCACGTTATCAAGGAAAATGGTGACATGGTAAAAGCCGGTGAGGTTCTTGTTAAGATTCCTCGTGCGGTTGGTAAGGCTGGTGATATCACCGGTGGTCTTCCTCGTGTTACTGAGTTGTTTGAGGCACGTAACCCATCTAATCCTGCTGTTGTTTCTGAGATTGATGGTGAGGTTGGATTCGGAAAGATCAAGAGAGGTAATCGTGAGATTACGGTTACATCAAAACTTGGTGAGGTGAAGAAATATATGGTGCCATTGTCTAAACAATTATTGGTTCAAGAGAATGACTATATCCGTGCAGGTATGCCGTTGTCAGATGGTGCTATCACTCCATCTGATATATTGGCTATTAAGGGACCGACGGCGGTACAAGAATATATCGTAAATGAGGTTCAAGATGTATATCGTTTGCAGGGTGTGAAGATCAATGATAAGCACTTCGAGGTTATTGTTCGTCAGATGATGCGTAAAGTAGAGGTGGTTGATCCGGGTGACACTCGTTTCTTGGAACAACAGATAGTTGATAAGTTGGAAGTAATGGATGAGAATGATCGTATTTGGGGCAAGAAAGTCGTTACAGATCCGGGTGATTCTCAGACATTGCAAGCAGGACAGATTGTTACAGCTCGTAAGTTAAGAGATGAGAACAGTATGTTGAAGCGTAGAGATCTTAAGTTAGTTGAGGTTCGTGACGCTATACCTGCTACAGCAAATCAGATACTTCAAGGTATTACTCGTGCGGCATTACAGACAAATAGCTTTATGTCTGCTGCATCTTTCCAGGAAACAACCAAGGTGTTGAACGAGGCTGCGATCAATGGAAAGGTAGACCGTTTGGAAGGTTTGAAAGAAAACGTTATTTGTGGTCATTTGATTCCGGCTGGTACAGGTCAGCGTGAATTTGATAAGCTGATTGTAGGAGCTAAAGATGAATTTGATCGTATTTTTGCGAATCGAAAGAACGTGGTAGATTTTAATGCCATGGATAAAGATGACGAGTAAGCATAATAAATAATAAAAAAGTGATGAGAAAAGGCCGGCAGAACTTTCTGCCGGCCTTTTTTGTAATTCTGTTTGTATAATCGGGTGATAAAAATTATTTTTGTATTGATGGTGCAATGATATCATTGCTGAAGGTGGAATGCTTAAACGTATATAATTCTAATAATTAATATCATGAAAAATTTGTTATTCAGTTTAATCTTGGCTTTATTAGCCTGTGGAAATATATTCGCTAATAACAACGGCGAAGAGTTAAACGTAATGTCGTATAATATGAGATACGATAATTCAGGAGATGGAGACAATCAATGGAAAAACCGAAGAGATTTTGCCGCTAATTTGATTCGTTTTCATGAAGCGGATATTTTGGGGGCACAGGAGGTATTAAATAATCAGTTGATGGATTTATTGAAACGGTTACCAGGGTATGCATATGTGGGTGTTGGTCGTCAAGATGGTAAAACAAAAGGTGAATATTCTCCAATATTGTATCGTACAGATCGATTCTCGTTAGAAAAAAGCGGTAATTTTTGGTTGGCAGAAGATATAAATGCCGTAGGTAAAAAAGGCTGGGATGCAGCTTGTGAACGTGTGGCAACATGGGCAATCTTTAAGGACAAAGCATCAGGCAAAAAATTATTTTTCTTGAATACTCATCTTGATCATATGGGAAAAGTAGCTCGTCATGAAGGAGCATTGTTGGTATTGGAGCAAGCAAAGAAATTGTCGAAGAATTTGCCTATTATTGTCACTGGTGATTTTAATGCGGAGCCATCTGAAGACCCCATACAAGTATTGACAAATCCAAAAGATCCGCGTCATCTGACAGATACTCGTGCAATCGCTGAATTTGTTTATGGCCCAGAATGGACATTCCATAACTTTGGTAAAATACCTTATGATAAGAGAGTGTGGATTGATTATATATTTGTTAAAGGAAATATTAGAGTATTGAGTCATGCATCATTAACAGAAACACTGAATGCCATTTATCCTTCAGATCACTGTCCTATTATCGCTACATTAGAGATTAAATAAAGTTTACTTGTGTATGGGGAAAGTTGATGTTTTAAAGAAAGAAACTTCGCTTTCGCATGAAGATTGCTTTTTGGTTATACAGCGAAAGCAGGGATTTGATTTTCCGTTACACGTGCACATGGAATTTGAGTTAAACTATTTAGAAAATGCAGAGGGAGCCATTCGAATAGTTGGTGATTCTATAAGGAAATAGAAGATGATGATTTGGTGTTGATTGCGGGTGGGACGAAACACTCGTATTCAAATCATAAATGTCTTTCTCAAGATGTTTTTGAAATCACCATACAATTCCATAAATCGTTGTTTGATAGTTTAATCGAGAAACGTAATTTTCGAACGATTAAAGATATGTTCAATAAGGCTTCAAGTGGGCTTGTCTTTAGTAAGGAGATGGTCTTGGAGATTCGGGATAAATTAAAAATGTTATCGAATGATAATAAGCCCGATTCTTTCAAGAATTTGCTGCGCCTGATTGAGATCTTAAAAATCTTGTCGCTTGATAAGTCAGCTCGTCGTTTGAACGCTGTTAATACGGTCGCTAATTATAATAATAAGGATATTGATCGCTTGGATTATATCATGTCTTTCTTGCATCAAAATTATCAAAAACGTATCACATTATTAGATGTAGCGACATATATAAACATGAGTGAAGCCTCATTGATGCGTTTTTTAAAAAAGTGGACAGGTAAGACTTTTATTGATAATTTGAATGAGATAAGGGTTACAGAAGCCTCTTTACGTTTGACAGATACAAGCGATAGCGTTTCTGAAATATGTTATAAATCAGGATTTAATAATCTTTCGAACTTTAATCGTGTCTTTAAAAGACGTAGGGGATACACTCCGACAGAATATCGGGAGAAGTATGCTCGATCGAGGTTTATTATTTAATGCTATATTCGGATTTTATAAATATTGATTTATATCAATACTTGATGATATAGTATTACTTATTGCACAAATAGTATTTGGAGGTCTATTGTAAAGCCTTTATTTTTGTAAAGTTCAAGTGAAAGAAAGATTAGCACTTAGACAACAAATCTTAGCTAAAACGCCAAAACCATTCATATTAAACACAAAGGTATTTTTACATTGGTCTAAAGAATTGAGAATTAAAAACACAATTAAAAAAACGGCTGCCTGTGAAGGTGGTCGTTTTTGCATTTATCTCTTTGAGCTTCTTTGTAAGCCGGAATAAATATGTATATTTGTCTTCGCAATTTTTAATCACCATAAATTTAAAATAAGAAAATATGGAAAACAACAAACCGGCCAATAACGAAATTCAGATAGAGTTATCTGAAGAGATGGCACAAGGTACTTACGCTAATTTGGCTATTATCTCTCATTCAAGTTCTGAATTTATTTTGGACTTTATTAGAATTGTTCCTGGAACTCCCAAAGCTCAAGTAAAGAGCCGTATTATTTTAACTCCGGATAATGCTCAGCGCTTATTGTTCGCTTTACAAGATAATATTAAGAAGTTTGGTGAACAACTTCAAGCAGGCAATAACAATAACGAAAATAAAACTGCAAACTTTGAGGATTTCGCAGGTCCTAAGGGTGAGGCTTAATTGAACTTTTTTTATTAAATGAGATGCATATGTCCACAAAATCGGACATATGCATTTTTTATCTTAAATAGATAGTTATCACTTACAAGTTTACGTGTTATGGATGAAATAGTGCGATTAGCGGAAGAAAACCAGCGTAGGGCTTGGAAAATAATCAAAGAGACAAACATCATAGAACTATGGGAATCTATAGGGGCGGAGATTCATTTGGTGGGCTCTCTTCGAATGGGTTTACTGATGAATCATCGAGATATTGATTTCCATATTTATACTTTGCCGCTGAAAATAGCGGATAGTTTTTGTGTTATGGAGCGATTGGCCGAGAACCCGGCTATAAAGCGAATAGAATATGGTAACTCGATAGATACGGAAGAGCGTTGCATAGAGTGGCATGCGTGGTATCAAGATGAGGAAGATGAACTGTGGCAAATAGACATGATCCATATAGAGAAGGGATCGATATACGATGGCTTTTTTGAGCGGATGGCACAACGTATTATGGCAGTACTCACTGAAGAACAAAAAGAAGCTATCTTAAGATTAAAATTAGAGACTCCAGATACAGAAAAAATAATGGGAGTTGAATATTATCAAGCGGTGATAAGGGATGGAGTGCGTACTTTTGAGGAGCTGAAAGAGTGGAAAAAAATCCATCCAATAACAGGTATTATCGAATGGATTCCTTAATGCCATAATTATTGCTTACTTTACCTTGTCTAAAGTAAATGTAAAGATCAACGTAGATCCTCCCGGTATGCCGATCTGGTCATCATAGCCATAACCTAAAGAGGCCGGAATGATAGCTTCAATTGTTTCGTCTAAATGTACTTTTGTTAAGATACCACATAGTCCGGGAATTAAGATGTTCATATCAAAGTCTGATTTCTCCAATTTGGGTTGGAAGATATTACCATCGATAAAGCGTCCTTCTAGATTTAGCAGATAGACATGTGATGACAAATCGGGTTGAGTTGTCCAGTTATGTTCTTTATTTGTAATCCGGTAAAGTGCGGTATCTTTTCCTATTACTACTTGGCTATATATCAACTTGCCATTCTCATCTTTTTCACTCTTTTTTTCCCAGATATATTCTTCGTTTTTTTGAATATAGGAAATTTTTTGGTCAGAAAATTGAAGATCATCATCGCCACATGCGGAAAGACCCACGAATAGGATCAACAAAAGAGACCATACATACTTTGAAATAATTTTCATTCTTTTTTCGCTAAATATTTAATATTTTGGTCGCGAATATACGAAATCCATTTTGTTATATCAGCGAACTTTACGTTCTTTGCTAGTACATAACAATAACCAACTAATACGATATGAAATTAAAGAATCTACTAACGATCGCCACAATTAGCCTTTTCTCGGGGGGGCTTTGTTGGGCACAAAAGACATTAAACTTGGAAGATGTAGTCGAAGAAAATCTAGTGCAGACACGAGGTATTGGAAGTATGACTTGGCTGAAAGACGGGGAGCGCTTTAGCCGAAGGGAATGGAACGAGCAAACAGGAGGAGTGGATATAGTTGCTTATCGGGCGAAAGATAACGCAAGAGAGGTTATTATCCCATCTTCTATGTTAATCAACCGAGAGACGGGCAAGCCGATCCGTATCAGTGGGCTTTCTTGGAGTGAAGATAATAGCAAGATCTTGATTTTTAATAATACTCGTCGTGTATGGCGTTATAATACACGTGGTGATTATTGGGTTTTGGATTTGAAGACAGGCGTGTTGCGCCAGTTGGGTAAAAATATGCCAGAGTCGTCTATGATGTTCGCTAAATTCTCGCCAGATGCTAGTCGGGTGGCGTATGTCTCAAAAAATAATCTTTATGTAGAGGATGTGAAGACTGGCAATACAATCCGGTTGACAAATGATGGAAATGAGACAATTGTGAATGGTACTTTCGATTGGGTTTATGAAGAGGAGTTTAATTGTCGCGATGGTTTTCGTTGGAGTCCTGATGGTAAATATATCGCTTATTGGCAAAGTGACACCAAAGGCACCGGTGTCTTTGATATGATTGATAATGTGGATTCGCTCTATGCCCAAGTGATTCATTTCCCCTATCCAAAAGCGGGAACGACAAACTCAGCGGTAAAAATTGGTTATGTCTCCGCTAATGGAGGAGCGACAACATGGTTAGATATTCCCGGGGATCCTAGAAATAACTATTTGCCTCGTATGGAATTTATCCCGGAAAGTGATGAGTTGTTTATTCAGCAATTGAATCGTCCGCAGAATACGAATAAGGTATGGATCGCAAAAATATCAGATAACTCATTGAAAAATATCTTTACGGATACGGACAAAGCGTGGTTAAACACGAATGATGATATTCTTTGGCTGAAAGACAATCGTTATTTTACGTGGGAAAGTGAGCGTAGTGGTTGGCGTCATTTGTATAGGGTAAGCCGTGATGGTAAGGAAATAGAGCCGATCACGAAAGGTGAGTTCGATTATATTTATCAGGTAGGTACGGACATGCAAAAAGGTTGGACCTATTTTATAGCGTCTCCGGATAATTTTACGCAACGCTATTTATATCGAGCTAAGTTGTTCGGTAATGGAGAGGTAGAGCGTGTAAGCCCAATGGATCAATCGGGTCAACATCGTTATAACATGTCTCCTACAGGTAAGTGGGCTGTTCATACATTTAGTAATGCGGCGACACCTTCTGTTATAGATATGGTCTCTTTCCCGAAACATCAATCGGTACGTGTATTGGAGGATAATGCGAGGGCGAAAGAGCAATATGCGGCTTTGGGGGTAAACCCGAAAGAGTTTTTCAAGGTGAAATCTGGCGATTTATATCTTGACGCATGGATGATTAAGCCAATGAATTTTGATGAGACGAAAAAGTATCCGGTGATCATTGAGGTTTATGGAGAACCGGCTAATGCCACGGTACAGGATGTCTGGGGATATGGTGATTTATGGCAACAATATATGGCTAATCAGGGGTATCTTGTAGTGAGTATTGAAAATAGAGGCGCAAATACCCCTCGTGGACGTGAATGGCGTAAATGTATTTATGGAGAAGTAGGGACATTTGCCGCAGAAGATCAAAGTCGCGGTATCTTGGATATGGCTCGTCAATTTCCTTTTATAGATAAGACTCGTATCGGCATTACCGGTTGGAGTGGTGGAGGCAGTCAAACATTGAATTGCATGTTTCGTTACCCAGAAGTATTTCATACAGGTATAGCGATTGCTTTTGTCGCGGATCAACGCTTGTATGATACGATTTATCAAGAGCGCTATATGAATACGCCACAAAATAATCCTGATGGCTATCGTAAGGGATCTCCGATTTCTTATGTGAAAGGGTTAAAGGGTAATTTGCTGTTGATTCATGGAACGGGAGATGATAATGTGCATTACCAAAATTGCGAGATGTTGGTGAATGAGCTGATTAGAAACGGTAAGATGTTTTCACAGATTAGCTACCCAATGCGTAGTCATGGCATTTATGAAGGAGAGGGTACGACTTTGCATTTGCGTAAAACGATGGCAAAATACTGGCTGGAGCATCTTCCGGCAGGTGGTCGATAGTTGAAGATATGTTCTGTTGAATAGTTAAAACAGATCCCTCACGAAACAAATCGTGGGGGATCTGTTGTTATAAGAACAAACGTCAATAACTAAAAATAAACGAATTATGAGAGTAAATAGCTGTTGGGTCGTAGTTATCGCTATGACCTGTCTAACTGCGTGCAATGGAAAGCAGGCTCAGAAATCGGAGCCTGTTGAGGTGGAAGAAGAGGAGCTAGCCATCTTATCTGCTGCACCGGATGCCCCATCGTTGCCTCTTGTGCATTCCTTAAAAGCGCAAAAATCTTGTGTTAAAAAGCAGTCTGATAAGCCGGTCAATATGAAGGATTCATTAAAAGTGGATCCGGCTAAAGGTTCGATTGTTCAAAAGAAATACAAGGGGAGCATGACTTCTCCTGATAGCCTGGATGTTGATTATGAATTAACAATTTATTATCAGCAAGATGATGAGGCTGGTGATGGCGTTTTTGAGTTGGATGCTTATTATGTGCCGGAAGATTCATCTACCGTAGGAGAGAAACTTTCTTCTGAAAAGAAAAAAGCGGTTGTTACAGGTAAGTGTACAGTAAAATATGGCTCAGCGGACGATGCGAACGCATTTGTTTATGAGTTGACTCCGAATGGTGGTGAGCCGGTAATTTACTTTTTAGTAGAAGGGGATGATTTGATATTGATGAATGATATGCTTCAAAAGGCTGCAGACAAATTAGATTATACGTTGACATTGGTCTCATAAGGGGATAAATGTTTAGTTCGTTTTTTAGACAGCACATCTTTGTATTCATAATTACTGTTCTTTAAACCACAATTGGATGTCGGGAATCTTGGCGCTCGCTAAGATTCCCGATTTTTTATGGAGATTTGTGTTTGTGATGTTTTTTGTTGGAAATTACTTTATGATTGAAGTGGCATATTGTAATGTATTGATTATTAATGTTTTGAAATGATGCTAAGTGAATAGTTAATCACTCAACCTCGTTCTAATTGATCTAAAAAAGCAGTGATATCGCTCGCTCTTTAGGAGCTGAAATAACCGTTTGATTTAGTGACATATTTGTTGTTCTCCACTCGTTATTCTAATCTTTTTTTTAGGTAATCATATATCTCCAACTGAGAGCGAACCTTTATAGGATTATCATCTCGTTTAAAATGATTTTTTAGTTCACTATCAATATAGCAAGCCTTAACATTATCATGTAGCTGTATTTGCAAGATATCGATAATCACTTTTTTTATTTCAGTGTCAAGTATTGGAAAAGCTGTTTCAATCCTTCGGTGCAAATTTCGTCTCATCCAGTCGGCCGAAGTTAAATATAAATCTTCTTGTCCATTGTTATAGAAATACCAGACACGTGCATGTTCTAAAAACATATCGACAATGCGAGTTATTTTTATATTTGCGCTATAGGGTTGATCGGGGACTAAACAGCAGATGCCTCTGATAATAAGTTCAATTTTCACACCCGCTTCACTGGCTCGATATAGTTCGTCTATCATTTTCTGATCATGCAGGCCATTCATTTTTAAGATGATTTTTCCCTCTTTACCCTCTTTCACATGTTCAATTTCTCTATGGATCAATTGTGATAGTTGCGGAAGCATATTAAAGCGCGCCACAAGCAAATGTTTAAAACTTGGGTTTTGAAGTCGTCCTTCTAATACGGCAAACACTTTGTTGATATCGGATATGATCTCCTCATTAGCGGTGAGTAGAGCCATGTCTGAATAAATCTTTGCTGTTTTTTCATTAAAGTTGCCGGTACTTAAGTAGGCAAAATCTCGTCGCTTTAATCCATCAGCGGTGTCTTTTCGTAAGATAACGGCCACTTTCGCATGTACTTTCAATCCGGGTATGCTGTAGATGATGCGGATGCCCGCTTGTTCCATTCGTTCAGCGGTGCACATATTATTTTCTTCATCAAAGCGAGCTTTTAGTTCCACAAAAACAGTAACTTTTTTCCCATTTTGAGCGGCACTGATAAGAGCGTTGATAACAGCAGAGTTCTCGGCTACTCTATATTGTGTGATTTTTATCTCATCTACTTTTGGATCGAATGCGGCTTCCATTAGGAATCGTATCAGATAATCAAAAGATTCATATGGAAAATGTAATAAGATGTCTCGTTTTTTTATCGCTTTAAAGACAGATCCAGTATTCTCTAAAAATGGGACACGCATAGGATTTGGGCTATGTTGCTCTAAATGTTTTCCCGCCGGATTGGGCAGTTTCATCAAATCCTGCAAATTATTATAGCGGCCGCCAACGACTAAATCTTCGGCCGTAATGCCGAATGCGTTACAAACAAAAGCGAGGAAGTCGTCAGGCATAGCTTGGTCGTACATGAAACGGCTTAGCGCGCCTATTTTGCGTTTTTTTACCTTCTTTCGAATATTCTCGATCATGTTAGCGCTGTTTTCATCTTCCAGGTAAATATCTGCATCTCGAGATATTTTGATGCTATAGCTGCTATCTATGATATAGCCGGGAAAGACACTTTGCAAATTAGCTCGAATGATATCATCGATAAACATGATGTAATAGTTTCCATCCTTTTGTGGTAATTCGATGAATCGAGGAACTTTAGAGTGTGGAATTTTCATCAAGGCATAGTGATATTCCGGAACGAAATCGGGTTCATTCATTCGTTTGCTTCGTTTTATCATTCGGATGACCAGATATAACCTGCGGTCACGGATAAAAGTTCGGATATCTCCCGCTTGGATCATGACCGGAGATAAAAAGGGGAAAACTTCCTCGTTGAAGAAATTATGTACAAATTCTTCATGAAAAGGAAGTGGATTTTCATTTTGGTATAAATAAATATGTTGGCGCTTTAATTCCGGTAAAACTTTTTCAGAAAAGATGCGGTAATAGTCTCTTTGTTGGCGATTCACCTCTTGTGTGATGGCCGCTAGAGTTTCCTCCGCTTCTACGGCGCTCTCTTCCGAGAAGTTTTTTTTCATGATAACACCTCGATGTTCGGCGACTCTGATTTCATAAAACTCTTCTAAATTGGAAGAGTAGATAGAAAGGAATTTGATTCGCTCATAGATAGGCAAGGTCTCGTCTTCCGCTTCTAAAAGGACACGGTAATTGAACGACAACCAACTTAGATCGCGCTTGAAATATTTATATGACTTTTCCATAATATTATTATATTGCGGTAAATATAGATACTTTAAAACAATAAAAGAAATAGTTATGATTAAAGTTGGGTTACTCTCAGATACCCATGGTTATTGGGATGATAAATATGCTCAATATTTTAAGGAGTGTGATGAAATATGGCATGCGGGTGATATTGGGTCTATGTCGTTGGTTGATAAATTAGAAAAACTCAAGCCTTTGCGTGCTGTGTATGGAAATATTGACGGACAAGATATGCGGGTGCGTTTCCCGAAGATCGCCCATTTTGAGGTGGAAGGTGTACGGGTGATGATGACTCATATAGGAGGGTATCCCGGTCGTTATAATCCGGAAATCCGTAAGGAGCTGTATGATGTAAAGCCCAACTTATTTATCGCGGGGCATTCTCATATTTTGAAAGTCGTATTTGACCGTGGTTTAAATTGTCTTCATATAAATCCGGGAGCGGCAGGAAAATATGGATTTCATCAGGTGCGGACGATTATACGTTTTGCGATAGATAAGAATGATATCAAGGATTTAGAGATAATAGAGTTGGGAAGCAAGGCTTTGTAAAAAACATTAGTGACCGCAACAGAAGTTTTCGGCTAAAAGAATCGTGTTTTGTAAATAGGCAAACTCTTTCTCAAAATATTCGCTAAAAGCGCCAGAAGACAGGTTGTCCTCTATTTGTTTAACCGTCCACAGTTTCCCACTACGGCGTTTGCAACGGTTTAATTGCTCTTCTGTGCGTAAGCAGATGACATATAGCGATACGAGATGTTTTACTTTTTCATTCTCAAAAGTGTATCGTATTAAAAAACGAGGATCAACGCTTTTGTCTTGAGGAAAGTCATGAAAAACATCTTTGATGGTACTATCTATGCTATGTCTGAAAAGGACATAATCGTAAAAAGGATAATCAATCGTGTCAGGGGAGACAAATTCTTTGCGGCTTCGCCTTACCAAATATAACATGCCTTGATAAACAATAGCGATTCGTACGATTGGATGATAATATTTTTTTGGCAAAGAGCGGCTGACAGAGCGGGCGATGCAGCCAATAACCTTTCCGCTCTCGTTGAGTACAGGTAACCATTTCTCTTTTTTTAAGCTGCCTTTCATCAAAGATAATCGAATTTGCTCGTAAATGATGACGGTAAAACCGATCAAAAGTCCTAGCTCACGATATAAGAAACGCTCTGTTCTCATATTTTGCATCGATTCAGGAAGGATACTGTATAAAAGTATTATGAAAAGATGCAATGTATATAAGTTTTGCACTAATTGAGCAAGAAAGAAAAACTCATTCATGGTCGTGCGAAGTAGGGTACGTTTAAAAGACGGTCTTTTAGAATCACGGATACGTCGTAAAACCGTCCTTTTCATGAACCCCACAATCGCTAAAGACACGACCAATAACACCTCTGTTACCAAAGGTGAATAGATAAATAATACAGGCTCAAGTTTTAAGCAGATGAAAATGGAATATAGAACCAATGTCATAGCAGATGGTAAGAGCATGAATTGGTAAACTTTATCCTTGCTTAATACTTGAAATAAGAATATACAAATAATACAAAAAGAGACTCCAATAATGAAGGACAACAAATAAGAAAAGTAGTTGTCCATAAAAATGAACAACAACAACGGCAATAGGCCAATAGCCTGATTATCCAAACCTTTCTTTACTTCATTCATTATTCATTCCTTCGCCACTTTTTATATCAATAACAACATTAATTGTCAAAAGTTCATGAAATCATATGTGCTTTTCCGCATGGTAAGAAGATCGAACCAAGGGAGCGCTTTCGACTTTTTTGAAGCCCTTTTCAAGAGCGCATTGCCCATAATATTCAAAACGTTCAGGAGTTACATATTCAGAGACAGGTATATTCTTGCGAGAAGGTTGTAAGTACTGTCCAATGGTTAAGTCAGAGACACCAACTGCCAGCACGTCATCCATTAGCTCAAAGACCTCTTCTTCTGTTTCTCCTAATCCAAGCATGATGCCTGTTTTCGCTACTACGCCTCGTTCCGCGATGCGTTTCAAGACAGACAAGCTTACATCATATTTTGCGGCACTTCTGACTTTCGGACTGATACGGCGTACTGTCTCCATGTTATGAGATATAATTTCCGGGGCCGCGTCAACAACACTATCAACAAGTTCTAGGCGACCTTGAAAATCTGGAATCAATACCTCAACAGTTGTTTGTGGATTAACCTCTTTGATCTTACGGATTGTGTTTATCCAATGAGATGCGCCTAAATCAGGCAAATCATCTCGATCGACAGACGTGATTACCGCATGCTTCAGATTCATTAAACGAATACTTTCCGCTACATTCTCGGGTTCATTCATATCTAACGGTAATGGTTTTCCCGTTAGTGTATTACAAAATCTACAGGAACGTGTACAGATTTCACCACCGATCATAAAAGTGGCCGTTCCACGGCTCCAGCACTCACCCATATTAGGGCATTTGCCACTAGTGCAGATCGTATGAAGACAATGAGACTCTACGATACTTTTTGTCTTTGTGAACTGTTCATTTCCCCCAAGCCGGATCTTTAACCAATCCGGCTTTTTTAAATGTTCCTTCATGTTTTACAAATTATTGAATAAATAGTTAGCCATTTTCGTATACAAATGATAACGAGTATTACCTCCGTATATACTATGATTCCTATCTTTATAAACATGCATGTCGAATTGCTTATTGGCTTGAACTAACGCCTCGGCATATTCCATGGTTTGCATGAAGTGTACATTGTCGTCAGCGGTTCCATGTACGAGTAATAATTTGCCTTGCAAATCTTTCACTTTACGTAATGGAGATGTGGCGATATAGCCTTCAAAGTTTTCTTGTGGTGTACGCATAAAGCGTTCTGTATAAACAGAATCATAATATTTCCAATCGGTTGGCGGCGCTACGGCTATACCTACTTTAAATGTACCATTTCCGGTGCTTAATGCCATTAATGTGTTATAACCACCAAAGCTCCAGCCCCAAATGGCCATGCGCTTTTTGTCGATATAAGGTAATTTGCCTAAAGCTTGTGCTGCTTCAATTTGATCTCTAGATTCTAATTCACCCATTCTTAGATAGGTGCATTTACGAAAAGCTTCGCCTCTCGCTCCTGTGCCTCGTCCGTCAACGCATACGACGATAATTCCATTCGCCGCTAGATATTGTTCCCAATCGAAGTTATATTGATCCAAAACCTGTTGAGAATTAGGTCCACTGTATTGAGTCATCATTACCGGATATTTTTTTGACGGGTCAAAATCTGCTGGTTTAACGATCCATGCATTGAGCTCATAATCAGAGGCAGTATGGATAGTCTTAAACTCTTTCTTGGCGAAAGCATATTGTTGCAGCTTGTTTTTAAGAGCGGCATTGTCTTGTAAGACGCGTAGTTCTTTTTTTGTCCTTGTTTCGTTAACCGTAATTCTAGCCGGAGTATTTGCGTTAGAATAGGTGTTGACAAAGTAAGCGAAGTTATCGCTGAATACTGCGTTATTGGTTCCTATCTTTGTGGAAAGTTTTGTTTTTACGCCCTTAGCATCAATCTTATATACGGCTCTACGTAAAGGACTCTCTTCTGCGGATTCGTAGTAGACAGTTTTTGTATTCTCATCGATTCCTAAGAATTTTGTAACATCCCAGTTCCCTTTTGTTACTTGTCGTTGCTGAACACCTGTTTGAGAGTAGAGATAAATATGCGCATAACCATCTTGTTCATTTACATATGTAAAACCATTGTTTAGGAAATGGATGGATGTTAGCCAATCTGAATCGACATAGCATTTGTTCTCATCTCTTAAGATCAAGCGAAAAACGCCACTCTTAGGATTAGCGTAATACATATTGAATACATTTTGTTGACGATTCAATACCATAATAGCTAATTGATCAGAATTGCGAGTGAATGTAATACGAGGAATATAGAACTCACCTTCCACCGGAACTTTTAAGGTCTTAGTGTCTTTTGTCATGACACTGTAAGAGCGGACAGAAACTTTGGAATTGTTTTGACCGGCTTTTGGATATTTATATTTATAATAGCCGGGATAAAGTCCGTTGCCATACATTTGCATGGAATATTCAGGTACTTCGGACTCATCGAAGCGAACAAAAGCTAAATATTCACTATCGGGAGACCATGCCATTAGGTTCGTTACGGCGAATTCCTCTTCATAGACCCAATCCGTGATTCCGTTTAAGACTTTATTTAATTCACCATCTTTTGTTACTTGTACTTCAGTATCGTAGTCAAATTTGCGAATCCAAATATTATTGTCTCGTACATAAGCGCACATACGTCCATCGGGTGAGAATGTGGGGATCATTTGCTTGCCTTTAGCGTCAGAGATTGGTTTGACGTAGTTTCTTCGTACGTCATAATCATAAACGACCGCTTTTGTAGAGCGACGATATATAGATTCGGTCTCTCTCCAAATCAAGATATGATGTCCGGTGCTGCTTATCGTGTAGCCGTCAAAATCCGAGAAGGTGCATTCTCTGGCCTTGCGGGCATTAAATAGAGTGTCCACAGGGTTTCCTGTACGATAAGAATATTTGATGATCATATCTCTATCTGCATTCATGGCGGTATAATGCTCTCCATCTGGTAAGGAACGCATTTCTCCAATAGCTGTCACTTGACGGAAGTCGCCATCTGTTATCTCTTTTAAGTCGACTTGCTTGCTTCCCATTTGAGCGGCTGTGTTTCCAAAGACAGCCAATGAAAGCAATAAACTAAAACCTAATCGTTTCATTTATTATACTTTTTATTTCAGATTTAAACGCAAAGTTAACATAAAAATATGATTCGTTTTGCGAGATGTAGTATCTTTGTCTTATGAAAAAAGCGAAACGATATTTTGATTTAGGAGAATTTTTTATTAAGGTATTTGATTTCAAGGCGCAAAAGATTTCAATCAATGCCGGATTTACTTGTCCGAACAGAGATGGATCTAAGGGATGGGGAGGGTGTACTTATTGTAATAATCAGACATTTAGCCCTGAATATTGCCATACAGAAAAGAGCGTTACGGAACAGTTGGATGAAGGTGTTCGTTTTTTTTCGCGTAAATATCCAAATATGAGATACTTAGCATATTTTCAGGCTTATACTAATACATATGGCGAATTAGATTGCTTGATTCAAAAATATGAGGAAGCGTTAGCTTATCCAAATGTTGAGGGTTTAATAATTGGCACGCGTCCGGATTGCATGCCAGATCTTTTATTGGATTATTTCGCTGAATTATCAAAAAAGAAATTTGTCTTAATTGAATATGGGGTTGAGAGTACGTTAGATAAAACGCTGACTCGTATCAATAGGGGGCATTCTTTTGAGGATTCGGTCTCCGCTATCTCTCGAACAGTTCAAAAAGGCATCTATACAGGCGCTCATTTGATTTTGGGCTTACCTGGTGAAAGTCGGGAGGAAATATTGCATCATGCAGATCTATTATCAGAGTTACCTTTAACTACGCTCAAATTGCATCAGTTGCAATTGATACGATATACACGTATGGCGAAGGAATTTCAAGATGATTCATCAGATTTTCATTTATATACAGCTGATGAATATATTGAATTAGTGATAGATTTCCTTGAGCGATTGAGATCTGATATTGTTGTGGATAGATTTGTTTCTCAATCTCCCAAGGAGTTATTGATAGCGCCCGATTGGGGGCTGAAGAATTTTGAGTTTACAGCAAAAGTAGACAAACGAATGGAAGAGCGTGATACTTGGCAAGGACGCTTATTCCATGTCTAAACGGATATTGCCATAAAAAGTGATGGGTTGCTTATTGCTTGGTAAGACATTAATGGTAGTATTACCATTTGCATATATGCTAAGTCTAAAAGAGTAAATATCTTCTTGCGTCTTTACTTTGAATTTTATTTCAGAAGCGCCCTTTTTTGTCCGTTCGCGGCTTTTATCTAGTGCGATTTCTTTAAAATTTAATCCGTATCCCCCTCCATAAGGGACTGTATAAGCTCTGCCGAAGTAAGGTAGATTGGAAATGACAGTGTCTTTATTAAGCGAAAGAGAATACACTGTCGTTAGTGAAATAGAGTGTCCACTTAAGGGTAAGGCTCTGTTGACATCTATAGAAAACAGACCACTTTCAACTATTTTTGTTATAGCGTTGCTCTTGCCTTGTTTATCGTTCGAATCGATTTGGGCAAAAAGGGATTGCCCCATAAAAAATAGAGCAATCCCCAAAAAATTAACAAACCTTATTAATCTCATGACCTAAAAAAACTAAACACCGTTAAGTTTGTACGTTATATAATATAAGACAAATTAACTCGTAAATGGTTTAATTTTTTATGATTAAATTAAGTCTGTTTATGTTTCGTTATCAATTTAGCGCAAATTATTCGAAAGATAATCTTGAATCGTCAGCTTTTTAGCTCTTGTCGTATCGCCAGGAATAGACTCATAAACTCTGATCGATAAAGATTCTTTGTTTAAAACTTGACGAATCAAAAACTCCATGATATCAAATTGCTCCGATGATAAGGGCCGTTCTGATATTTCATGATCAGCATTTTTTATTTGATGAAAACGAAAAGACGACTGTATTGAGTCTAGACTTTTCGCCAAAGTGAAAGACCCCCATAATCCACCTAATTTATCCATAGTCGCTTGTTCAAAAGGAACAATATTGTCTGCGTCTCCATGAAACATCATGATAGGACAAGGGCATTTTTCCCAATGAATGGAGTCTTGATCATAGATCGCTCCGGCAAGAGAAATTACGCCAGCATAATGAAAGTCTGCTGGTGCTCTTTTGGCTATTTCTTGCGTATTACATAAAGCGTATTCGGCTTGTAAAACGGTTATCGCTCCAGCGCTGGATCCACAAGAGATTATTTTATCCGGATCGATATGCCAATCTTTTTGATGTTGTACAACGAATTTGGTCGCGTCATATAGATCAACTACAGCCGTATCTATGGCACCCCGTAAGAGGTTGACAAAATCTAATGGAGAGGAGATGAGAGAGGCGTTTGTGTCTTTTAGCATTGTTCGGTAATCAATGGAGACAACAATAAATCCTTGTTGAACTAAAAAATCAAAAAAAGGAATATATTCTTTCCTTGCTTTATCTCCCCCCTTAAAACCTCCGCCAAAAGCGAAAATAACGACAGGTTTAGTATCTGTGGATAAGTTGTTTTTTAGGTAATATTTATCCAAGGACAAGGTGTCGTTCTTTTTAATAGCGAAGATGAAATTATCTTTATTGATATGAGTCCCTTTTATATTATTGGGCTGTGTACACCCAAATAATGTAATCATACATACAAAGAGATTTACAAACGACCAAATTCGAGACATAATCATTAGAATTATTTGGTTCCTTCTTTTAAGCCTTCGAATAATTTATCCATTTTTTTTGCAGCTTCTTTCATGCCTGATTTCATTTTTAATCCTGCGTAAGTAGCTTGTAGCTTGATGATTTCCGCTTTTTCGTCTGCACTTAACTCTTCTTCATATTTTTCATAAAGTTTAGATGAGAGATTCTCGAATTTTTTATCGGCTTTTTCCCAATCTTTATCGGTATACTCGGATGCTTTTAGCTCAACTTGATTTACGAAATTGTTGAAATCTTTTACGTAAGAATCTTTTGATTGGCACGCGTTCAGCGCAAACATAACCAATAAGGCTAATAATACTTTCTTCATATTACAAAAAAAATTAAACATTAATAATGCAAAGATAGGCAAAAAGGTATAAGCCTTGTATATGTCGTATAACTTTACGTAATTTGTCGCAACAAATTCATTATCATATTAATAAATTTATGGAGAAAAAACATCAGTATCAAGGATTAACACAAAAGGAAGTGGAAGATAGCCGAAGCTTACATGGCGAAAATATTCTTACACCTCCTCAAAAAAGCTCTTTATGGAGTCAATTCTTGGAAAAATTTGAAGATCCTATTATTCGTATATTATTAGTCGCTTGGCTTTTATCAATGATTATTGCGGGGGTACACTGCTGGGGGCCGGAGGCGAAAGGTTTTACTGCTTTTCTTGAGCCGATAGGAATCTTTTTTGCCATTATGTTGGCTAGTTGTGTTGGTTTCTTTTTTGAGGTTAAGGCTAATAAGGCTTTCGATATATTGAATACTGTCAATGATGATGTATTGGTAAAGGTTATTAGAGAAGGTAATATTTGTCAAGTTCCTAAAAAGGAGGTCGTAGTTGGCGATATTGTTGTTTTGGAAACAGGAGAAGAGATTCCTGCGGACGGACATTTGCTCGATGCGATATCTTTACAAGTGAATGAGTCTACGCTTACAGGAGAACCTATTATTAGTAAAACAACGAATGAGGAAGATTTTGATTCGGAGGCAACTTATCCATCTAATGTCGTAATGCGAGGTACGACAGTTGTTGATGGGCATGGTGTGATGGAGGTCGATAAGGTAGGTGACGCTACGGGTTATGGTAAAGTTTATGAAGGATCTCAGATAGAAAGTGATGTGGAGACTCCTTTGCAAATACAATTGAAAGGGCTGGCTAATGTGATAAGTAAAGCGGGTTATACCATTGCGGGCGTTACATTTATCGCATTAACCGCGAAACTTTTATTTTCGGATCATTTCGCCGCTATGTCGATGATGGATATAATCGCCCATATTCTTAACTATTTTATGGTGGCGGTCACATTGATTGTTGTATCCGTGCCTGAAGGATTGCCAATGAGTGTTACGTTGAGTCTTGCGTTAAGTATGAATCGTATGCTGAAAACGAATAATTTAGTTCGAAAAATGCACGCTTGCGAAACCATGGGAGCTACGACGGTTATCTGTACAGATAAGACAGGTACCTTAACCCAAAATCAGATGCAAGTGTTTCAAACGCAATTTTATAATCTTAAAGATCAGGTATTGGGTGATGATGAATTGAGTAATTTGATAAAAGAGGGGATATCCGCTAATTCTACAGCTTTTTTGGATTTCTCGGAAGAGAAGGTAAAAACATTGGGTAATCCGACGGAAGCGGCTTTATTGCTATGGTTGAATGATCAGCATCAGAATTATTTGGAGTTGAGAGAAAATGCGAATGTAATAGATCAATTGACATTCTCCACAGAGCGGAAATATATGGCGACGATCGTGCATTCGCCTCTTATAGGTAAGCGAGTGCTTTATGTGAAAGGAGCTCCAGAAATTGTTTTGGCTAATAGCAAGCGAGTGGCTGCGGATACTACTTATAAATCAGTAGAAGAATATAAGCCTATTATAGAAAAACAGTTGCATGATTATCAAAATCAGGCAATGAGAACATTGGGATTTGCCTATCAAATTATAGAGGACGGGGATGAAGATGCGTTTTTTGTAGATGGTCGTTTGCATAATGTGAACTTGACATATTTGGGTATTGTGGCGATTTCAGATCCTGTACGTGCGGATGTTCCTCCTGCTGTGCGAGCTTGTATTGAGGCTGGTATTTCTGTTAAGATCGTTACGGGTGATACTCCGGGAACCGCAAAAGAGATAGGACGACAAATAGGCATATGGACGTCTAATGATACGGATCAAAATATTATTACAGGACCGGCTTTTGAGGCTTTAAGTGATCAAGAGGCATTAGAGCGAGTGTTGGATTTGAAAATCATGTGTCGTGCGAGACCTACAGATAAGCAACGATTAGTGCAGCTTCTGCAAAAAAGAGGTGCTGTAGTGGCTGTGACTGGTGATGGCACAAATGATGCGCCAGCGTTGAAAGCTGCTCAAGTGGGATTATCTATGGGGGATGGAACTTCGGTTGCTAAAGAGGCTAGTGATATAACGATTATTGATAATTCGTTCAGTAGTATTACTCGTGCGGTTATGTGGGGACGTTCCCTATATAGGAATATTCAGAAGTTTTTACTTTTTCAATTGACTATAAACGTTGCGGCTTGTCTCATCGTTTTGTTTGGCTCTTTGTTGGGAACAGAGTCTCCGTTGACAATTACGCAAATGTTGTGGGTTAATCTTATTATGGATACTTTCGCTGCGGGAGCGTTGGCTTCTCTCCCTCCTAATGAGCGAGTAATGAAAGATAAGCCTCGTCGAAGTGGTAAGGATGGAGATTTTATAATAACTCGTCCAATGACTTATCGGATCTTTGGTGTAGGTTGTGCGTTTGTGGTTGTATTGATGGCTCTTTTATTTTATTTTCATGCTGAAGATGGATTAACACCTCATGACTTATCATGGTTCTTTAGTTTCTTCGTGATGTTGCAGTTTTGGAATATGTTTAATGCGAAGGCTTTTATGGAAGGATGTTCTGCTTTTGCGAATATGGGAGAAAGTAAGAGTTTTCTATTTGTGGCGTTCTTGATTTTAGTGGGTCAATATTTGATTGTCACATTTGGAGGTGAGATGTTTAGTGTTATACCTCTTTCTCTTAGAGATTGGGTAATGATCATAGGTTCTTCTTCAATCGTGTTGTGGATAGGTGAAATATGTAGATTGATTAGAAAATAATATTATTCGTGATTGGTTATTAAAAAAGCCTGATCGCAAAATGCAATCAGGCTTTTTTAATAACCAATGCTAATACAAGAATATTTTTATTTAATTCCTAATTTAGTTTTGATGGCAGCAGGGATTGCATCTTTATGGACAATAATATTCATTGTTTTATAAGCGACAAATGCCTCAGAAGCATACCAAGTACCTTTGTATTTGTTGTCAGTACCCCAAGAGTTCTTAACCATGTAATACTTCTTACCTGTTTGATCTTTAGCGATACCATAAATTTGCATACCGTGATCATCTGTTGTTTGATAATTGTCATAAGCCTCTTGGCGCATTTCTTGAGTGATGTTTAACTCTTTGCAAGGGTTTTCCATCATTTTGCGGATTTCGTTGTCTTTCTCTTTTTTGCTCAATCCTAACCAACGATCTTGATCAGAGCCACTGCGCTCCATTGACTCGATATCGGGAACAATAGCGATGCCATCGCGAGTGAATCCCTTTTCGCTAACATCAGCGCCCCAAGCGATAGAGTAACCGGTGTTGATTGCGTTTTCAAATACTTGCATGAATTCATTCAACGGAAGGTTGTATGATTCAGCCCAACGCCAGTTGTCTTGTACTTCAATAACGAAAGTAGAATAGAACGGATGATGAGTGAAAGACGTTAATGACACGTAGTCGTCAGGGTTTAAACCAAGTTCTTTAGCGAAGCTCATCGGAGTATATTCCTTGCCTTTGTATGTGAACTTTGTTGGAAGCTCTCCAAGATAAGCGTCGATAATACCATCAAATCCTTTTTTCCAGGCGGTTGTTAACTTATTGTTTGGATCGCTAACGATCGCTTTGACATAAGCGGCAGCAGCTTGCTCCATTTCGCTGTGCGCATGCATCTTTTCACCATATTGTAGGCCTGTCATAACCTCTTCAGGAACGATACCATAGTGTTTCCACGCATATAATACGTCTGTGAATGAACCACCTTGCGCGAAGTTTAATAGTCCATGTAGGCGTACGTATTTATCGGCTTTGTCTTTATAAGAATGATTTACAATATACATTTCTGATAAATCGTGCTCTCCTTTGCCCATGCGGATCAATTCAGATTCCAAAAATCCTAAAGAAGAGAAGCACCAGCATGTACCTGTACGATTTTGGTTTTTAACCGGTGTGATTTTTAACTCTTTGACAGGAGTGAATACGTATCCTTCACTTTTCTCTTGCGCATTCACGGTCGTAGAGAGCGTATATGCGCACAATAAACTTGCAGCGATTAAAGTTCTTTTCATTCTGTTGAATTTTAAGTAACAATTGATATTTGTTTCGCAAATGTAATAGTTTTATTTTAATTTTTTCACAATACTTTCACCTAATTGAGTTAAATCAGAGATATTTTATCTAAGTTTGTCGCAATGAAAAAACGATATATAAAACTTATTCTCTTAATATGAAAATATCTATTATCGGTTCGGGAAATATTGGTGGCGCAATCGCAAGAGGTCTTGCGAAGGGCTCTATTTTTAAGGCTTCTGATATAACATGTACTGCTCAGTCTGACGAGACATTGGAAAAAATGAGGCGAATTAATCCGGAGCTTATCTTGACACATGATAATGTTGAGGCTGTTAAGAATGCGGACATTGTTATTATTGCTGTAAAGCCATGGCGTGTGGAGATGATTATAGATGAGATTAAGCCGGTATTGGATTTTGAGAAGCAAGTGTTAGTTTCTGTCGCCGCGGGGATAACATTTGATATGTTGCGTGCTTATTTAAGTAAGGGCGCTGATTTTTATCATTTGACAGATCCAACTCTTTTTAGAATTATGCCAAATACAGCGATAGAAGTGATGAGTAGTATGACCTTTGTTTCAGCTGATCACGCATCAACGGAGCAAACCGATATGATTATTCGTGTTTTTAACGAATTAGGTAACGCTATTTTAGTGGAGGAACGCTTAATGGGAGCGGGTACGGCGTTGGCTTCTAGCGGTATTGCTTTTGCTTTGCGATATATACGTGCGGCAATAGAGGGTGGCGTGGAATTGGGCTTTTATCCTAAACAGGCGCAGGAGATCGTGGTGCATACCGTAAAAGGAGCTGTTGATTTGTTGTTGGAGAATAAAACGAATCCGGAGGTGGAAATTGATAAGGTTACTACTCCTGGAGGTATTACTATTAAAGGCTTAAATGAGATGGAGCTATCAGGTTTTACCTCTTCGGTTATTCGCGGATTAAAGGCGAGTAAGTAAGATTGATTTTTATGGTTGATGAATATAATAAAAGAGAGGCGGTGTTATCCGCCTCTCTTTTATTAGGTATAGGGGTCATTATTCTTCTTTCAAGAATGGGTATCCATAATGTGTAGGAGGAACTAAGCATTCTTTGATGCAGCGAGGATTTGTCCAGCGTATTAAATTTAAAGGACCACCAGCTTTATCGTTGGTTCCAGAGGCACGTGAGCCACCAAATGGTTGTTGAGCGATTACGGCTCCTGTTGGTTTGTCGTTAATATAGAAATTGCCTGCAGAATAGCGCAATGCGCTGAACGCTTTGTTTATCGCATAGCGATCGCAAGCGAAGATGGATCCGGTTAAGCCGTAAGGAGAAGTTTTGTCACAAAGCTCTAATGTCTCTTCATATTTTGCGTCATCGTATACGTAGACTGTGATAACGGGTCCGAAAATCTCTTCCACCATGCTTTTGAACATAGGGTCAGTTGTTTGAATAACAGTTGGTTCAATGAAATATCCTACCGATTTATCACCATGCCCACCGAATAGGATCTCAGCGTCAGGAGATTGTTTTGCATAATCAATATAGCTCATGATATTGTCAAACGATGTTTCGTCGATCACGGCGTTGATGAAATTCGTAAAGTCTCTTACGTCACCCATTTTTATCTCTTTCAGCATATCGCCAATATAATCTTTAACCTCTTTCCATAAAGATGCGGGGATGTAAGCGCGAGAACCTGCTGAGCATTTTTGTCCTTGATACTCAAATGCGCCACGAACAATAGCTGTCGCTACATCTAATGCGGGAGCTGAGGAATGGGCAAAGATAAAGTTCTTACCTCCTGTTTCACCCACGATCTTAGGATAAGATTTATAATGCCCTAAATTCTCTCCAATTTGACGCCACAAGGTGTTGAATGTGTTGGTGGATCCGGTGAAATGGAATCCTGCTAAATCGCGACTGGATGTGATGACTTTACCTATTAAGCTACCTTGTCCGGGAATGAAATTGATGACGCCATCTGGTAATCCGGCCTCTTTAAATACCTTCATTAAGAAATAGTTTGAATGAATAGCGGTAGTGGAAGGTTTCCATACGGCAACATTACCCATCATGGCAGGAGCCATATTTAAGTTGGAAGCGATGGAGGTAAAGTTGAATGGTGTTAAAGAGAATACGAAACCTTCTAAAGATCTGTATTCCATGCGATTTAATATACCCTCTTCAGAATAGGGCTGGTCTGCGTATACTTGACTGGCGTAGAAAGTGCTGAAACGTAAGAAATCAATTAATTCGCAAGGTGCGTCTATTTCTGCTTGAAATGGATTTTTGCTTTGTCCTAACATGACAGACGCATTTAATTGGTAACGATATTTTGTGGCTAATAATTCCGCAACTCGAAGCATGACAGATGCTCGTTCTATCCAAGGCAATTCGGACCATTCTTTATGAGCTTTCATAGCGGCATCAATAGCCATTTGAACTTCTTTTTCGCCGGCTTTATGATATGTTGCCAATACATGATGGTGATCATGTGGCATAACCACTTTGCCGGTATTGCCTGTACGGATCTCTTTACCTCCAATAATCAATGGGATATCCCATTCTTCGGAAGCGATGTCCGTTAGAGCTTTTTTTAAGGATGATTTTTCATTAGAATCTGGAGCGTATGATTTTACAGGCTCGTTCTGTGGTTTCGGAAATTTGAAAATAGCATTGTTCATAATAATAGATTATAAAGTTTGTTAGATGCCGTAAACTTAAACAATTTCTTTTAAAAAGGAGATAAAAGACAGGCTCAATCATTCTTTTATCTCCTTTTTTGTCTCGAGCTTTATTTAAGTCGCTTAACAGCTATTTATAACTACGTAATGTTAATATATCACAATTAAATAATTACATTTCAAAAGGGGCTCTTTCTCAAAAAAAGGAGGACTTTATGATTGTATCTTACAATAACTCTATGATATATCTTGGCTATATTCAAAAGAGCGTCATTATTAAATGAGTGGACAAAACGATATCTATTTTCCGATTATTAGGTATTGATTAGAAAAGAGAACAAACGTATTAATGTCTTTTTGCTTTTTATTCCTATCTTTGAAGCGACATAATACAATAATAATTTTCAGCAAAATGGACGAACAGATACGACAAATCGCAGAGCGTTTGGCTGGATTGCGAGACGCGCTGGAGATTACACCGGAAGAAATTGCGAAAGTTTGTAATTTGACAACTGAGCAATATTTACTGCTGGAAAGTGGAACAGTTGATATTTCTGTCAGTGTATTACATTTAATATCACAAGCATACGGCATTGAACTAACCACATTAATGTTTGGAGATGAGCCTAAGATGAGTACTTATTTCATAACGCGCCGTGGTAAAGGTGTTACTGTTGAGCGAACGAAAGCTTATAGGTATCAGTCTTTAGCGGCAGGTTTCGCCAGACGTAAAGCAGATCCATTCCTTGTAACTGTGCATCCTAAGCCTGCTGATGAGCCTATTTATTTGAATTCTCATGTTGGGCAAGAATACAATATTGTATTAAAGGGGCGTATGTTGCTGCGAATAAACGGGAAGGATCTTATATTAGAAGAAGGAGACAGTATTTATTTTAACTCAGAACTTCCTCATGGCATGAAAGCTTTAGATGGGGAAAAAGTCAGTTTTCTGGCTGTTATTTTATAAACGATCAAACAGTATGTTAGAAAGATTTATAGATAAAACGACATTTGAGTCACAAGAGGATTTTATAAGAAACTTCAAAATTAAAGTTCCGAAAAATTTCAATTTCGGATATGATGTGGTAGATGTTTGGGCGCAGGAAGAGCCAAATAAGATCGCTCTATGTTGGACTAATGATCATGGGGCGCATATCGATTTTACATTTGCTGATATGAAGCGCTATACAGATCAAACAGCTTCATATTTCCAATCTTTAGGCATTGGGCATGGTGATATGGTAATGTTGATTTTAAAACGTCGTTATGAGTTTTGGTTCTCTATTATCGCATTACATAAGCTAGGGGCTGTTGTTATTCCCGCAACTCATCTGTTGACGAAGAAAGATATTGTTTATAGAGCAAATGCGGCAGATATAAAGATGATCGTTTGTGCTGGAGATGAGGTGATCACTAAACATGTTATAGATGCGTTGCCTGAATCTCCGTCTATTCAAAAAGTAGTTTCTGTTGGCCCCGTTTTTCCAGATAATTTTGAAAATTTTCAAGAAAGCATTAAGCATGCTGTACCTTTTGTCCGTCCGACTCATCCCAATTGTAACGATGATATTTCTTTGATGTATTTTACTTCAGGTACTACAGGAAATCCAAAGATGGTGGCGCACGATTTCACCTATCCGTTGGGACATATTGCCACGGGTTGTTTTTGGCATAATTTGAATAAGGATAGTTTGCATTTGACAATAGCAGATACTGGCTGGGGTAAGGCTGTGTGGGGTAAACTTTATGGGCAATGGATCGCTGGTGCTACGGTTTTTGTTTATGATCATGAGAAGTTTACTCCTTCAGATATGTTGAAGATGATTCAAGATTATAAGATTACTTCTCTTTGTGCTCCTCCCACAATCTTTCGCTTTTTAATTCGTGAGGATTTGACAAAATATGATTTGTCTTCTTTACGCTATTGTACAATTGCGGGAGAGGCTCTGAATCCAGCTGTGTTCGATACGTTTTATAAATTGACAGGTATTAAGTTGATGGAGGGGTTTGGCCAGACAGAGACAACGTTGACGGTGGCTACTTTCCCTTGGATGCAACCGAAGCCTGGTTCTATGGGATTGCCGAATCCTCAGTATGATGTGGACTTGTTGCGTCCGGATGGCTCTCGTGCGGAAGATGGAGAGCAGGGACAGATCGTTATACGTACTGCGAATGGAAAGCCTTTAGGTCTGTTTAAAGAGTATTATAGAGACGAGAAGCGTACTCATGAGGCTTGGCATAATGGGATCTATTATACGGGTGATGTGGCATGGCGTGATGAGGATGGTTATTTTTGGTTTGTCGGTCGTGCGGATGATGTGATAAAGAGCTCTGGTTATCGTATTGGACCGTTTGAAGTTGAAAGTGCCTTGATGACACATCCCGCTGTAGTTGAGTGTGCCATAACTGGTGTCCCGGATGAGATAAGAGGGCAAGTTGTAAAAGCTACAATTGTGTTGGCGAAAGATTATAAGGATAAAGCTGGAGATGAGTTGGTTCATGAATTGCAAAATCATGTGAAACAGGTGACCGCTCCATATAAATATCCGAGAGTAATAGAGTTTGTCGATGAGTTGCCGAAAACAATCAGTGGTAAGATTCGTAGGGTAGAAATTCGTCAAAAAGATAATGTGTGAATCTTTTTGAATAGAGAGGACTATATCTGGTGACTTTTACGTGCAGATTTGGTCGAGCGCAGGGACAATAAAAGAAAAGCGAAGCGATCGCATGCGATTTTTAATAACAAGTCATTATCTTTGTTTTCAAAATATATAGTAAAGAATATGAGACATTTCACTTGCGTACAGGATTTAGGAAACTTGAGACAGGCGCTTGACGAAGCGTTTGAGATAAAAAAAAATCGTTTCCAGTTTACTGAATTAGGGAAAAATAAGACTTTGTTGATGATCTTTTTTAATTCCAGTTTACGTACCCGTTTGAGTACTCAAAAGGCTGCGATGAATTTGGGTATGAATACGATTGTCTTGGATGTAAACCAGGGCGCATGGAAGTTGGAGACAGAGAGAGGTGTTATTATGGATGGTGATAAACCCGAGCATCTTTTGGAGGCGATACCTGTTATGGGTTGTTATTGTGATGTGATAGGTGTGCGTTCTTTCGCTCATTTTGAAAATAAGGAAGATGATTATAATGAAAAGATATTAACTCAATTCATTAAATATTCAGGTCGTCCGGTGTTTAGTATGGAGGCTGCTACACGCCATCCTTTGCAGAGTTTCGCAGATTTAATAACTATCGAAGAATATAAAAAGACAGCCCGTCCCAAGGTTGTCATGACATGGGCTCCTCACCCGAAATCATTACCTCAGGCTGTGCCAAATAGTTTCGCGGAGTGGATGAACGCCACGGACTATGAGTTCGTAATTACACATCCAAGGGGATATGAATTAGATCCGAAGTTTGTAGGGCATGCAAAGGTTGAATATGATCAAAAGAAAGCATTTGAGGGCGCGGACTTTATCTATGCGAAGAATTGGTCTGCTTATGCGGATCCGAATTATGGGCAAGTGCTTAGTATGGATCGCAATTGGACGGTAGATGCGGAGAAGATGGCTTTGACTAATAACGCATATTTCATGCATTGTTTACCAGTAAGAAGAAATATGATCGTAACGGATGAGGTGATAGAAAGTCCTCAAAGTATAGTGATACCAGAGGCTGCTAATCGAGAGATTTCAGCTCAGACAGTATTGAAAAGAATACTTATGGGTTTATAAGAAGATAGATCATATACAAAGCGAGGAGAAAATCATTTAGATCTTCTCCTCGCTTTGTATATGATCATTTTGTTAAGAGCTTTTAGATTAAAGATCCTTCAAACACATAATCATCCATATCGAATGTTATATTTTTATGAGGGGTGGAAAGGGCACTCAGAAAATTGAAATATAATTTGAATCATTCAATGCTAGAGATTGTCACATCGTCAAATTCATCCATATAATCAATGAGGCGCTCGTTATGATTACCTCTTCTGACTTTGATTTCGATACTTGCCTCAAAAATTTCACCGCGAGATGTGCGCCTATCTTTAAGTTCATAAGAATACAACTCTAAGCAATCATTTTTTATTTGGTTAATTACTTTTTTGACACTCTCTTTGGAAGTGGCAGTGAAGGTAAGAAGCACTGTTGTTGTTCCTATTTGAGGAATAAAGGCATTTAAGATTTCCAATCCGAGTAATACCATGGCGGTTGTGATGGTAGCGGCCGCATACATGCCTGTACCGCAGGCCAATCCAATAGCGGCGGTTACCCATAAACCGGCGGCTGTAGTTAATCCTCGTACCATGTTCTTTTGGAAAATGATAGTGCCAGCGCCTAAGAAGCCTATACCGGAGACAACTTGAGCGGCTACACGTGATGAGTCTTTCATATCAAATCCAAATCCATATTGAGAGACGATGCAAAATAAAGCACTACCTAAAGCGACTAAGAAATGCGTTCGGAAGCCTGCTTCTTTCGCTCGATATTCTCGTTCAATGCCGATAATGCCACCAAGTAGAAGGGCTATGGATAGTCTAATTGTACATTCGATGATAAGATCTGTGTTCATATTGTTGATTAAACATTATAATACCCCAACATGTTCATTTCACAAGCTGAAAAGTAGTTATATTTATCCTCTTCAATCGGATAATCCCAACATCCTAATTGATGATAAATCTCTCCACCAAAACCATGCTTAAATTTATAGAGTCCATACATAGGATGTGAAGGATTTGGATTTGGAGCGATACCGAACATGTCATATTCGCAACAATGATGTTCTTTGGCCACTTGGATAGCTTTCCATTGTAAAGCGTATGTAGGCATAAGATTACGCATGTTGGATGAAGATGCGCCATATAAATATGTCGCACGGTGGGCTGATAGCACTAAAAACATGGCGGCCAAAGGAATATCATTGTAATAAGCAATCATAAGTTTAACATTGACCTCGTCATCTGGACATTCCATTTTTGCGGCGAACATGTTTTGAAAATACTGAATATGGTTAAGGTTTAACCCATTTCTCATAGCTGTCTCTGTATAAAGATTATACCAGGTTTGTAGTCCTTCTATGCCGACGGATTTAACTTCAACCCCTTTGCGTAGAGCCAGTCGGATATTATAACGGGTTTTAGGTTTCATGCGATTTAAAATAGTCTGCTCATCTTGTGATAAATCGAGCACAATAGTATTTGTCGGCAAGATATTCATATTTGATTTTCTCAAGTTATGATTACAAGTGCCGAAATTCAGTTTAATTTCTTGAAACTCTTTTTGAGGCAATCCTGTCCAGTTGCCATGAGCGTCAAAATCTTCAGCTTGACACCAGTGTGATTCCCAGTTCAGATCATATCGTAAGGCGATGCAATGTTTGGGTAGATAGGAGCGAAGAGACTCGGAAAGTTCTTCTAAGAATTGTCCTTGGTTTTCTTTTGATGGTTCAATTTCTGGTCCATAGGGGACGTAAGCCATGTAATCTTCTTTATTCAAGTATTGAAAGAACATGATAAAATCAGCATTGGTATGTGAGTATCCTCCAACATTATTATATATATCACTATTACGGATCGAAAACTCAAAGGCACGAGAATTCAATCCTAATTGTTCTTTCATTTTAGACCAAAATGAGGTCTGTTGTACAATGGGTGTGCTATAAGCGTCAACAATGTCTTTAGGTTCTATTTTCAGATTCATGATTGTAAGGAAAAACTAAAAAACACAAAATTAGGCAATTAAAATGTGTGAAACAAATTCGTGCAGGTTACTTTTCCTTTTGTAGAGATTGAAACACAAAGGGAGCGATAAGAAAAGTACCTCTTCCTTTGTGTCTCTTTATGGTTTATTCTTGTGAGAATAGTTTGATAAGATTTGGTTGGTAGCTAGTGCGAATGCGCCATTCTTGAGGATAAAGATTGTTTGCTCGATTCCCTAAATGTTTGACAAATCCTAAAGGGAAGCCTTGATAGCGAACCAAGACGTATCCTTTATCTATTTCATCCGATAAACAAATTGCTTCTTTTCGTAAATATTTAATCGCTTCTTCCCATGTAAGTTCAACAGTTGGAAATATATTGGGATTAAGAGCGGTACTTAATGCTAATTCTTGTGCAGGGATTAAATCTTTGCCTTTTAATTCTCCTAAACGAACGCCTGCCGATAATATACGGAGCCGTTTGTTCGTTAAAAGCGTAACGGTGTTGGCTATTGTTTTAGGATAAGCGCGCAGTTCTTCTCCATGCCATTCCATCGTGAACTGATCGTTGTTTACTAAAAAGTTTTGTGCTTCCTTGGGGATAGTCGGAGTTTTACTTCCTTTTTCTTTTTTCCCTTTAGGCTTGTTTACGTTTATCTCATCAATTTCACCTTCTGCTTTACGTAAAACGGCAAGGAAGAAGCCTTCTCCTTGTGTTTTGTGTGGAAAAAATCGATAAGCCGGATGATTGAATTTCAAGGATCCTGTTATATCCCATTCATTAGGAGTAGGGATAGGTAAAGCTTCAGCTCCCAATTCTTCGATGATATAATGGATATTTTCTTCATCTTCTTCCGTATTGTATGTACAGGTGCTATAAATCAGGATGCCACCTGGTTTTAAGGCGTTCCAGATGTCGTGTATAATTCGGCGTTGGCGAGAGGCGCAAAGGTGTACATTGTCAACACTCCATTCACCGGTGCTGTCCGTATCTTTTCGAAACATACCTTCACCAGAGCAGGGTACATCTGTGACGATCACATCAAATAGGTGTGTCAGTTCTCCGATTTCTGCGGGATCATTATTGATAACAATCGTATCGGGTCGTCCCCATTTAGCGATATTTTCCGCCAAGACATAGCTACGGCTACGGATCACTTCGTTTGAGACCAGTAAGCTACCGGCAGGTAAAAGACTAGCTAAGTGGGTGGATTTACCTCCTGGAGCAGCACATAAATCTAAGCATCGTATAGGACTAGTCACATATTGACGAATAGCTTGTTCTAAAAACATAGAGGAAGCCTCTTGTACATAATAAGCTCCGGCGTGAAAGAGTGGATCAAAAGTGAAAGATAATCGTTCTGGCAAATAATAGCCACTTTCGCACCATGGGACCGGAGTGCCTATTTTAGGCATAAGTATACCCTTTTGTTTGTTGATTCGAATGCTGATAGGCGCATCAGTTTTGAGCGCGCTTTCCAATAAGTCGAAATCCTTGCCCAGCAAGGTCCGTGTTCGGTTGATAAAATCAATAGGAAGTGACATGTTTTTTCTGTTTGTTGCGACAAAAGTACTACTTTCGCGAAAAACAAACAGTATGCAAGCATCTCTTTTCCTTATACCTGTGACATTAGGTGACACAGAACATCGTCGGGTTTTGCCGGAATATAATCGCGATATTATTCTATCTATCCGGCATTTTGTTGTAGAAAATGTACGAACGGCTCGTCGCTTTTTAAAAAAAGTGGAGCCAAGCATTGTGATTGATGAATTGACTTTTTATGAGTTAAACAAGCATACATCTCCAGAGCAAGTAGCGGGATATTTGGCGCCATTAGCCAAAGGGGAGAGTGTAGGGGTTATATCAGAGGCTGGTTGTCCGGCTATCGCTGATCCGGGAGCGGATGTTGTAGCTATAGCGCAACGAAAAAATTACCCTGTTGTTCCTTTAGTGGGGCCTTCTTCTATTTTAATGTCTGTGATGGGCTCTGGTTTTAATGGACAAAGCTTTGCTTTTCATGGTTATTTACCGATTGATGCGGCGGAGCGGACAAGTGCGATTAAGAAGTTGGAGGGACGTATTTATTCTGAAAATCAAACGCAGCTATTTATAGAGACTCCCTATCGCAATAATAAGCTAGCGGATGAATTGATTCGTATTTGCCGTCCTTCAACGAAATTATGTATCGCTTCAAACATAACCTGTGATGATGAGTATATTCATACTCGTCCTGTTAAAGAGTGGGCAGGCAAAGTTCCGGATTTAAGTAAAAAGCCAACTATTTTTCTTATTTATAAATAAATGCGAAGAAGTAAAGAAAGCTTTTGCCTGAAGAAGACAAGGGCTTTTTTTATATCACGCTAAGTGAGATAGATCGTTTAATTATAGTAAAATCCGGATATTTCCCTTCCTTTTTTAATATTATTTGGCGGTCTTTTTTATAGAAGTAATCATTACCTTTGCATCGGGTTATCTATTTTTTAATTCTCATATTTAGAAATATATGGCTAAATCAAAAGAGATGACAGACGGGGCGATATTCCCTCTTATATTCAGTTTTACCTTGCCATTATTGCTGGGAAATTTGCTTCAGCAGACCTATTCTTTAATAGATGCGGTGATTGTCGGAAAGTTTTTAGGCATCAATTCTTTGGCTTCAGTAGGGGCTAGTACTTCGGTTATTTTTCTTATTTTAGGTTTTTGTAATGGATGTTGCGCAGGTTTTGGAATACCTGTCGCTCAAAAGTTTGGAGCTAGAGATTATGTGACAATGCGTCGTTATGTGGTGGTAGGTTTGCAATTGGCGATAGCGATGTCTATTGTTATTGCTGCATTGTCCGGTTTTTTTTGCCATGATATTTTAACGGGCATGCAAACCCCGTCCAACATATTTGATGAGGCCTATGATTATCTATTCATTACGTTTATCGGTATACCCTGTACCTTTTTCTATAATTTATTAGCAAGTATCATTCGAGCTTTAGGTGATAGTAAAACACCTTTTTGGTTTCTGTTGTTTTCAACGATATTGAATGTGTTATTAGACTTGTTATGTATCGTCGTATTTAATTGGGGAGTTGCGGGAGCGGCCATCGCTACAGTCTTTTCGCAAGGGTTATCTGCAGGCCTATGTTATTTGTATATGTCTCGTAAATATCCTATATTGAGACCTGTGACAGTTGAGGATCGCAAGTTTCATATGGACTTGGCGCGTGTCTTATTATCCATGGGTGTACCGATGGGCTTGCAATTTTCTATTACGGCAATAGGCAGTATTATGCTTCAGAGCGCCAATAATGCATTAGGTACGGCTTGTGTAGCGGCATTTACGGCTGCGGCTCGAGTAAAGATGTTGTTTATTTGTGCGTTTGAGAGTTTAGGTATCGCTATGGCGACATATTGTGGGCAGAATTATGGGGCCGGCAAACCGGAACGGATTTTGCGAGGTATAAAAATAAGTACGCTCATGATGATAACTTATGCTGCTGCGACATGGGTGTTTTTGATGATTTTCTCTCACTCAATGGCGTTGTTGTTTGTTGCGGCATCGGAGACAGAGATATTGGATTATACGACACGTTTCTTACATGTGTCTTGTTGCTTTTTCCCTTTTGTGGGATTATTATGTATCTTGCGTTATTCTATTCAGGGAGTAGGTTTTAGTAATTTAGCGATGCTTTCAGGAGTATCCGAAATGATCGCTCGAATCTTAATAAGCCTTTATGCTGTTCCGGCGTTTAGCTTTTGGGGAGTCTGCTTTGGTGACCCCTTAGCTTGGGTTGCGGCGGATCTCTTTTTGGTACCGGCATTTGTTTTTGTTTATAAAATAATAAAGAAAAGATTGAACTATGAGAAAGTATCGTTGTCCACAATGTGATATATCGTCTATGTATGTCAAAAACGCCAGTGGAGATCGTTTGTTGGTATATGTTTATGAGGGTGGAAAGGTTTTACCCAAAGATCCTGCTGCAGATCTTAGTGGATTTGATCTGACAGAGGTGTTTTGTTTGGGTTGTTCTTGGCATGGGTCTCCAAAGAAATGTAGATAACTTTTTATAAGTTGCCGTTTTCCATTAACTCAATAAATGGGCAAGGGGAATGTATCTCAATCTCTTTTCCGGTGATGGGGTGCAAGAATGTGATCTTTTGGGCATGAAGGTAGAGACGTTTTGCTTTTTGTCCATACAGTTCATCTCCGGCAATTGGGCAATGCAGTCCTAGTGGATGAGCCGCATGTACTCGTAGTTGATGCGTGCGACCGGTTAGAGGAAAGAATGCGATTAACGTTCTATCCCCGATGCGTTTCAGTACTTGATATCGTGTAATAGCCTGTTTCCCATTTTTTTCATCAACAATTTGTCGAGGCCTATCCAACGGATTCATGCATAAAGGTAGATTGATTTCTCCTTTTTCTTGGGTGATCGTTCCGTTTAATATGGCGATATAGACTTTATGGATACTTCGGTTTTTGAATTGAGCTTGTAAATCTTGATAAACCGCCAAATTTTTGGCGGCCAATAATAAACCGGAGGTTGCCATATCTAATCGGTGTACGATGAGTGGGCCGGTAGCGTCCGGATAGCGTTTCCGCAACTTGTGATAGACAGAGTTTAATTCGCCTTTGCCCGGGGCGGAAAGCATTCCTGCCGGTTTGTTGATAGCCAATAGATATTCGTCTTCATAGACAATATCTAATTCACTCTCTTTATGTTTGTCTTCCAGTAGGGGATTTGCGTCGATTTCAAGTCCTTTAAGCATATGTTTGAGGATCGGTTCGCATTTACCTTTGCATGCGGGGTAAAAATAGCCATGATGCCGAATCTCTGTCTTAGGGGAATTACCCCACCAAAATTCTGCCATGGTGATAGGCTTTAGTTGATGAAGAAAAGCGTATTGCAATAATTTAGGTGCCGCACATTCACCCGCTCCGGCGGGGGGTACTCCTTGTGTTGTAGGCGCGAAGATCTCTTTGAGGTCTTTTACTTCGCCACAAGCGTTAAGGATTCGGAAGCGTTCAAATAGTTTTAATTGTAATGCAGCGGAGCGATTTTTGCGTTCTTGTTTAAGCTGTTCTATTTCATCAGTAAAATACTTCACTTTTTTTTGAGCCTCAATTATTTCTTCTTTCAATCTTCGTTCCAAGCGTTTATATTCAGCCTTCTGATATTGACTTTCACGGATGAGGGCTGCTTTTTCAGTTTCGCTGAGCAGTTGCTCACGCCGTTTTTCTCGATCTGCTTTAGCCTTTTTCATCAGATCTTTAGCTTCCTTGAGTTGTAGATCCGCATGTTGCGAAATGGCGTATAGGGAATCAGTAGCCTGGCGATACGTCTTATTTGCTTGTAAATATTCAATCCGGTGGTTAATCTCGGATATCACATCTTCCTCTATGCGAAAGAATCCTTCCGGTTTTAATAGATCATAAATAGGGGGAACAAAAAAATCATGTTCGTTTTTTCCGGCTAAATTACCGGAGAATGCGGCTAAATAACCTAATTTATTTGAGATGTCACGGACAACTAATACACCAAACATTTTCCCATTATTTAGTTCGTTAGTCCAGTCATGTCTCTTTTTTAGATAAGATTGAGTCTCTTCCGCAGCCAGTACACAAAGAGGATGTGGCGTATAATAGAAGGGATATGTGAATTTATCAGGCAGGGAAATTGCCTCTATCGAATGGGAAAATGAGTGTATTTTTGTTTCCATTATTTCTGTTGGTCCAATGAGAATTTTTTACGATAATAAGAGTTGGCAGTATAGAGTGCCGCAACGGGGTTATTGCCAGTGACACGATCTTTTGTGACAAGTGTCGTGACGTATGCGTCTGAATATTTATAAAAAAGACTATCATGTCCCACGCATAGTCCTATCACGACATTAAGATCTGTCTTCGCTTGATTTAGAAGACGAGCTTGTAAAATAGGGTTGCACATGGCGGCACCGATCGATTCGCATTCTTTAGGTATGCCAATAGAAGATTTGGCTTTACCTGCCACTTTGCAGATTACGGAATAGGGCTCAAAGCCGTTAGCTCGTAAGATGCGGGCAAAAATGCGGGCCTCATTGATGAGTCCGATACAGTTTGCGATGCCGATTTTATGTGCGTTGATTTTTCTTGCGAACATCATGATTTCTTCAACACGAGTCCAGCGGCAATATCCTTCATATTCTACCTCGGCGCTGGCAACCATGATTTTATGATTCTCATTTTCTTCATATCGCTCTACAGCCCATTCTAAGTCTTTTGGATCGAGATGAGTCGTTAGACAAAAATCAGGATATGAGCGGTCTTTATATTTGCAATTTTGCGTGCCGCAGTCAACGCAAGAGAGATTTTTATTTTGTTCCATGCTGTTTATTTATATTTATTCTACTGTTATTGATTGAATCTTATTCGAGATAGATCATTTTTTTTGTCATGCCTCCATCAATCGTTATATTTTCGCCATTGATAAAATCATTGCCATCTTGACATAAGAACAGGCACATGCGTGCGATATCTTCAGGTTTACCGACTCTTCTTGAAGGGTGTTGCGTATGGTCTTCAGGACGTAATTTCTCATAATTAGAATTTTGGATCCATCCGGGCGCAATTGAGTTGACAGTGATGCCCCATTTGGATAGTGATAGAGCCAAGGCATGTGTTAGGGAATAAATGCCTCCTTTAGAAGCGGCGTAAGCTTCACATCCCGGCTCGCTCATAAGATAGCGTGTGGAGCAGATGTTGATGATACGTCCGAAAGGGTTGGGCGTTGGTTGTGACTGCCTGTGGAGCGCCAATAGTCTGGACGCGATGAAGGCAGGACGCAAATTAACAGATAAGACGCGGTCAAAATTTTCAATGCTAGTCTCTGTTATCGGAGCGAATTCGCTAATGCCTGCATTATTGATGATTACATCAATATCGCCCCATTCGTCGAAGCATTTAGTTAGGCATTCTTCTAGGGCTGTTTGGTCACTGACATCAGCAAGGAAAAAGCGAGTGCCTGTATGGAGAGCTGTCTCTTTGCCTGCCACCTCGTCTTTATCACAAAAAGCGACTCGATGGCCTGCCTCCCGAAACATTTTGACGATGGCTTTACCGATGCCTTTTGCTCCACCGGTGACGAATATCCGTCTTGTCTTATGTAGTGCGCTTGTTGTATGTCTGCTATGTGAGGTCGTGCCCTTTTTCGCCATATATTCAGCGAATTTATTTTCGAGATAGTTATCAGCCATGATATATTCTTGTTAAAAGTAAAAGACAAAGATAGCGGAATTAGTGAAATGGTGTGATGTTTTAATCTTGTAAAGGCTTTGAGCGGTTCGTTTGATTCTTTATTTTTGTATCAATTGAATGTTAATAATTTGTTTTTAGAGAAAAAATCAAAATAAGCGAAAGGAGAGGAGTGATATGCTTGCATATGTTTATGTAGATCATGGGAAATTTGAGTTGAAGGAAAAGCCAACACCTGAAATACAGGATTCACGAGATGCGATCGTGCGTGTGACGTTGGGTAGTATCTGCACAAGCGATCTCCATATAAAGCATGGTAGTGTGCCAAGAGCTGTCCCCGGCATAACTGTTGGACATGAGATGGTTGGAATTGTAGAGAAGGTAGGGGCAGATGTGACAACTGTTAAGCAGGGAGATCGTGTGACCGTCAATGTGGAGACTTTTTGTGGTGAATGTTTCTTTTGTCAGCATGGGTATGTGAATAATTGTACCGATCCGAATGGCGGATGGGCTTTGGGATGCCGTATCGATGGTGGGCAGGCGGAGTATGTGCGTGTGCCTTATGCGGATCAAGGGCTAAATAAAATACCTGAGACAGTGAGTGATAGACAGGCTCTTTTTGTGGGGGATGTGCTTGCTACGGGTTTTTGGGCCGTTCGGATTTCAGAGATAAAAGAGGAGGATACGGTATTGATAATTGGTGCCGGACCTACAGGTATATGTACGTTGCTCTGTGTGATGTTGAAACATCCGAAGCGTATCATTGTTTGTGAAAAGTCGCCCGAGCGAGTGCGGTTTATACGGAGTCATTATCCGGAAGTGTTGGTGACTGTACCTGAGGAATGTGAGAGCTTCGTGCGTCAGCATAGTGATCATGGTGGTGCGGATATCGTATTGGAAGTTGCGGGAACGGAGGATACATTTCGTTTGGCATGGCAATGTGCTCGTCCGAACGCGATCGTGACAATTGTGGCTCTTTATGATAAGCCTCAGATATTGCCGTTGCCGGATATGTATGGGAAGAACTTGACATTTAAAGTTGGGGGTGTAGATGGTTGCGATTGTGCCGAAATATTACGCTTGATAGCGGAGGGTAAAATAGATACGACACCATTGATTACGCATGAATATCCATTAAGTAAGATCGCGGAGGCCTATAAACTTTTTGAAAATCGAGAAGACGAAGTAATAAAGGTTGCGATTAAAGGAGTTTGAGACTTTTTGTTTTAGGTGACCGATAGAGGCAATTAAGGTATAGAAACTGTCTTTTTTGCCTCTATCTGTAGCAATAAAGATATGTTTGGGGCCATTAACCTATGAATTATAGAGCAAAAAAACATATTTTTTTACGGCTATCCTTGCATATTCAAATTATTCAATTACTTTTGCACCCGCAATACGGAAGTAGCTCAGTTGGTAGAGCACTGGTCTCCAAAACCAGGTGTCGGGAGTTCGAGCCTCTCCTTCCGTGCGAAAGCGGTGAAGTGTTAGTTTCATCGCTTTTTTTGTATGAGAATAGATGAAAAAGCCCATATTCCCTCAATAAATAACACTGTGAAATCTCAATAAAAGATGGCTCTTCAAGTGAATAACTAACGACTTATCGTTAGAATAACTAAGCACTACCCCAAGTGAATAGTTATTCACTTGACATGTGATTAACTATTCACTTAATATGTTATGTATCAATTAGTTATATCGATGCACATTGTTAACTCGAAATTTTATGTGAAATATGCGTATAAAAAGGCGGATGTAAAAAGACATTTTTCGTTAAAGAGCCGCGTTTCTCTTTCATAATATAAACTAAAAATACTACTTTTATTGCCGAATTTTAAATCTAATGAACATCTAATAAAAAATCGTATACCATAAAAACAAATGGCGGTAAATAAATTTTCGAATCGATATTCTTCAGGGAAAAAAAGATCTTTTTTTAAAAGTAAAGCATTTTTCTTATTCTTTGGACTATGTGTAGGGGCAGGAGCGATGATCGCTTTGTATAAGACATCAGTTTATTTTTCGACAGATGAGTCTTGCATGATGTGCCATGTGCATCCTCATGTGGAAAACAGTTGGAAATTGTCTAAACATGTGAATAATAAAAGTGGAGTAAAGACGCATTGTGTGGCGTGTCACCTTCCGCCTCAAAGCGAAACATGGAAGCATTATAGCGCAAAAGCGAAATTGGGGATGCGTGATGTGTGGGCTTATTTGACAAAAGATAGTGCCGATTTTGATTGGGAGACAAAATCAGAATTGGAGCATGCCGTGAAATATATACCGAATGAGTCTTGCAAGGAGTGCCATCAAAATCTTTTCCCTGAGGGTATCAGTGATGAGGGTGTTACCGCTCATCTTTATTATGATGAGAACGAGAAAGAACTTGATTTGCAATGTATAAGTTGTCATTTAGACGCAGGACATTATAATCCGAATTATAATCATTCTAAGCTGGTAGGTGTTCCCGGACAAGATGCATCGGACATTGTGGCGTTGGATACAAGTCTGTTTTTTAAGGAATCAACAAAGGTAACCTCTTTTGCCGATTATGTGGAGCAGATTCCGGGGACGATGATTTCATTTAAGATGATCGCAATTCCGGGTGGTTCGTTTAAGATGGGTAGTGATGAGGGAGAGGCTTTTCATAAAGCGGACGAATCACCAGTTCATGAAGTAACAGTGAGTCCCTTCTTTATGGCGGAAGTCGAGGTTACTTGGGATCAATATTGGGCTTTTTATGGTAATACGATGAGCGAGGGACGTACCCCTCCTGAGACGGTCTATGCGAACAATAGCAATCCGGAGGTAGATGCCATTTCTGGCCCGACTCCTCCATTTGGCTTTCCTGATCAGGGATGGGGAGGTGGATTCAGGCCCGCTATTACGATGACGCATTATGCGGCGGAGACTTTCTGTCAGTGGTTGTCGAAGAAGACAGGTAAGACTTATCGTCTGCCAACAGAGGCTGAATGGGAGTATGCGGCTCGTGGAGGAACGGAAACGCCTTATTTCTTTACCGGAAGTCCTAAGGATTTCTCTGATCAGGGATTTTGGCGAAAGTTCTTTAACGCCAAGACAGACAGCATTAGCTCTTATGCTATTTATGTGAAGAATAGCCGAAATAAGACACAAGAGCCGGATGCCGTAAAATCGAACCCGTTTGGCTTGAAAAATATGTTGGGTAATGTGATGGAATATTGCGCAGATAAATATGATCCGGAGGCATATAAAAAGGCAGGAAATAACGTAAGCGATCCATTAGTTACAGAAGGTGATGAATGGGTTGTCAGAGGTGGTAACTATACATCAGATGCGGCGGATCTACGTTGTGCGGCGCGTGATTATACGAAACATGAGGCTTGGTTAAAGACCGACCCTCAACAGCCTAAGAGTATTTGGTGGTATTCCGATATAAAAGGTATCGGTTTCCGCGTTGTTTGTGAACCTAATAAATAGTGTCTAAAATACAATATCATGAAAAAAGAAAACAGTATTAGCAGAAGATCTTTTCTGAAGAGTTCTGCTTTAGCAGGTGCTTTAGGTGCGATAGGCACAGGTAGCACAGTCAGTGTACTAACATCTTGTGGTGGTGGCGAAAGTGCCGACGCTATGAAGCCATTGAAAGAGCCGGGCTCTTATTATATTCCAGAGTTGCCGGATTTGGCGACTGATGGTAAAGAGTTGAAAGCCGGTGTGATTGGTTGTGGTGGACGTGGATCGGGCGCTACATTCAATTTCTTGAATGCGGCTAATGGCGTTACAATTACGGCATTAGGGGATACTTTTCAAGAGCGTGTAGATAGCTTGGCGGATAAATTGAAGAAAGAAAAAAATATAGATGTCCCGGCAGATAAGCGTTTTGTAGGTCTGGACGCATACAAACAGGTGATAGATAGTGGTGTTGATGTCGTTATTATCGCTACACCGCCTGTGTTCCGCCCTGTTCATTTTCAATATGCTACAGAGAAAGGCAAGCATTCATTCTTGGAGAAACCTATTTGTGTGGATCCGGTAGGTTATCGTATGATTATGGCGACAGCGAAACAGGCAGCCGCTAAAAATCTATGTGTCGTAACCGGTACGCAACGTCATCACCAACGTAGTTATGTTGAGTCTTATAAGAAGATCATGGAAGGTATGATTGGTGAGATTACCGGAGGACAAGTATATTGGAATCAGAATATGCTTTGGTATCGCGATCGTCAACCGGGTTGGAGCGATTGTGAATATATGATTAAGGATTGGGTGAACTGGAAGTGGCTTTCTGGTGATCATATCGTTGAGCAACATGTCCATAATATTGACGTGTTTACTTGGTTCAGTGGCTTAAAACCAGTCAAGGCTGTCGCTTTTGGTTCTCGTCAACGTCGTATTACAGGAGATCAGTTTGATAACTTCAGTGTAGATTTCACGATGGAGAATGGCATTCATCTGCATAGTATGTGTCGTCAGATTGATGGTTGTGCGAATAATGTAAGTGAGTTTATCCAGGGAACAAAAGGTTCATGGAATAGTGCGACGATGGAGATTAAGGATTTGGCCGGGAATGTTGTTTGGAAGTATGATAGTGAGGCAGAGAAAGCCAATTATAAACAGACCGATCCTTATACCTTGGAACATGTGAACTGGATTAACTGCATTCGTGGTGGTAAGTCTATTGAACAAGCATCTGAGACAGCTATCTCTAATATGGCCGCGATAATGGGCCGTGAGTCCGCTTATACAGGCGCAGAGACAACTTGGGCGGCTATGACTGCCTCTACATTGGATTATACACCAAAAGATTTGAATTTAGGTAAGATGGATATGAAGGGCTTTGTTGTTCCTGTTCCAGGAAAACCCATCGATAAGAAATAAGAAAAGATCAGAATCCAATAAAACAATAAGGTTATGACATTGAATAGACGAGATTTTTTCAAGAAATCCCTATCAGGAGCAGCTTTGGCTGTGGGTAGTGCTGCCTTAGCGTCTTGTTCTTCTAAACCTGTGGCTGAGGAGTCGAAAACATCAGTTAGCTCAGGTCCGGGTTTGGAATTGAAGCTCTCCTTTCAGGAAGGAATAGCTCCGGGAGAGAGTTTAAATGAGAAGTTTGATTTTATGGAGAAATTGGGCGTGGTTGGTTTTGAGCCGGGAGGCAATGGATTAGCTGCCCGTGTGAAAGAGATCAAACAGGCTTTAAATGGACGAAATATTCAGGTGAGCGCTATTTGTGCCGGTTTTAAGGGCTTTATTCTCTCTACAGATCCAGCGATTCGAAAGCAATGTATGGATACAATGAAAGAGATTATAGCGGCAGCTGGTGAATTGGGCTCAACAGGTGTCATTATAGTTCCTGCTTTTAATGGGCAAGTTCCTGTATTGCCTCATACGATGGATACACGTGATTTCCTTTGTGAGCAGTTTAATGAGATGGGCACTTATGCCAATGAACATGGAACAAGCGTTATTTTTGAACCTTTAAATAGGAAAGAGTGTTTTTATTTGCGTCAAGTAGCGGATGCTGCTTCTATCTGTCGGGATATTAATAACCCCGGAGTACGTTGTATGGGTGATTTTTGGCATATGACGTGGGAGGAGACTTCAGATATGGGCGCTTTTATTTCTGCCGGAGATTATTTACAGCATGTGCATGTGGCGAGTCGTAAGCGTCGCAGTATGCCGGGTGAGGACGGTGAGGCTGATAATTATATCGAAGGATTTAAAGGATTGAAGATGATAGGCTACGATAAGTATGTGAGCTTTGAATGTGGATGTCAGGGAGAACGAGCAGTAGTTGTGCCTGCCGCAGTCAAGCTGTTGCGTGAACAATGGGAACAAGCTTAATGATAATATGCCTTTAGTTTATTCAAATATGAGATTGAGTGAGGTGGTGGAGGAACATCCCTCACTCATTCCTGTTATTAATCGTTTTGGAATTCGTCTTGGATTGGGTGATAAGTCAATGGAGACGATTTGTGAGGAGCATTCGTTAGATACTGATTTTTTATTGACGGTAATTAATACTTTTCTGAATGAGGAGTATTTTCCGGAAAAGAAATTGCAGACTTTTCATACTTCTCAAATCATAGATTATTTAACGAAAACGAATCTTTATTATTCTCGTTATCAATTGCCAAACATTGAGCGTCACTTGTCTTCTTTTATTTCGATGAGCGCTCCTGGAAATCCGACACTTGTATTGATGGGGCGTTTTTTCGCTTCATTTAAGGAAGAATTGGCCACACGTATCGAGAAGGATGAGAAAGAATGGTTCCCTTATTGTCGTTCGCTCTGTGAGCAATTGGGCAAAATGCCCTCTAAGGCAATAGAAGGCTTGCATATTGCGCCAGAGGTGTGCGCTGAAGATTCGATAGAGGCACTATTGGCGGATCTGAAGCGAATAATGGTAAAACATCTATCTGGAGATTATGATGAAAATCTTTGTTATGCTGTCTTATTCTCTATTTGCAGTTTGGAGAAAGATATTAAACAGCACAATAGGATTAGGTATCGAATCTTGACGCCAATGGTTTCTGCTATGGAGCGTTTAGCCGGAAATGATCGATGACACGTCGGAATAAGCAAATAGTGATTATCTCTTCCGATACTTTACGAAGTATTGGGCTGCAGAGTTTATTGGCAGACTATTTCTCTCCGGTTGAGGTCTGCTATTTCCCTTCTTTTGAGCTTCTATCTTCAATGGGTAGTGATAGCTACGACTATTATTTTACGGATGCCACGACATTTGTGTTAAATGCCGATTTTTTCTTGCCTCGAAGAAATAAGACCGCCATATTAATTGAAACGTTAGATGAGCGAGGGGTTATCTCTTCAAATTATCTTGTGACACATGCTCCTCAAGAGGTCATCGTGGAACGTCTGAGGCTACTATTTGCCGCAGATAATATATTGAATGGGGCGACAGATTGTGGAGGTAAAGATTTATCGAGTCGGGAAACAGATGTGTTGCAATTGATCGTGAAGGGCGGCACAAATAAAGAAATTGCGGATAAATTGAATATTAGCTTGAATACGGTGTTGACACATCGTAAGAATATTACAGCAAAACTGGGCATAAAGACAGTTTCTGGACTTACTTTCTATGCGATAATGAATGGGATTATTTCAGGTGATGATATAGAGCTTTGATCTTGTTATTAATATAATGAGAAAATCACTACATGTAGTGATTGTTTGCCGTAATTCTTTGTCGTTCCTTTGCGATCGTTAAATATAAATAAAGCGATTAGATGAATAGATACTGTTTGGGCATTATCGCCCTGGGTGCGTTGGGAGTGCAAGAGGTGTTCGCTGAAGATGTAAAAGTGAACGATAATGACACGATCAAGACGTATAATATGGGAGAGGTGATCGTGACCTCTTCAGCAAAAGAGACAAATAATCTTCGCACGCTTCCGGGGTCAGTGTCTGTTCTATCTCCACAAATGATCGCCGGAAGACAGATAGATGCCTTAAAAGATATCAGTTCATTTGTTCCGAATTTATATATGCCTGATTATGGCTCCCGATTGACTTCCGCTATTTATATCCGTGGTATTGGTGCAAGGAGTAGTGGACAATCCGTAGGTCTATATGTTGATAATGTCCCCTATTTAGACAAGAGTACGTTTGATTTTGAATTGACAGATATTCAGCGTATCGAGGTGTTGCGTGGTCCGCAAGGAACATTGTATGGTCGAAATGCCATGGGCGGTATTGTTAACATTTATACGATTTCTCCTTTTGATTATCAAGGGAAGAAATTTTCGGTATCAGCAGGTAGCTATGGTCAATATAAGATAAAGGCATCGCACTATGCTAAGTTGAGTGAAAAGATTGGTTTCACGGCCGCTGCCTATTATGACCATAACAACGGTTTTTATACGAATACATTTAATGGAGAGAAGCTGGATAAGCAAGATAATGTTGGAGGACGTTTTAAGTTAGAGGGACGTTTTAATCCCCATTTTAAAGCTTCATATTCTTTTTCAGCGGATTATGTAGATCAAGGAGCTTTCCCTTATGGTTTGTTTACGGGTAAGGGGAATACGGATCATCGTTATGTGCAGCCGGTTAATATCAATGATCCCAGTTCATACAAGCGTACGGTGATCGCCAATAATTTGTCTTTGGATTATCGAAATGGATTGATAGCATTAAGTAGTGTTACAGGCTATCAATATTTTAAGGATGATATGCGGATGGATCAAGATTTTTCTCCTTTATCGATATTTACACTTAACCAAAAACAGCGTCAACATGCTTTTAGTCAAGAGATAGCTATTAAAAGTGATACGAGGCAAAATTATCAATGGTCGTTTGGTGTGTACGGTTTTTATGATGGTCTGCATACAGATGGTCCCGTCGATTTTAAGGAAGATGGTATAAAAACCGTATTACAGCCAGTGTTTGATCAATTGAAGCAAGAGCATCCGAAGATGCCTGCTCTTAAGATATTAAATGATCATTTGTATATTCCGGGTTATTTTGAGACACCTTCTTATGGTCTCGCTCTTTACCATCAATCTACCTATGATAATCTTTTTATCGAAGGGCTTTCATTGACGGCCGGTCTTCGTTTAGATTATGAGAAACAAAAGATGTCTTATGATTCAGAGGCTAAGATGAAGATGGGTATGAGTTTTTCAGATCATGGTCCGGTGATGGATATAGAGAAATTCTTCCCGATGCCAACAACTGTGATGGATGTGAATATCTCACAAGATTTTTGGCAGCTTCTTCCGAAAGTATCTTTAAAATACGAGTGTTCACCTCGTGCGTTTACCTATATTTCGGTTGCTAAAGGTTATAAAACAGGAGGCTATAATGTGCAAATGTCCGCTGATGTCATGCAGGCGCAAATGCGTTATGATATGATGAGTGCTTTTGCCGATAAAATGCCGATGGAGCTTCCTGAACTTGCGCCTATAGAGAATGTGGCATCATATAAGCCTGAAACGAGTTGGAATTATGAGTTGGGTATTCGAGGTGAGTTGTTGTCTGGTCGATTGACGACAGAGTTGACAGCCTTTTACATGGATATACGAGATTTGCAGTTGACAAAATTTGTGAATAGCGGTAATGGACGTATATTGACGAATGCAGGTAAGGCTCGTAGCTGTGGAGTGGAGGCTTCATTGCGTGCTCGTTTGATGGAGGGGTTGACAGCGGATGTGAATTATGGCTTTACGCATGCTTCGTTTCGTCACTATAATAATGGTAAAGATGATTTCAAGAATAACTTTATACCATATACACCTCGACATACATTGAGTGTTGGCATGCAATATGTTCATCTTTTTCGAGACGCATGGATCGATCAATTTTCCGCTTCAGCTCAATTTTGTGGTGTAGGTAAAATTTATTGGACAGAGCGTAATGATATTTATCAATGCTTTTATGGTACGCTTAATGCGAAAGTCGGCGTACGTAAAGGTGTTGTTAGCGCAAATCTTTGGGGACGTAATTTAACGAACTCTCATTATGCCGCATTTTATTTTGAATCTTTTGGCAATCCTTTTATACAAGTGGGTAAACCTGTACAAGTCGGAGCTGAAATCGCGATTGCCTTTTGATGTTTGATATAATGCAATTAGTTTGTTTTTGGGTTTTCCGTGTTGTCATAAGCTTAGAGACGATTCGATTCGCTTTTTCAAATAAGTACGATAGTGCTTTGTTCTTTTGTGTTAGCGCCGTTGTTTATAAGCAGCGGTGCTATTTTTTTATAAAGAGTGATCAAGAGAAAGCCAAAGTTTTTGATATGGTTGAAAGATTTGCGATAAAAGGAGGAAGAGATTTTTTTTAGGCGATGAGATGTTGAATAGAGAAGCTTTTAGGATCTAAGGAGGATGTTTTTCCATAAAAAACGTTTTCTTTGTAAAAAAAGGAGGGAGATATGGAAAAGATGGTAGAAATAGCCCGTTATACTTATCCTTCAGAGGCATTCCCTTTGATGGCTTTGTTACGTTCAGAGGGGATCGCTTGTTATCTTAGAGATGAAATAAGCAGTCAAGTTATGGCGGGGTATGCAGATATAGGTGGCGCTCGTTTGGAAATACTGGATAAAGACTTGCCCAAAGCGTTGGAGATCATGCGTGATGGCGGTTATTTGAAGGATATAAAATTCTCTCAAGGTCCTATAGAACGTGTGGCGACAATAGCTCTTCGTATTCCATATTTGCGAGATTTATCTTTAAATAAGCAAATAATGATTCTATTTATCGTTTGTGCTGTAATCATTGCGTTGGCGATATATGTAGTATCCCTCTTGTGTACGAAATAAAACAAATGTAATTTATGGCACGTAGAAAGATAACAAATAGTCAAGCGGTATGTATCACATTACTATGGGGTGTGTTGTGTTATATGTTGTTGGCATACAGTGAGAAAATAAATTTTGATGTAGTGTTTACTCTCGTGGCTTCGGCTATCATTGTGTTTGTTCCATTATATAAGAATTTTAAGCGTAGAAATGAATAATTAGATGTTATATTAACTTATAAAAGTAACTAAATGATCTATTTTTCACTTTTTAGCTTTCATAATGATTGATTTTTTGCAATAAATATATTATCTTTGCGTTCCGCTGGATAGGAGTCCGGCAAGTAACAAAAAGGTATAATATTCTAAACGTAACAATTAGTCATGAAGGCAAGCGAAGTTTTAGACAACTTGAAAAGAAGATTTCCTAACGAGCCAGAATATCATCAGGCGGTTTCTGAGGTGTTAGCAACAATAGAAGATGTTTATAATGAGCACCCGGAGTTTGAGAAGAGCAATTTGATAGAACGTTTATGTATTCCTGATCGAATTTTCTCGTTTCGTGTGACATGGATGGACGATAAGGGGCAAGTTCAAACGAATATGGGTTACCGAATACAGCACAATAATGCGATAGGACCGTATAAAGGAGGTATTCGTTTTCATTCATCCGTGAATCAATCAATTCTGAAATTTTTGGCTTTTGAGCAGACTTTCAAGAATTCTTTAACGACATTGCCAATGGGTGGCGCAAAAGGAGGGTCAGATTTCAGTCCGCGTGGAAAGTCTAATGCTGAGATTATGCGTTTTTGCCAAGCGTTTATTCTTGAGTTATGGCGTAATATAGGTCCTGATACGGATGTACCGGCAGGTGATATCGGAGTTGGTGGCCGTGAAGTGGCATATATGTATGGTATGTATAAAAAGCTAGCAAGAGAGAATACGGGAACATTTACGGGTAAAGGCATTGAGTTTGGAGGTTCTTTGATTCGTCCTGAAGCTACAGGTTACGGTAATGTTTATTTTTTGTTGCAGATGTTGAAAACACGAAATATAGATATTGAGGGGAAGGTTGTAACAGTCTCTGGTTCTGGAAATGTGGCTCAATATACGGTTGAAAAATTAATTTCGTTAGGAGCGAAGGTCGTGACAATGTCAGATTCAGATGGTTACATATATGATCCGGAGGGAATCGATCGTGAGAAGCTGGATTATATAATGGAGTTGAAAAATTTGTATCGCGGTCGTATCAGAGAATATGCTGAGCAATATGGATGTAAGTATGTGGCTGGAGGTCGTCCATGGAGTGAGAAATGTGATATTGCTATGCCGAGCGCTACACAGAATGAATTAAATGGAGATGACGCGAAGACATTGTTGGCCAATGGCTGTTTTGCCGTTTCGGAAGGAGCTAATATGCCTTCTACACCAGAAGCGATAGATGCATTCTTAAACGCCAAGATCCTTTATGCTCCAGGAAAGGCGGCGAATGCGGGGGGCGTTTCAGTCTCAGGATTAGAGATGACGCAAAATGCCCAGAAGTTGAGTTGGAGCAGTGAAGAGGTAGATTCTAAGTTACAAGGTATAATGGAGAATATCCATGAGCAATGCGTGCGTTATGGTAAGCAATCGGATGGCTATGTGAATTATGTGAAAGGAGCTAATGTGGCAGGCTTTATGAAAGTAGCAAAAGCGATGATGGCGCAAGGTATTTTGTAAAGTATGTGAGAATGGAGGATTCTTTTTTTCCAATATTGATATAAAAACGAGTGTATCGCTCTTGAATAACGAATGAACCCCAAGGACTAAATGTGGCTCTTTGGGGTTCATTTTTTAAGGAGGTTGTATAAGGTGCGTTTTAGCTATGTAAAGCGTCAATAAAGTAGCATTTATATAAGTTAATATCCCCAGTTTTTTTTATTTCTCTTTCCAATTAAAGTCGTACCTTCGTGCCATAAATCGATAGAAATGGTAACAGAAGAACTAAGAGAATTATATCGCTCATTCGTAGGTTCTCCGGCAGAAGAGATAACGGAGTTGCCCTCTTCAGGTTCTAATCGTCGTTATTTTAGAATAAAAGGGCCGGAGACTTTGATAGGAGTGAGTGGTACATCAAAGGAAGAAAATGAGGCGTTTATATATATGTCGGAACATTTTTCGCGCAAAGGTTTGCCTGTTCCTAAAGTATATACCGTATCTACAGATCATGCGTTTTATCTTCAGGAGGATTTAGGGGATACGCTGTTGTTTAATGCGATAGAGAAGGGTCGTAAAAGCAGTGTCTTCGATGAGGAGGAACGCCGTCTTTTGCGTGCCACGATTACCAAATTGCCGGATATACAATTTTTGGGTTCAGACGGTTTTGATTTTTCGTGTTGTTATCCGCAAGCGGAGTTTAACCAACGATCTATTTTATGGGATTTGAATTATTTCAAATATTGTTTCTTGAAGGCTACCGGGATGGAGTTTCAAGAAAATCGTTTGGAGGATGACTTCTTAAAGATGAGCGATGTTTTATTACGAAGTTCTTCAGCGACATTCTTATATCGAGATTTCCAATCGAGAAATGTGATGATAAAGGATGGAGAGCCATGGTTTATTGATTTCCAGGGCGGTCGAAAGGGACCTGTTTATTATGATGTAGCCTCATTTCTATGGCAAGCGAAAGCAAAATATCCAGAAGATTTGCGAAAGGAATTATTATCGGATTATATTACAGCTTTACGTAAGTATATTCCGGTAGATGAAACATATTTTTATAGTCAGTTACGTCATTTTGTACTATTTCGTACATTGCAAGTTTTGGGCGCTTATGGCTTTAGAGGTTATTTTGAGAAAAAGCCTCATTTCATTCAAAGTGTCCCATTCGCAATAGAGAATCTTCGTCAGTTATTGAAAGAGGATTATCCCGAATATCCTTATCTCTGTTCTGTCTTACGAAATTTAACCAATTTGAAGCAGTTCTCAGATGATATTCAAAAAAGGATGTTGGAGGTGAAGGTGATGAGTTTCGCATATAAGAAGGGGATACCTAACGATCCTAGTGGTAATGGAGGAGGCTTTGTTTTTGATTGCCGTGCTATCAATAATCCGGGTAAATATGAGCGTTATAATCACTTTACAGGATTGGATGAACCTGTGATTCAGTTTTTGGAAGATGATGGTGAGATTACGAAATTCTTAGAACATGTCTATGGCATTGTTGACGCGTCCGTTAAGCGTTATATGGATCGAGGTTTTACGAATCTGATGGTATGTTTCGGTTGTACGGGCGGACAACACCGTTCTGTTTATTCTGCTCAGCATTTGGCAGAGCATCTTCATTCTAAATATGGAGTCAAGGTGCATTTGGTACATAGAGAACAAAATATAGAACAATTATTTACTCCTACGTTATGAAAGCTATGATATTTGCGGCGGGCATTGGTTCAAGATTGAAGCCATTGACCGATCGCACGCCGAAGGCATTGATTCCAGTTGGAGGCAAGCCTATGTTGGAACACGTCATATTAAAATTGAAAGCGGCCGGCTTTGATCAGATTGTAATTAATATCCATCATTTAGGAGATCAGATCATTGATTTCTTAAGAGCTAACGATAATTTTGGAGTCCAGATAGATATATCGGATGAAAGTGATTATTTGCTAGATACAGGAGGTGGTGTGAAGAAGGCAATCTCTTTTCTTCGGGGCGATGAGCCGTTTTTGATTCACAATGTGGATATACTGTCGAATGTGGATTTAAAGAAATTATATGAGACACATTTAAAGACAAATCCTATGGCTACATTGTTGGTGAGTCAGCGTGTGACATCTCGTTATTTATTGTTCAATGATGAGAATAAGCTGTGTGGTTGGCGTAATCATGCGACGGGTGAGGTGAAGTCTTATTATCCCTATTTCGATCCAGAGCAATACAACGAATATGCTTTTAGTGGTATACATGTGTTGTCTCCTAAAATATTGGATTTGATGGAAGAATGGACGGGTAAGTTCTCTATTATAAATTTTTATTTGTCGATTTGCGCAAAAACTGATATACAAGCTTATTTAGCGGATAATTTAAAGCTTTTGGATATAGGTAAGCCAGAGACATTGGAAGAGGCGGAAGCTTGGTTTCGTGAGCATAAGCTTTAAAGAGATAACTTGTGAATGCGCAGATTGAAAGGTGTGGATTTTATATTTTAAGAAGAGACGATAATGGTAGAATTGTTTTGTACGATAGATTTACTAAAAATTGTACCCTTCTTGTGTGGTTGGTTAGCCGATAGATTATTGGGAGATCCCGAAGGTTGGCCTCATCCAATCGTTTGGTTTGGAAAAGCCATCAGTATAGGAGAGAAAAAACTGAATAAAGGTACTCAAAAGGTATTAAAGGGTGGGATATTGGCAGTATCCTTGATTTTGGGTGTTTATGTCGTATGTAAACTTATATTAAGCTTGTCAGATCAGATCTTACCTCAATTGTCGGGCATTTTAATAGCGGTAGGAGTATTTTATGCTCTTTCTGGAAAAACACTGATTCGAGAAGTAAAGGCTGTTTTTGAGGCTGTGGATCGAAGTGTGGAGGAAGGAAGAGTTCAAGTGTCCCGGATTGTAGGACGGGATACATCCGAATTGTCGGAACAAGAAATTCGGGCGGCAGCATTAGAGACATTATCAGAAAATTTGAGTGATGGTGTGATAGCTCCTATGTTTTGGTTTTGCGTATTGGGGTTGCCAGGAATGATGGCGTATAAGATGGTGAATACTTTGGATTCAATGATTGGTTATAAGAATGAACGCTATTTGGAATTTGGGCGTATAGCGGCCCATATAGATGATTTGGCGAATTTTATACCGGCACGTCTTACAGCTTATTTGATGTTGATTGTTTCTGGTAATTGGGGAAAAAGAGCTTTTGTAAATCGTTTCGGATCGGAGCATGCGAGTCCCAACTCTGGTTATCCGGAAGCCGCTTTAGCTGCTATTTTAGACTGTCGCTTTGGAGGAACACATAATTATTTTGGTAATCCTGTGGTAAAGCCTTATATCGGCACAAATGCAAAGCTTTTCACAAAAGAAGATATGCGTATTGCTGTTCAAGTGAATAGTAACACGGAGTTTGTAATGGGTGTGATAGTGACCCTTGTTTTATTATTTATATAAAAGAATAGATATGGAGATTAGATTAAACAAGTTAATAAGTGAGTCAGGAGTATGTTCACGTAGGGAGGCTGATAATTTTATCGCTCAAGGACGTGTGACAGTAAATGGAATACAGCCGCATGTTGGCCAAAAGATTGCAAAAGAGGATATCGTATTGGTAGATGGCGAGCGCTTGAATGTGGAGAAATATATCCGTTTGGAGGAGGAGAAGAAAAAAGATATGGCTGAAGAAAGTGCATGGATTAACTCTTTGCGCAAAAATAAGTCGGAGAACAAATTGGAGAAGCAAGGTGTTAAGACGGAAAAATACGGAAAATTTAACAAATATGCGGCAGCCCGTAAGGCTCAAAAAAATGGAGGGTGGAAGCCTAAAGAAGAGCGTATGACAGACGATGAGAAATTATTACGTGAAGCTTTACGTCCTCAATTTGGCAAATCATTAAGTAAGTCTGCTGTAGCGCAAAGAATCGCCGCGAATCCCAAGTCTGCGGCTTTACGTAAGACAAGTAAGAATAATCCGATAAATAAGGCAAAGCGCTTGTCTCGGAGAAACAATAGAGATGAAGAGTAAACATATTATATTGGTAACGGGTGGTGAGCGTTCGGGTAAAAGTGGATATGCCCAACGCTTAGCGTTATCTTTATCATCAAATCCTGTGTATTTAGCTACTTCACGTATTTGGGATGAGGAGTTTCGAAAGCGGGTTGAGCGTCATCAGCGGGATAGAGGGCCAGAATGGACCAATATAGAAGAGGAGAAATATTTGAGTCTTCATGATCTAACGGGCCGTGTTGTCGTGATAGATTGCGTTACTCTATGGGGTACAAATTTCTTTTTTGATAATAAGAGTGATGTGGAGTTGTCCCTTTCTCTTTTAAAGGCGGAGTTTGATAAATTGGCATCTCAAGAGGCTTATTTGATATTTGTGACGAATGAGATAGGAATGGGTGGTGTGCCGATGGATGAGGTACAGCGAAAATTTACTGATATGCAAGGTTGGCTGAATCAATATATAGCTTCAAAAGCAGATGAGGTGATTCTTATGGTCAGTGGAATACCTGTTAAAATAAAGAACTAAAATGATAATAAACCATGATACAATTTAATATTACGATACCGGATAACGGTTTGGTGGAAGCGTTACGAGATAAGATTGATAATTTAACGAAGCCGAAAGGCGCTTTAGGTGTTTTGGAAGAGTTGGCCTTGCAAGTGGGGTTGATACAACAAACATTGACCCCTGTTTTATCTCATCCGGTAAATGTTATTTATGCGTCGGATCATGGTATCGCAGATGAGGGAGTTAGTAAATCTCCCAAAGAGGTGACTCGTCAAGTAATTTATAACTTCTTGAATGGAGGTGCTGGTATTTGTTTTTTAGCTCGTCAGCATGGTTTTGAGTTGAAAATTGTAGATGGAGGTGTTGATTTTGATTTTCCCTCTATTCCAGCATTGATAAATCGTAAAGTTCGTAGGGGAACTCGTAATTTTTTGCATGAAGCAGCTATGACGCAAGTTGAACTAGAAACGGCATTGCGTTATGGAGCAGATATAGTGACTGATTGTTATCGTGAAGGTTGTAATGTAATCAGTTTTGGAGAGATGGGTATTGGAAATACGGCTGCCTCAAGTATGTGGATGACTAGTCTTGCTCATATACCATTGATTGATTGTGTGGGAGCGGGAAGTGGTTTGGATCAGTCTGGTGTACGACATAAGTATGAAGTATTAAAACGTTCGCTTGAGAATTATAAAGGGGATGGAAGTCCGTTGGATATTATGCGCTATTTTGGGGGCTATGAAATGGTAATGGCTGTTGGAGGTATGTTGAGAGCGGCAGAATTAAAGATGGTTATATTGGTGGATGGTTTCATCATGACAAATTGTGTATTGGCGGCTTCTCGTCTATATCCCGCTATATTACCATATTGTGTGTTTGGTCATTGTGGTGATGAGTCTGGGCATAAACGTGTGTTGGATTATTTAGGAGTGCGCCCACTGCTTCATTTGGGTCTTCGATTAGGAGAAGGCTCAGGTTCTGTTTGTGCTTATCCTATATTAGATTCGGCAATACGTATGATTAATGAGATGCACAGCTTTAAGCAAGCTGAGATTGTAAAATATTTTTGACATGTTACGAATACTTGCCGCATTTATCTTTTTTACACGATTACCATTTTGGCGATTGGCGGAAGTGCCGGCGGTTTACTTTAAGAATATCGTGAGCCATTGGGCATTTGTAGGTTGGTTAACAGCGGGCTTATCCGTTTTGATCTTATATATCGCATCCTTATTTTTACCCTTTTCTGTTGCTGTTTTATTATCAATGATAACACGTTTGTTGGTGACAGGATGTTTACATGAAGATGGCTTAGCGGATTTCTTTGATGGCTTTGGCGGAGGGACAAATAGAGAGCGAATACTTTTTATCATGAAAGATTCGCATATAGGAAGTTATGGCGTAATAGGTTTGATATTTTATTTCGGATTGTATTATACATTATTGTCTAGTCTTCCGGTGGAGTTAGCGGGAAGTGCGATGTTAGCAGGTGATCCATTTTGTAAAGGTGTCTCTAGTATGATTATAAATCGTCTTCCTTATGCGAGAAAAGAGGAGGAAGCAAAAAATAAGACGATATATAGCCTCATGAATCTACAGGAGTATGTGTTTTGTGGTATTACCGCTATATTACCTTTGTGTTGGCTGCCAGCATCAGTATATGCTCTAGCTTGTATATTACCTGTTTTTGTATGGTTCTTATTAACATCTTACATGAAGCGGAAAATACAAGGATATACAGGCGATTGTTGTGGCGCCACCTTCCTTTTGTGTGAGTTGAGTTTTTATATTGGTTTTGTGATAATATATCAAGTATCATAGTTATGGAAATCTTTTTTGTGAGACATACCTCTGTTGCTGTTCCTGCCGGATATGCTTATGGTCAGACAGATGTTCCATTAAGTGACTCTTTTGAAGAAGAGGCGGCAAATGTGAAGCGAGAAATAGAGAATTTAGATTTTGATGAAGTTTGGAGCAGTCCTTTTACTCGTTGTTTACGTCTTTCTGATTATTGTGGTTTTCCTACGCCCAAAAAGGATGATCGTTTAAAAGAGATTAATTTTGGGGAATGGGAAATGAAATCATGGACAGAGCTTTCTTCTGATCCTCGTTTGGAGCTGTGGTTTAAAGATTGGATCCATATACAAACTCCAAAAGGAGAGTCTTTTTTAGATCAATATAATCGTGTTTCTGACTTTTTGGATGATATCAGAAAATCGGATAAGGCGAGAGTTTGCGTGTTTGCTCATGGTGGCGTATTGACTTGTGCCAGGGTTTATGCGGGAGAATATTCATTAGAAGAAGCTTTTAAACATGTGCCTTCTTATGGAGCAGTAGTGAAAATCGTTTTAGAGTAGGATCTTTAGGGTTGATGGCAAATATCAAAAAATCCCCATTCATAATATATGTTTGGGGATTTTTGATTTGATATATATATATTATAGGGGTTAGCTTAGAGATAATGATCTCTAAATATTTTATTCGGAATTCTATCATGCCGCGAAAGTAGTATATACATGTGCCATATTTAGGCATTATGTATAGCAATTAGAAGATTGCTGGTTTGAAAATTAAAGGCTGTAAAGCGTTGGCTTTTGAATTCGACTTAGTCATTTTCTTCATTTTTATAATACTTCATTAGCGTTTTTATATATTTAAGCATCTCTATTCTGATCGATTTTGGTGAAATGATTTCAACATTGATACCGAAATAGAAGATCATTTGATAAAACTCGAAAGTAGGTTTTAGATGATATTCGAATAGGGTGCTGTTTTGTTCGTTGCATAATTCTTTTTGAGATTCATGTAACGGTAATGTCCGCAAATAATTAGCAGAATTATTATATGCCCGAATAATGATGCGTTCAATAGGCTTATCAGATGTTGTAATACCACAACATCCATCAAAATAACTGTTTATGTCGAAATCTTCTTTTATGGTATAGAACTTATCGGTCTCTTTGATATTTAATATCCTATCGAGTGCGTATGTTAGATATACATCATTAGGCATGATGCCATTTGCTTTATTTTGTTCGGAGTATAGTGGATTCCTTGCGATGACATACCAGCGTCTTTTTACGATTTTTAAGTAATAAGGTTCGATTTCAAAACAGCAAGGTTCATCCTTTTCAAAAGCTTGATGTTTGATTTGGATTACTCTGTTTTGACACATGGCATTCATTATGGGTGTAAGCCATGTCTCACCGGATGGAATTCTTTCAAAAATGATTCTATCTCTTATTTTGCAATTTGCTTTTATGCAATTTAATGTAGTATATGTACTGATAATCCAATTACGTAGATGATCTTTCTGCAATTGCTCAGGTTCGTCTATGTAATATTTGTATCCATCCTTTTTGTCACACTCAATATAGATATCAAAAATATCTTTAATTGCTTTTTGGTGGTTATGGAATGTTCGCAAGGGAAGATTCTCTCCATAATAAAGGTTGCTATTTTCCCATAATTCGTTGATTTCATTGTATGTTAGTTTTTTGTATTTAAGGAGTGTATCAACGAGCCAAACATATCGTCCTAAAAGGTTTGAGGCCATAGTGATTCTTTTATTTTTCAAAGATTGCTTATAACCTGTGCAAAATCACGGCACATCATTATATTTTTTTTCTTTCAAGATATGATAAAAATGTTATAATAAGTTAGTGCTTATAAAGGAGGGTAGTGGAAATTTAAGGCTAACTAGATTGTTAAGTGTAAAAAAGCGATTCCTTTTTGAAATCGCTTTTTTATATTGTATACTAATAAGGTGTATTATAGGCGAGCTTTTATAGCTTCACTTTCTTTTTCGTATCCAGGCTTATTAAGCAAAGCGAACATGTTTTTCTTATAAGCTTCTACACCCGGTTGATTGAAAGGATTGACACCGAGCATATAGCCACTGATACCACAAGCTTTCTCGAAGAAATAGAATAATTGTCCGATATAGAAAGCGCTTACTTGTGGCATAGTAACTTTAATGTTAGGAACACCGCCATCAACGTGTGCTAATTGAGTTCCAAGCTCAGCCATCTTGTTTACTTCGTCAACATGTTTGCCGGCTAAGAAATTCAATCCATCTAAGTTTGCTTCGTCTGTAGGGACTAAAAGGCTATGATCCGCGGATTCAACAGAAATGACAGTTTCGAAAATAGTACGTTCACCATCTTGTATCCATTGGCCCATAGAGTGTAGATCTGTTGTTAAATCAACAGCTGCGGGGAAGATACCTTTTCCGTCTTTACCCTCACTCTCTCCATACAGTTGTTTCCACCATTCTGCGATATAGTGCAATTTGGGATGGAAGTTAGCGAGGATCTCGATTTTTTTACCTTGTTTATAAAGTTCATTACGAGTAGCGGCATAGATAGCGGCCATATTTTCTGCGAAAGGAACATTAGCGTCTGTTGCTTTTTCCATAGAAGCAGCACCAGCGACAAGGTCTTTGATATTAATGCCTGCAACAGCAATAGGAAGTAAACCAACAGGTGTCAAGACGGAGAAACGTCCTCCTACGTTATCTGGAATAATAAATGTCTTATAGCCTTCTTGATTCGCTAAAGTACGTAAGGCTCCTTTCTTCGCGTCCGTAATAGCCACGATACGATGTTTGGCCTCTTCTTTACCTACAGCTTCTTTCAATTGCTTTTTCAAGATACGAAAAGCTAACGCCGGTTCTGTAGTTGTACCTGATTTAGATATATTGATGATACCAAATTGTTTACCTTTCAAAGTCTCGCTTAACTCATAAAGATAATCCTCGCCGATATTATGTCCAGCATATAACATGATCGGATTTTTACGATCTTTCTGTAGCCAGTCAAAGCTGTTGTTTAGAGCCTCGATTACGGCTTTTGTGCCTAAGTAGCTACCGCCGATACCGATTGCGACAATAACTTCACATTTTGAGCGAAGTATATTTGCCGTGTTTTCAATATCAGCTAACTCTGCCTCAGTAATAGAAGAGGGCAGGTGTAGCCAACCTAAGAAATCATTGCCGGCTCCATTACCATTATGTAATGTGGCAATACATTCCATCGCTTTAGCTTCTTGAGCATAAACTTGCTCTTTAGAAATGGCTCCTAAAGCTTTTTCTATGTTTAAACTGATGTTTTTCATATGCTATTTTATTTAAACGTTTCTGTTAATTGACGGATTACTGTTGTTGGTGATTTCCGTTCGTATAATATATCATAAACAGCATCTAATATAGGCATGTTTACTTTATATTTTTCATTAATTTCATGCATACATTTCGTACCATAGTAACCTTCAGCTATCATTTCCATTTCTAACTGTGCCGTTTTAACGGAATATCCTTTACCTATCATAGTACCGAATGTCCTGTTACGGCTAAATCGAGAATAAGCGGTCACCAAAAGATCTCCAAGATAGACAGAATCTGTAATATCTCTTTCTAGTCCATGTACCGCATCTACGAAATTGCGCATCTCCTCAATGGCGTTAGAGATAAAAACCGCTTGAAAGTTATCACCATATTTCATTCCGTGACAAATTCCAGCGGCGATAGCATATACGTTTTTCAAGACAGCCGCATATTCTATGCCCGTAACATCCTTACAGAAAGAGTTGTTGAGGTATTGATTTTTGAATACGGACGATAGTGTGCGTACTTTTTCTATGTCAGCGCAAGCTAGCGTAATATATGAAAGTCGTTCCAGCGCGATTTCTTCCGCATGGCAAGGACCTCCTAATACAGCGACATTTTCGGTCGGCACCTTATAATATTCCGTGAAATAGTCAGTAATCAACATGTTCTCATCTGGTACAATACCTTTAATCGCGGAGATGATAAACTTGTCATTCAACGGTGTCTTTACCTTTTTGAGATGTTGTTTCAAGAAAGGTGAAGGCGTAGCGAATATTAAGGTATCAGAATCCTTGATCGCCTGATTGATATTTGAGTAGAAGTTTATCTTACTCGTGTCGAATTTAACGGCTGTCAGATAACACGGATTGTGTCCAAGCTGTTTAAACTCGTCGATACGATCAGGTCTACGCATGTACCAGTTGATGCTATCTTGAGTTGAAAGTACGATTTTAGCTAAGGCGGTAGCCCAGCTACCACCTCCCATAATCGCAATTTTTCCTGGCAAATTCATAGTAGCACGCTTTTATTTTCCTGCATTGGCAATCCAAGTCTCTATCTCTTGAACAGAAGGATTCTGCAGTTCTAACTTATATTTTTTATTAAGCTCGCAAAGTTCTTGTCTTAATTTATTTGCGTTAGCGTCTTTGAGGGTATCAATAGTGATATAACCTGCTTTTTGCATTGCCGGAACCCACTCTGTTGGTACTCCTATTGCCTCATATTTATCAGCGCTATCTTTTTTCACTGTTTTCTCAGGACGCATTTGCGGGAACAACAACACTTCTTGTATCGTTGTTTGTCCGGTCATTAACATTACTAAACGGTCAATACCAATACCGATTCCAGATGTAGGAGGCATGCCGAATTGTAGTGCTCGTAAGAAATCTTGATCAATGAACATCGCCTCATCATCGCCTTTTTCGCTAAGTCTTAATTGCTCTTTGAAGCGCTCTTCCTGATCGATTGGGTCATTCAATTCGCTGTAAGCGTTGGCCAACTCTTTTCCATTAACCATAAGCTCGAATCGTTCGGTTAATCCTGGTTTGCTACGATGCATTTTTGTTAAAGGACTCATCTCTACAGGATAGTCGATGATGAATGTCGGCTGGATGAATGTTCCTTCGCAGAATTCACCAAAGATCTCATCTATCAACTTGCCTTTACCCATTGTGTCATCGATTTCCATCTTAAGTTCTTTGCAGATCTTGCGGATCTCATCTTCGCTTTTTCCTTCAAGTTCATAGCCGGTCTTCTCTTTGATAGCTTCCAAGATAGGTAAGCGGCGGAATGGGGCTTTGAAACTGATGGTCTTACCGTCGATAGTGCTTTCGTTTGTTCCGTTAACAGCGATGCAAATACGTTCCAATAGCTTTTCAGTGAAACTCATCATCCAGTTGTAGTCTTTGTATTGAACGTAAAGTTCCATACAAGTAAACTCTGGATTGTGTGTACGGTCCATACCTTCGTTACGGAAGTTTTTGCCGATCTCATATACACCCTCAAAGCCTCCTACAATCAATCTCTTTAAGTAAAGCTCTGTGGCGATACGAAGATATAAGTCGATGTCTAGTGAGTTATGGTGTGTGATGAAAGGACGTGCGCTGGCTCCACCTGCAATCGATTGAAGTATAGGTGTCTCAACTTCTGTATAGCCTGCTTCGTCCAAGACTGTACGTAATGTCTTGATGATGGCCGCACGTTTCATGAAGATGTCTTTAACACCATCGTTAACGATTAAGTCAACATAGCGTTGGCGATAGCGAAGTTCAGGATCGTTAAACCCATCATAAGCTACACCGTCTTTATATTTAACAACAGGTAATGGACGAAGTGATTTGGAAAGAACTGTCAATTCTTGTGCGTGAACGGAAATCTCACCCATTTGAGTGCGGAATACAAAACCTTTGATTCCGATGAAGTCGCCAATATCTAGCAACTTTTTGAAAACGACATTATAAAGGTCTTTGTTTTCATCAGGGCAAATGTCGTCGCGAGAGATATAGACTTGGATTCTGCCTTTAGAGTCTTGTAACTCCATGAAAGAGGCTTTACCCATGATGCGGCGGCTCATGATACGGCCGGCGATACGCACCGGACGAGGCTCCGCGTCGTCTTTAAATGTCTCTTTTATCTCTTTGGAAAATGCGTCTGTTACATACTCAGCTGCGGGATATGGCTCTATTCCCATTTGACGCAATTGCTCCATGCTGTTGCGTCTTATTATTTCCTGTTCACTCAGTTCTAATAGATTCATTATGCTATTATTTTGTACAATATGTCGCAAAGGTACAAAAATATTTCTGACTTAGATGGAAAAATAGTTCCCTTCTGATTGAATCTATGATTGTTTTAGTCGTGAAGGTTTGATTGGGTTGTTGTCTGTTAAGCTCTCTGTCTTAGCGGCTGAAATAGGGACGAACCTTCTCCGGCAGGAAAAAACGTACATCTTTGCCCGCTTTGTATGCCTCTCGAATGAAGGTAGAGGATATCTCTATCAATGGTGCGTTTACCTTTTTTACGTTGATATAGTTGGCCGGTATGTCTATGTTAAAGCCTAAGCGAGGGTATACTAATAGCTTATAGTTCTCCAATATCTCTTGATGATTTTTCCAACGTGGAAATAATTGCCAATTGTCAGCTCCTATAATAAAATAGAAATCTCGATCGGGATATGTTCGAGATAGCGTATGCAATGTGTCGATGGAATAGGATGGTTGGGGTAGATGAAACTCGATGTCGCTGACTTTAAACTTGGGATAGTCGCCGATAGCTTCTTTCGCCATTTTTAGCCTAAGTGAGTCATCAAGAAGCGCATCTCTGTTTTTTAATGGGTTATGGGGAGTGATGATAAACCAAACCTCGTCAAGTTCCTCGTACTCACATAACCAGTTAGCCAAGGCTAAGTGACCGATGTGTATAGGGTTGAACGAACCGCTGTAAATTCCAGTCTTTAGTCTCATGTTTCTAGCTATTCTTTTGCCAGCTTTTGTAGTTGATAAAGCAGATGAAGATATTGAACAGAAGGATGCCTCCAATAATGTACTCTTTGAAGTAAATGGAGACAATGCCCATGATGAGGCTCATTAAGCCACAGGCGATAGAGAGTCTCATCATTAGTCGGATGTTTTTGAATATATTGGGCATATGTACTTTATTTGTTTAGGAAATCTCGAATGACATTTAACGCTTCGGCTTGAGCGATCTCTAAGTTATCGTTTACGATAATTTTGTCGAATTTGTCTTTAAAGCTTAATTCGTATTCGGCTTTGGCGATGCGGCTTTCAATAACTTCAGGCGCATCAGTGCCTCTGCCTTCTAAGCGTTGGCGCAAGACCTCTATGCCGGGAGGCTGGATAAAGACAGACAAGGCTTTATCTCCATAGAATTTTTTGATGTTGCAGCCACCAACGACATCTACGTCAAAAATCACATTATCTCCTTCATTTTGTATACGTTCCACTTCACTTTTTAGTGTGCCGTAATATTTATCTGTATACACCTCCTCATATTCTAGGAAATCTCCTTTCGCTATATGTTCGCGAAACTCTTCCGGTGAAAGAAAATAATATTCAACACCATTTTTCTCGGTGCCTCTAGGAGCTCGGCTTGTCACAGAGATAGAGAAGCGGAGGTGTAGATCTTGTTGAAGCAGATAATTTATGATCGTGGATTTTCCGGAACCTGAAGGTGCGGAGAATATGATTAGTTTGCCTGCCATTCTTGATTGTTTTTATAATACGTTTAAAACTTGTTCTTTGATTTGCTCTAGCTCGTCTTTCATCTGGACAACGATGTTTTGCATTTCTGCGTGGTTACTCTTGGAGCCAAGAGTATTGATTTCTCGTCCCATCTCTTGAGCGATAAAACCTAATTTCTTGCCTTGTCCGTGTCCTTTTTCCATTGTCTCGATGAAATACTTCAGGTGATTGTCCAAGCGATTTTTTTCTTCGTTGATATCAAGTTTCTCTATGTAATAGATCATCTCTTGTTCGAAGCGATTTTTATCGTAGTCTTTATCCGCTATTTTTTGTAGGTTATCCATGATGCGGCTTTTGATCTTGTCGATGCGCTCACCTTCATATTGCTCAACCTTTGTTAAAAGAGCTGCTATATTTTTTACTTTTTGCTCGAACAGTCTTTGCAGCATAGCGCCTTCCTGAATACGGAAGTCACATAGGTGCTTGATAGCGTCTTTGACAGTCGCTAAAATCACTTCCCATTCAGATTCATCGATTTCCGCATTGTCGGACTTAATGGCATCGGGCATGCGAAGTAGGGTTTGAAACCAGTCTGTAGGGACATTGATGTTTAACTTTTCCGCTATTTCTTTGATTTGGTTGTAATAATTTTCTACGGCAGCCACATTGATTTGTGTGGGTGTATCTTTGCCGATGTATTCAATAAAGATGTTGAATTCAACTTTTCCACGCTCCAAAGTTTGAAGTAACAGGCTTCGAAGTTCCATCTCTTTTTCCTTATAGATTGAGGGTATACGGGTAGAAAGATCCAACTGCTTGCTGTTTAAAGCCTTTATCTCGACGGTTACTTTTTTTGAAGGAAGTTCGGCAGTAACCTTACCGAACCCTGTCATAGATTGTATCATTTCTTTCTCAAATTTGCGCAAAGATAGTGGTTTCCATTGAGAGTTAGTCTGTGTATTTTTATAATTATTGGCTATTGCTTTATAAATAGGTGGAAATATTTTGTGGGTGAGTGTGTGTAATAGAAAGATAGGGGGCGTACCGTGTGTTTGTGTGGATTTTGGAAATGTGATTGGCGAAAGGTGTGATGCGGATTTTTTATATACCTTTGCCAACAAATTAAAATGGAGAGAACGATATGTCTGTAATATTAAATATCGAGACATCAACCCCTGTCTGTTCGATAGCTCTATCGGCAGGTGATGAGGTTCTTTTTGAGAAGGCTTCTTTTGATGGGCCGTCTCACGCCGCGTTGTTAGGCGTGTATGTGGAAGAGGCTTTGAAGGTGGCTAAATCCAAGGGATTGAGTTTGGACGCTGTAGCGGTTAGTTGTGGCCCGGGTTCTTATACGGGTTTGCGTATCGGTGTGTCTGTCGCTAAAGGTTTGTGCTTTGGCGCCGGTATACCTTTGATAGGCATTCATACATTGGAAATTCTGGCGGTGACCGCCATTCAAAAGAATGCAAACGCGTCAGATTGTATTTATTGCGCGATGTTGGATGCTCGCCGAATGGAAGTTTATTCAGCGATGTATGATTCTGCGTTGAAAGAGGTTCGCGCGTCGAGTGCTGATGTTATTGATGCGGATTCTTATGCTTCTTATTTGGAGAAAGGGAAGGTCTTGTTTTTTGGAGATGGATCCGCGAAATGCAAAAATGTATTGACTGCGGCGAACGCTTCGTTTATGGACGATATTTATCCATTGGCTGTTAATATGGTTAAGCTTTCGAATCAGGCCTTAGAGGAGAAACGCTTTGAGGATGTAGCTTATTTTGAACCTTTCTATTTAAAGGAGTTTCAGGCTACTATCGCAAAGAATAAGGTGTTGAATGAGGCTTTGGGTAAGAAGTAAAAGTCATTGTTAGCCATTTTAAGAGGAAGTGATCTCTTCGAGAACTAATGAGAGGCGTTATTTGTTCATTTATCGATTGAATGAATAAATAGTTGATGAGATGAAGAGAAAAAATGTAAATGTCCTTTTGTTATTGGGGGTTATATGCGCCATTGTTCTTTTAATGATATGGCTATTTTGGGGTACGACTTTAATGGAGGAGAGTGATATGGATTTTTCTCCGGTGGAACAGACTTCTTGATAAGGACGCGAAAAATTGGCGGATTGATGAATATATGTGGGGTGTTATTCTTGATGAATAATACCCCTTTTTTGTGTCGTGTGTTGAAGTGAAAATGGCTTCAATTAGGGCTGTTTGATTGGAATAGTTAATCTAAGGTCGAGTGATTAACTATTCTAATGACAACTCGTATATTAATCACTTGAGCTTAGAATAACTATTCACTTGGATAGTAGTTAATGGCATGATAATCAGCTGTTTGTGCTTTAGTTGTAAAGTAATGGTTTGTTTTGTGATGTAACTAACTGTAAATTAATCCATTAAATGCTTCTGTGGCCCATGAGATATAGAGGCATAGATCGCTATGGTTGCTAAAAGTTGAAAATAGATTAAATAGGAAAGGGCCTTATCTGACAATGTGCTCAAAGTCATGATAAAGCCCTTTTGTTGTGAAGCGGAACAATTAGCAGTTCCTGTTTGTTCAATTGTTTATCCTAAGAATCCTAACAAGATACCGGCAGCTACAGCTGAACCGATCACACCTGCGACGTTCGGTCCCATGGCATGCATCAACAAATAGTTTGTCGGATCATACTCCAAACCTACCACTTGTGATATACGAGCAGAGTCAGGAACGGCAGATACACCAGCGTTACCAATAAGCGGATTGATCTTGTTACCATCTTTCAATACAAGGTTGAATAGCTTAACGAACAATACGCCGGCGCATGTAGCGATTACGAATGATAATGCTCCAAGACCGAAAATCTTGATTGAGTTCAATGTCAGGAACTGTGTGGCTTGTGTAGAAGCACCTACAGTAATACCTAACAAGATCGTGATTGTGTCGATCAGCGGTCCACGCGCTGTCTCAGCTAAGCGACGAGTAACGCCACTCTCTTTCAAAAGGTTTCCGAAGAACAGCATACCTAGTAAAGGAAGACCAGAAGGGACCAAGAAACAAGTTAATAGTAATCCTACGATCGGGAAGATGATCTTCTCTGTAGAAGATACAGCTCTTGGCGGTTTCATTCGGATCAAGCGTTCTTTCTTTGTTGTCAGCAATCTCATGAAAGGAGGCTGGATGATAGGAACTAGTGCCATGTATGAATAAGCGGATACCGCGATCGCACCCATTAAGTTGGGAGCCAACTTAGAAGAAAGGAAGATCGCTGTCGGACCATCCGCACCACCGATAATACCGATAGCGCCGGCTTGATTCGGCTCGAATCCCATTTGAAGGGCGATTGTGTATGCGCCAAAGATACCAAATTGAGCGGCCGCACCTATTAACATTAATTTAGGGTTGGAGATCAATGCCGAGAAGTCGGTCATCGCACCGATACCTAAGAAAATCAGAGGCGGATACCATCCGGAGGTGACACCTTGATAAAGGATGTTAAGCACAGATCCTTGCTCGTAGATACCTACTTGCAGACCAGCATCTTTGAAAGGAATGTTACCGATCAAGATACCAAATCCGATAGGTATTAATAGCATGGGTTCAAATTCATATTTGATAGCCAGGAATATAAACAACAGACCTACCAAGATCATAATGATATGACCGGGAGTCGCGTTGTATACACCTGTGTAGGTAAGGAACAGTTGTAAGTTCTCACCTAGAAATGTTAAAAAACTCTCTTGCATAGTCTTATCCGATTACGACGAGATCTGCACCTTCCAGTACGGAATCTCCCTTGTGTACTTTAATTTCAACGATTTTACCGTCTCGATCGGCGTTGATGTTGTTTTCCATTTTCATGGCTTCGAGAATGATCAAAGTCTGTCCTCTCTTCACAGTATCACCAACATTACATTTAACTTGCAAGATAACACCTGGCAGCGGAGTTTTGATGGCGCCTTGTGTGCTTGTTGCGGCCAGACGACTAACAACAGGTTCTCCAGTAGCTGTCGTAGGTGCTTGAGCGGGGCGTTTCAAAGTGACCATTTGTTTTTTTGCCGGTTTCTCCATTTGTACTTTATAGGGAGTACCGTTTACTTCAACTTCAGCGATATCATCCACTACAGAGTTGATGTGTACCTTATATACGTTACCATTAATGGTATATTTAAAACTTTTCATTCTTGTTCGTTTTTAGATAGTGTTACTTTTGTGGGGTTTGACGTAAACCATAGAGTTTTGAGCTCCAAGGTGAATAAGTACGTTGTACTTTTCGGATTGTTAATACCGTGTTCTCGATGTCGTGATTGTCATCGCTCATCTCATATAGAGCGGTAGCGATAGCCGCGAAAATCTCACCAGATTCTTGGCCTGCGTCAGGGGTGATTTTTGTTGTTCCTGCGGCTTTCTGCGCATTACGCTTACTAGCGGCGATAGACAATTTTCCGATCTGTTTGAAGATCATATACAATAGGAATAGTCCTAGGAATACGACAGACATAGCGGTGATGGTCATACCAATGCCGAATGAGTCATTTTCCCTGAAGTTGTCAATCTTACTGTTAGAATCCAATGTCAAGTTATTTGTACTAGGAGTAACTTTTGACAATTGTTTCCATTCTTCTTTACCGTCGATTGTTCTACCGTAGCTGATATCTGCTGTTTGCCCTGCGGGGATCACGATCTCATCGATAAGAGTCTTACCATCTGCATCGAATAATGCGATATAATTCTCCTTAGAAGGATCAAGCACGAAGTTTACGTGGAATGTACCCTTGTCTGGCTGTCCGTCTGCCCAAAACAAAATGTGTTGATGAGGCGGAATTTGAGTCAATACATCGCCTTTAGGAATTGTGTATTTAGTCGGATTGTTTTTGTCGTCAGTCAAATAACAACCTCCAATATTAACTGTTCCTGCGGAGCTGTTGAATAACTCAAACCAACCGTGACGTTTGCCATAGTCATCAACGAAGTTATCTTCATTGATCACCAATATTTCGTTTATTCGCATGGAGGTAGCGCGCTGAGCCTTTACTCCAAAAGATAAGAGCAAAGCGAACAGTAACAATACCCCTATTTTCTTATTTATCATAATTTATCTCCTGTTTTTACGGATTATAGAGGCAGGTTATCATGTTTCTTCGCCGGGTTGCTCAATTTCTTAGTCTGCAATTGTTGCAAAGCGCGAATAATACGGAAACGAGTGTTACGCGGTTCGATAACATCGTCGATGTAACCATATTGAGCTGCGTTATAAGGATTGGCGAATGCTTTCTTATATTCAGCTTCTTTCTCTGCGGCGCAAGCTTTCGGATCTTCAGAAGCTGCCACTTCTTTGGCGAAGATAACTTCAACTGCACCACTCGGTCCCATAACGGCGATTTCTGCTGTAGGCCATGCGTAGTTCATATCGCCACGAAGGTGTTTAGAACTCATCACGCAATATGCTCCACCATAAGATTTACGCAGTGTCACTGTGATTTTAGGAACGGTAGCCTCTCCGTAAGCGTAAAGTAATTTAGCGCCATGAAGGATAACTCCGTTATATTCCTGACCTGTACCAGGAAGGAATCCAGGAACATCAACTAATGTAACCAAAGGAATGTTGAAGGCGTCGCAGAAACGAACGAAACGACCTGCCTTACGAGATGCGTTGCTGTCTAAGCATCCTGCCATGACCTTAGGTTGGTTAGCCACGATACCAACAGATTGTCCGTTGAAACGAGCGAAGCCGACAATGATGTTCTTTGCGTAGTCCGCATGAACTTCTAGGAACTCATTGTTATCGACAATTGTGCCAATAACCTCGTACATATCATAAGATTGGTTGGTATTGTCCGGAATAATTTCATTTAATACATCGTCTAAGCGATCGATAGGATCGGTGCACTCAACAAGAGGAGTTTCCTCCAAGTTGTTTTGAGGCAAGAAGCTAAGTAGCTTACGGATTAATTGTAAACCTTCTTCTTCTGTGTCAACAGCGAAATGAGCGACACCGGATTTAGTCGTGTGTACGCTGGCTCCACCAAGTTGCTCTTGTGTGACATCTTCTCCTGTGACAGTCTTTACTACTTTAGGTCCGGTAAGGAACATGTAGCTAGTGCCGCGTGTCATGATATTGAAGTCTGTTAAGGCAGGGGAATAAACGGCTCCGCCTGCGCAAGGACCAAAGATACCGGAGATCTGTGGGATAACACCGGAGGCTAAGATGTTGCGTTGGAAAATCTCGGCATAACCGGCCAATGCGTTTACACCTTCTTGAATACGTGCGCCACCAGAGTCGTTTAAGCCGATAACCGGAGCGCCCATTTTCATGGCTTGATCCATTACTTTACAGATCTTCATAGCTAAAGATTCTGATAATGCGCCACCGAATACAGTGAAGTCTTGTGCGAATATATATACTAAGCGTCCGTCTATTGTTCCATAACCGGTAACGATACCATCGCCTAGATATTTGGTTTTTTCGATGCCGAAGTTGGTACAACGGTGTTGGACAAACATATCGAACTCCTCAAAGCTACCTTCATCAAGCAACATATTTATACGCTCACGAGCGGTATATTTTCCTTTTTTGTGTTGTGATTCGATTCGTCTCTCTCCACCACCCAAGCGAGCTTGCTCACGAAGTGCGATGAGCTCTTTTACTTTTTCAAGTTGGTTACTCATTGTATTTTGATTTGAAGTTAAAAATGAAAGGTTCTTATTTTATTTGTTTCCTGGCATGCAAAGCTCTGTCAATACGCTGCAAGTAGATTTCGGATGAAGGAAAGCGATGTTTAATCCTTCTGCGCCGCCACGCGGAGCTTTGTCGATAAGTCTGATGCCTTTTTCTTCTGCTTCGTTTAGCGCTGCTTGAACATCAGGAACAGCGAATGCGATGTGATGAATGCCTTCTCCTTTTTTCTCGATAAATTTAGCGATAGTGCTATCTTCGCTTGTTGGCTCTAATAATTCAATCTTTGTTTGACCTACTTTAAAGAAAGCTGTTTTTACTTTTTGGTCAGCGACTTCTTCAATGTTATAGCACTTTAGGCCAAGAACGCCTTCGTAATAAGGTAAACAAGCTTCGATGCTTCTAACTGCGATACCTAAATGTTCGATGTGTGTTAATTCCATGTTGATAATAAATTTAAAGATTTAGTAAATGTTTGTTTCTTTGTCTGCAAATGTACACTACTTTTTATGAATGTGGAAATAATTCCTGATTTTTATCTTCTGCTAAAAATGTGCTTAAAAATACAGCTTTTTAATAGGTGTATAATTCCTTTTGGGCTATATGTTGATAGATGTGTTTATTCTATTATTTTATTTTTTTATTGATTTACTTATATGATATTGCCCTTAAAAAGCCGCTTCTCCAGTCGGATTCGCTTAGAAAATATCTCTATATTCGCGAATGTCAAATAATTAATAAATTCATGAAATGGAAAGTTTCGCTACACTTATAAAGAATAGAAGAAGTACACGTAAGTTTACGGATCAGCTCCTTTCTCCGGAGCAAGTAGAGTTGATTTTGAAGGCCGCATTAATGGCTCCCGCTTCTAAGCGTTCGAATCCTTGGCAGTTTGTTGTTGTTGAAGATAAGGAAATGTTGAAAAAGTTGGCTAAGTGTAAGAAATGCGGTTCTGCGTTTTTAGAAGGTTGTGCGTTGGCTATTGTGGTCTTGGCTAATGTAATGGAAAGTGACGTCTGGATTGAGGATGCCTCTATCGCATCTATCTATATGCAGTTGCAGGCGGAGGATTTAGGTTTGGGTAGTTGTTGGTGCCAAGTACGGAATCGTACAACAGAGGATGAAAAAGATTCTAATGAATATGTTCGTGCTTTGTTGGATATTCCATATCAAATGGATGTTTTATCGATTATAGGTATAGGTTATAAAGATCAGGTTCGTAAACCTTTTGATGAGTCTCATTTGCAATGGGAGAAAATACATATTGGTAAATTCTCTCTTCCTGAAGAGAATAAGGTTTCAGGGGAATGAAAGCTATATTTATTGGGGCGGGAAATTTAGCGACAAGACTCTCAATGGCGATGCTCAAGGCGGGAATAGTCATTGAGCAGGTTTTTAGCCGTACGGAAGAACATGCCTATGAGTTGGCGGAGAAGCTAGAGTGTATGTGGACTATTAGAGTGGAGGATATTTACGATGATGCGGATCTGTATATCTTTTCATTAAAGGATTCGGCACTTCGGGATGTCGTGGCAAAATTGCGACCTAATGACGGACTTTGGGTCCATACGGCCGGCAGTATGCCTATGGATGTGTTTAAAGGAATAGTGCCTAGATATGGAGTGCTGTATCCCTTGCAAACTTTTAGCAAGGGTAGAGAGGTGGATTTTAGTCGGATACCTTTATTTCTAGAGGCGAGTGGGGCGAAAGAGGAGACATTGTTGCGTACAGTTGCGGATCTTTTATCTGATAATGTTCGTTTTTTATCTTCGGAGAAGCGTAAGAGTTTGCATTTGGCGGCTGTTTTTGCTTGTAATTTTACGAATCATATCTATGCGTTAGCGGAGAAAATATTAGAGCGACAACAGATTCCGGGAGATGTATTGCTTCCATTGATAGATGAGACTGCGGCAAAGGTTCATGTCATGTCTCCTGCTATGGCGCAGACCGGTCCCGCTATTCGTTATGATGAAAATGTGATACATAAACATTTGGCTATGTTGGAAGATCCTGATATGAGGAAACTTTATGAAATGCTTAGCCGTAGTATATATAAGGAGGCTCAAAAATGAGTAGTATAAATTATGATTTAACAAAGATAAAGGCATTTGTCTTTGATGTAGATGGTGTGCTTTCGTGTGATGTGGTTCCACTTCATCCGAATGGAGACCCCATGCGTACCGTAAATATAAAAGATGGTTATGCTTTGCAATTAGCTGTAAAGAAGGGGTATGAAGTGGCAATTATTACGGGTGGATATACCGAAGCTGTACAGATTCGTTTTTCTCGTTTGGGAATAAAGTATATCTATATGCGAAGTGCGGTGAAATTGCATGACTTTGAGGATTTTATGAAAAAAGCAGGATTGACAGTTGAACAAGTTATGTATGCAGGTGATGATATTCCGGATTATGAAGTAATGAAACGGGTGGGACTGCCTGTAGCTCCTGCTGATGCGGCTCCAGAAATTAAGGGTATAGCAAAATATATCTCTTCTCGAAGAGGAGGGGAGGGAGTAGCTCGTGATGTTATAGAACAAACAATGCGCGCTCAAGGCCATTGGTTTGGGGAAGAAGCTTTCGGTTGGTAGTTGGTAGAATATAAATAGATTGATTATGTTGGAAAATTTGAAAAAGTACAAGATCATCTTGGCATCTAATTCTCCAAGAAGGAAAGAGTTGTTGGCTGGTTTGGACTTGGATTTTGAGGTGCGAGTTATTCCTGGGATTGACGAGTCTTATCCCGCGTCGTTGAAATCTTCGGATATTCCGTTATATATAGCTCGCTCAAAGGCGGAAGCTTATCGCTCCTCTATGGGTGATGATGAGCTGTTGATTACCGCAGATACGATCGTTTGGACATTTGATGGCGTGATGGGTAAGCCTGTTGATAGAGAAAAAGCATATGAGATGTTGAGTTTATTGTCTGATCATGTACATCAAGTGATTACGGGTGTATGCGTTATGACAAAAGAGCGTATTATTGATTTTTCTGTAAAGTCAGAGGTAAGTTTTGCGAAGCTGGATGATGCGGAGATTAATTATTATTTAGATAAATATAAGCCATATGATAAGGCGGGCGGATATGGTATTCAAGAATGGATAGGTTATATAGGGGTTGAGTCGATCAATGGTAGCTTTTATAATGTGATGGGGCTACCTGTACAGCGTCTTTATCAAGAATTGAAGCGTTTTTAAATAGACATGCCGTATTTTATTTGTGGTTACGAGATAAAATACGGCATACCTTGTTTATGTTTACTTAAAACGCCCTTATTAGGGATTTTCTAAAATGGCTAAAGCTTTTCTGTTAGGAAGATATTCTAACATTCCTTGTGAATAGGTTACTTTTTGCATCCCAAATTTGTCGGCGTAAATTATGAAATACTCTAACTGTGGAATAGTGCTCGCTAATTCTTTCGCTTTGTCTACACCGAGCACCATGAATGTAGTGGCATAAGCATCTGCTGTCATACAATCATCAGCCACGATGGTTGCGCTTAAAATGTTTTGTCCGGCAGGATAGCCGGTGGCAGGATTAATGGTATGAGCATACTTCTTCCCATTTTTCACATAAAAATTTCGGTAGTCTCCAGAGGTGGCGACTCCACCTTTTTTACATAATTGGACGATCTCTTCTACATCATTGGTGATTCCATTGTTGTTTGTTTCTGGTTTGTTGATGCCAATTCGCCAACATTCTCCTGTGGGATTTAAGCCTCTCATGGTCACTTCTCCACCTATTTCTACCATATAATTTTCTACACCTTTTTTTTCTAATAGGCGTGCGATGACATCACATGCATACCCTTTGGCGATAGATGAGCAGTTAAGCATGATACGTGGATCGTTTTTGATTAATTTTTTTCCATTAAGTTTAACTTTTTGATAACCTACAAACTCTTTAATACTGTCAATCATTTGAGGTGTTACGCTGTCCATTTTACTGAAACCAAATCCCCAAAGATTGATAAGGGGAGCGCATGTAATATCAAAAGCTCCATTTGATCGTTCTGAAATTTCTTTCGCCTTGTTGAAGACATCGATAAACCATTGGTCAACCTCAACATCTTGGTTGTTGTTTACTTTCGCTATTGTGGAATTGGGGTTAAATGGGTTTAATGAAAGATTAAAGCGCTGAAATTCATCTGCTATCTCTTTAGATAGTCGTTTCTTGGATTGATATTTAATGTGATAGACCGTGTGAAACATGGAGCCACTTTCTTCGAAATAGCATCCTTGCTCAGTGCAAGAAGTAAAGGAATAGATCAAGATAAAAGTAAGAGGAATAAAAATCTTGTTCATTGTGTTCTGTTTTTATGATGCGAATAAATATGATATAGTGACAACCATCATTACTGCAGAAGTTGATATGTGTTGTTGTGTTTTATTTGAGGATAGAGAAGCTAATTTAGTTGAAAAAAAGATGCTCGATCAAGATCTTTGTGCCGATACCAATTAAGATGAATCCACCGATTAGATCAAGTTTAAGATCGATTTTCTTTCCGAAATGATTACCAAAGTAGACTCCAAAAGCTGAAAAGATGAATGTGACTATACCTATCGTATAGGCTTGTAGCATGAGTGACGATTTTAGTATCGCTAATGATACACCTATTGCTAGTGCGTCAATACTGGTGGCCACACCTAGTCCGCAAAGAGTTCGAAAGGAAAGCGGATTAAATTTTTGATCCTCGTCTTCATCTTGTGTGCTATCATAAATCATTTTTCCTCCCAGGTAAAGTAACAGGAAGAATGCGATCCAATGATCGAAGGCACAAATATATTTTTCAAATCCAACTCCGGCCAAATATCCGATAACAGTCATGCCGGCTTGGAAAAATCCTAATACGCCGGCTATTTTTGCGATATTCGCTAAAGTGCATTTGTTTTTTAAAATAGAGCCCCCGGTTACAGAAACAGCTAAACTATCCATGGAAAGACCGATTGCTAAGAGCAAGATCTCAATATATGACATATTAAAAAGATTCTTGTTTTAAGATTTCATCAATAGGTTTACGTTTCTTTGTAAATTTGTCAGAGAAAGCGTCTTCTTCAGCGGGATATCCGAATGGGATAAAGACTAGCGGCTCTATAGACTGAGGAATGTTGAAATATTTTTTACAGAGATTAGCGTCGAAATTGCATACCCAGCATGTTCCTAAGCCCTGTTCTGCGGCAGCAAGACAAATATGTTCTGTTGCGATGGCAACATCAATATCTAGATGATCTTTTAAATCGCTTCGTTTCCATGATTGATTATGATCACCGCAAGCGATAAGATAATAAGGAGCTTGCTTGAACCAATCTCTATTGTAGCATTTTTGAATTTTTTTCTTCCCTTCTTCGCTTTTAATAAGGATAAAATACCAAGGCTGGAAGTTGACCGCAGAAGGAGCCAATCGTGCAGCCTCAAGGATATAGTCTATTTTATCTTGTTCAACAAGCTGTTGTGTGTATTTGCGGATGGAGCGCCTTTTGCCCACTAATTCAATGAATTTCATATTTCACTTTCTATTTTATAGTTGTTCCTGTTGGGTGAGTTACGCGAGATAAGTTCTCCAATGAAACCTGCAAGAAACATTTGTGTCCCTAATATCATAGCGGTTAGAGCTACATAAAAATAGGGTGAGCTGGTAACCAAAGGTCTTGGATTTCCAGAATAAAGGGAAACCAATTTCATACTTAATACGATGATAAGGGCGATAAATCCGATGAAGAACATAGCGCTTCCCCATAAACCAAAGAAATGCATTGGTTTTTTTCCAAATTTGGAAGTGAACCAAAGAGTTATTAAGTCAAGATATCCATTTACGAATCTGTCTAATCCAAATTTAGATGAGCCATATTTACGTGCTTGGTGTTTTACAACTTTTTCTCCTATTTTTTGGAATCCCGCTATTTTTGCCAAATAAGGTATATAGCGGTGCATATCATTATATATCTCGATATTTTTAATTACGACATTCTTATAGGCCTTGAGTCCACAATTGAAGTCGTGTAGATTTTTGATTCCGGATATTTTGCGAGCTGTCGCGTTGAACAATTTGGTAGGAATCGTTTTAGAAAGAGGGTCGTATCTTTTTTTCTTCCATCCCGAAACCAGGTCATATCCATCTTCTTTAATCATTCGATAAAGTTCGGGGATTTCATCTGGACTATCTTGTAGATCGGCATCCATTGTAATGACGACATCACCTTGAGCTCTTTGAAATCCACATTGTAGTCCAGGAGATTTTCCGTAATTGCGTCTGAATTTAATAGCTCTTACATGAGAAGAGTGTTGTTGAAAACTTTTGATGACATCCCATGAGTTGTCCGTGCTTCCGTCATTTACGAAAATTATTTCGTAAGTGAATTTATGCTCTTCCATGACTCTTTCAATCCAGGCAAATAGTTCTGGTAAGGATTCAGCCTCGTTATATAACGGAATAACAATAGATATGTCCATTCTTTATTTGTTTAAAATATTAGCGATTGTTCGTGTTTGAATCAATAGAATTGTTTTTGCACACGATGGCCGCTACTGGTATAGAAAGTATAATGCCGTAAAAAACATTATTGAAAATTCCTTGGATAGCCATTTGGATAGGCGAGATGCGTATGGAAGCAAAAGTGTTGATCACCTCTGTGTCCATATTGCTGTCTTTTAGGACTTCGACGATTTGTCCGATAGCATTTGCTATGAAATCGGGTGGAGCTATAAATTGATAGAAAACAAAATACTCAAGAGAGACGATCAATGCTGCGAAAAAATATAGCATTGTGCCAAATCTCCAAGCATGGAAAAAACCGATTTGTCCACCAATATCCTGCTTGTACTTTTTTGTCATGTGATAGGCTATGAATGGAACCGCAAAAGATAATAGCCAATAAATTAAATTCAAGGAGGGAACGGAGACGCTAAAAATGAAGAATAGATATTTTATGACCCAATAGATACCCATGATTAAGCCATAGTTCATCGCTCCTTTTAAAAGTAAATTTTTATTCTCTTCCATGATGCGATTGTTTAAATTTATGCCAACAAAAGTAAGATATAAAAGCTAAAGCGCAATACATATATTGTTTATATATTGCTTAAAATGTAAAAAGGAAACCTATATCTTAGGTTTCCTTTTTAACTTATTTGTGTATGTTTGTTTTTTTTTTGAGCCTCTTGTCGGATTCGAACCAACGACCCCGAGATTACAAATCACG